>NZ_JBIRGO010000016.1:194114-196679 GCF_044328065.1 Streptomyces sp. NPDC017993
CTGCCTCTGCCTCTGCCTCTGCCTCTGCCTCTGCCTCTGCCTCTGCCTCTGCCTCTGCCTCTGCCTCTGCCTCTGCCTCTGCCTCTGCCTCTGCCTCTGCCTCTGCCTCTGCCTCTGCCTCTGCCTCGACAACGACGACCTCATCGGCCACGTCATCACCTTCGACAACCGACAGCTCCGCCACCGGCACCTCAGCGCCGGCCTCATCAGCCTCATCGGTCACGGCAGCCACATCGGTCTCGTCAGCCTCGTCGGCGTCCCCCAGGGCGTCGGTGAACTCGACGCCGTCCAGCTCCGCGAGCCGGTCCGAGGCATCGGTCGTGCCACCCTGGTCGGCCTCCAGCGCCTTGGCGAACCAGTCGCGCGCCTCGTCCTCGCGCCCGACCTCCAGCAGCGCGTCCGCGTACGCGTAGCGCAGCCGCGCGGTCCACGGGTGCACCGCGTTCGACGCGAGCTCGGGACCCTGCAGCGTCACCACAGCGGCGTCCGCCTGCCCCATGTCCCGACGGGCACCCGCCGCGACCAGCCGCATCTCGACCTGCCCGGCCTTGTCCAGCTTCGCCACCTCGGGCTCGCCGGCCATGGCCATCGCCTTCTCCGGCCGGCCCAGACCGCGCTCGCAGTCCGCCATGACGGGCCACAGCTCGACGCTGCCGGTCATCCGCCGCGCCGCCCGGAACTCGGCAAGCGCCTCGCTGTAGTTGGCGATCGCGTACGCCGCGAAGCCGGCGGCCTCACGCACCGCGGCAACCCTGGACGCCAGCCGCAGCGCGATCCGCGAGTACCCGTACGCCTGCTCCGGGTCCTCATCCAGCAGCTTCGCCACCATCACCAGGTTCTTGGCGACATCCTCGGCGAGCGTCTTCGGCAGGCTCAGCAGCTCCTGCCGCACATCCTTGTCGATCTCCTCGCCGGTGACGTCCTCCGGAATCGGCAGCCGCTTGATCGGCTCCCGGTCCCGGTCCCGACGGTCATCACGCCGGTCATCCCGGCGGTCGTCCCGCCCACGCCCGGCACCGGCACCGTACGGCCGACGCCCACGGTCATCATCCCGCCGCGGCCCCCGGTCATCACGCCGGAAACCCCCACGCTCGCCACCGGACGGACGGTCATCCCGACGGAACCCACCGCGATCGCCACCACGGTCATCACGCCGGAAGCCCCCACGGTCACCACCGCGGTCATCACGACGCTCATCGCGCCGATCGTCCCGACGGAAGCCGCCACGGTCACCACCGGTGGGACGCCCACCACGGTCATCCCGCCCGGCATAACCGCCACCGGCCGGACGACCACCACGGTCACCACCAGCGGGGCGCCCACGGTCACCACCCGAGGGACGGTCATCGCGCCGGAAACCGCCACGGTCCCCACCCGAAGGCCGGTCGTCACGACGGAAACCACCACGGTCACCGCCAGACGGACGGTCATCGCGCCGGAATCCGCCACGGTCACCACCGGACGGACGGTCATCACGGCGGAAGGGAGGACGCTCGCCGCCCCGCTCATCGCGACGGAAGCCCCCACGGTCCCCACCCGACGGACGGTCATCACGCCGGAAACCACCACGGTCACCACCCGAAGGCCGGTCATCACGACGGAAACCACCACGGTCACCGCCAGACGGACGGTCATCACGACGGAAACCACCACGGTCGCCACCGGACGGACGATCGTCGCGACGGAAACCACCACGGTCGCCACCGGACGGACGTCCACCGCGGTCATCGCGCCGGACTCCGCCACGGTCACCACCGGAGGGACGGTCGTCACGACGGAAACCACCACGGTCACCACCAGACGGACGGTCATCACGACGGAACGCGGGACGGTCACCGCCGGACGGACGTCCACCACGGTCATCGCGCCGGAAACCACCACCGCGCTCATCGTCACGACGAGGCCCGCGCGGCTTGTCATCCCGACGGTCGCCGCCACGGAACCCACCACGGTCGCCGCCTGAGGGACGGTCATCGCGACGGAAGCCCCCGCGGTCACCACCGGTGGGACGCCCACCACGGTCATCCCGCCCGGCATAACCGCCACCGGCCGGACGACCACCACGGTCGCCACCAGCGGGGCGGCCACGGTCGCCACCCGAGGGACGGTCATCGCGACGGAAGCCGCCACGGTCACCACCGGACGGGCGGTCATCACGACGGGCACCACCACGGTCGGAACCGCGGTTGTCACGGCCCGCGTAGCCGCCACCGCCGCCGGCCGGGCGGCCGCCGCGGTCATTGTCACGACGCGGCCCCCGGTCGTCACGCCGGAAACCACCGCGGTCACCGTCGTCGCGCCGCTGAGGCCGGCGCTCCGAACGATCGTCGGAAGAGTTGGTGGACATCGACGTGACTCCTGTCATCGGTACTGCACATTCATTCTCGCGCACCGACCATTTCGGCGCGCTTCGGCAAGCAAAAAGGACCCTTGGTCCCAGCGTGAACGCTGGGACCAAGGGTCCTTGAAAGATTGTTCGGCGGCGTCCTACTCTCCCACAGGGTCCCCCCTGCAGTACCATCGGCGCTGAAAGGCTTAGCTTCCGGGTTCGAAATGTAACCGGGC
>NZ_JBIRGO010000017.1:0-196368 GCF_044328065.1 Streptomyces sp. NPDC017993
CCAGTTCGCGAAACCGGCGAACAGCGGCGTCGCGAACATCAGCAGCATGATCGTGCCGTGCATCGTGAACGCCTGATTGAACTGCTCGTTCGACATGATCTGCGTGCCGGGACGGGCCAGCTCGGCGCGCATGAGGAGCGCCATCAGGCCGCCGACGCAGAAAAACGCGAACGACGTGACCAGGTACATCGTGCCGATGGTCTTGTGATCAGTGGTCGTGAGCCACTTCACCACGGCGATACCCGGTTGCTTCTTGCGTACGGGCGGTGCTGCCGGAGCCGAATCGGCGGCGGCACCCTGAGGTTCGTTGAGGATGCTCACTGGTTTTTGGTCTCCGCGTTCCTGGCGTGATCCGTCTGCTCGATGCCCGACGGCAGGTAACCGGTCTGGCCCTTCTTCGCCAGGTCCTTCAAGTGCTCCCGGTACCGCTCGGGGGAGACGACCTTGACGTTGAAGAGCATCCGGGAGTGGTCGACGCCGCAGAGCTCGGCGCACTTGCCCATGAAGGTGCCCTCGTGGTTCGGAGTCACCTCGAAGACGTTGGTGTGGCCCGGGATGACGTCCTGCTTCATCAGGAAGGGCACCACCCAGAAGGAGTGGATGACGTCACGCGACGTCAGGACGAACTGGACGGTCTCGCCCTTGGGCAGCCACAGGGTCGGACCCGGGTTGCCGGTCTGCGGATTCCGCTCGCCCGGGGTGCCCTCGTCGTAGACGCCTTCGGCGCCGGTGGGAACACCCTTCTTCCACTTGTCCGGAATAGCGGAGAGTTCCTTGGAATCGACAGCCGAGGTCGACTTGTTGCCGTCCACGTCCTCCAGGTAGTTGAACGCCCAGCTCCACTGGAAGCCCACCACGTTCACGACGTGGTCCGGCTTCTTGGAAGTCTTGAGGAGTTCGCTCTCATCACGCGCGGTGAAGTAGAAAAGCACCGCGATGATGATGAACGGGACGATCGTGTACAACGCCTCGATCGGCATGTTGTACCGCGTCTGCGCGGGGACCTCCACCTTGGTCCTGCTGCGACGGTGGAAGATCACGCTCCAGATGATCAGGCCCCACACCAGCACGCCCGTTGCGAGGGCGGCGGCCCAGGAGCCCTGCCAAAGAGAGAGGATCCGCGGCGCCTCGTCGGTGACGGGCGTTGGCATGCCGAGGCGGGGGAAGTCCTTATATGTGCAACCAGTCGCGGTCGCCAGGACCAGGCCCGCAGCAAGCACCTGCGGCAGCTTCCGCCGCATCGGGCGCCGCGACGAGCGGTCGGAGCCGTTGGGACTCACGTAGCGCCTTCCCGAGAGTCTCGCCCGCGAGACCGGCTGCGGCCGTCTCGCTGGTCGGTCGCCGGCCCTGGCACGGGCAGGGGTTTGGATGTTTATGCGGACCAAACCCTACTGGACGCTATTTGGGGTCGCGCGGGGAGGGTGCCCAACGCGCCGCACGGCACCCCGAAGGGGTGGCCGAGCCCTTCCGGCGCCGCCCCCTGAGCTCCCGAATCGCCGCTTCCACCAGGCATCTGACGACGTGCCGACATCAGGCCCGGCGGCGCCCCCTGCCCTGTCTCCCACCTGCCGCCCGTCCGCGCCCCTGCGCCCGGAGCGGCGGCCCGGCCGGTCATCTAACGTCTCGTACGTGCCCTACTTCGACGCCGCCTCCGCCGCCCCTCTGCACCCCGTCGCCCGGGACGCGTTGCTCGCCTCCCTGGACGAGGGCTGGGCCGATCCGGCCCGCCTCTACCGCGAGGGGCGCCGGGCCCGGCTGCTGCTGGATGCCGCGCGGGAGGCGGCGGCGGAGGCCGTGGGGTGCCGCCCCGACGAGCTGGTTTTCACCCCTTCGGGGACGCAGGCGGTACATTCCGGAATTTTCGGCGCGCTCGCGGCCCGTCGGCGTGTCGGGCGCCAACTGCTGCACTCCTCGGTTGAGCACTCCTCGGTGCTGCACGCCGCGGAGGTGCACGCGGCGGCCGGCGGCACGGTGTCGGAGGTCGCCGTGAACCGGTTCGGCCGGGTGGCCGCCGAGGACGTCGCCGCGGCGCTGCGGCCGGACACCGCGCTCGTCTGCCTCCAGTCCGCGAACCACGAGGTGGGAACCGAACAACCGGTCGAGGAGGTAGCGGCGCTCTGCCGGGAGGCGGGTGTGCCCCTCCTGGTGGACGCCGCACAGTCCCTGTTGTGGGGAAGCGTGCCCGGCGCCTGGTCACTGCTGGCGGGGAGCGCGCACAAGTGGGGCGGACCACCCGGCGTCGGGCTGCTCGTGGTCCGCAAGGGCACCCGGTTCTCGCCCCAGGGGCCCCTGGACGAGCGGGAGTCGGGGCGCGCGCCGGGGTTCCAGAACCTCCCGGCGATCGTGGCCGCGGCGGCATCCCTGCGGGCGGTGCGCGCGGCCGCGGAGTCCGCGCCGGCCGGCTCCGCGCCGGACGAAGGGGCGCGGCTGCGGGGGCTGGTGGATGTGATCCGGGCCAGGGTTCCGGAGCTGGTACCGGACGTGGAGGTCGTCGGTGACCCCGTCCACCGGCTGCCGCACGTGGTGACCTTCTCCTGTCTCTACGTGGACGGGGAGACGTTGCTGCACGAGCTGGACCGTGCGGGCTTCTCGGTCTCCTCGGGCTCCTCGTGCACATCGAGCACGCTGGTCCCGAGCCATGTGCTGCGCGCGATGGGGGTGCTGTCCGAGGGCAATGTGCGGGTCTCGCTGCCGTACGGCACGTCCGAGGCGGATGTGGACCGGTTCCTGGAGGTGCTGCCGGGGACGGTGCGCTCGGTGCGGGAGCGGCTCGGTGTGCCTACCGGGGAGTCCGCGGCTACGGTGCCGGCCGAGGCCACGGAGGGCGGGCCGGACGCGGGGAGCACGGCGGAGGCTACCGCCACTACGGATCCGGAGCCCGACTCCCCCGCCGGGCTGGTGGTCGACGCGCTCGGCAGACGCTGTCCGATCCCGGTCATCGAGCTGGCGAAGGTGATCGGCCGCGTGCCGGTCGGTGACACCGTGACGGTGCTGTCCGACGACGAAGCCGCACGGCTGGACATCCCCGCCTGGTGCGCGATGCGCGACCAGGAGTTCGTCGGCGAACGGGCCGCGGAGCGCGGCGCCGCGTACGTCGTGCGGCGCCGCGTCTGACCATTCGGCCGGCTCAGCCCAGGTGTGCCTGGATCTCGCCCGCGGCCTCGTGGCCGTATGCCTTGGTGAAGCGGTCCAGGAAGTGGCTGCGGCGCAGCTCGTACTCCTGGGTGCCGACGGTCTCGATGACCAGCGTCGCCAGCATGCAGCCGACCTGCGCGGCGCGCTCCAGGCCGACGCCCCAGGCCAGGCCGGACAGGAAGCCGGCGCGGAAGGCGTCGCCCACGCCGGTCGGGTCGGCCTTGGCGTTCTCCTCCGGGACACCGACCTCGACGGCGGGCTCGCCGACCCGCTCGATGCGGACGCCGTTGGCGCCCAGGGTGGTCACGCGGGTGCCGACCTTGGCGAGGATCTCGTCGGAGGTCCAGCCGGTCTTGGACTCGATCAGGCCCTTTTCGTACTCGTTGGAGAAGAGGTAGGCCGCGCCCTCCATGAGCGTGCGGATGGCCTCGCCGTCCATCCGGGCGATCTGCTGGGAGAAGTCGGCCGCGAAGGGGATCGCGCGGCTGCGGCACTCCTCGGTGTGCCGGATCATCGCCTCGGGGTCGTCCGCGCCGATCAGCGCGAGGTCGAGGCCGCCGACCCGCTCGGCCACGGTGTGCAGCTCGATCAGCCGGGCCTCACTCATGGCGCCGGTGTAGAAGGAGCCGATCTGGTTGTGGTCGGCGTCGGTGGTGCACACGAAGCGCGCGGTGTGCAGGACCTCGGAGATGCGCACCGAGCGGGTGTCCACGCCGTGCCGGTCGAGCCAGGCGCGGTACTCCTCGAAGTCGTTGCCCGCGGCGCCGACCAGGATCGGGGCGGTGCCCAGCTGGCCCATGCCGAAGCAGATGTTGGCGGCGACGCCACCGCGACGGACGTCGAGCTGGTCGACCAGGAAGGAGAGGGAGACCGTGTGCAGCTGATCGGCGACCAATTGGTCGGCGAAGCGGCCGGGGAAGGTCATCAGATGGTCGGTGGCGATGGAGCCGGTGACTGCGATACGCACGACGGGTCTGCTCCTGCGGAAGGCGTGAGGGCGGACGGACGGAGAGCAACGCTACCCGGTCACACCGGACCCTCCTACCTGACAAAACTACCCAATAGTAGGGCTTTCTCCGCAGGCCGAAGGGTGCGTACGGTTCCGCTATGACCAACGATGTGAAAGCCGTCACTTCCCGTTCCCGCGCGGTTTCCACCGGGGATCCGGAGTCGCTCGACCAGCTGCGTGGGGACTGCGCGCGGATGGCGCCGCACTGGAAGGCCGGGCGGCGGTCCACGCCGGCTCCGGCCGGCGCGTCCGATCTGCACGGAATCAAGGTCTCGGCGGCTTCCGCCGCACTTGTCGATGGTATGTCCGAGTACGGCGACTGAAAAGCGCACTGAAGGGAACCGCCCGCACCCCCGGCCCGTCCCATCGGCGTCCCCCTCACGGAGGATGGCACGTCAGATGTCCAGCGGAGCCGAAGGAGCGATGCGGTGAACACCGAGGACACCCCCGAGACCACCACGTCCACGGAGCGCAGGCGGCGCACCCCCCTGGTGGTCGCCTCGATGGCCGCTGCGGTGCTGCTCGCCGGGGGCGGCGCGGCGTACTGGGCCTCGTCCGCGTCCAGCGGCGGGGACTCCGCGGCGGGCGCCGGGGCGAAGAAGGACCCGCCGCCGCTTGCGCTCGACGGCTACGGCGGCGGCGGGATCGCCGCCGGTGAGCCCAATCCCCAGGGTGCGAACTACCGGGCGGTGGAGAAGCTGCCGGACGGGCCGGACTCCGCGCCGGTGTACCGCCCGCAGGGGCAGATCAGCAAGGCCGCCGTGGAACGGCTGGCCAAGGCCCTGGATGTGGCCGGAAAGGCCCGGTCGGAGGGCAACACCTGGAAGGTCGGAGGGCTGACGCGGGATGCCCGCAGCCCCGTTCTGCAGGTGAACAAGACCGGCTCGGGCTCGTGGACGTACACGCAGTACGGCACCCCGGGCGGGACGAACTGCGCGCTGCCCGCCAATCCCAAGGACGACGCCGAGGAGGGCTCGGGCGCGTCGAGCCGGCCCGGCTGCCCGTCCTACCGCGGTGGCGGGGACGCCTCGACCGAGGACGACGGCAGCGGCAAGGGCGCGGTGTCGCAGGAGAAGGCGAAGCAGGCGGTGCAGCCCGCGCTGAAGGCGCTCGGCCGGCAGGACGCGAAGCTGGACGCGAGCGGGCTGTCCGGCGCGGTGCGGATCGTGACCGCGAACCCGGTGCTCGGCGGGCTGCCGACGTACGGCTGGCAGAGCGATCTGCAGGTCGGCTCGGACGGGCAAGTCGTGGGCGGCAGCGGCCAGTTGGCGAATCCGGCGAAGGGCGCGGACTATCCGGTGCTGAACGCGGACAGGACGCTGGACCGGCTGAACTCGCGGGACGGCCGCAACAAGCCCGGTGACTGCGCCTCGCCGCAGACCGAGAAGGGCCGCAGCGGTGGCGGCGTCGCGCCGTGCGAGCCGGCACCGACGCGGGCACAGAAGCCGGCCGACGTGACCGGGGCGACCTTCGGGCTCTCGGTGCAGTACGTGGACGGCCGGCAGGCGCTGGTGCCGTCGTGGCTGTACAAGGTGCGCCAGCCGGGCGCGAGCAACGGCCCGGACGCGTTGTCGACGGTCGCGCATCCGGCGGTGGATCCGGCGTATCTGGCCCACCAGGGCGAGGACGGCGCGTCGCAGAGCCCGGGGCAGTCGCCGCAGAAGCCGTCCGGGAAGCCCGGGGCGATGGCGCTGGAGGCGTACGCCGTCTCCGATGGCGGGAAGAAGCTGACGCTGCACTTCTGGGGCGGCGTGTGCAGTACGTACTCGGTCAGCGCCGAGGAGTCGGGCACGACGGTGAAGACCAAGGTGACCGGCAAGGACAAGAAGCCGGGTCAGGTCTGCGTCAAGATCGCCAAGGAGTTCACCAAGACGGTGACGCTGGACAAGCCGCTGGACGGCCGGAAGGTCGTCGATGTGTCGACCGGTGAGTCCGTGCCGAAGCAGTGACAAGCCCCCCGGGCCGCCGACGGCCCGGGGGAAACAGCGAAAGGCGGCGCCCCCTCGGGGGCGCCGCCTTTCTTCCCGCTGACTCTTAGCTGAAGGAGTCGCCGCAGGCGCAGGAGCCGGTGGCGTTCGGGTTGTCGATCGTGAAGCCCTGCTTCTCGATGGTGTCCACGAAGTCGATCGAGGCACCACCCAGGTAGGGGGCGCTCATCCGGTCGGTGACGACCTTGACGCCGTCGAAGTCCTTCACGACGTCACCGTCGAGCGAGCGCTCGTCGAAGAAGAGCTGGTAGCGCAGTCCGGAGCAGCCACCGGGCTGAACGGCCACCCGCAGCGCGAGGTCGTCCCGGCCTTCCTGCTCCAGCAGGCCCTTCACCTTCGACGCGGCCGCGTCGGACAGGATGATGCCGTCGCTGACGGTGGTCTCGTCCTGAACGCTCATCTACATCTCTCCCGGGTTGTACGGACCGCTTGTCATCGGATGCAGAACTCTGCAACCAAAGACGTCCCGGATTAATTCCGGCTGGGCTCAACTTGTCGAGAAGCCTTCCGGACACTGCCGGCAAGGGTTCTCTCTTCATGCTCGCACACCGGCGCGCGGTTGACGGTGGCCGCCCGCACAAGCGGCGGGGCGGATGCGTCACATCGACACAATGGCCATCGTCAAAGTGACGTGAAGGAGCTATGATAGATAGCGTCAAATAGACGAAAAGGCTCCCGGTGTGCACGCACCGGCTCCACTGGTGTGCGGCAGCGCCGCGCTCATCGAAGAAAAGAGAGGGTGCGTGTCGTGACCACCGCCCAGCCCCTGGACGTCCAGCCGAGCCCGCTCGCGCTGCTCCTCCTCGGCCGCGAGGCCGACCCCAAGAGCGAGCGTGGCGTGGACTGCCCCGGCGACCTGCCGGCTCCGTCCGACCCCGACCTCGTCGAGCGCGCCCGCGCGGCCAAGGCGAAGCTCGGGGACAAGGTCTTCATCCTCGGGCACCACTACCAGCGCGACGAGGTCATCGAGTTCGCCGATGTGACCGGAGACTCCTTCAAGCTCGCGCGGGACGCCGCCGCCCGGCCGGCCGCCGAGTACATCGTCTTCTGCGGTGTGCACTTCATGGCGGAGTCCGCGGACATCCTCACCACCGACGACCAGCAGGTCGTCCTCCCCGACCTGGCCGCCGGCTGCTCGATGGCCGACATGGCCAATGCCGAGCAGGTCGCCGAGTGCTGGGACGTGCTGACCGAGGCCGGCATAGCCGAGCAGGTCGTGCCCGTGTCGTATATGAACTCCTCGGCCGACATCAAGGCGTTCACCGGCAAGCACGGCGGCACGATCTGCACCTCCTCCAACGCCAAGCGGGCGCTGGAGTGGGCGTTCGAGCAGGGGGACCCCTCGACGAGCAAGGTGCTCTTCCTGCCCGACCAGCACCTGGGCCGCAACACCGCCGTCCGCGACCTGGGGATGTCCCTGGAGGACTGCGTCGTCTACAACCCGCACAAGCCGGGCGGCGGGCTGACCGTCGAGCAGCTGCGGAACGCCAAGATGATCCTGTGGCGCGGGCACTGCTCGGTGCACGGCCGCTTCTCGCTGGAGTCGGTCGAGGACGTACGGGCCCGGATCCCCGGCGTGAACGTCCTGGTGCACCCCGAGTGCAAGAACGAGGTCGTGGCGGCGGCGGACTACGTCGGGTCGACGGAGTACATCATCAAGGCCCTGGAGGCCGCGCCCGCCGGTTCGAAGTGGGCGATCGGCACCGAGCTGAACCTCGTCCGGCGGCTGGCGAACCGGTTCGCCGACCAGGACAAGGAGATCGTCTTCCTCGACAAGACGGTCTGCTTCTGCTCGACCATGAACCGCATCGACCTGCCGCACCTGGTCTGGACGCTGGAGTCGCTGGCGGCCGGCAAGGTCGTCAACCGCATCGAGGTCGACAAAGAGACCGAGAGCTTCGCCAAGCTGGCGCTGGAGCGGATGCTGGCGCTGCCGTAGGCGCGCCGGAAACCCGAAGGGCCGGGGCCCGCACCGTGAAGTGCGGGCCCCGGCCCTTGCCGTCATCGACGTGGCCGCAGGGGGCGGTCAGACGCCCGCAGGCTCCGGGGTGCGGTCGTCCTTCCCGGCCGGGGCCGCGTCCGTGTTCCTGGCCGCCTTCTTCTTCGCGCGGCGCTCCTTGCGCAGCTCGATCATGGCGTAGAGCGTCGGGACGAGAAGCAGCGTCAGCAGCGTCGAGGTGATCAGACCGCCGATCACGACCACCGCGAGGGGCTGCGAGATGAAGCCGCCGTCCCCGGTGATCGACAGCGCCATCGGCAACAGCGCGCAGATCGTCGCGAGCGCCGTCATCAGGATCGGGCGGAGCCGGTGCCGGCCGCCCTCGATGACCGCTTCCACCACGCCGTGGCCCTGCGCCCGGTACTGGTTGATCAGGTCGATCAGCACGATCGCGTTGGTGACCACGATGCCGATCAGCATCAGCATGCCGATCATCGCCGGCACGCCCAGCGGGGTGCCGGTGGCGACCAGCAGGCCGATGGCGCCGGTCGCCGCGAAGGGTATCGACACCAGCAGGATCAGCGGCTGCACCAGCGACTTGAAGGTCGCGACCAGCAGCATGAAGACGATCGCGATGGCCGCCAGCATGGCCAGTCCGAGCGAGGTGAACGCCTCGGTCTGGTCCTGCGAGACGCCGCCGATCTCCGCGGTCGCGCCGTCCGGCAGGTCGAGCGCCTTGATCTCGCTCTGCAGCGCGGTGCTGACCGCGCCGGTGTTGTCACCGGTCGGCTTGGCGGTGATCGTCGCGGAGCGCGCGCCGTCGATCCGGGTCATCTGGACCGGGCCGGGGACGGTCCGCACGGTGGCGATCTCGCCGAGTTCGACCGCGCCGGCCGGCGTCGGGACGGCCAGGTTCCGCAACTCGGCCTCGGTGGTGGCCGGGTGGGCCGCCGTGATGACGATGTCGCGCTCGGTGTCGTCCAGCAGCGCCTTGCCGCTGGTGGTACCGCGGACCGCCTGGGTGACCGCGGCGCCGAGGGTCGCCTGGTTGTAACCGGCCGCCGCGGCCTTGGCGTTGGCCTTGACGGAGATCCGCGGGACGCTCTGCGCCAGGTCGCTCTGCACGTCGGTGACGTCGTCGAGACCGGCGACTGCCTTGCGCACCTGCTCCGAGGCGGCCCGCAGGACGTCGGCGTCACCGGCCTTGACCACCACACTCAGGTCCTGGCTGCCGAAGCCGCCGCCCGCGGTCACGGTGGTCTCGCCGATGCCCTCGCCGAGCTTGTCGAGTCCGGCCCTCAGATCGTCGGAGACCTTGCCGGAGTCCGCGTCGGCGGTGAGCTTCAGCTGGTACGAGGCCTGGTTGGCGCCGGTGCCGCCACCGAAGGCCGCCATGAAGCCGGAGGAGCCGACGGTGACCTGGTAGTCCTCTACGTCGTCCGTACCGGCCAGCAGCTTCTCGACCTTCTTGGCCTGCGCGTCGGCCGCACCCAGGCTGGTGCCGGGCCTCAGCTCCTGCTTGAGGGTGAGGGTGTCCTGGTCCCCCTGGTCGAAGAAGTTGGTCTTCAGCAGCGGCCCCATGCCGAACGTGCCGATCAGGATGACGGCCGCGATCACCAGGCTGGTGACCCGGCGGCGGGTCGCGAAGCGCAGCACGGGGACGTACAGCCGCTGGAGCGGGCTGCGGGTCTCCTTCTCCTCGGCCGCGCGGCGCAGCTCCTCCGGGTCGGTGCCCGCGGGGGTCTTCGGGGCGCGCAGGAACCAGTACGAGAGCACCGGCACGACCGTCAGCGACACGATGAGGGACGAGAGCAGGGCGACGGTGACGGTGAGCGAGAAGGAGCCGAAGAGGGCACCGACCATGCCGCCGACCACGCCAATGGGGAGGAACACCGCGACGGTGGTGAGGGTGGAGGAGGTGATCGCTCCGGAGACCTCGCGGACGGCGGTGAGGATGGCCGAGCGGCGCTCCTCGCCGTAGCCGAGGTGCCGCTTGATGTTCTCCAGGACGACGATGGAGTCGTCGACGACGCGGCCGATGGCTATCGTCAGCGCGCCGAGGGTGAGCATGTTGAGGGAGAGGTCCTGGGTCCACAGGACGATCAGGGTGATGACGACGGAGAGCGGGATGGAGACCGCCGTCACCAGCGTGGAGCGCAGGCTCAGCAGGAAGACCAGGATCACGATCACGGCCATGATCAGGCCGAGCAGGCCCTCGGTGGTCAGCGACTCGATCGACTTGGAGACCGCCGGGCCCTGGTCGGAGACGACCGTGACGTCGGTGCCCTTGCCGAGGTCCTGACGGATCTGGGTCAGCTTGTCCTTGACCGCGTCGGAGATGGCGACGGCGCTGCCGTCCTGGTCCATCGTCACCATGACGGCGAGGCTGGGCTTGCCGTCGGTGCGGGTCAGCGAGGTCGGGGCCGCCGGCTTCTCCTTGACGGTGGCGACGTCACCGAGCCGGACCGGCTTGGCAGCTCCGCCGCCCTGGGCCGCGGCCGCGCCGCCCGCCGCCGGGCTCGGGGCGATCATGAGGTCCTGGATCTGGCGGACCGAGCTGAATCCCGCGCCGACCTGGACGGTCCTGCTCCGGCCGTCCTCGGCGAACGAGCCGGCCGGCACCGAGGTGCCACCGGCCTCCAGCGCCTGGCCGAGCGCGGCGGCGGACAGCCCGGAGGCGGCGAGCTTCTTGTCGTCGGGGGTGACCGCGACGATCCGGTCCTGTACGCCGTCCACGGTGACCTGGCCGACGCCGTCGATGTTCTTCAGGCCCGGTACGACGCTGCGGTCCAGCTGGTCGGCGAGTGTCTGCTGGTCCTTGGTGGTGGAGGAGACGGCGAGGACGACGGTGGGTATGTCGTCCGTCGAGCCGGCCACCACCTGCGGGTCGACGTCCTTCGGCAGCTGCGCACGGGCCCGGTTCACAGCCTGCTGGACATCGGCGACCAGGCGCTTGGAGTCGTTGCCGTAGTCGAACTGCGCCATGATGACGCCGGAGCCCTCGCTCGATGTCGAGGTGACGCTCTTGATGCCGTCGACCGCCTGGATGCCGTCCTCCAGCGGCTCGATCACCTGCTTCTCGACGACATCGGGCGACGCGCCCTGGTACGGCGCCAGCACGGACACCATGGGGAGTTCGATGGAGGGCAGGAGCTGCTGCTTGAGCTGAGGGATCGCGATGGCGCCGAAGGCGATCGCGACGATCGACATCAGCGCTATCAGGCCCCGTTGTACGAGGCTGAGTCGGGACAGCCAGGACATGGGTGGGGTCTCTCTTCTGTTCTGAAGGGTCGGCCGGGGCGCACCGGGCGGATCAGGGCGCGGCGGCCTGCTCCGCCCCCATCCGGGTCGCGTTCCGGGGGCCTGCACCGGCCCACCTACACCATCGACCCTGGCAGGGCCACTTTCCCTCGCTCGCAGGTCGGTTTCGGGGCCGGGGTCGTACAGCGTTCGGAGTACGGGCCCCGCACCCTCACTGCACCCGTGGGCGTACGAGTCCCGATTCGTACGCGATGACCACCAGTTGTGCCCGGTCCCTGGCCCCGAGTTTGGCCATCGCACGGTTCACATGCGTCTTGACGGTCAGCGGACTGACGGCCAGCTGCTCGGCGATCTCGTCGTTGGACAGCCCGCCGGCGACCAGGACCAGCACCTCCCGCTCGCGGCCGGTCAGCGTCGAGAGCCGCTCGGCGCCGCGGCCACCGAGCCCCCCGTCGGCCGAACTGTCGCCCTGCGCGAGGAACTTGGCGATCAGCCCCTTGGTCGCGACCGGTGAGAGCAGCGCCTCGCCGGCCGCCGCGATCCGGATGGCGCTCAGCAGTTCGTCGGGCTCGGCGCCCTTGCCCAGGAAGCCGCTCGCGCCGGCCCGCAGGGACTGCACCACGTAGTCGTCCACCTCGAAGGTGGTCAGGATGACCACCCGGACGCCGGTCAGCTTCGGGTCCTGGCTGATCATGCGGGTGGCGGCGAGGCCGTCCACGCCGGGCATCCGGATGTCCATCAGCACCACGTCGGGGACGCTCGACGCGGCCAGTTCGTACGCCTGGGCGCCGTCGGACGCCTCCCCGACCACCTCCATGTCGGGCTCGGAGTCGACGAGTATGCGGAACGCGCTGCGCAGCAGCGTCTGGTCGTCGGCGAGCAGTACCTTGATCGTCATGCGGTCTCCCCCGTACGGACGGTCTGCAGCGGCAGGGTGACCCGCACCTGGAATCCCCCGTTGGCGCGCGGCCCGGTCACGACCGTGCCGCGCAGCGCGAAGACCCGCTCGCGCATCCCGATCAGGCCGTGGCCGCCGCCGTTCTCCTCCGGCCCGGCCGGCTCCGCGGCGGCGCCGTCGTCCAGGACGGTCACCGACAGCGCGGCGTCGGACCTGATGATCCGCACGATCGCGCGAGCCCCTTCGCCGGCGTGCTTGTGGACATTGGTCAGCGCCTCCTGGACCACCCGGTAGGCGGTGAGGTCGACGGAGGCGGGCAGGGCGTCGGGCGGCCGGGGAATCTCCAGTTCGACGGGGAGTCCGGCGCGGGTGAACCCCTCGACGAGCTGGTCCAGGACGCCGAGCCCCGGTGCCGGTTCGGTCGGCGCCTTCGGGTCGTCGGACTGGCGCAGCAGACCGACCGTGGCGCGGAGTTCCTCCAGCGCCGAGCGGGACGCCTCCCGCACGTGCGCCAGCGCCTGTTTGGCCTGGTCGGGGCGGTTGTCCATGACGTGCGAGGCGACACCGGCCTGCACATTGACGAGCGCGATGTGGTGGGCGACGACATCGTGCAGCTCGCGGGCGATGCGCATGCGTTCCTCGGCGACCCTGCGCCTGGCCTCCTCCTCCCGTGTGCGCTCGGCCCGTTCGGCGCGCTCGCGGATGGCGTTGACGTAGGCCCGGCGGCTGCGCACCGCGTCGCCCGCCGCCGCGGCCATGCCCGTCCAGGCGAAGATCCCGAGGTTCTCCTGGGCGTACCAGGGGCTCGCGCCGTAGAGCATCGCGGCGGCGGTCAGCACGACGACGGTCAGCGCGCCGACCCGCCAGGTGGTGGGCCGGTCGGTGCGGGAGGCGAGGGTGAAGAGGGCGACCACGGAGGCGGCGGCCACCGGGGCCCGCGGATCGCTGGACTGCACGACGAGCTCGATGATGGTCAGCGACCCGGTGGCGGCGAGGACCGTTCGCGGCAGTCGGCGGCGCAGCACCAGCGCGGAGCAGGCCAGGGCGGCCAGCACCACGGTCATGGCCGACAGTTCGCGGGCGCCGAACCGCGGGCCGTGCGGACCGTGCGGTTCGGCCACCGCGCCGCACAGGATCGCCGTGAAGACGCCCACCGCCAGGACGGCGTCGAACGCGAGCGGGTGCGTCCGGTACCACGGGAAGCGGCCCGCGCGGGGCGCGTCCTGGCCGGGTTCGGGTGAGGTCACAAGAGCAAACGGTAGCGCCCCGGTCCCACGAGGGGGCCGGGGCGCTGTCGTTGTGCGCTGGAGTGAAGGCGGCGCCGGGGCGGCACGCACCCGCAGGTCCGCGCCGGCCTGGCACTCAGCCCGGGATGAGGCCGTCGTCGCTGAGCATCTCCCGGACTTCTTCGAGGGTCGCGTCCGGAGCCGGCAGGATCAGTTCGGACGGCTCCAGGGCGTCGTCGGGCAGGGGGGTGCCCATCCGGCGCACCGCGTCCAGCAGGGCGCCGAGCGTCCGGCGGAAGCCGTCGTCGTCACCGCTCTCCATCTCGGCGAGCAGCTCATCGTCCAGCTTGTTCAGCTCGGTGAAGTGGGCATCGTCCAGCTTCACCTGCCCCTCCCCCATGATCCGTACGATCACGACGGTCTCCCTTGGTCCGGTCCGACGATCTCTGCGAGGCTATCCGCCGCCGACCGTCACTGCTTGTCGAAACGCGGCTGGTCCTGCTGCGGCGACGGCTGCGCCTCGCCACCCTGGCCCGGCTCGATTGCCTGCTTGCCGGCGGACGGGCCGCCCGCGAGTTCGGCCTTCATCCGCTGCAGTTCCAGCTCGACATCGGTGCCGCCGGACAGCCGGTCCAGCTCGGCGGTGATGTCGTCCTTGGCCATGCCGGTCGGGTCGTCCAGCGCACCCGAGGCCAGCAGCTCGTCGATCGCGCCGGCCCGCGCCTGCATCTGCGCGGTCTTGTCCTCGGCACGCTCGATGGCCATGCCGACGTCGCCCATCTCCTCGGAGATGCCGGAGAAGGCCTCGCCGATCCGGGTCTGGGCCTGGGCCGCGGTGTACGTGGCCTTGATGGTCTCCTTCTTCGTACGGAAGGCGTCGACCTTGGCCTGCAGCCGCTGCGCCGCGAGGGTGAGCTTCTCCTCCTCACCCTGCAGCGTCTGGTGCTGCGTCTCCAGGTCGGTGACCTGCTGCTGCAGCGCGCTGCGACGGGAGAGCGCCTCGCGGGCGAGGTCCTCCCGGCCGAGCGCGAGCGCCTTGCGGCCCTGGTCCTCCAGCTTGGAGGACTGGCCCTGGAGCTGGTTGAGCTGCAGCTCCAGGCGCTTGCGGGAGGTCGCCACATCGGCGACACCGCGGCGCACCTTCTGGAGCAGCTCCAGCTGCTTCTGGTACGAGTAATCGAGGGTCTCGCGCGGATCCTCGGCCCGGTCCAGGGCCTTGTTGGCCTTCGCGCGGAAGATCATCCCCATCCGCTTCATGACACCGCTCATGGGCCTCGCGCGCCCCCTTCTGACCGAGTTTTACATCGGGCTTAGGCTCCAGCACATCTACAGACCCCACAGTACGGGCCTTGGTTCCATTACCGCACTGTTCGGACCCGGATGCGCTCCTCCTCCAGGACGATCAGGGAGCACCTGTTCTCCCGCCCAGGGAGTAGGAAGCGCCGGAGAACCGCCGTGGCGTCCGCTCTGTCCTGGTACCACACCGAGCGCGGGACGCGCCGTTGCCGGATCGTTCCCCGTCGGACGATGGCCCACACCCGCCGACCACGTACCCTTGGGTGTTGTGTTCCGAAGCCGTTCGAAGGATGAGCAGGCCGCGACCGCCAAGGTGACCGCGGACCAGCCCCAGCAGCCCCGCGACCCGCAGGCCCCCAAGGGGCGGCCGACGCCGAAGCGCAGCGACGCCCAGTCGCAGCGCCGCTCGCGTGCGCATACGCCGACCAACCGCAAGGAGGCGTCCAAGGCCCAGCGCGAGGCCCGCCGTACCGACCTGGCCAGGCAGCGCGAGGCCATGGCCAGTGGCGATGAGCGCTACCTGCCGGTGCGCGACAAGGGCCCGGTGCGCCGGTTCGCCCGTGACTTCGTCGACTCGCGCTGGTGCGTCGCGGAGTTCTTCCTGCCGATGGCCGTCGTGATCCTGGTGCTCACCATGGTCCGCGTCCCGCAGATCCAGAACATCGCGCTGCTGCTCTGGCTCGTGATCATCGTGCTGATCGTGCTCGACTCGGTCGGCATCTGGTTCCGTCTGGGCAAGCAGCTCACCGCGCGCTTCCCGAACGAGAGCCAGAAGGGCGTCAAGGCCTACGCGGTCATGCGCACCCTGCAGATGCGCCGGCTGCGGCTGCCGAAGCCGCAGGTCAAGCGCGGAGAGCGGCCCTGAGCCGGAGCCCGTCCGGTTTCCGTGGCGGGGCCGATGCCTGGCTCGGCGGCCTGGGCGGGCTGCGCAACACCGTCCGCCAGGAGCTGGTGGCGCGCCAGCTCGAGGAGCAGATCACCGCACGCTTCCCCGTGGGACAGCGGCTGCGGGTGCTCGACGTGGGCCCGGGGCAGGGCACTCAGGCCCTGCGGCTGGCACGCGCCGGGCACCAGGTCACCGGACTGGAATCCGACCCGAAGATGCTGCAGGCCGCACGGGACGCGCTGGCCACGGAGCCGGCCGGGATCCAGGACCGGGTCCGGCTGATGGAGGGCGACGGCCGGGAGACCGGCGTGCACTTCCTGCCCGGCTCCTTCGACGTCGTGCTGTGCCACGGCGTGCTGATGTATGTGCCGGACCCGGATCCGATGCTGGCCGGCCTCGCCCGGGTGCTGGCACCCGGTGGCCTGCTGTCCCTGGTCGTCCGTAACGCCGACGCGCTCGCCATGCGGCCCGGGCTGTCCGGCGACTGGGCCACGGCGCTGGCCGCCTTCGACTCACCCGCCTACACCAACCGCCTCGGGCTGCCGGTGCGCGCCGACCGGCGGGACGCGCTGAGCGCCACCCTCGCCGGGATCGGTGCTCCGCTGCACACCTGGTACGGCGTCCGGGTCTTCACGGATCTCGCGGGGAATGACCCCGCCCCGCAGTCCGCCGAGGAACGGGAGATGCTGCTGGCCGCGGAGGACCGCGCGAGCCGCACGGACCCTTACCGCGCGGTCGCGGCCCTGCTGCACCTGTGCGGCGTCCGCGGCTGACGGCGGCGATCTGCCGGCGGAGCCGGCAGCCGACGACACCGACGACGACGCGGGGCGTCCGCCGGCCCGAAGGCCCGGCGGACGCCCCTTGGTCGACCGGCTCGCGGACTCAGCCCGCGTCGGCGTGCAGACTCATCGGGGCCGTGTAGATCTCCGTGCCGTCCTCGAAGAGCCTCACCTGGTCCACCCCGCCGTCGAGCAGGGCTTTCCACTCCTCACCGACCCAGGACTCCGCGTCCCCCTGCGTGGTGAACTCCTCCGGCTCCACCGCGGGCGCCGTCTCCGTACCGTCCGTCTTCTCGAACCGCCACGTCCACGCCATGTCCGCCTCCTGGATCCCACCGAGTACGTGTCTGTGCCACCGCGGGCCGCGACCTGCCGCGCCCGCTGTGTCGTGCTTTCGTGCTGATCCGCAGCCTAACGGCCGTGTCGAGAGGTCCCCCCGCGCGCCCGCGCGGCACGGACGCGAGAAACTCGGCGGGTGGACCTCACTCTCCTTGGCACCGGAGCCCCTCAGGGGCTGCCGCGCCCCGGCTGCCCGTGTGCCGCCTGTGCCACCGCCGTCGGCGGCGAGGCGCGGGCGGCGACCGCGCTGCTCATCGACGGCGCGCTGCTCATCGACCTGACGCCGGGCCCCGCCTTCGCGGCCGCCCGGGCCGGCCAGTCGCTGGCCGGCGTGCGACAGGTGCTGCTCTCACATCCGCACGACGGGCCCGCGATGGAGGTGCCGGCCGGGTTGCCGCAGCCGGGCCGGGTCGCGGACGGGCGGGAGCTGGCGCTGCTCGACGGGCACCGCGTACGGGCCATCGCCGTGGACATCCCCGGCACCGGCTACGAGGTGGGCGGCGCAGGCGGCGAGCGGCTGCTGTATCTGCCTCCCGGCGCCGCACCGGCCGGGCTCGGCGGGGAGAACCGGGGCGGCGGCTACGAGGGCATGGGCGGCACCGGCCCGTACGACCTGGTGCTGCTGGATGTGCTGGAGCGGCCCGACGCCCTGGCCCGGCTGCGGGCGAGCGGGGCGGTGGACGCGGCGACCGATGTGGTCGCGGTGCACATCGACCACAGTGTGCCGCCGGGCCCCGAACTGCACCGCAGGCTCGCGGCGGCGGGCGCCCGCGCGGTGCCGGACGGCAGCTCGCTGGTGGTCGGCGAGTATCACGCCGTGCCCGATCTGCCGCGCCGCACCCTGGTGCTGGGCGGCGCGCGCAGCGGTAAGTCGGCGGAGGCGGAACGGCGGCTGGCGACCTTCCCCGAGGTGCTGTACGTGGCCACCGGGGGCAGCAGGGAGGGCGATACGGAGTGGGCGCAGCGGGTGTCGCTGCACCGCGAGCGGCGCCCCGGCAGCTGGCGCACCGCGGAGACCTGCGATCTGGTGCCGTTGCTCGCGGACACCGGCCCCGGCGCCGACCCGGGCACCGGCCGGCCGGCCGACGCCTCGCCGCTGCTCATCGACTGCCTCGCACTGTGGCTGACTCACGCCATGGACGAGGTCGGGGCGTGGGACGACGAGACGTGGGAGGCCGGTGGCCGGCGCGCGCTGCGGGAGCGGACCGATGCCTTGGTCGCGGCTCTCCGGGCGACCCGGCGCCCGGTGGTGGCGGTGAGCAACGAGGTGGGCTCCGGGGTGGTCCCGGCGACCGCGGCTGGCCGCCGCTTCCGCGATGAACTCGGGAGGCTGAACGCCGCGTTCGGCGCCGAGTGCGAGCAGCTGCTGCTGGTCGTCGCGGGCCAGGCGCTTGCGCTGCGTGGATGACACGGCGCGGGCCTGGCCCGTGTCCGCTTGCCCGGGGGCGCCGGGGCGGGTGCCCTTGACCCGTGACCGAATCCGAACCGACCAAGACCGTACCGCCGGCCGCGGCGGGCCGCGCGGCATCCGCCGTCCGCGGTGCGCGGGAGCCGCGGTGCGCCGCGGGCACCAAGAGGCATGCGGCCCGCGGCGTGCGGGATCCGGGGCCGCGGGAGCGGCGTTTCGATGCGGCGGTCCTGGCCTACCTGGCGCACTCTCCGCAGGCGACGGTGGTCGCGCTCGGCGAGGGGCTGGGCACCGGCTTCTGGCGGCTGGACAACGGGCGGCTGACCTGGCTGACGGTGCAGCCGCCGGAGACCGCCGCGATGCGCCGGATGCTGCTGCCGGACGGCCCCCGGCGGCGTACGGCCCCGTGCGCGGTGACCGATCACCGCTGGTTGGACGCGGTGCCGCAGCCGGATCGCGGGGTTGTCGTCGTGGCACCGGGGGTGCTGATGCGGATGCCGCCGCCCGCGGTGCGGGCGTTGCTCGCGGCCTGCGCGGAGCGGTTTCCCGACGGTGCGCTGGTCTTTGACGTCCTGCCACGGCGGGCCACCGCGCTGGTCCGATGGTGCGCCGGGCTGTCCGGTGGCCGGTGGCCGGATCCGTCGCGGTGGGGTCTGGACCGGGCCGACCTGCCGCGGGTGGCGAGTGCCCATCCGGGCATCACCGGCGTCCGCGAACTTCCTTTGGGGCGTGGGTGGTTGAAGGGGCCGGTGAGTTGGCGGCCGGCCCGGCTGCCGGGCGTACGCGCCGTGGCACCCCTGGTGGTCGAGGTGCGTTTCGCCGCCCGGTAGCGGCCGGCGGGCCCAAGGGCAGGCGATATTCCGGTGGATCGCCGGTGGCCGACGGACCGCGCACGTCAGCCCGCCGGTCGCGCAGGGTGAGGCCGGTCGGCCGCGCGCGTGCGGTCGACCGGCCCCGGGCCGCCTCGCCCGCGGCGCGTTGCCGGTAATCTGCGCCCAATGAGCGCCCTGAACCTCGATGACTTCGCCCAATTGATCGAGCGCCCCGACGGCGGCGTGCGCCGCGACGCCGAGGAGCGGCGGGCCCAGCTGGCCGTGCCGCCGGGTGCGCTCGGCCGCCTCGACGAGTTGGGCGAGTGGCTGGCCGCCGCCCAGCATCAGGTGCCGGTACGGCCCGTCACGCAGCCGCGGGTGCTGCTGTTCGCCGGCGACCACGGGGTCGCGGAGCTGGGCGTCTCGGCCCGTGCGGCCGGCACCGCCAAGGACCTGGTGCGCGCCGTGCTGGACGGCGCGAGCCCGGCCGCCGTGCTGGCGCGCGGCGCCGCGGTGCCGGTGCGCGTGGTGGACATGTCGGTGGACTGCGAACCGGACGAGCTGCCCGCTGAGGTCTCCCGGCACCGGGTGCGCCGCGGATCCGGCCGGATCGACATCGAGGACGCCCTGACCGCCGAGGAGGCGGAGGCGGCGTTCCGGGCCGGGATGGCCATCGCGGACGAGGAGGCGGACGCCGGCACCGATGTGGTGGTCCTGGGCGATCTCAGCGTCGGCGGGACGACCGCCGCGAGCACCCTGATCGCGGCACTGTGCGGGACCGACGCCTCGGTCGTCACGGGGCGCGGCGGGGCGCCGATCGACGATCTGGCCTGGATGCGCAAGTGCGCGGCGATCCGGGACGCGCTGCGGCGGGCCCGGCCGGTCCTCGGCGATCAGCTGGAGCTGCTGGCCACGGTCGGCGGCGCGGACCTGACGGCGATGACGGGCTTCTTGCTGCAGAGCGCCGTACGCCACACGCCGGTGATCCTGGACGGCGTGGTCGGCGCGGCCTGTGCGCTGGTCGCGCAGCGGGTGGCGTTCCGGGCGCCGGACTGGTGGGTGGCCGGTCAGGCGAGCGGCGAGCCCGCTCAGGGCAAGGCGCTGGACCGGATCGCGCTCAACCCTCTGCTCGACCACGGCGTCACTGCGGGTGAGGGGACGGGGGCGCTGCTGGCTCTGCCACTGGTGCGGGCAGCGGCGGCTCTGGCGGCGGAACTACCCGTACGCGACTGAGCATCACCGGCCGGTAGCGGCCGGTCGGCACCACGGCCGGAGCGGTCACACATCGGGACCGCTCGGGCCGTCAGTGACATCCCCATAAGATCGCTCTTCATGGGAGATGTCGCTTGAGTCCGGATGATGGCCGCCCTGCCGGCCCCTGGTGGCGGCGCGGCGTCGTGCGCATGGCGGCGCCGATGGTGCGACGGAGTGTTCCCCCGGCGGCGGTCATGGGCGCCGGCGATGTGGGCGGCACGGCTCACGCCGAGTGCGGCCCGACGCCGGAGCGGGCGGGCGCAAGAGGCGCAGATCACCCGGATCCCACTGAACCCCGTGATATCGCCTTCCGTCTTCGTTCGCGGATCGCGACTCGGCGCGGGCCCGGTGCGGTGCCGGTGGCGCGCGCCGCTCAGCCTCTCCCTCCGGCGGTGGCAGATGGATTCGCCCTCTCGCACCCCTGCGAAATACCGCCCTCCTCGGGGAGCGCGGGCCATGCTCTTCGCCATGCGCACCGCTTCGCCGCGTACCGGGGCCGTCTCCGCCCACGCGGAGGGATGCCCGGACTCGCCGGGGCCGTCGACAAGGCGGCGCCGGGCGCACCGGGAGAACGCGAGATGAGCGAGCCCGCCCTGCGTCGCGCCGCGCGGGCCGAGTGGGGCCCGCTCCTGCGGACCGTGCGGTCCGCGCTGGCCGCGCGGAAGCTGCGGGCGATTCCGGTGACGCTCACGGCGGTGTGCCTGACCGTGGTCTTCCAGTTCGTGCAGAACCAGTCGTGGGGATACCGGCCGATCCAGAACATCGGGTCGGTGCAGGCCGACGAGCACCTGTGGCTGGCGCTGCTGCGGACCCCCTTGTCGCTGTTCGTCCCCGCGCTTGACCTGCCGGTCTGGGGCGCGCTGGCCCAGATGCTCGTGGTCTTCGGGATCGCCGAGATCTGTCTGGGCCGGTGGCGGATGCTGGCGGTCGCGTACACCGCCACGCTCGCCGGGACGATGTACGCCCGGATCGGCCTCTGGCTCGGCGCGGACAGCCCCCTGGGGCTGCCCGACGCGGACGCCTACGTCATCGACACCGGCCCGTCGGCGGCCGTGGTGGGCCTGGCCGTCCTCGTGTGCTGGCACCACCGCGCCTGGCTGTCCTGTGCCCTGGTGTCGGCCGCGATGGTCTTCGAGGTGGTGTTCATCAAGAACAACCTGGCCGGCAAGGAGCATGTCGCGGCCGTGCTGGTGGTGCTGGTGGTGTGCGCGGTGGGAGAGCTCCGAAGACGCAGCCGCCGCGGACCGGACGGCACGCGGCGCGTCAGCGGCTCGGGGCGCCCCCGATGACGTACTCGATCTTGCGGCGGACCGAGTTCCAGCGCAGGTCGTGGCGGTACGCGCGGACCGTCGCGCGCGCCCTCGCCTTGGGCCGGTCGCGGTAGAGGCGTTTGGCCCAGGGCGAGTTGGGCCGGGCCAGCCGGACGGCACCGAAGAGGGCCACGAACGGGACGAACGTCCCGACGACGGCCATCCGGGCCTTGCCCTTGACCAGCGCGATCAGCACGAAGAGGAAGTTGGCACCCACCGTCCGTACCACCTGGAGGCGGTCGCTGGTCTCGTCCGGGCTCAGCTCGTTGACACCGAACGGCAGGAAGCCGCAGAGGATCAGGCCGACCAGCGCGGCGGTGAGGATGACGATCTCCACGCTCTTGGTGCCCGCCTCGGTCCAGTACACGTCGTCCAGATGCAGGACCAGCGCGAACTCGTCCAGGACCAGCCCGACCCCCATGCCGAAGAGCACCGCCGCGACACCGGAGCCGAAGCCGCGCCGGTCCCCGGCGAGGGCGATGAAGCCGCCGATGACCATGAGGAGCACACCGGGGACGACGTGGTGGATGTGCACCCCGCCGGGGGTGACGTTGCGGAAGGGGCCCTTGCCGGCGCGGATGAGGCGGGTGATGGCGCGGGTGATGAGGAAGGTGAACACGAAGGAGCCGAGGGCGAGGAGGAGCGGCAGCTTTCCGGGCTCGACGATGTTGCGGAACCACCAGTGATCCATCCCACATGCTCCCCATTTGTCGCGTAGGGGCAATCTAGCGTCGGCAGGGGCCGGGATAGCCTGCGCCGGTGAGCGACACCCCCGAGCCCCCGGCCCCCTCCGACGCCCTGCGGTTCGCCTTCGGGACGCTGACCGTGCTGCCGGTGCGCCTCACCCGCTGGGACCGCCCGACCGCCCGCGGCGGGATGCTCTGCGCGCCCCTGGCCGGTCTGGTCGTCGGCCTGGCCGCGGCCGCGTTCGGCGGTGCGCTGCTCCTGCTGGGCGGCAGCCCGCTGCTCGCCGCCGTCGGTAGCGCCGCGGTACCCGCCGCCCTCACCCGCGGCCTCCACCTGGACGGGCTCGCCGACACCGCCGACGGCCTGGGCAGCGGCAAACCGGCCGAGGACGCGCTGCGCATCATGAAGCAGTCCGACATCGGCCCCTTCGGAGTCATCACCCTGCTGTTCGCCCTGCTGGCCCAAGTGGCCGCGCTCGGCGGGCTGTACGCGCAGAGCTGGGCGCACGGGGTGCTGGCGGCGGTCACCGCGGCGGTCACCGCACGCTGCGCACTGACCCTCGCCTCCCGCACGGGGGTGCCGGCCGCCCGCCCCGAGGGCTTGGGCGCCGCGGTCGCGGGCACCGTGCCGGCTGGCGCGGCGCTGCTCTGCGCCGCGTTGGTGACGGCCCTGTGCGCCGCCGGCGGCGCCGCGTTCGGCCCGTACGGCGCCCTGCACGCCGGACTTGCCGTGCTGTTCGGCCTCGGACTGTCCGAACTGCTGCTCCGGCACTGCCGGCGACGGTTCGGCGGGGTGACCGGCGATGTGTTCGGCGCGCTCGCGGAGAGCGCGGGGCTGACGGCCCTGGTCGTTCTCTCGCTCGGCTGAGCCGGTTCGCCCCCCTCGACCACCCGCCCCGGCCCGCGCTGACGTCACGTCACCGCCGTGTGGCGCACCTCTCATTCGATACCGTCGGCCCACCGTCCCGACCCTTCGGGCCAATGCGGACCGATCACCGCAAAGCACCCAACTCCCCTGTGCCGATGGCCGGTTCCGCAGGGGTGGGCGGCGGCCGTCAACGTCGCGTGGCAGGTCGGCACGGCATAGGGCGGCGCCATGCGTCACCTCCGCGCGTAGGCTCGGCCACAGCAGCGCCCTGGGCGCGAACGGATTCCCGGACGGAACAGGACCTTCATCACCGTGACTGCACTGACCCTCAGTACTTCCTCCGCCGCAACGTTGCGTGCGGACGCCGTCGTCGTCGGCGTGGCCAAGGGCGCCAAGGGCGTCGTTGCGGCCCCCGGCGCGGAGACCGTGGACAAGGCCTTCGGCGGCAAGCTCGCCGCCGTGCTGGAGACCCTCGGCGCGAGTGGTGCCGAGGGCGAGGTGACCAAGCTGCCCGCCGCCGACGGCCTCAAGGCTCCGGTCGTGCTGGCGGTCGGTCTCGGCGAGGCACCCGCCAAGGGCGACGGTTACGCCGCCGAGACGCTGCGGCGCGCCGCGGGCAGCGCCGCCCGTGCGCTGGCCGGCACCAAGAAGGCCGCCTTCGCCCTGCCCGTCGAGGACGCCGAGGCGGCCGCCGCGGTCGGCGAGGGCGCCCTGCTGGGCGCGTACACCTTCACCACGTACCGCAGCAACGGCGCGCAGGGCGCCAAGGGCGCCAAGAAGGCGGACAACGGCAAGTCGGCGCCGCTCGCCGAGGCCGCGATCGTCGGCGCCAAGCCGCGCGACAAGGAGTTCAAGGCCGCGGTCGAGCGGGCCCAGGCGCTGGCCGCGGAGATCAACCGCGCCCGTGACCTGATCAACATGCCCTCCAACGACCTCGACCCCAAGGCGTTCGCGGCGCAGGCGCAGGCCGCGGCCAAGGAGTTCGGCCTCAAGGTCGAGGTGCTGGACGAGAAGGCGCTCAAGAAGGGCGGCTACGGCGGCCTGCTGGGCGTCGGCCAGGGCTCCGAGGCGCCGCCGCGGCTCGTCCGCATCGCGCACACGCACGCCAAGGCGAAGAAGACCCTGGCCCTGGTGGGCAAGGGCATCACCTACGACTCGGGCGGCATCTCCCTCAAGCCGGCCGGTCACAACGAGACGATGAAGTGCGACATGAGCGGTGCGGCCGCGGTGTTCGCCGCCGTCGTCACCGCCGCGAAGCTGGGCCTGGAGGTGAATGTCACCGGCTGGCTGGCGCTCGCGGAGAACATGCCGTCCGGTTCCGCCACCCGCCCCGGCGACGTGCTCACCATGTACAGCGGCAAGACGGTCGAGGTGCTCAACACCGACGCCGAGGGCCGGCTGGTGCTGGCCGACGCGCTGACCCGCGCCTCGGAGGAGTCGCCGGACGCCATCGTGGACGTGGCCACACTGACCGGCGCGATGGTGCTCGCCCTGGGCAACCGCACCTTCGGGATCATGGGCAACGACGACGCTTTCCGCACCTCGATCCACGAGATCGCGGAGGAGGTCGGCGAGCAGTCCTGGCCCATGCCGATGCCGTCGGAGCTGCGCAAGGGCATGGACTCACCGATTGCCGACATCGCCAACATGGGTGAGCGGATGGGCGGCGGCCTGGTCGCCGGACTCTTCCTGAAGGAGTTCGTCGGCGAGGGCATCACCTGGGCGCACCTCGACATCGCGGGCCCCGCCTTCCACGAGGGCGCACCCTGGGGCTACACCCCCAAGGGCGGCACCGGCTCGGCCGTGCGCACCCTGGTGCGACTGGCCGAGCGCACCGCGGCGGGCGACCTCGGCTGAGCCGTTCCCCTCTCGCCTGATTTGTCCGTACGGCCCCGGACTCACCGTCCGGGGCCGTCGGTGTGCGTTCGCTGTCAACGAAATCCGCACGCCTGTACGCACCAGTAACCCCCTTGAGGCGGCTGTTCCGCCGCCCCCTGGCCCGGCCCGCCGTCCCGCCTTCCCGGAACAAGTGCGAAGATGGGTTCTCGGCAGGACAGGGCCCCCCTTACCCAGGGCCGAAGTAAAAGCGGCCGAACCACAGCCGCCGTCCGGTCATTGGAGACCGGCTCCGGCGTACCCATGCATGGAGGACGTGACGTGGCGAACGACGCCAGCACCGTTTTCGACCTAGTGATCCTCGGAGGCGGTAGCGGTGGTTACGCCGCTGCCCTGCGCGGGGCGCAGCTGGGCCTGGACGTCGCCCTGATCGAGAAGGGCAAGGTCGGCGGTACCTGCCTGCACAACGGATGCATCCCCACCAAGGCGCTGCTGCACGCCGGTGAGATCGCCGACCAGGCTCGCGAGAGTGAGCAGTTCGGCATCAAGGCCACCTTCGAGGGCGTCGACATCGACGCGGTCCACAAGTACAAGGACGAGGTCATCTCGGGCCTGTACAAGGGCCTGCAGGGCCTGATCGCCTCCCGCAAGGTGACCTACATCGAGGGTGAGGGACGTCTCTCCTCCCCGACCTCCGTCGATGTCGACGGACGGCGCGTCGAGGGCCGCCACGTCCTGCTGGCGACCGGCTCCGTGCCGAAGTCGCTGCCGGGCCTGGAGATCGACGGCGACCGCATCATCTCCTCGGACCACGCGCTGAAGCTCAACCGCGTGCCGAAGTCCGCGATCGTGCTGGGCGGCGGCGTCATCGGCGTCGAGTTCGCCTCGGCGTGGAAGTCCTTCGGCACCGACGTCACCGTCGTCGAGGGCCTCAAGCACCTCGTCCCGGTCGAGGACGAGAACAGCTCCAAGCTGCTGGAGCGCGCGTTCCGCAAGCGCGGCATCAAGTTCAACCTCGGCACCTTCTTCGACAAGGCCGAGTACACCGCCGACGGCGTCAAGGTGACCCTCGCCGACGGCAAGACCTTCGAGGCCGAGGTGCTCCTGGTCGCGATCGGCCGCGGGCCGGTCTCGTCGGGCCTGGGCTACGAGGAGCAGGGCGTCGCGATGGACCGCGGCTACGTCCTGGTCGACGAGTACATGCAGACCAACGTGCCGACCATCTCGGCCGTCGGTGACCTCGTCCCGACCCTCCAGCTCGCACACGTCGGCTTCGCCGAGGGCATGCTGGTGGCCGAGCGGCTGGCCGGTCTCAAGACCGTGCCGATCGACTACGACGGCGTGCCGCGCGTCACGTACTGCCACCCCGAGGTCGCTTCGGTGGGTATCACCGAGGCCAAGGCCAAGGAGCTGTACGGCGCCGACAAGGTCGTCGCACTCAAGTACAACCTCGCAGGCAACGGCAAGAGCCGGATCCTGAAGACCTCGGGCGAGATCAAGCTCGTCCAGGTCAAGGATGGCGCCGTGGTCGGCGTCCACATGGTCGGTGACCGTATGGGCGAGCAGGTCGGTGAGGCCCAGCTGGTTTACAACTGGGAGGCCCTGCCGGCCGAGGTTGCGCAGCTCGTTCACGCGCACCCCACGCAGAACGAGGCACTCGGTGAGGCCCACCTGGCCCTGGCCGGCAAGCCTCTCCACTCCCACGACTGACCCCAGTCCCGGGCGCGACCACATCCGCACATTCGATAGGAGCAACTGAAACCATGGCGGTTTCCGTAACCCTGCCGGCGCTCGGCGAGAGCGTCACCGAGGGCACCGTCACCCGCTGGCTCAAGGCCGAGGGTGAGCGCGTAGAGGCCGACGAGCCGCTGCTCGAGGTGTCGACCGACAAGGTCGACACCGAGATCCCGGCACCGGCCGCCGGCGTCCTGTCCTCCATCAAGGTGGCCGAGGACGAGACCGTGGAGGTCGGCGCCGAGCTGGCCCTCATCGACGACGGCACCGGCGCGCCGGCCGAGGCACCGGCTCCGGCCGCCGCCGAGGCCGCACAGCCGCAGCCCGAGCCCACCCCGGCTCCGGCCGCCGAGGCCCCGGCCCCGGCCGCCGCCCCCGCCGGTGGCGCCCAGGGCACCGATGTCGTGCTCCCCGCACTGGGCGAGAGCGTCACCGAGGGCACCGTCACCCGCTGGCTGAAGGAGGTCGGCGAGGAGGTCTCGGCCGACGAGCCGCTGCTGGAGGTCTCCACCGACAAGGTCGACACCGAGATCCCCGCGCCGGCCTCCGGCACGCTGCTGGAGATCGTGGTCGGCGAGGACGAGACCGCCGAGGTCGGCGCCAAGCTCGCCGTCATCGGTTCGGCCGACCAGGCCGCCGCCCCGGCCGCGCAGCCCGAGCCCACCCCGGCACCGGCCGCGCAGCCCGAGCCCACCCCGGCTCCGGCGCCCGCTCCGGCTCCCGAGGCCAAGGCCGCTCCGGCGCCCACCCCGGCTCCGGCTCCCACGCCCGCTCCGGCCGCTCCGGCCCCGGTCACCCCGGCTCCGGCCGCGGGTGAGGCCGAAGGCGCGTACGTCACTCCGCTGGTGCGCAAGCTCGCCGCGGAGACCGGCGTCGACCTCGCCGCGGTCAAGGGCACCGGTGTCGGTGGCCGCATCCGCAAGCAGGACGTCATCGCCGCCGCGGAGGCCGCCAAGGCCGCCGCCCCGGCCGCTGCCGCCCCGGCCGCCGCCAAGGCGGGCGCCCCGGCCATCGAGGCGTCGCCGCTGCGCGGTCAGACCGTCAAGATGCCGCGGATGCGCAAGGTCATCGGCGACAACATGATGAAGGCCCTGCACGGCCAGGCGCAGCTGACCACCGTGGTCGAGGTGGACATCACCGCGATCATGCGGATGCGCAACAAGGCCAAGGACGGCTTCGCGCAGCGTGAGGGCGTCAAGCTCTCGCCGATGCCGTTCTTCGTCAAGGCCGCTGTCCAGGCGCTGAAGGCCCACCCGGTCGTCAACGCCCGGATCAACGAGGACGAGGGCACCATCACCTACTTCGACACCGAGAACGTCGGTATCGCGGTGGACGCGGAGAAGGGCCTGATGACCCCGGTCATCAAGGACGCCGGTGACCTCAACATCGCCGGTATCGCCCGCAAGACGGCGGACCTGGCGGGCAAGGTCCGCGCGAACAAGATCACGCCGGACGAGCTGTCCGGTGCGACCTTCACCATCAGCAACACCGGTTCGCGTGGTGCCCTGTTCGACACCGTCATCGTGCCCCCGAACCAGGTCGGCATCCTGGGCATCGGTGCGACCGTCAAGCGCCCGGTGGTCATCAACCACCCGGACCTCGGCGAGACCATCGCGGTGCGCGACATGACCTACCTCGCGCTCTCCTACGACCACCGTCTGGTGGACGGCGCCGACGCCGCCCGCTACCTGACCACGGTCAAGCAGATCCTGGAGGCCGCCGAGTTCGAGACCGAGATCGGTCTCTGAGTTCGGCGGGCACGCGCCAGCTGTGCCAAGGGTCGGCCCCGGTTCTTTCGAGCCGGGGCCGACCCCTTTGCGTTTCCCGGATAATGGCCCCCTGCTCACCCCACGCTCTGAAGGAGCACGTCATGACCCCGCCCGTCATCCATTCGCTGCGCGAGCAGATCCGCGAGCACATCCTCGAGGGGATCGTCAGCGGCCGCTGGCAGCCGGGCGAGCGGATCGTGGAGCGGCGGATCGCGGTCGAGCTGGAGGTCAGCCAGACACCCGTTCGGGAGGCGCTGCGCGAGCTGGAGTCGCTGCAGTTGATCGAGTCGGCGCCGAACAAGGGCGTACGGGTGCGCAATCTGACCGCGGACGACCTCAAGGAGAGTTACCCGGTGCGGGCCGGCCTGGAGCAGGTGGCCGCGGAACTGGCCGCCGTGCGGCTGGCGCAGGACACCGCGGCACTGGACACCGAGGTGGCGGCGCTGCGGGAGGCGGACCGGGCGGGCGACGGGGAGGCGCAGGTGCGGCACACGGTGGCCTTCCACCGGGAGATCGTGCGGGCGGCCGGTAACGCCGTGCTGCTGCACACCTGGGAGTCGCTGGGGATCGAGGTCTGGACGACGCTCTCGATCCGCTGGTTCAGCCCGGAGCCGCGCTCGCACGCCCAGGATCACCAGGAGATCGTGGACGCGTTCCGGCGGCGCGACCCGAAGATCGGCACCCTGCTCAAGACACACGTCCTGAGCTGCGCACCGAGGGTCTGACGGCGGCGGGGAGGGCTCCTGCCGGGGTCTGCGGGACCGCTCCCGGAGACCCGATTCGGCGTGGCACCGCGTGCCCGAAAATGCGGCACGCCGTGCCGACCTGCGGTTATTCGTCCCCGTACCGTTGATCGATCATCGATCAGAGGCGTATCGTCGCTTGCGGGGCGCGACACCCTGCCTGCCGAATTCCTGCCGAAGAACTCGTAGGGGGTGTCGTCGCAGCCCCGTCATCCGCCCGCAGGGGCGGAAGCTCGCGGCATGTGGCGCGGCGCATCGCACAGGCGGAAGGTCCTCGCCGTACCAGGCGTACGGGACGGCCCGAACCGCCGCGATGTGCCCCGCCGGGTACCGCGAGCCGGACGGGCGCTGGGACGACTCCCCCGAGCATCCCTCCCGTCCGGAAAGGGGCCACCCATGCCCGAACCCGTGCGCCTGCCGTACAGCCAGCTCGACCAGATCCCGGACCGCGATCCCGAGGAGACGGCCGAGTGGCGCGAATCGCTTGACGCCGTCACCGAGGCAGCGGGCCCGCAGCGTGCCGCGTACCTGATGCGCCGTGCCCTGGAGCACACCGCGCGCAGTGAGGGCACCGCCCTCCCGTCCCTCCTGGAGACGGACTACGTCAACACCATCCCGACCTCCGCCGAGCCCGAGTTCCCGGGCGACGAGGCGATGGAGGCCAGGATCACCGCCTGGAACCGCTGGAACGCGGCCGCCATGGTCACCCGCGGCTCCAAGCTCGGCCTCGGCGGCCACATCGCCACCTTCGCGTCCGCCGCCTGGCTCTACGAGACCGGCTTCCAGCACTTCTTCCGCGGTAAGGAAGGGCTGGACGTTGTCGACGGAGACTCCGGCGACCAGCTCTACATCCAGGGCCACGCCTCCCCCGGCATCTACGCCCGCGCCTTCCTCGAGGGCCGCCTCACCGAGGACCAGCTCGACCACTTCCGCCAGGAGGCCGGCGGCGAGGGCCTGCCCTCCTACCCGCACCCGCGGCGGCTGCCCTGGATGTGGGAGTTCCCGACCGTCTCCATGGGCCTCGGCCCGCTCTCCGCGATCTACCAGGCGCGCTTCAACCGCTATCTGGAGCACCGCGGGATCAAGGACACCGCCAACTCCCACGTATGGGCGTTCCTGGGCGACGGCGAGATGGACGAGCCCGAGTCGACCGCTGCCCTGGCGCTGGCCGGCCGCGAGGGCCTGGACAACCTGACCTTCGTCATCAACTGCAACCTGCAGCGCCTGGACGGCCCGGTCCGCCCCAACTTCAAGATCGTGCAGGAGCTGGAGGCCCAGTTCCGCGCGGCCGGCTGGAACGTCGTCAAATCGCTGTGGGGCCGGGCCTGGGACGAGGTCTTCGCGCTCGACACCGACGGCGCGCTCGTCCGGCGCCTCGCCGAGACCCCCGACGCGCAGTTCCAGACGTACGCCACGCGCGACGCCGCCTACCTGCGCGAACACTTCTTCGGCAGCGAGCCGGCCCTGGAGGCCATCGGCCGCACGCTGTCCGACGCCAAGCTGCTGGAGCTGTTCCAGACCTCCCGCGCCGGCCACGAGCCGCGCAAGGTGTACGCCGCCTACAAGGCCGCCGTCGACCACAAGGGCGGGCCGACCGTCATCCTGGCGCAGACCGTCAAGGGCTACACCCTGGGCGCGGGCTTCGAGTCCCGCAACGCCAACCACCAGATGAAGAAGCTGACCGGGCAGGAGTTCCGCGCGATGCGCGACCTCCTCGAACTGCCCATCCCGGACAGCGCGCTGGAAGGCGACCTGCCGCCGTACTGGCGCCCCGCCGACGACTCCCCCGAGATGGTCTACCTGCGCGAGCGGCGCGCCGCGCTCGGCGGTCCTGCCCCGGCCCGCAAGGTCGTCGCCAAGCCGCTGCCGATGCCGGCGGACAAGAACTTCGACGCCCTGAAGAAGGGCTCCGGCAGCCAGGAGATCGCCACCACCATGGCGTTCGTCCGGCTGATCAAGGACCTGATGCGGGACAAGGAGACCGGCAAGCGCTGGGTCCCGATCGTGCCCGACGAGGCCCGCACCTTCGGTATGGAGTCGCTCTTCCCGACGGCGGGGCTCTACTCCCCCAAGGGCGCGACCTACGACCCCGTCGACCGCGACCAGCTGCTCTGGTACAAGGAAGCCAAGGACGGCCAGATCCTCAACGAGGGCATCACCGAGGCCGGCTCGCTCGCCGACTTCACCGCCGCCGCGACGTCGTACGCGACGCACGGCGAGCCGATGATCCCCTTCTACATCTTCTACTCGATGTTCGGCTGGCAGCGCACGGCCGACCAGTTCTGGGCGCTCGCCGACCAGCTGGGCCGCGGCTTCGTCATCGGCGCCACCGCGGGCCGTACCACGATGACCGGTGAGGGCCTGCAGCACGCCGACGGCCACTCGCACCTGATCGCCTCCACCAACCCGGCGGCGCTCTCGTACGACCCGGCCTTCGCCTACGAGGTGTCGGTGATCGTCAAGGAGGGTCTGCGCCGGATGTACGGCGGGGCCGACGGGGAGGACGCGGACGTCTTCTACTACCTGACGGTCTACAACGAGACCAAGGTCCAGCCGGCCATGCCGGAGGGCGTCGAAGAGGGCATCCTCAAGGGCCTGTACCGCTACCAGGAGGGCACCAAGCCCTCCGCCGACAGCCCGCAGCTCCAGCTGCTGGCCTCCGGTACCGCCATTCACTGGGCCCTGGAGGCGCAGCAGCTGCTGGCCGACGACTGGGGCGTGGCGGCGGATGTCTGGTCGGCGCCGTCCTGGACCGAGCTGCGCCGCGACGCCCTGGAGTGCGACGCCGCCCGGCTCGACGGCGAGGACCGCATCCCGTACGTCACCCGTGCGCTGGCCGGCGCTCCCGGACCGGTCGTCGCGGTCAGCGACTGGATGCGGGCGGTCCCGGACCAGATCGCGCCGTGGGTCGATCAGGACTGGGTGTCCATCGGCACCGACGGGTTCGGCCTCTCCGACACCCGTGACGCGGCCCGCCGGCACTTCGGCGTGGACCCGCAGTCGGTCGTCGTGCAGGCCCTCGCGGCGCTCTCCCGCCGCGGCGAGGTCAAGCCGGAGACCGTCAAGGAGGCCAAGGAGCGCTACGGCCTGTGAGCTGTGGGCGGCACCGGCCGACACCGGGCGCCGCCCACCCCTGCTCCCGTGCGAAGACCACCCACCGCGCCCGGGGTCTTCGCACGGGAAACCACCGGCCCTGCCCGGTCACGCCCTGGAGGCGGTGACCGGGCAGGGCCCACCAGCACCCGCCGCCACCGGCCCGCGTCGGCCGGTGCGGCCCGGCATGATGACGCCATGCGTGCTGCCCGGCTGATCAAGATGGTGTTGCTGCTCCAGTCCCGGCCGTCGATGACGGCCGCCGAACTGGCGCGGGAGCTTGAGGTCTCCGAGCGCACCGTCGCCCGGGACGTGCTGTCGCTCTCCGAGGCCGGGGTCCCCGTCTACGCGGACCGCGGCCGGGCCGGCGGCTACCGCCTCGTCGGCGGCTACCGCACCCGCCTGACGGGGCTCGGCCGCAGTGAGGCGGAGGCGCTCTTCCTGTCCGGAGTGCCGTCCGCGCTGCGGGAGATGGGCCTCGCGGACGCCGCGTCCGCCGCCCGTCTCAAGGTCTCCGCCGCGCTGCTGCCCGAACTGCGCGATGCCGCGTCGGGCGCCGCGCAGCGCTTCCATCTCGACGCGCCCGGCTGGTATCACGAGCCGGGGACGCCGCCGCTGCTCCCGACCGTCGCCGACGCGGTGTGGGACGACCGCCGGCTGTCCGCCCGCTACCTGCGCAAGGACACCGAGGTGGAGCGGGAGCTGGAGCCGTACGGTCTCGTGCTGAAGGCTGGCGTCTGGTACCTGGCGGCCCGCCCACGGGACAAGGCGCCCACCGGGCATACGGCCGGAGCCGGGCAGACGGCGGCCGGTCCGGGGACCGGCTTCCGGGTCTACCGGGTCGACCGCTTCACCGCCGTGGACACCACCGGCGAGCGCTTCCACCGCGACGAGAGCTTCGACCTGCCGGCGTTCTGGGCGGAGCGGGCGGCGCAGTTCACCCGCTCCCTCCTGCGTGCGGAGGTCGTGCTCCGGCTCTCGGCACAGGGCGTCCGGCAACTGCCGCACGTCACCGACCGGGTGGCGGCCGGGGAAGCGGTGGACAGCGCAGGCCCGCCCGACGCGGAGGGCCGGCTGACCGTCACGCTGGCCGTGGAGTCCGAGGAGGTCGCGTACGCGCAGTTGCTGGGCCTCGGCCCGGAGTGCGAGGTGTGCGCGCCCGCCGCGCTGCGCGAGCGGTTCGCGGCGGCCGCCCGGCGGGCCGCCGCGCTGTACTCCTGACTCCCCCGGGGTCCCGGACGCGCGCTTCGCTACATCAACACCCGTACAGTGCACGCCTGTTGCGGCATCCGGTGCCCTCCGAGCCGGGTTTCCGCCTAGCGGTAGTCCTCGGGTCCCGCGGTCTTCCCGCCGACGACCACCTCTTCGAAGTACCCGAAGCCGTCGGGCCGCGAGCCGTCGGCGTCGGTGAAGTCGTAGACCTTCGCCAGCTGCCCGCTGGAGAGCGACCGGCCGCTCCAGCGTTCCTTGTCGGGGTCGGCGGCCAGCGCCGTGACGGCGCGGCCGATGAGCGCAGGGGACTCGGCGATGGCGAAGTGCGGTTCCTGTGCCACCGCGTCACGCCAGGTCTCCTCCGTCACCCCGAAGTGGTCGAGCATCTCCTCGGACCGCAGAAAGCCGGGAGTGAGCGAGACGGCCGTGCCGCCGTACTCCTTCAGCTCGGCCGCGAGGCCGAAGGCGATGCGGTGCGGGGCGTTCTTGGTGAGGTCGAAGCAGAGGTTGCCGCGGTAGGCCCGGTTGAAGGCGGCGGTGCCGTCCGTGACCTCGACCACCAGCCCGCCCGGCCGCCTGATCAGCAGCGGCAGCGCGTGATGGCTGGTGATGACGTGGCTGTCGACCCCGAGGCGGAACATCCGCAGGCCGTTGTCCAGATCCACGTCCCACAGCCTGGTCTCGAACTCGATCAGCCGGTCGCCGCCCCAGAGGCTGTTGACGAGCACGTCCAGGCGCCCCTGTTCCCGGTCGATGCGCTCGATCAGCGCCTTCACCTCGGCCGGCTCCAGGTGGTCCACCGCCACCGCGATCCCGGTGCCCCCGGCCGCGGTCACCAGCTCCGCGGTCTGCTCGATGGTCTCCGAGGGCCGGCCGACCTCGCTGACCCGCTCCCGCGTCGTCCGCCCCGTCACATACACCAGCGCCCCGGCCCGACCCAGCTCCACGGCCATCGCCCGGCCCGCGCCCCGGGTGGCGCCGGCGACCAATGCCACCCGCCCCGTCAGATCCGCCACGACCGGCCGGTCCGCACGTCCCGTTTCCCCGTGTCCCGTCATGTCCGCCACTCCTCGCTGTCCGCAGTCCCGCGTCCGTACGTCCCGACCCTGACAGCCAATCCCGACACCTTCTGTCGCCTTTTTCGGCGGGCTCTTGGAGGTGCTGCCGGCGGGGCTCCTGTGGTGGCGTTGCCGGCGGGCTCTTGCCGGTGGGCCCCCGCGGTGCTGCCGTACGGATCCACCCGCGCGGCGCGCCCGCGGCCGGCCCCTACGGGATGGCACGCAGGCTGCGGCCGCCTGGGAGCCTGCCCGTGACACCGGCCGGTGCGTCGTGCGCGACCGGTACGGCGAGCGTGCCGGTGCCCGAGGCCGCCTTGACCCCGCCCGCGACGTCGATGCCGCCGACCGCCCGGCTGCCGGCGGCGAGGAGATACCACTTCCCGGACTTCGTCCGCCAGCGGATGTCCCCGACCACATGCGGCCCGAAGCGGCTGCACGCGGCGGTGTTCCGGGCCCGGCCGGCGACCAGACCGGGGTCCGCCGGGCGCGCGGCGGGCGGCTGGAGCTGCACCGTGACCAGGCCGGGCCCGCGCCAGGTGTCGGCGCGGCTGCAGACCCAGGTCGCCTCGCCCGCACCCTCGGGGAGGCGCTGCCGGGCGAACGCCCAGTTGTTCACCGACCGCACCCCCTCGCCGCGCAGCGACCGCAGCGAGCAGGCGGTGCGGGCCCAGCTCCGCAGCCCTTCGGGGCCGGTCGCCTCGCGTGGTGGCTGCGGCGGCGCGCCGTCGGCGGCAGCCGGCAGGTAGGTCAGATGGGCCGGCGCGAGGTCCCCCAGGTCGGTCACCAGGAAGGTGTGCTCCTCCGCGACGCGCTGCGAGGAGCGGAACTGCGCCACCGGCCACTGCCCGCACGCGGTGTCCGCCTCGGGCGGGGTGGGCACACGGTCGGTGACGCCGTCGGGAGCGAGGTGCAGCGGGCGGGCCGGGGCGCCGGGCGCCAGCAGGTCGCGGGTGGTGGCGTCGGAGACCCAGGGGGCGATGAGATACCGCATCCAGCCGTTGCCGCGCCCGATGACCAGTGCGGCGCCGGTGGTCACGTCCGCGTCGTCGACCCTGGCGAAGTGCAGGGTCGGGGTGGCTCCCATCGGTTCCGCGTAGCGCACCAGCCGCTCGCCGTCGTGGAGGACCACCACCATCACGCCGTCGATGAGGCCCGCGAACAGCAGCCGCGGCGGCCGGGCCGGCGGCCGGGTGGACGTACCGGCGGTGGCGGTGATCCGCGCGTCGGTGGGTGGCGCCGCCCAGACCCGCAACGCCCGTGCCAGCAGCTTGGTGTTGCCGGCCTGCCGGCCGCGGGCGGGCCAGGCGGTGAAGTCGAGCCGCGAGGTGTCGGCCCACTGGTCGTTGGGGGCGCGCAGCAGCCGCTCCGGCTCCAGCGCCTGCTGCGCGAAGGACGCGGCGCTCGCCGCCGAGCCGGCGGCCGAGGGGCCCGGTCCGCCGCCCGGCACCCCCACCCCCACCACCACCGCGCCGACGACCAGCACGGCCGCCGCCACGAGCGACGCGCGCACCCGCTGACGGCGGCGCAGCAGGTCCGTCGGCCGGGTCTGGACCGTGCAGGGGTCGAACTCCCCGGAGTTCAGCAGCACCGCGACATCGGCCGCGGCGGCCTGGTCGAGCTGCCCGGCGGCCCGCTGCGCCGCCTCCGGGTCGACGACCCCGGCATCCGCCAGCACGGCGCGGGCCTCGTCCTCCTCCAGCCCCTCCAGGTGCCACAGTCCGAGGGCTGCCCGCACCGGCGCCGGGACGCCGGACAGCGCCTGGTCCAGGGCGAGTTCGTCGGCACCGCCGGCCTGGGGGAACAGCCGTAGTCCCCAGACGACCGGTACGGAGGGCAGCCGGCGGGCGGCCGCCGGGCCCGTCCCCGGCTCGTACGCCAGGGCGAGTCGCAGGGTCCGCAGACGCACCGCTGTGAAACCGGTCCCGGGCGCCGGGCCGCGCTGCGCGGGCAGGGCGCGCACGGGCCTGCGCAGCCGTGCACGGGCACGCACCCTGGGCAGCGCCCGCTGCACCAGGCCATGGGCGGTCAGGACGCGGGGGTGGCGGCCCATCGACGGGGGAAGTACGAGGTAGGCGAGGCGGACGAGCCGTGGGTAGTGCTCGACGATGGCCGCTTCGGCCCGTTCCACATCGGCCCGGGTACGTTCGTCCATGGGCATGGCCTGAAACAGCCCTTCACCAGAGGGGGATCTGCCGTTGTTGCACGCCTTCCAACGAGTGAATCCGAGGGCGGTCACACGACGCGTCACCGGTCCGCGTCACACCCGCGTCGCAGATGGGGTACTCGGCATGCGGGGCACCACGGCAGGACCGATGCTGGAGCGGTGATGGACGAGACGGAGTTCTGGGAGCTGATCGACGGCTCCCGCCGGGCAGCCGACGGCGACCCCGAGGAGCAGGCCGACGCCTTGGTCGAGCGGCTGTCGGGGCGCGACCCCGACTCCGTCGTGGACTTCGCCCGCCACTTCGAGTCGCGCTACAACCGGGCGTACGCCTGGGAGCTGTGGGCCGCGGCGGCGGTCCTCCTGGACGGCGCGAGCGATGACGCCTTCGACTACTTCCGGTGCTGGCTGATCGGGCAGGGCCGGGACGTCTTCGAGGGCGCGCTGCACGACCCGGACCATCTCGCCGAGCTGCTGGACGACTTCGACGAGGCGGTGGACGGCGACGCCGAGGAGCTCGGCTATGCGGCCGATGAGGCGTACGAGCAGCTGACCGGCGCCGAGATGCCCGATCTGGGCCTGGCCGCACCGCCCCGCGAACCGCTCGGCACCTACCTGGACCTGGACGACGACGAGGCCCTCGCCGAACGCTTCCCCCGGCTGTGGGAGCGGTTCAGGCGGTAGGGCCGGCCGGGCCCGCGCAGGCCCGTCCCCCGCGTACGGCGGCCGGTTGACCCCGGGTGCCACCGGCCGGCACGGGGTGCGGGCAGGATGGCCCCATGCGGATCGCGATCACCGGCTCGGCCGGTCTCATCGGCACGGCACTTGTACGGTCCCTGCGCGCGGGGGGCACCGGGGACGGGGAGTCCGGCGGCCACGAGGTGGTGCGCCTCGTCCGGCGGCCGCCCGCGGCTCCGGACGAGGTGCACTGGGACCCCCGGCGCCAGGAGATCGACACCGCCGGGCTGGCCGGCTGCGACGCGGTGGTCCACCTCGCCGGCGCGGGAGTCGGCGACCGCCGCTGGACCCCCGCGTACAAGCGCGAACTGCGCGACAGCCGCGTCCTGGGCACCCGGACCCTCGCCACCGCCCTCGCCTCGATGGACAACCCCCCGCGGGTCTTCGTCTGCGGCACCGCGATCGGCTACTACGGCGACACCGGCGACCGTCCCACGGACGAGAGCGCGCCGGCCGGTACGGGGTTCCTGCCCGAACTCTGCGTCGACTGGGAGAACGCCGCCGCGCCGGCTCAGGAGGCGGGCGTCCGTACCGTCTTCGCCCGTACCGGACTGGTCGTCGCACGCTCCGGCGGTGCCTGGGGCCGGCTCTTCCCGCTGTTCCGCGCCGGGCTCGGCGGGCGGCTCGGCGACGGCCACCAGTTCTGGAGCTTCCTCTCCCTCCAGGACGAGATCGCGGCGCTGCGCCATCTGATCGATACCGAGGACCTCACCGGTCCGGTCAACCTCACCGCCCCGGAGCCGGTCACCAACCGCGAGGTCACCAAGGTCATGGGCCGCGTCCTGCACCGCCCGACGCCCTTTCCGGTGCCCGCCGTGGCGCTTCGCATCGCGCTGGGCGAGTTCGCCGGGGACGTGCTCGGCAGCCAGCGGATCATCCCCCGGCGCCTGCTGGAGTCCGGATTCTCCTTCGCGCATCCCGGGATCGCCGACGCCGTACGCGCCGCGTAGCGCCGCTGCTCCGTTCCCGGCTGCGGCACACGTGCGCCGCCCCGGAGCCGACCGGCGGCAGATCCATGGCACCCGGTGCCATGCGGCGGGCCGCCCGCCCCGGGGCCTGCCCCCTACGCGCCCCGCGCGCTACCTGTCGGCCGCCCCGTGCACCTCCCTACCGTCCTCGCACACATCTATCGGCATTCCGCCCGGCGGCACCGGGCATGAGACCGGTGCCGCCGAGGCTGGGACCGACCTGGGGAGGGCCACGTGCTGCGCACCACATCGACCGTGGACGTCGTCATCGTGGGAGCCGGTTCAGCCGGCCTGGCCGCCGCCCGCCATCTGACCGGGGCGGGCGTCTCGGTCACCGTGCTGGAGGCCGCGCCACACATCGGCGGCAGGTCCGCCACCGAGGAGCTGGACGGCTTCCGGCTGGACCGCAGCGGCCGGCCGCTGGCCATCGGCGCCGACGAGCTGCACCGCACGCCCGGTCTCGGCGATCTGGCACTGCGTCCGTTCGCGGCGGGGCTGACGGTGCACAACGGCCAACGCGCCCAGCGCATCGGCGCGACCCGGAGCACGAGGGGCGCACTTTCTGCGGCGCGCGCCCTCTCGCGCGCTGAACGCCGCGCCGAACGCCGCGCGGAGCGGAGGCAGGACCGGCACTCCGACCGGCACGGGGACCGCGCCACCAAGCCGGCGCCGGCCGACCGCTCGGTCGGCGACGTGCTGGCCCACCGTCCGGCCTTCCCGCCGCGCGCCCAGGACGCGTTCCTCCGGCCGCTGCTCGGCGCGTTGCTGTGCGATCCGCAGCTGCGCGACTCCAGCCGGGGCGCGGCACAGGTTCTCCGGGCCTTCGCCCAGGGCCGGCTGAGCCTGCCGGCCGGGGGCGCCTCGGCCGTCCCCGAGTTCCTCGCCGCCGCGCTGCCTCCCGGCACGATACGGACGTCCGTCCGGGCCACCTCCGTCTCCACCACGGGCGTCAGCACCGCCGAGCACGGCCGGATCCCCTGCCGCGCGGTGCTGGTGGCGACCGCCGCACACGACGCGGCGCGGCTGCTGCCGGGGCTGCGGGTGCCCGCCTTCCACCCGGCGACGGTCCTGCACCACACGGCGGGGGCCGCGGGGGCGCGCGGCGGCCCCTACCGCGACACCGCACTGATCCTTCCGACCGCCGGACCGGTCGCGCACACCTACTCCGCCGGCGCGATCGATCCGTCGCGCACGCCCCCCGGCCGGACGCTGATCACCACGACCGTGCTGGGTGCCGCCGCCGCGCTGCCGGCGTCCGTCCTCGACAAGACGGTGCGGCCCCAACTGGAGCGGATCTACGGGGCGATGGCCGACGACTGGCAGCTGCTGACCGCCCATCACGACCCCTGGGCCGCCCCGGCGATGCCCGCGCCGCACGACCCGGAGCGACCGGTGCGGGTGCTGGCCGGCCTCTACGTCTGCGGCGACCACCGGGACTCCAGCACGCTGCAGGGCGCCCTGCACTCGGGCCGCAGGGCCGCCCACGCGCTGCTCCAGGACTTCGGCCTGCCGGCCCCCGCCGAGCCGAACTCCCTGCGCCCGGCGGCCTGATGGTTCGTACGGGCCGAGTTCCCCGCACCCGGTGGCCCGGGTGCGGGGAACTCTCAGCCCAGCGCCGCCACCCGGTCGCGGTACCCGCGCACCGCGGCCGCGTCGCGGAACGGCTCCAGCCGCCGTTCGAACTCCCGGACGTACTCGTGGGCGCGTACCGAGCGCATCTCCGTGGCCTGGAGCGCCGCCTCCGCACCGAGCGTGCAGGCCTGCTCCAGCTCGCCAAGACCCAGCCGTGCGGTCGCCAGGACGACCCGGCAGAACAGCCGGCTGCGGGCGAACCCGGCGGCCCGCAGCTGCAGGGACCGCTCGGCGTGCTGGCAGGCAGTGCGGTACTGCTGGAGGTCGCGGTGGCAGTGCGCCAGCTCGTCGGCGAGCTGTGCCTCGTCGAAGAACCGTGCCCAGTACGGAGTCTCGTCGCCGGGCCGGGCGGCCTCCAGGGCCCGCTCGGCCCGCGACAGCGCGGCGGTACATGCCCGGACCTCGCTCATCAGGCCGTGGCCGCGCGCCTCCGCGGAATGCAGCAGCGCCTGCACCACCGGCGGCGCGCTGCTGCCGATGCCCTGCTGCGCGACCCGCGCCAGCTGGACGGCCTCCCTGCCGTGTCCCAGATAGACGGCCTGCCGGCTCATCGTCACCAGGACGTAGGAGCCGTACGCCCGGTCGCCGGCCGCCTGGGCCAGCCGCAGCGCCTGGACGAAGTACCGCTGCGCCAGGCCGTGCGCGGCGATGTCGTAGGAGGTCCAGCCGGCCAGCCGGGTCAGGTCGGCGGCGGCCGCGAACAGCCGGCGGCCGGTCGCCTCGCCGTAGCTGCCGCGCAGCATCGGCTCGGCCTCGTGCTCCAGATAGCGCACCAGCGCCTGGCGGGCATGGCCGCCGCCGTAGGCGTGGTCCAGCGACCGGAACAGCTCGCCGACCGAGCGCAGCGCCGCGACGTCCCCGGAGGAGACCCGGGCGCCCTGGACGCGGTCGACGCGGTCGGTCCGGCGCTGGCGTGGCACCGAGGCCCGGCCCTGGGCGGGCACCCGGCCCGGTCCTTCGGCGCCGGGGTCGCCGCGGGCGACCCGTTCGTCGGCGCGGCCGATGAGCCAGTCCCGGCTGGGCACCACGAGACCTGCCGGGGTGAAGGCGATCTTCCGCAGCTCGGCGTGGCTGCCGGAGTCCTTGCGCCACAGGCCGCTGACGATGTCCACGGCCTCGGTGGGCGTCGCGGCGAATTCGAGCCCGGCGTACACGGGCGCACAGGCGTCCAGGCCGAGGTCCTGGGCGGACAGCCGGCGTCCCAGCCGGCGGGTGAACACCTCGGCGATCAGCGCGGGGGTGGTGCCTCTGGGCTGCTGCCCGCGCAGCCAGCGCGTCACCGAGGTCTTGTCGTAGCGCAGGTCGAGGCCGTGCTCGATACCGAGCTGATCAACCCTTCTGGCCAGCCCTGCGTTGGAGAACCCCGCCTCGGCGATGAGCGCGGCGAGCTGGCGGTTGGGTGTGTGTTGCGGGGGTCGTTCCGTCATCAGCTTTACCGGTCTCCTGCCTTCCGGGCCGGGCTGCCGGACTCGGCTGTCCCTGTCCGGCACGCTCCTCGCCCTTGTGGGACGGCGTGAATGTAACGGCCGAAGAGGCCGTTCTCGCGGCCTGTGCCCTGTGTTCATCCGATCGTGTGAGCAGGGCGCACGCGGTGCGCAGGGGCGCTGGGCACCGGCCGCCTACGGGAGCCTGAGCGGGCCGCCGTACAGTGGCCTGGGCGCGAAGTGGCATCAAATGTTGCAGCGAAATGCAACAGAAGTTCGAAGAGGAGCTGCCGTGACTGCGATCTCTCGGGGGGAGACCCCCGCACCCGAGGGGCTGCGCTTTGTGCATCTGGGGTTCGGTACGGACGCCGTGGAATACGAAACGGCATGGCAGGAGCAGCGCCGGGTACACGCCGCCCGGTTCGCCGACGAGGTGCCCGACACCTGCCTGCTGCTGGAACACCAGCCCGTCTACACCGCCGGACGGCGCACGTCCGACGACGAGCGCCCCCTGGACGGCACCCCGGTCGTCGACGTCGACCGCGGCGGGAAAATCACCTGGCACGGCCCCGGCCAGCTGGTGGGATACCCGATCCAGAAACTGCCGCGTCCGGTTGACGTCGTCGCCCACGTCCGCCGCCTGGAGGACGCCCTGATCCGGGTCTGCGCCGACTTCGGCGTGACGGGCTCCCGCGTCGAGGGACGCAGCGGTGTGTGGGTGCTGGGCGATCCGGTCGAGGAGCGGGCGGCCCCGGGCGGCCTGCAGCTGGACTTCGACCCGCGGGCCGCGGACGAGCTGTTCGACCCGCGGCTGAACGGCCCGGAGTACGCGCCGTCCAACGCCGGCCAGCGCCGCGAGGACCGCAAGCTGGCCGCCATCGGCATCCGCGTCGCCAAGGGCGTCACGATGCACGGCTTCGCGCTGAACGTGAACCCGGACAACACCTCGTTCGACAAGATCGTGCCGTGTGGCATCCGTGACGCCGGGGTCGCCTCGCTCTCCGGTGAGCTGGGCCGCGAGGTCACCATCGCCGAGGCCCTGCCCGTCGTCGAGAAACACCTGCGGGACGTCCTGGAAGGCGCCGAGCTCCTTCCCCGCGCGGTCTGAACCGCGGGCCGGGCGGGACGGCAGGAATGCTCCCCTCCCACCCGAGGTTGACCTGCACAGTCTGCACGCGTAAAAGCGTGCGAATTATCGGGCGTACCCTGGTGTACGCCGAAGAAACGAAGTCGTAGGGAGCCGGACGTGTCCGCAGTCGCACCCGACGGACGCAAGATGCTGCGCCTGGAGGTCCGGAACAGCCAGACCCCCATCGAGCGCAAGCCCGAGTGGATCAAGACCCGGGCGAAAATGGGTCCCGAGTACAACCACCTGCAGAGCCTGGTCAAGAGCGAAGGTCTGCACACGGTCTGCCAGGAGGCGGGCTGCCCCAACATCTACGAATGCTGGGAGGACCGCGAGGCGACCTTCCTCATCGGTGGCGACCAGTGCACCCGTCGCTGCGACTTCTGCCAGATCGACACGGGCAAGCCGCAGGAGCTGGACCGCGACGAGCCGCGCCGGGTCGCCGAGTCCGTCGAGACCATGGGCCTGAAGTACGCCACCATCACCGGCGTCGCCCGTGACGACCTGGAGGACGGCGGCGCGTGGCTCTACGCGGAGACCGTCCGCCAGATCCACGCCTCGATGCCCGAGACGGGCGTCGAGCTGCTGATCCCCGACTTCAACGCGGACCCCGAGCAGCTGGCCGAGGTCTTCTCCTCGCGCCCCGAGGTGCTCGCGCACAACGTCGAGACGGTGCCGCGGATCTTCAAGCGGATCCGCCCCGGCTTCCGCTACGAGCGGTCGCTGGACGTCATCACCCAGGCCCGCGAGGCCGGCCTCGTCACCAAGTCCAACCTGATCCTGGGCATGGGCGAGGAGCGCGAGGAGATCAGCCAGGCGCTGCAGGACCTGCACGACGCCGGCTGCGAGCTGATCACGATCACGCAGTACCTGCGCCCCTCCGTGCGGCACCACCCCATCGAGCGCTGGGTCAAGCCCGCCGAGTTCGTGGAGCTGAAGGAGGAGGCCGAGGAGATCGGCTACGCCGGCGTGATGTCCGGTCCGCTGGTCCGCTCCTCCTACCGCGCCGGCCGCCTTTACCAGCAGGCCATCGAGCGGCGCGAGGTCGAGGCGTCCAGTCAGGCGGTCTGAGCCGCCCGGCGCGCCATCTTGTGAATCGTGGCACATGCTGAAGGAACGCGGCCCGCTCTCCCCCAGGCCGGGGGCGTGCGGGCCGCGTCTGCTGCGTCATGAGTTTCATCGGTGTTTGACCGACAGGTCATCCGTTGGTAACACCCTTCAGTGACGATGGATGTACGCACCGCGCTCGAACCGATGGACATACGCACACCTTCCGCCCGTTCGACCTCCTCGAGGGAGACTCCACCATGCAGGCCGCGCCGCTCCGCGCCACCGCCCGCCCCATCCCTTCCGTCTCCGGTGCACTGCGTGCCGTCGAGGCCGTACTGATGAGCGGCGGGCAGCGCACCGCCCGCCGTAACGCCTGGACGTCGGTCCTGGAGGACCGCCGTCGGGCCAAGGACCGCCACGAGGCCCAGTACGTACTGGAGGCCGCGGCGACCGGGCGTCCGCAGGCCACGTAAACTTCGCTGTATGGCGAGGAAGGCAAACTCAGACGGCGCTGCCGGCGCTGAGAACACCGGGCGGCTCAAGCAGATCGCCCTGACCTACAAGATGACCCGTCGGGTCGACTCCAAGGTCGGTCTTGTCGTCGCTGGCGTAGGCATCGTCGTATTCGGCGTTCTCCTTGCCATCGGCTTCGCGATCGGCCACCCCCTCTACGCGGGCATCCTGGGCTTCGTGCTGGCCTTCCTCGCGATGGCGATCGTCTTCGGACGGCGCGCCGAGCGAGCTGCCTTCGGGCAGATGGAAGGCCAGCCCGGTGCGGCCGCGGCCGTGCTGGAGAACGTCGGCCGCGGCTGGACGATCACCCCGGCCGTGGCGATGAACCGCAACCAGGACGTCGTGCACCGCGCCGTCGGCAAGCCCGGCATCGTGCTCGTCGGCGAGGGCAACCCGAACCGTCTCCGCGGTCTGCTGGCCGCCGAGAAGAAGCGGATGGCGCGCACCGTCGCCGACACCCCGGTCCACGACATCGTGGTGGGCGACGGCGAGGGCGAGGTGCCGCTGAAGAAGCTCCGTACGACGCTCATGAAGCTGCCCCGCGTGCTTCCCGGCGCCCAGGTCACGAGCGTCAACGACCGGCTGCGCGCGCTCGGCGACCTGATGAGCAACATGCCGGTACCCAAGGGGCCCATGCCCAAGGGCATGCGGATGCCCAGGGGCGGCGGCAAGATGCGCTGAGCGGCCGCACCGCCGCTTCCGCCGACCGACGCGACCCCCGCCCGACCACAACGCCCCGGAGCTCTCGGCTCCGGGGCGTTCTGTATGCAATACGTCGGTGAGGCAGACGCGGGACGCCGGGTCAGCGCGGCCCGCAGAAGAACAGTACGACCAGCAGCAGCACCAGCAGCGCCCAGCCGAGCACCCCGATCTTCGGGCGCTGTGGATCGCGCCCCTGGGGCCATGAGCTGACATCGCGCGGAGCATCTCCCATGGCTGAGCAGCCTATGGGCTGACGGCTGCGGGGCCTACGACCCACGCTTTTGCCGGTACGCGCCGTCGGCTTCGGTACGCGGCGCCGGGGCCGTTCCGTATGCCGTGCCGGGGTGGACGAGCCGGCCTGCTCAGATCCGTACCTGTACGGACCGGGAGAGCCGGTCGTGCAGGCCGCGGCCGTCGCGGTCCCAGATGACGGCCGGAATGACCACCAGGAGCAGGAGGGTGCGCAGCACCACGCGGGGCAGCGAGAGACGGCCGCCGCCCTCGGCGGCGACCCGCAGGCCCAGCAGCCGCTTGCCGGGGGTGAAGCCGACCGTGCCGACCGTCAGCACGCTCAGCAGCGCGAAGACGAGCAGTGCCCAGTTGCTCGCTGACTGCGGCTTGCCGCCGCTGAGCAGGCCGTATGCCACGAGCATGCACAGCGCCCAGTCGACGAAGAGCGCGGCGATGCGGCGCCCGGGGCGGGCGATCGAGCCCGGCCCTTCCTCCGGCAGCCCGAGCTGCTGCTCGCGGTATCCGAATTCGACGCCCATGTCCTCGGCTGCCGCGCGGGGCCCGGAGATCCACGATCCGATTGCTTGCCTGTTGTCCACCCGTCCACGGTACTGCGACCGCATACGTTCGATTTATCAGGGGCGGTGGGGACGAGCCGTTCGAGCCTCTGACGGCGCACACTGGGAGGCGAGGGGGACCGCGCGCCGGTTAACCTCACCGAAACAAATGGGTCATGCTTGGGAAATCCCGCCTGCCTATGGTCGGCGGGCAAGCGCGCCACCGCACATGGACGCGCTCCGAGTAGCAACCCCGCGTCTGCCGACCGGTGACCGGGCTAGGAGGAGTTGGATGTTCCAGAACGCCGACGAGGCCAAAAAGTTCATCGCGGACGAGGACGTCAAGTTCGTCGACGTCCGCTTCTGCGACCTGCCCGGTGTGATGCAGCACTTCACGATCCCGGCAACGGCGTTCGACCCGGCCGAGGAGCTGGCGTTCGACGGCTCCTCGATCCGCGGATTCCAGGCGATCCACGAGTCCGACATGGCGCTGCGCGCGGACCTGTCGACCGCCCGGGTGGACCCGTTCCGTCGTGACAAGACGGTCAACATCAACTTCTTCATCCACGACCCGATCACGGGTGAGCAGTACAGCCGCGACCCGCGCAACATCGCCAAGAAGGCCGAGGCCTACCTCGCCTCCACCGGCATCGCGGACACCGCGTTCTTCGGCCCCGAGGCCGAGTTCTACGTCTTCGACAGCGTCCGCTTCGAGACCAGCGCGAACCAGTCCTTCTACCACATCGACTCCGAGGCCGGTGCCTGGAACACCGGTTCGGAGGTGAACAACCGTGGTTACAAGGTCCGGTACAAGGGCGGCTACTTCCCGGCCCCGCCGGTCGACCACTTCGCCGACCTGCGCGCCGAGATCTCCCTGGAGCTGGACGCGGCCGGCCTGCAGGTCGAGCGTCAGCACCACGAGGTCGGCACGGCCGGCCAGGCGGAGATCAACTACAAGTTCAACACGCTGCTCGCCGCGGCCGACGACCTGATGCTGTTCAAGTACATCGTCAAGAACGTCGCCTGGCGCAACGGCAAGACCGCGACCTTCATGCCCAAGCCGATCTTCGGTGACAACGGCTCCGGCATGCACGTCCACCAGTCGCTGTGGTCCGGCGGCAACCCGCTCTTCTACGACGAGCAGGGCTACGCCGGCCTGTCGGACACCGCCCGCTACTACATCGGCGGCATCCTCAAGCACGCCCCGTCGCTGCTGGCCTTCACCAACCCGACGGTGAACTCCTACCACCGCCTGGTCCCCGGCTTCGAGGCCCCGGTCAACATGGTCTACTCGCAGCGCAACCGCTCGGCGGCCATGCGTATCCCGATCACGGGCTCGAACCCGAAGGCCAAGCGCGTCGAGTTCCGCGCGCCGGACCCGTCCTCGAACCCGTACCTCGCCTTCTCGGCGCTGCTTCTCGCGGGCCTGGACGGCGTCAAGAACAAGATCGAGCCGCCGGAGCCGATCGACAAGGACCTCTACGAGCTGGCTCCCGAGGAGCACGCGGGCGTCGCCCAGGTCCCGACCTCCCTCCCGGCCGTCCTCGACGCCCTTGAGGCCGACCACGAGTACCTGCTGGCCGGCGGTGTCTTCACCCCCGACCTGATCGAGACGTGGATCGACTACAAGCGCACGAACGAGATCGCCCCGATCCAGCTGCGGCCGCACCCGCACGAGTTCGAGCTGTACTTCGACATCTAAGAACGCCGCGGGGCGGAGCGGGCTTCCGCTCTCCCGGGCAGTCTTCGGGCCGCCGGACGTGTCCTTCCTTCACCGGGAGGCGCGGCCGGCGGCCGGGTGTCAGTGGGGCCGTGCAGACTGGGGGTATGCCTGAATTGCCGGAGGTCGAGTCCCTCAGCCGGTTCCTGGCCGATCGGCTTGTCGGCCGGTCCGTCGCGCGGGTGTATCCGGTCGCGGTGCACGCGCTCAAGACGTACGACCCTCCGCTCACCGCCTTCGAGGGCCGGGCGCTGGACGAGGTGACCCGGCACGGCAAGTTCCTCGATCTTCGGGCCGGGGACCTGCATCTGGTCCTGCACCTCGCCAGGGCGGGCTGGGTGCGGTGGAAGGACAAGCTGCCGGAGACGCCGCCGCGGCCCGGGAAGGGGCCGCTGGCGCTGCGGGTCCGGCTCGCCGAGCCCGAAGGTGCGGGCTTCGACGTGACCGAGGCGGGCACCCAGAAGCACCTCGCGGTGTATGTCGTACGGAATCCGCAGGAGGTGCCCGGTGTGGCGCGGCTCGGGCCCGATCCGCTGTCCGGGGCCTTCGGTCTCGCGGACTTCGCCGCGCTGCTGGAGGGGGAACGCCGGCAGATCAAGGGCGTCCTTCGCGATCAGGGCGTGCTGGCCGGGATCGGGAACGCCTACTCGGACGAGATCCTGCACGCGGCGCGGATGTCGCCGTTCAAGGCGGCGGCCAATCTCTCCGAGGACGAGGTGGCCCGGCTGTACGAGGCGATCGGGTCGACGCTCACCGACGCGGTGGAGCGATCCCGCGGGCTGGCCCTCGGGGACCTCAAGGCGGAGAAGAAGAGCGGACTGCGGGTCCACGGGCGCAAGGGCGAGCCCTGTCCGGTCTGCGGGGACACGATCCGCGAGGTGTCCTTCAGCGATTCGGCGCTGCAGTACTGCCCCACCTGCCAGACCGGCGGCAAGATCCTCGCGGACCGGCGGCTGTCCCGGCTGCTGAAGTAGTGGGGTTCCCGCTCCCGCCGCCGGACCGGTACCGGTGCGCGGTTCCCGGTCCGGCGGCGGGGTGGGTTCAGCCCTCGGGCTGCTCGGAGGCGAGGAGTTCGCGGAGTTCGGCGACGGCCTCGCGGAGACGGTCGGCGAAGGTCCGCATCTGGTCGGCCACCGCCAGCGGGGTGCTGAGGTAGAGGTTGAAGCGGTCCGGCAGGAGCACGTAGGCGACGCCGATGCACCGGCTGCTGGTCGATCCGAAGCCGAAGTACTGGATGTGGGCGGACGGCGCGGAGCTGGTGCTCAGGTAGTCGTCCCGCATGGTCACCCAGCCCGGTGACCGGTAGAGCGAGGGCTGCTCGGTCACTCCCAGCTCGGCACCGCGCCGCCGCTGGATCAGCTCCAGCTCCCACAGGTGCTGCTCGGGCGCCTCACCGATCTGGCATTCCTTGGCGCGCGTCACATGCCGGGCGGCAGCGGCGCGGAACGCGGCGCGGCGGGTGTCCGCGTCCGCGGCGGGGTCCTCCATCGCCGCGACGAACCGCTGGATCTCCGGGGTGACGACGCGCATCGCCTCGGTCCGCCCGCGCCGGTACTGCCGGGTGGCGATCGACTCGTACGTGGCGCCCAGCCGTCCCTTGGCGCGCTGGTGGGCGAGCTGGTAGGCGAGCTGGACGAAGGCGTCCGGCGAGACCCGCAGGGCCTTGGCCGCGGTGCTGCCGAAGTCCTCGAAGGACACGGTGGTGGTCGCGGTGTTCTCGCCGTACGCCGCGAAGGCGTCGGCGGCGGAACGCACCTGCGCCCGCAGGGCCTCGTCCAGTCCGAAGACGACCGGCCGCAGGGCGGGCTGTCCCTGGGCGCGGGCCCCGGACCGCCGGGAGTGCTCCTCGGCCGGGGTGGCGAGCAGGGCGTCGACGAAGCTGAGGATGGTGGTCCCGTCCAGCTCGCAGTGTTCGACGTTGATGCCGGCACGGCCGTCGGCGAACACGATCAGGGACACGGCCTTGTCGAACCAGCGGTTGCCGCGGTCACCGTGGAGCAGCTGGTCGCAGGTGTCCTGGGTGTCCGCGGGGGCGAAGTCCTCCAGGCAGAGGCAGAACAGCGCGGTCTCGACGTCCTCCAGGGCGTCGGCGTTGCGGGGGTCGCAGGCGAGCAGGTCCTGGCGGGTGGCAGCCCACTCGGCGCGGGCCATGGTGGTCAGATGACCCACCGAGGTGTCCCGGGCGGCCGGTTCGGCGCCGGCCTTCAGGACGGCGTTCAGCCCCGCCTCCAGGTCCTCCAGGCTGTGCGGTACCCCGTCCGCGCCGAACACGTCGAGCCGGAACATGTTGCCGCGGTGGAAGACCACGATGTGCCGGGCCCGGGACGGCCCGGGAGACGCCTCGGTGTACGGGGCGCGGACGGTGTCCTGCTCCGCCCCGGGAATGCGGGTCGTCGAGAACAGGAACTTGTTCTGCTCCATCGACTGGGGCACGCCGCGCGGCGCCAGCGGCGGGATCAGCTCCTGGTCGAGCTGCCGCTTGTAGTGGACGGCTCCCGCGATGAGTCCGGCCGCCCGCTCGACCTGGGGCCGGCCGGTGTCCTGGAAGAGGAAGAAGAAGTTGGCGTTGAGGGCGATCCGGTCCCGGCGGCCCAGGTAGCGGTAGGGCCAGAACGTGTCGAGCCAGCTGTGCACGCCCTCCGTGGCGTCGTACTCCGCCAGTGCCGCGTGCAGTGCCCGGCCGGGGCCGTCGGGCCGGAGGAAGGCGGCCACCTCCGCCTCGGTCGCCGCCCGCTCGTCAGCGGTCAGCAGCGGCGCGCTCCAGGCGAGAAACCTCTCGCAGCTCTCCTCCAGCGTGGGCAGCGGTACGCGCGGCAGGCTGTCCTCCCCCGCGAAGGTCGCGGCGGCTGCGGTGTCCTGACTGGTCTTCACTTCTGCTCTCGATTCGGGTCGGGGGAACGGGTGGGTTCCGCGGGGGCGGCGGGGTCCTCGGCCGGAGCGCCGGCCGTGCCCGCCGGGCGGGAGAGGTAGAGCTGTGCGTGGAGCCAGCCATCGGCTTCCAGGCCGTGCGGGTCCACCCCGGCGGCCGACATCGTCTCCAGTACCTGCGCCTGCTCCTCCGGGGAGGCGAACCGCCGCTGCCTGAAGGTCCCTTCGACGCGGGTGGTGCGGTAGCCGAGCCGGGACAGCGTGTCCTCGACGGGGTCGAAGGGGAACATCCGCAGCACGAAGTGCGCCATCCAGGGCAGTTGGCCTTCCTGCGCGCGGACGACATGGGTGAGGGTCCGCTCGGTGACGTAGCCGAGGCAGCCCGTGGAGATCACGAGGTCCGCCCCGGCGAGCTGCGCGCGCTGGCGGGCGGTGGGTTCGTCGCGCTCCAGGTCGGCGTGGACGGCGTCGTCGAGGAAGCCGGCCTCCGTGGCGTACGCCAGCGCGGGGGCGGAGGTGTCCAGGCCGACGAAGCGGAGGGCGTGGGCGGGCCGGCGGGACCGGGACAGCTCCTGGTCCCGGGCCAGCAGTTCCTCGCGGGTGAGTGCGGCGGCCGGCGTGCCGTCGACATCTGCCCCGCAGTAGCGGCTGTAGAGCTCGTCCATCGTCGTGTCGTACTTCAGCAGGGCGGCGTTGATGCCGTACGAGCAGCCGATGTCCAGCACGGTCGGCGCCGCGACCCGCCGGTACTCACGGTACTCCTGGATCAGCTTGGCGAAGTAGGGCTTGGCCTGCTGCGGGATGCAGTAGCCGAGGGGTTGCAGCACACGGAAGTAGGAGCGCGGATCGGGCTGGGTGTAGATGTGGTCGAGCGAGACTTTTCCGGTCGCGTCGAAGCGCACGGGGCGTACTCCTTGGTGGATCGCAGAGAGGGGATTCGGCCTACGACTGCGTGCCCTGCCCATCCGCTAATCCAGCAGCTGGTCGCCCCTGACGGCTCGCCCCTCCGCGGCCTCGTGCGCGGGGAGTACCCGGCCGAAGAGCTGCCGGGTGCGCGCCACGCTCCCGATGACGCCGGGCCGCTCGCTGTAGGCGAAGATCGCGGAGTGCCGCGCGATGTCGCCCTGGACGGGGCTGACCCGGTGCAGGGAGTAGCGCCCCTTGAAGAGTTGGAGGTCGCCCGGCTTCAGGGGGAGGCGCCGCGTCAGGCGCTCGCCCCGGCCGTCGAGGACGTCCCGGACGTCGTCGAAGCTCTCGGTGTGCGGGGACCTGATGTGGGGGCAGTACTCGAAGACGCCGCCGTCCTGCGTCTGCTGGGTGAGCATGCTCACGGTGAATTCGTTGGTGTCGAAGTGCCACGGGTGCTCCATGCCCGGCGAGACGACGTTGAGAACAAGTCCGGAGAGCGGGTCCGCCAGTTCGTGCAGCTGCGGCAGCCCGAAGCAGCGCGCGATGAAGCGCTGGAAGACCGTGTGGGAGTAGAGCCGGCTGATGAGGGCGTCGGCGGGGATGCGGTCCCGCGCGACGAACGCGTTGCCCCGTTGGAAGGTCCGCCGTCCGGGGTGGTCGGCCGGCAGGTCCGCGTCGACCGGGATGTTGTAGACGTTGACCGTTTCGACGTCGAAGTGCGCCCGGGGCGCGATGTCCGCGCACTCCTGGCGCAGGACGTCCAGGAGCGAGGGGCGGATGAAGTCCGGCAGCACGGTGCAGCCGAGGGTTTCCAGCTCGCGCCGGGCGCGGGTGACGACGGCCCTGGCCTCGGCGCTTTCGAGTTCCGACAGGGGGTAGCGAGCCGTGTCGACCAGCTGGTCGAACTTCATGGCTTCCAGAGTGCTCATTCGATCCTCTCCACGTACGGGCAGACCGTCCCGAACCGGACGCCCCGACGCTCGCGGACCTTGCCGGCAGTCCACACGCGACGCCCGGCAAGGTCCGCGAGCCGTCGGGGCGCACCCTCGGCTCATCATCAACTCTACTGATGAGTAACACAGTTGGGTTCGCCATGGGGAGACCCGGGATTGTCTGTGACACGTCACACGATGCCGGGGGCGGCGTCCCCTCGGCACCGAATTCGCCACACGTCCGCCCGTACGGACTCCGGGTCCGGGTCGACCGGGGGCGACGCGGGGTCCGGCGCCACCTCCGCGCTCCCGGCGTCGCGTGCGTCACGTTCTTATGCAACTTGTTGCATAAGGCTCTCGGGTGGTCTAGAAAGTGGCTGACCACCGCTGTGCAAGGAGGCGCCGGATGAGCCAGTACCCGCACTTGATGAGCCCGCTCGACCTCGGCTTCACCACATTGCCGAACCGCGTGCTGATGGGATCGATGCACGTCGGCCTGGAGGAGGCGCCACACGGCTTCGAACGGATGGCCGCCTTCTACGCGGCGCGGGTGCGCGGCGGTGTCGGGCTCATGGTCACCGGCGGCATCGCGCCCAACGAGGCCGGGCGCCCCTGGGAGGGCGGCTCCTCGCTGACCACCGAGGACGAAGCGGCGCAGCACCGGCTCGTCACCGACGCGGTGCACCGCGAGGGCGGCAAGATCGCGATGCAGATCCTGCACTTCGGGCGGTACGCCCACCACGCGGGGCTGGTGGCGCCCAGCGCGCTCCAGGCGCCCATCAGCGGCCACACGCCGCACGCGATGACGGACGACGAGGTCGAGCAGACCATCGAGGACTTCGTGCGGGCGGCGGAGCTGGCCCGGCAGGCGGGCTACGACGGTGTCGAGATCATGGGCTCCGAGGGCTACCTGATCAACGAGTTCATCGTCACGGCCACCAACCGCCGCGAGGACCGGTGGGGCGGCAGTTACGAGAACCGCATCCGCTTCCCCGTCGAGATCGTCCGCCGGGTCCGGGAGCGGGTCGGCCCGGACTTCATCCTCATCTACCGGCTGTCGATGCTCGATCTCGTACCGGGCGGCTCCTCCCTCGACGAGGTGATCACGCTCGCCAAGGAGATCGAGGCGGCCGGCGCGACGATCATCAACACCGGTATCGGCTGGCACGAGGCCCGCATCCCCACCATCGCGACGTCGGTGCCGCGCGGAGCGTGGGCCTGGGTGACGCGGCAGGTGATGGGCGCGGTCTCGATCCCCCTGGTGACCAGCAACCGCATCAACACCCCCGAGGTGGCGGAGCAGTTGCTCGCCGACGGGCACGCCGACCTGATCTCGATGGCCCGTCCGCTGCTCGCCGACCCCGACTTCGTCAAGAAGGCCCGCGAGGGCAGGGCCGCGGCCATCAACACCTGCATCGGATGCAACCAGGCGTGCCTCGACCACACCTTCAGCGGAAAGATCACCTCGTGCCTGGTCAACCCGCGGGCGTGCCACGAGACGGAGCTGGTGCTCTCGCCGACCCGGCGCCGTAAGCGCGTCGGCGTGGTCGGCGCCGGGCCGGCGGGGCTGGCGTGCGCCGTGGCGGCGGCCGAGCGGGGCCACGAGGTGACGCTGTTCGACGCCGCGGAGCGGATCGGCGGACAGCTGAACGTCGCGCGGAAGATCCCGGGCAAGGAGGAGTTCGGCGAGACCCTGCGCTACTTCCGCCACCAGCTGGAGCACTGGGGGATCGACGTCCGACTGGGCACGGCCGTCACCGCGGAGATGCTGGCCGACGGCGGCTTCGACGAGACGGTGATCGCCACCGGTGTGACCCCGCGCACGCCCGAGATCCCGGGGACCGACCACCCCAGCGTGGTCACCTACCTCGATGTGCTGCGCGACGGGGCGCAGGTCGGCGAGCGGGTCGCGATCATCGGGGCCGGCGGGATCGGCTTCGACGTCGCGGAGTTCCTGACGGACGGCGGGGACGACGCGAGCCTGGACCCGGCGGTGTTCTTCCGGCAGTGGGGCGTGGACACCGACTACGGGACGCCGGGCGGCCTGCAGGCCCCGCAGCGGCAGGCGCCGCCGCGGACCGTCCATCTGTTGCAGCGCAAGGCGACCAAGGTCGGCGCGGGGCTCGGCAAGACCACCGGCTGGATCCACCGCACCGAGCTGCGCCACCGCGGGGTCACCATGGTCGCCGGCGCCGACTACCACCTCATCGACGACGCCGGCCTGCATGTGACGGTGGACGGCAGGCGCGAGATCCTCGACGTCGACACGGTCGTGCTGTGCACGGGGCAGGAGCCCCGCCGCGAGCTGTACGAGAAGCTGCTGGCCGCCGGGCACGAGGCGCACCTCATCGGCGGGGCGGACGTCGCCGCGGAACTCGACGCCAAGCGGGCCATCGCGCAGGGCACCGAACTGGCGGCCACCCTGTGAGCGGCGCTGCCTAGGATTCCCCCATGTCACTCCCGCACGCGATCCTCACCGCCCTGCTCGAAAAGCCGTCGTCGGGCCTGGAGCTGACCCGCAGGTTCGACCGGTCGATCGGGTACTTCTGGTCCGCCACGCATCAGCAGATCTATCGCGAGCTGGGGAAACTGGAGCAGGCCGGGCTGATCCGCGCGCTCCCCTCGGACCAGCCCGCCCGCGGGCAGAAGAAGGACTTCGAGGTGCTGCCCGCGGGCCGGACGGAGCTGACCCGGTGGGCGGCCGGGGAGCACGACCCCAAGCCCGTCCGGGACGCGCTGCTACTGCGGCTGCGTGCCTCGGCGGTGGTGGGACGCCATGGGCTCGACGACGAACTGCGGCGCCATCTCACCCTGCACCAAAGGCAGTTGGCGGAGTACAGCCGCATCGAGGAGCGGGACTTCGATGCCCCGACGTCGCCCGACGACCGGTTGCAGCGGCTGGTGCTGCGGGCGGGCATCGGGCTGGAGACGTACTGGGTGCAGTGGCTGACGGAAGCGCTCGCGGAGGTGGCGGACATCGAGGCGGCGCAGGACGGAGAGGCTCAGGGCGGGGAAGCTCAGGGCGGGGAGGCTGAGGGCAGCTCCCCTTGAGCGAGAGCGCGCATACGGCGGCGGCCGGCCCCGGGGAGTCCCGGAGCCGGCCGCGCTGTCATCCGTGCGTCGTCAGCAGTTGTCGTAGATCAGGGCCCGCACCAGACGGCAGGTGGTTTCGGACGGGGCGTGCACGCCGATGTCGGCGGCGGTGGCGCGGATCTTGCGGTTGTGGGCCTGCTCGGGGCGGTACACGCCGGTGTCGAGCAGGGCGATGGCCAGACGCATCGCCTTCAGGCGGCGGTTGTGGGATTCGTACCGCTCGCGCGGCCATCCGGCGGGCAGGGGTTTCTTGGGCAGCGGGTGGGCCGGGAGAGGCTTCGTCATGAGTGTGGCAGCGGCCATCGGCGGACCTCCTGGAGCGTGGATGAACCCTCACTGACTGGTTCCCATTCTACTGGCGACCACTGACAAAAGCCCCTGGCCAGCGGGGATTTGGGGCCTTCGGGGACCGGCCCGCGCGCTGCCCGTGGAGCCGGTGCCCGCGCCCCTTCCCCGTCCGTCGCCGGGCGGCCCTCGGACACCTTTCCCGACGGTGCCCGCCGCCCTGCGCGCACCGCGTGACGCGCCCCGGCCGGCCTCACCCCAGCTGCTCCTCCGCGGCCGCCAGGATCTCGCTGACGCGGAGCCCGAAGCGGACGTCGCAGGGGTCCGGGCGACCGGTGCGGGCGGCGGCGAGGAGCGCGTCGACGGCGCGGTGGAACGCCGGCTGCGGGCCGTCCGTGCGGCGGGGCAGGGCCGTGGTGCCCGCGCTACCGCGCAGGGTGATCCCCACGCCTGCCGCCGCCGCGGGGGCCGTCAGGCTGAGCGTCGCCGAACTCGCCGCACCGCCGCTGTGGCGCATCGCCAGCAACACCGTGTCGGCCGGCCCGCGGGTGGCGGTGACCGCCTCCGCGTCGCCGAGTACGGGGAGCAGCACGGACAGGGCGTGCGGCCCGACGTCCCACAGGGCGCCCTTCTCGCGGCGCCAGGGCGAGTCGGCGTACGGGCTCGCGCTGTCGGCGGCGAAGACCGAGCCGAGCCAGTCGGCGTGCGCGGTGAACCAGCCGTCGACGGCGGCCTGGGCAGCGATCCACTCGCCCTCCTCCTTCCCGAAGCGCGCGGTGAAGAAGACGACCGAGGCGGTGCCCGCGCGCTCCGCGGCATCGGCGACGGCGCGAGCCTCGGCCACATCGGTGGCCACCGGCTTGTCGAGCAGGAGGTGGCAGCCCGCCTCGGCGGCGTGGACCGCCAACGGCGCCTGGACGGACGGCGGCAGGGCGATGGAGACCGCGTCGCAGGCGGCGAACAGTTCGTCGGGCGTGGCATACGGGCGGCTGCCGTGGGTTTCGGCCAGTGCGGAGGCGGCCTCGGGCCTGCGCCCCCAGACGCCGACGAGTGTGACGCCGGGGTGGGCGGCGAGGACGGGGGCATGGACGCGCTGCGCCCAGGGGCCGGTGCCGAGAAGGCCGATGCGCGGGGTCGTCGTCATGGGGCCAGTCTCTCGCGGGGTGTGGCGCGGGTCCGGCAGTACGTGACGGCCGCTCCGCTCCCGGGCGTCCGGGAGCGCCGGGGCGGATCCGACGTCCCACCATCTGGGATTCACGGGGCTGCAGGGGCCGGGCGACCACTCCACAGGGGCCTATATTCCAGGGCATAAGGGGACGAAATCCTGGGGATTTCCGGCCCGTCCGGTTGAGTAACCTGCGGTTCACATACGGGCAATGGATGAGAAACGGCTGGTTGCGAGAGTGCCGCAGTACGCCCGCACGCGTACCCGCACCTACCCGTATAAGAGGACCCCGTGACCTTCAAGGCCGAGTACATCTGGATCGACGGCACCCAGCCGACCGCCAAGCTCCGCTCCAAGACCAGGATCCTGGCCGACGGTGCCGAGCTGCCCCGCTGGGGCTTCGACGGATCCAGCACCAACCAGGCCGAAGGCCACTCCTCGGACCTCGTCCTGGAGCCGGTGTTCAGCTGCCCCGACCCGATCCGCGGCGGCAACCACCTCCTGGTGCTCTGTGAGGTCCTGCACACCGACCTGACGCCGCACCCCTCCAACACCCGCGCCCTGCTGCGCCCGGTGGCGGAGAAGTTCGCCGGCCAGGAGCCGATCTTCGGCATCGAGCAGGAGTACACCTTCCTCAAGGGCGACCGCCCGCTCGGCTTCCCCGAGGGCGGTGGCTTCCCCGCTCCGCAGGCCGACTACTACTGCGGCGTGGGCGCCGACGCCATCTTCGGCCGGGAGATCGTCGAGAAGCACCTCGACCTGTGCCTGGCGGCCGGTCTCGGCCTGTCCGGCATCAACGCCGAGGTCATGCCCGGCCAGTGGGAGTTCCAGGTCGGCGCGCTGGCGCCGCTGGAGGTCTCGGACCACATGTGGGTGGCGCGCTGGCTGCTGCACCGCGTGGCCGAGGAGTTCGGCGTCACCGCGTCGCTGGAGGCCAAGCCGGCCAAGGGCGACTGGAACGGCGCGGGCGCGCACTGCAACTTCTCCACCCGGGCGATGCGCGAGGGCTACGACGCCATCATCACCGCCTGCGAGGCGCTGGGCCAGGGCGACAAGCCGCTGGAGCACGTGCGCCAGTACGGCACCGGCATCGAGGACCGCCTGACCGGTGCCCACGAGACCGCCCCCTGGGACGCGTACTCATACGGCGCCTCCGACCGCGGCGCCTCGGTGCGCATCCCGTGGCAGGTCGAGGTGGAGAAGAAGGGCTACATCGAGGACCGTCGGCCGAACGCCAACGTCGACCCGTACGTGGTCACCCGGCTGATGGTGGACACCTGCTGCACCGAGCTGGCGCGACGCGAGCAGGTCTGACCCCTCGGGGCACAACGAAGCGCAGCACATGTGAAGGGGCCGGGCCGGCGAGGCCCGGCCCCTTCGTGCGCCCGGCAGGTGCCGCGCGCGCAGTACCGGTGCCGGATGTCAGTGGCAGCTGGCAGGCTGTACCCATGCTTGCGATCACCGTGAAGACCGAGACCGGGCCGGTCCTTGCCCGCCCCGCCGAGGGCGAACTCGCCGGTCTGCTGGGGCGGATCGGCGGTGCCGACGATCATTTCGTGGTGGTCGAGCGCGATCCCGAGGAGGAGCAGACGTTCCTCCAGACCTGGCGCGAGGGCGCGGGGCCGTTCACCGTGGAGTTCCGTGACGGCGCTCCCGACCGGCACTTCACCGCCGAGTCGACCGACACCGGCCAGGTCGTCGAGGTGTTCCTGGCCTGGGCCCGCGGCGCGGACTCCTGGCGCACGGCGTTCGACTGGCAGCCCGCGGACCTGGTCTCGACGCCCGGTCTGGATCCCGAGGTCCGCGCGGAGGCCGAGGAGCGGGCCCGTAAGGACATCAGGTCCGGTTTCTGGGGATTCCACGACGTCGCCCAGGGCGTCGTGGACGCCCGTGACCCCGAGGAGTCCCCGGTCTCGCTGGACGAGGCGCGGCGGATCGTCGCCGGCCTCTGGGAGGAACGCCTCGCCGAGCAGGCCCGCTGGCCCGAGGTGACCGAAGCGGACCTGGTCGCGCGGGCGTTCGCCGCGCTCGACAGCCAGGGGCTGACGGCCCGGATGAATTTCAGCTGCTGCGGCAACTGCGGGCTCGCCGAGATCGGTGCGGAGCGCGCCGAGGCCGACCACGGCTTCGCCTTCTTCCACTACCAGGACACCGACGCCGCCGCGGCGGGACACGGTCTCGCGGTGCGCTACGGCGCCTACGCCGATTCCGGCCGGGACCGGGCGGAGATCGGGCGGACGGTGGCGGCCGCGCTGTCCGGCGCCGGCCTGCCGGTGCAGTGGGACGGTGACCCCGACCAGGTCGTCCGGGTCGCGCCGCTGGAGTGGCACAAGCGGCTGCCGACGGGAGCCTGAGATGCCGCCGCACCCCGCACCGCGCTCCGGCGCGGCGCCCGCCGCTCGGCGGGTCCCCTGGATCACTCCGCTGTACGTCGGCGCCGTCCAGCTCCGTGCTTCGGCCACCGCGCGACTCCCCCGCCGGCAGCGCGTGGAGCTGCTGCGCGCGCACTCCACCAATGTCGCCAATCTGCGGGCCGGCCGGTGGCGGACGCTGGCCACCAGCGCGGTATTCGTCGAGGAACCCCTGCCCGCGCCGTACGCCGCCGCCCTGCTCGCCGCCCTCGGGACGGCCGAGGTGCGGTGGGGACCGGCGCGCGCGGCCGGCCTGTTCGCCGCCGGGCACCTGGGCGCCAGTCTGCTGGTGTACGCCGGCCTGCGCGGGCGGGTGCGCGCCGATCCGCCGGACGCGACCGCGCGGGCCGTCGACGTCGGGGCGAGCTACGGCTTCTGCGCCACGGTCGGCGCACTGGCCGCCACCGTCCCGCACCGCGGCGCGCGGGTCGCGGCGACGGCCGGTCTCCTGGCGCTGGGGATACGCCCCGTGCTGCGCCCCCGGCGGACCTTCACCGACGCCGGACATCTGGCGGCGGTCGTGCTCGGGGTGGCGGCGGGCGCGGTGCTCGGCGCGGGCGAGCCGTGGCGGGCGCCGGCCGGAGCCGGAACGGCGGGACCGCGGGGCCCGGTCCGGGCGGCGCGGGTGCGCAGGGCGGTGCGGTCGGCGCCCGCACGACGCTGACCGTCCGGGCGGCGGGGCCTGCAAACGGGCCGGCCGGACCGGCCGGCTCGCTCCCCGCCGGCGGACGGCAGGGCCACACCGTGTGATTCAAGCCAAGCCGGTACCTCGACGAGGGACAAGTCCCCGGCAGTCTGGTTGAATGGGGTCATGGCCAGCCTTACAGACACCGCGACGGGTCGCAGCGACCTCGAGCCTTTCTGGCCGTCCCGGCAGGCGCACGCTTTCGATCGTCTGTGTTGCCGCGCGCACTGAGCGCGGGCCCGCACACCCTTCTTCGACGCCGCTGACCGGCGTCCCCAGCCCTGCCCGCGCGCATGACGTCCCAGACGCCCCTCTGCGCGAAAGAGCTGACCCTGATGACGAACGTCCGTACGCTGCCTGCCGCTTCCGCGACGGCCACCCTCCCGCCCCTCCCCCACGCCCCCCGGCACCGATTGCGCGCCGTGACGCCGGACGAAGTACCGCCGGTCGCGGAGCTGTTGAACTCCGGCGCGACCTGGCTGCCGGCGCCTCAGCACAGCCTGCCCGTACTGCCCGGCCAGCCGCCGATGGTCGGCTACCTCGTGCTCGTCCCCGCCGAGTCGGCCGCCGCCCCGCGGCCGGTCCCGGAACCGGCGGCCGAGCCGACCGGTGACGCGATCATCGGCATCGACCCCGAACAGCGGACCGCGCAGGTCCAGGGCCGGCCGCTGGACCTGACCTACCTGGAGTTCGAGCTGCTGAGCCACCTCGTCGCGCGCCCCCACCGGGTGCACACCCGGGACCAGTTGGTGACCACGGTGTGGGGGTACGGCCATGTCGGCGACGGCCGCACCGTCGACGTCCATGTGGCCCGGCTGCGCCGCAAGTTGGGCGCCGAGCACCGGTCGTCGATCGTGACGGTGCGGCGGGTGGGCTACAAGTACGTGCCCAGCGCCTGAGGCGCAGGGGTTCAGACCCCCTCCTTCAGGCTCCCTTCCAGGCCCCCTTCCGCGAGGCCGGGTCGCGCGCCGGGGCCCGGCGGGAAGCTCTTCCCCGTCCGGCTCCGGCCCGCCCTGCACTCCCTGCGTGCCGCGGGCCGGTGCGGCAGCCCGCGTCGCCGCGCCCACGCCACTGCGCCGGCCACCGCCACTCCTGCCCCCGAAGCAAGGAGCAGTGCCTCGGCCGGCGAGTCGGTCAACGCCGCGCCCCCGAAGCCGCCGAGGGCCGTGCCGTACAGCGCCCACAGGCTCGCGCCCACCGTGTCCAGGACGACGAACCGGCGCAGCGGGAAGCGGACGCCGCCGGTGCAGAGCGCGGCGACCACCCGCCCGCCCGGGAGGAAGCGGCCGGCGATGACGAGGGTGGCGGCGTGCCGTTCGACCATCGCCCCGGCCTGCGCGTGCCGTGTCCGGCCGCGGGCGCCGCGCAGCAGCCGGGCGGTGGCCCGCGGGCCCGCGGAGCGGCCGACGGCGTAGCCGAGGCAGTCGCCGGCCAGGGCGCCCGCCGTCGCGACGACGGCGAGCAGGGCGAGCAGCGGCGGGTCCGGGCCGATGAGGACGGCGACCAGGACGAGGGTGGTCTCGCTGGGCATGAACGGCAGCAGGGCGTCGAGTCCGGAGACCAGCAGGACGATCAGCCACAGCCAGGGCGAACCGAGCATGCCCTGGAGCGGTTCGGCGAGCCGGTCCAGATGCTCAAACATGGTGCGGGGCCTGCGCCGGCGCGCGTAGGTGAGGTGACGTGCCGCACAGCGGCGCCTGAGGTGCCGGTGCCCGCTCCGGCGCGTGCCGGGTGGGCCGGGGCGGGCCGCCCATGACGGCCGTCCCGGCCAGCGCGGCCAGGGTCCTGCGGTCGTGTCCGGCGTCCTGTGCGGACAGCGGTGGGTGGGCGGTGACCCCGATCGTCAGCCCGCGTGCGGCGAGTGTGCGCCGCAGCGAGGAGGCGAAGGTGTCCTCGCCGCAGAAGGCGGCGACCGTGCTGGGCAGGCCGTGCTGGGTGTAGCCGAGCGTCACCGGCCGGACGGGGGCGCCCGCGTCGATCGCCGCCTGGAAGGTGGCCCGGCGGAAGGTGCCCTGGGCGCCCGTGCACCACGTGGTGGCCTGCGGGAAGACCGCCACCGACCGGCCGGACGCCAGTAGTTCGGTCAACTCATCTATGGCGTGCGGAAGTTCGCGGGGGTTTCCGCGGTCGATGAAGTGCGTACCGGCGCGGCGGGCCAGCCCGCCGACGACCGGCCAGCCGCCGACCTCGCGCTTCGCCAGGAGGGTCACCGGCTCGACGGCCAGCAGCGCGGGGATGTCGAGCCAGGAGATGTGGTTGACGACGATGAGGGTGCCGGGGCCGCCGGGGGCGGGGGTCCCGGCGGCGGGCGCGGTCCCGCGCCGCGTCTCCCGCGTACGGGTGTCGGCCGCGGCCCGCAGCGCTCCGGCCGGACTCTCCAGGCGGATCCCGAGCGCGGTGAGCAGCGCGCGGGCGTGGGTGCGCAGCCGTACGGGGTCGGCCATCCGCTCACCGTCGGTCAGTGCGCGGCGCACGGCGTGCGCGAAGGCGGCGCAACGCCGGGCGGTGACGGTGGCGGGTACGCGCCGCACGGCGTGGGTGGCGCAGGCCGGGGTGCAGGCGGACCAGACGTCCCAGGCGCCGTTCACCGGTCCCCCAGGAAGTAGCGGCGGTAGCGCTCGCCGAGCCGTTCCATGTCCAGCAGCACGAAGAAGTCGGCGACGTCGAACTCGGGGTCGTGGGCGGGCGCGCCGCAGATCCACGCGCCGATCCGCAGGTAGCCGCGCAGCAGCGGGGGCAGCAGTGCGGCGCGGGGGCGGTCCGGCACCGGGACGCTCGGCCGCCAGGGGTGGTGCGGGGTGATCTGCAGCTCGGGGGGCGCGGCGTAGCGGGTCCTGCCCAGTTCCCAGGCGTGCGCGGCCGCGGTGCCGCCGTCGCCGAGCGGGACGGAGGCGCAGCCTGCCAGATAGCGGTGGCCGGAGAGCAGGGTGTAGCGGGCGAGGGCCGCCCACATCTGGTTGATGACGGCGCCTCCCCGGTGGTCGGGGTGCACGCAGGAGCGGCCGGCCTCGATGAGGGAGGAGCGCAGCGGGTCCAGCGCGGTGAGGTCGAACTCGCCGTCGGAGTAGAGCCGTGGGCTGCGGCCCGGCGGCAGGAGCCGGTAGGTGCCGACCACCTCGCCCGGCACGCGCGGGGTCGCGGTGGAGGTGGCGGTGGCGGTGGCCGTGGCCGTGGCCGTGACGATGAGATGGTCGGTGAGGTCGTCGAGGGCGTCGATGTCGTGCCCGGCAAGGGGTGAGTGCAGGTGGGCGCCCATCTCCTCGCCGAAGACGCGGTGACGCAGGCGCTGGGCGGCTCGTATCTGTTCCTGGCTGTCGGCGAGGGCGACGGCGTAACCGGGCGCGTCGGCCGGATCGGTGGCGGGCGGGGCGGCAGGCGGTCCGGGCGGGGCGGTGCCTTCGGTGACGGGGGCGGTGGTGGGTGTGGGGACGGCGGCGGACGCGGTCGATGCCATGCTCATGCGAGCTCTCCATGGGGAGTGGGGAGGCCGGTGGGGTCGACGGGCGGTGAGCCAAGAGCCGCGTGGGACAGCGCGCGGCAGGGGTCGGTGCGGACCGGAGCGGCAGAGCCGGGCGCACCCGCCGGTACGGACGGCCGCCCTGCGTACCGGGCGGCCTCCGGCGGACCGTTCCCGGACCGCTGTGACGTGCTGCGGGGTGCCCTCCTACCGGAGGAGCAGCCCCATGACCTGGCGTTCTCTACCTGCCAGACTGTTCCCGTGCCGGACGGCCGGGCGCGTGAAGCCCAGGGAGCGTACGGATGAGGGTCCGCAGAACACTGGTCGCCGTGGCCCGGCGCCGGGCCACGTAGGGCCGGGCCGTACGGGGCCGAAGGCCAGGCGAAATGCCCCACTCCGGCCGCGCGGGGCGCCGAGGCGGGCGGGTGCGGGCCGCCCTGGCCTACTTGGAGCGGGGCTGACGGCCCGTTAGCGTGCTCCCGCACGGTTCTGTTGTTTCTGCCGAGCAGTGGGGGCACACGTGAGCCAACCGTCACGACGCGCGCTGTTGGGGGCCGCCGGAGCGATCGGCGCCGGAGCTGCGCTGGGCGGGGCGGCTCCGGCCTCCGCGGCCGGGCACTCGGGCCACCGGCCGGGACGGGCGGCCACCTTCGACACCGCACCGGCGCGAGCGGCGCTGCGCAGGCTGCTGCCCCGCCATGCGGACCAGTTCGTCCTGGAGCCGCTCGCGGCGGACGGTGGCACCGAGCGCTTCCGGGTCGACGGCGGCACAGGACGCATCAGGGTCGCGGGGACCAGCCCGGCGGTGCTGCTGACCGGCGTGAACTGGTATCTGCGGTACACCTGCCGGGCCCAGCTGACCTGGGCGGGCGATCAGCTCGACCTGCCCGCCCGGCTGCCCGCCCCGGCCGCGCCCCTGGAGCGGTCCACCGCGCTGCCGCACCGCTTCGCGCTCAACGACACCCATGACGGCTACACGGCGCCGTACGCGGACTGGCCCCGCTGGGAGCGGATGATCGACATGCTGGCGCTGCGCGGCGTCAACGAGGTGCTGGTGACGCCCGGCTCGGAAGCCGTCTACCACCGGGTGCTGACCGCCTTCGGCTACACGGACGCCGAGGCCCGCGGCTGGATCCCCGCGCCGTCGCACCAGCCCTGGTGGCTGCTGCAGAACATGAGCGCGTACGGCGGCCCCACCTCCACCGAACTCATCGCCCGCCGCGCGGAGTTGGGCCGGAAAATCACCGACCGGCTGCGGGAGTTGGGCATGCACCCGGTGCTGCCAGGCTACTTCGGCACCGTCCCGGACGGCTTCGCCGACCGCAACCCCGGGGCGCGCACCGTTCCGCAGGGCACCTGGTCCGGGCTCAAGCGCCCCGACTGGCTGGATCCGCGCACCGAGGTCTTCGCCGACGTCGCCGCCGCTTTCTACCACCACCAGCACCAACTGCTGGGCCCGGCACAGCACTTCAAGATGGATCTGCTGCACGAGGGCGGCAACCCCGGCGACGTGCCGGTGCCGGATGCCGCCCGCGCCGTCGAGCGGGCCCTGCGCACCGCCCGCCCCGGCGCGACCTGGGTGATCCTGGGCTGGCAGGAGAACCCGCGGCGCGATCTGCTGGACGCCGTCGACCACGACCGGATGCTGATCGTGGACGGGCTGAGCGATCTCGACACGGTCACCGACCGGGAGCGGGACTGGGGCGGGGTGCCGTACGCCTTCGGCACCATCCCCAACTTCGGCGGCCGCACCACCATCGGCGCCAAGACCCATATGTGGGCCGAGCGGTTCACCGCGTGGCGCGACAAACCGGGCAGCACGCTCGTCGGCACCGCCTACATGCCGGAGGCCGCGGAACGCGACCCGGCGGCGTTCGAGCTGTTCGGCGAACTGGCCTGGCGGGAGCGGCCGGTGGACCGCGCCGCCTGGTTCGACGACTACGCCGACACCCGCTACGGCGGGCGCGACGCGCAGGCCCGCGCCGCCTTCGCCGCGCTGCGCACCAGCGCGTACGAGATCAGCAGCAAGGACGGCCGGCCGCACGACTCGGTCTTCGCCGCCCGCCCGAGCCTGGCCGCCCGCTCCGGCACCCGCTGGGCCACCCACACCCCGGCCTTCGACCCGGCGGTCTTCGATGGCGCCTTCGCCGCGCTGCTGACGGTCCGCCCGGCGCTGCGGGGCAGCGACGCCTACCGCTACGACCTGACCGATGCCGCCCGGCAGGCCCTCGCCAACCGCTCCTGGCAGCTGATCCCTCAGCTGGAGGACGCCTTTCGGCGGGCCGACCTGACGACCTTCCGGGCGCTGTCGGACCTGTGGCTGCGGCTGATGCGGCTGAGCGAGGAGGTCACCGGGGCGCACCGCGGGTTCCTGCTCGGGCCGTGGCTGGCCGACGCCAAGGCGATGGCGTCCGGCCCCGAGGAGGAGGCGCGGCTGGAGCACAGTGCCCGCGCGCTGATCACCACCTGGGCGGACCGGGTCACCGCCGACGGCGGTTCGCTCGCCAACTACGCCAACCGCGACTGGCACGGCCTGATCGGCGACGTCCATCTGCCGCAGTGGCAGGCGTACTTGGACGAGCTGGCGGACGCCCTGGCGGCGGGCCGGGCACCGAAGACGTTCGACTGGTACGCGACCGAGGAGCCCTGGACGCGCGAGCGCAAAAGCTACCCGCTGCGCCCGACGGCCGACGCCCACCGCACCGCGCGGCGGGTCCACGACACCCTCGCCGAGGCGCCCTACCAGGGAACCGTCACGGTCACCGCCGCACCGGAGGTGATGCCGCCGGGCGGCGAGGCCACCGTGACCGCGGCGCTGCGCAACGTCAACGGGCTGCGGTCGACCGGCCGCGTCGACTTCACGCTGACCGGCCCGGCGGCCACCCCCACGGGCCCGGTGTCCCTGCCGTCGATCCCGGCCGGCGGCAGCGGCGAGGCCCGCTGGCGCGTCGCGGCGCCGGCCGAGCCGCTGCGGGACCCGCTGCGGCCGCTGCCCTACGACCTCACCGTCGCCTACGGCCCGCGGGGCGAGCCGCGGGTCCGCACCACCCGTGACGGCACCCTGTTCGTGGCCGGGCCACTGGACCCGGAGCTGCGGACCGCCACCACCAACGCGGCGGTATTCGGCCAGCTGGACGACCGCTTCGCCGTCGACGGCGGCGGGTCCGACCTGTGGAAGACCACCGCCGAATTCGGCACCGTCTACCGCGCGGGCGCCCTCGCCCCGGGCGGGTCGGCGACGGCCGAGGTGACCCGGCAGGACGTCACCGGGCCCTGGGCCCGCGCGGGCCTCGTCGTCCGCAACCGCCTCGCCACGACCGCCACCGGCTCCCCCGACGGCCGGGGCTTCCTCAACCTCTCGGTGACGCCCGCCAACGGGGTGGTGCTCTCCTACGACTCCACCGGCGACGGCACCCTGGACACCTACCGCCGGATCACCGGCGTCACCGCACCGGTACTGCTCCGCCTGACACGCGGCGAGGACGCGGGGGGATCGGGTACGTACACCGGGGCGTGCTCCACCGATGACGGCGCCACCTGGCGGGACATCGCCACCGTCACCGTCCCCGGGGCCGCCGCCGAACAGGACACCGGCCTGCACCACTCCGCCGCCAACTCCGGTACGGGAGCGCGCGGGATGGCGGAGTTCCGCCGCTGGAAGGTCACCTGAGCACCGCGTACGCTGACCGGGACGGATCACGAGCGAGGGGATCACGGTATGAGTGCCGCAGCTGAGAAGGAGTGGCTCTACGCCCTCGACATCTCCGACGCCACCTGGCAGCGCGCCCCCGGCGACTCCGAGGAGGCGGTGGAGATCGCCTTCCTGGAGCGCGGGGCGGTGGCCATGCGCAACTCCAAGGACCCGGACGTGGTCCTGCGGTACACCGAGGCCGAGTGGCGCGCCTTCGTCCTCGGCGCGCGGGACGGCGAGTTCGACCTCCGCCGCTGAGACACGGGCTCCGCGACCGCGGCGGTGCGCCGCCCGGTCCGTGATGTCACCCGTGGGGCGGACCGGCGCCACGGGTGACCATCGCAGGATTCACTCGTTTCACCGAACGTGGAGCAGCAGCAGGCGACATCCCCGCGACCGGACCGCACCGCCCCCGACGGCTTCGGCGGTATCGAAGCCGGAGACGTCATCGACGTCGAACAGGCCGAGGCGGCGCTGGTCGAGCACTACCCCCGGCTGGTACGGCTGGCGTATCTCGTCCTGCCGCCCGAGGTGAGCCGCGGCCGGCGGGTGCTGACCGCCCACGCGGTGGTGCAGCGGAGCCTGCCGCGTCAGCGCACCTCCACCGCGGGCCTCGAACTCCCCGCGCAGCGCCGCGGCGCCCCCACGGACTGCGACCCCGGCTATGCCTTCGTACGGCTGCGGGTGCTGCGGTCGGCCCTCACCTCCGGACGGCCGCGCTGGCGGCTGCCCGCGATGCCGCCGCTGCTCCCCCAGGTGTGGGGGTTGCGGCTGTTCCCGCGGGCCGGCGGCGCCGATGAACTCGCCCTGGACCAGGCGCTTTCTGAGCTGTCCCGGCCGGGCCGGGCGGCGTTCGTGCTGCGTGAGCTGGAGCGGCTGGGCGCGCCGGAGACCCGGCGTCTGCTGGAGGCCGCCGGTGTGGTCGAAGCGCGGGAGGCGCTGGAGGAGGCGGACGCGGTCGTGGCCCCGGCGGGCAGCCGGGACCGGTCGCTGCTGGAGTCGGTGGAGTTCGACCCGTGCGCCCTGCAGGCCCGGCCGACGGATCTGATCCGGCGGCGCCAGCATGTCCGGGCGGTGCTGGCGGCGGGCGTGGCGGTGCTGGTGTGCGGGGCGTTGCTCGGGCTGCCGGGCGACGGCTGGGGCCCGGACGGCGCGGCCGCCCCGCCCTACGCGCAGAACGCCTCCGCCGAAGCGGCCCTGGATCCCGCCAAGTTGACGGTGACGACGGCGCAGGCGTGGCGGACGGCGGCGCGTCCGGACTTCTCGGCCTGGCCGGCCCGGGGCGACCGGCTCGGCGACAAGGCGCTGCTGCGACGGGCGCTCGCGGTGTGGGCCAGGCCGGGGGCCGGCGTGCCGGTCTCGGCGACGCCGGGCACGGCGACCGGCCCGCCGGCGGGACCGGCGCAACTGCTGTTCGCGGGGGTCGTCGACCATGCGGTCGTGGTGCTCTTCCACGACGGGCTGCGCGTGGTGCGCTACGCCGAGGCGGCGGACGCGGAAGGGCACAGCGACGGCTCGGGCGCGGGGCTGGACTTCGCGCGGACGGACGGTGCGCAGGCGGCGTCGGCGGGTGCGCTGGTGGTGAACCGCACGGAGGGCAACATCCGCTATCTGGCGGCCCCGTGGGTGCGGTCGGTGCGGCTGGTCGATCTGCTGAAGCCGACGGCCGCGAGCCAGGCGGTGGCCGTCGGCACGAGCGGGCTGACCGCCCCCGTCCCCCTGCCCCGCCCGGACCGGAAGTGCACGGCGTGGCCGGCGCTGCGGATGGGTGGCCACACCCTGACCGACCTCGGCGAGCTGACGCCGGCCCGGCTGACGTACGGCCCGCCGCGCTCGCCGGGCGGGGTGGGCACGCCGCAGGCCCGGACGGCCTGGGCGCGGACGGCCTGCCAGTTGGCGGCGGTGCGCGGGCAGGGCGTGCGAACCGTCAACTCCTGGGATTTCGCCCGCCAGCCGCTGCCCGGAAACGCCGGCGCCACGGGCGCCACGGGCGGCGCGGGCGATGCGGCGTGGGTGTGCACCCGGGCCGAGACCTGGCGCGGTGCGGGCAGCAGGACGATGGCGCAGTTCCAGGCGCCGTCGCCGAACGGGCAGCCGTACGCGCCGGGCGTGGTGGTGGCGCGCGCGGAGGGCGGTACGGCGTGCGGGCCGCGGGCTCCGCGGGTGCTGGCCGGGGTGCTGTGGAAGGCGGCGGGCGGACAGTGGTGGCTGCTGGCGGCGGGCAGCGAGCAGGTCACGTCGATCACCGCGACCGGCGGGGTCAAGGGCCGGGCGGACGGCCGGCTGCTGGCCGTGCGGGCCGAGGCCGGTGACCGGGCGGAGCTGGACGGTCTGCTGGGAGACGGCAAGAAGCTCGCCGCACTGCGCTGAGCGGGAATCGCGGGCCGGGGTCCGGGCGGGCCCGGCCCGCGGCGGCCCAATCCCTGTGATTTCCGCTGTGCGAGGGGTATTGCCGAGCGCTTACCCGCCAGTACATTGACGCCATGTCTAATACGGCCTCGTTGCGGCCCCAGCCGGTCGCGTCCGAGCACACCCCCTTGAAGGCCCGCAACGTCGCCTTCGACTGGGCGGGTACTCCCCTGCACTGGATCCCCGGTGACCCGGCGAGCACCCACACCATCAATGTCCTGCACCTGCTGCTGCCCGCCGGCGAGCGCTGGTTCGTGCACGTCTACAAGCAGGTACTGCCCCACATCCGCGACCCCCGACTGCGGGAGGACGTGATCGGGTTCATCGGCCAGGAGGCGATGCACTCGCAGGCCCACGACGACGTGCTGCCCCACCTCAAGGAGCAGGGCCTTGACCCCACGCCCTACACGGCACAGGTGGACTGGCTCTTCGAGAAGCTGCTCGGCGACCGCACGCTGCCGCCGGGCCGGGCCCGCACGTGGTGGCTGAAGGAGCGGGTCGCGACCATCGCCGCGATCGAGCACTACACCGCCTTCCTCGGCGACTGGGTGCTCAACGCCGAGGCACTGGACGCCAAGGGCGCCGATCCGACGATGCTCGATCTGCTGCGCTGGCACGGCGCCGAGGAGGTCGAGCACCGCTCCGTCGCCTTCGACCTCTTCCTGCACCTCGACGGCGGCTACCGGCGGCGGGTGCGCACCTGGGCGACGGCGTTCGCCGCGCTGGTGTTCCTGTGGCAGCGCGGCGTTCGCTTCTTCATGGCCCACGACCCCTCCCTGCTCAACGGCAGGGCCGAGATCAAGGAATTCCTGCGCGGCGGACGGCAGGGCGTGCTGCCCACCGCCGGGCAGATGCTGCACTCCATCCCGCAGTACCTGAGCCGCTCGTACCACCCCTCCCAGCACGGCAGCACCGAGCAGGCCGTCGCGTACCTCGACCGTTCGCCCGCCGCGACCGCGGCCGAGGCACCTGCCCACGGAGGCGCCTGAGATGCCCGCTCTTCCCCGTATCCGTGGCGTGCTCGTGGTCGCCGGCGCCGCGCTGGTCGCCCGCGGCGCGTTGCGGCGCCGTATCCAGCGGTCACCGCTGTGGCCGCTGCCCGCCTTGGAGGAGCCGATATCGGGCCAGGGCCGTGGCCGAGGCCGGGCGGCGACGCTGCGGCTGCGGGTCGCGGAGCGGACGGTGGCCGCCGAGGGGGTGGTGACACTGCGGCTGGAGGGGCTGGAGGGGACACTGCTGCCACCGTGGGAGCCCGGCGCGCATCTGGACCTGGTGCTGCCGTCGGGCACCGTGCGCCAGTACTCGCTGTGCGGGGACCCCGCCGACGCGGTGCGGCCGGACGGCGGGTCGTACACCGTCGCAGCCCGGTTGATCGAGGACGGCCGCGGCGGCTCCCGGGAGGTGCACGAGAAGCTTCACGAGGGCACCACGGTCGAGGTACGCGGCCCGCGCAACCGCTTCCGCCTCGACGAGGCACCCGCCTACGTCTTCCTCGCCGGCGGCATCGGCATCACCCCGATCCTGCCGATGGTGCGGCAGGCCGCGGCGGAGGGAGTGCCGTGGCGCCTGGTGTACGCCGGGCGGTCGCGGGCGTCGATGCCGTTCCTGGCGGAGCTGGAGGGGCTCGCGGGGGCGGACGGCCGGCGGGTGAGGGTGGTCGCCGAGGACGAGGACGGCCTGCCGGACCTCGCCGCGGCGCTCGCCGAGGCGCCCCCACACGCCGCCGTCCACTGCTGCGGCCCGGAGCCGATGATGGCGGCGGTGGCCGAGCTGCTGTCCACGGGCCCGGAGGGGCTGACCCTGCACACCGAGCGGTTCACCCCGGCCACGCCCGCGCCGGCCGGGGAGGACGCGCCGTTCGAGGTGGAGCTGCGGCGCACCGGCCGCACGGTCACCGTGGAGGCCGGCACCACGGTGCTGCGGGCGATCCGCGACCAGGCGCTGCCCGATCTGCCGTACTCCTGCGAGCAGGGGTTCTGCGGCACCTGCCAACAGCGGGTGCTGACCGGTGAGGTGGACCACCGCGACGAGTCGCTGACGGACGCCGAGCGCGACGACTCGATGTTGATCTGCGTGTCACGGGCCCGCGGCGGGGGGCTCGTGCTGGACCTTTGATGTCGCGCCGCGCCCCAGGTCGTTAGGGTGGTGCGCATGACGACCGGGGCGCGCCGCAGGATGGGTGTCGAGGAGCGGCGCGAGCAGCTCATCGCCGTCGCACTCGACCTGTTCAGCAGCCGGTCCCCCGATGATGTCTCGATCGACGAGATCGCCGAGGCCGCGGGGATCTCCCGGCCGCTCGTCTACCACTACTTCCCGGGCAAGCAGCAGCTGTACGAAGAGGCGTTGCGGCGTGCCGCGCAGGAGCTCTCGGGGCGCTTCGAGGAGCCGCACGAGGGCCCGCTCGGTGCCCGGCTGCTGCGGGTCATGGAGCGTTTCTTCGACTTCGTCGACGAACACGGTCCGGGCTTCTCCGCGCTGATGCGGGGCGGTCCCGCGGTCGGGTCGGGGCGGACCAGCGCGATGATCGACGGCGTGCGGCAGGCCGCGTACGAGCAGATCCTGGCGCATCTGGGGGTCGGCGATCCGCCGCCCCGCCTGGCGTTGGTGGTGCGCTCGTGGATCTCGCTCGCCGAGACCACCGCGCTGCTGTGGCTGGACGGGCGGCACATTCCGCGCGAGGAGCTGGAGCGGCAGCTGGTGCACGACTTCGCGGCGCTGATGGCGGTGAGCGCGGCGTATGACGAGCAGATGGCGAAGCTGGTCCGCGAGATGCTCGCGGACGAGCCCGCGGACGGGATGTTCGGGGAGCTGTTGACCCGGCTGCTGGCGTTGCCGCAGCCGGCCTGAGCCGCCGGCCTTCCACGACGCACGCCGGGAACTCCTGCCCCCTGCGGGAGAATCAGGCCATGCATGCGATGACGTTCCGGCTCGCCGTCGACGGCGACGATCTGCCCTCCCTGGTCTCCCTCTACGACGGGGCGGCCCGCTGGATGCAGGCGTCGGGCATCGATCAGTGGTGTCCGGGCGAGCGGGACGAGGAGCACTTCCGGCTGCGCATGAAGGACGGCGAGGTGTGGCTGGCCGAGGCGGCCGGACGGATCGTCGGCGGCTTCGAACTGTGGTGGCGCGACGAGCCCGCCTGGGGACCGCGGCCTCCGGAGGCGGGCTATGTGCACCGTCTGATGGTGGACCGCCCGCATGCGCCGGCCGGCACCGGGCGGGCGCTGCTGGGGCAGGCCGAGCGCCGGATCGCCGAGGCCGGCCGGGTGTGGTCGCGGCTGGACTGCCTGGCGACGAACCCGCGGCTGCGCGCGTATTACGAGGGTGTGGGCTACACCGTCGTCGGGGAGCAGCCCTTCAAGGAGGGGACGGGCGGCAGCAAGTACGCCGTCACCCTCCTCGAAAAGCGGCTGGTGTGACCGGGTGGTGCGGCGGGATCAGTGGTGGCGGAAGACCGCGACGGTGCGTGCCGGGACGGTGAAGGTGCCCGTCTCCGGTGCGTACGCGGCGGTGGCGGTCACCCGGTCCGCGCCGTGGGCCTGCACGGGGTGCAGGGCGTAGCGCTCCCCCGCGACGGCGCCGACGGTCTGGTCCTGGCGCTGTGGGGTGGCGTTGAAGACGACGACGAGGTTGCCGACCCGCATGGTGAGCACGCCGGGGGTCTCGTCCTTCCCCGAGAGGGGGAAGGTGAGGGCGGACTGTGCGCGGGCGGTGGTCGGCAGGTCGAAGGCCGGCTCGGTGGCGTGGATGCGCAGCAGGTCGCGGTAGGCGGCGGAGGTGTTTGTGATCGCGGCGCAGCCGGGGCGGAGCGCGGGGTCGGCCAGCAGGGGCCGGGCGTAGGGCCACTTGTCCTTGTTGTCGGCGGCCGGGGGCAGGCCGCGGCCGAAGCCGTTGCCGTCGGCGCAGTTCCAGTGCAGGGCGTTGTACCAGTCGCCGCTGTCGTAGGAGTTTCGGTCCAGGGACTTCGAGCGCAGCAGGTCGGAGCCGGCCTGGGAGAGCGCCGGGCCCTGGGAGAGGCCGGCCGTGGCGAGGGCGAGGACCTGCATGCGGGCGCGGTCGCCGGCGGAGGTGCCCTGGGGCAGTTTGAAGGCCAGGGTGTCGTAGAGGGTCTCGTTGTCGTGGGCGTCGGCGTAGGCGAGGGCGTCGCCGGGGTCGGCGGCGTATCCGGCGGGCGCGCCGTTGTAGTCGACCTCGGAGCCCTTGACGCGGCGGCCCGTGGTGTCGGTGAAGGTGTAGTCGGCGAGGTTGCCGGTCAGGCCGACCTTGATGAGGTCCTGGTAGTGCAGCAGCCGGGTGCGCTGCTCGGCGGAAGTGCCTTGGCCGGGCGCCGAGTTGGGATCGGTGTAGAGGCCGGAGGCGAAGCCCTGGACGCGCGGGTCGGCGTCGAAGGGGCTGCCGCCGCGCACCGCGTCGCGGGCGCGGTCGCTGAAGGTGGCGATGCCGGTGCCGGCCATGTTCTTCTGGGTGGCCTGGACGAAGCGGGCGTCGTCGGCGGCCTCACCGAAGTTCCAGCCCTCGCCGTACAGGACGACGGACTTGCCGTCGATGCCGTCCCGGGCCGGGGTCAGCGCGTCCAGGGCCTTGCGGACGGCGAGGATGTTGGCCTTGGGGTGGTGGCCCATGAGGTCGAAGCGGAAGCCGTCGACCTTGTACTTCTTGGCCCAGGTGACGACGGAGTCGACGACGAGTTTGCCCATCATGGTGTGTTCGGGCGCGGTGCCCGAGCAGCAGGTGGAGGTGGCGACGCCGCCGTCGTCCAGGAGCCGCTGGTAGTAGCCGGGCACGATCCTGTCGAGGACGGATTTCGGGTCCTGGCCCGCGGCGACGGTGTGGTTGTAGACGACGTCCATGACGGCGCCCAGGCCCGTCCGGTTCAGCCCCTGCACCATGCGGCGGAACTCCACGGTGCGGGCGGTGCCGTCGGGGTCGGAGGCGTAGGAGCCCTCGGGGACGGTGTAGTGCAGCGGGTCGTAGCCCCAGTTGTAGGCGTCCTTGGCGGCGGCCGCAGCGACGCAGGACTGCTGGCGGTCGGAGTCCGGCGCGTAGGAGGCGAGATCGCAGTCGGGGTGTGCCTGGTCCGACCGGCGCTCGGGGACGGTGCCGACGTCGAAGGCGGGCAGGAGGTGGACGTACGACGTGCCGGTGCGGGCCAGCTTCCTCAGGTGCCGCATTCCGGCCGAGTCGCGGTCCGTGAAGGCGAGGTACTGGCCGCGGTGGCGGGAGGTGGGGTCCTCGACGGAGAAGTCGCGGATGTGGAGTTCCTGGATGCGGGCGTTGCGCAGCGGGTCCGGGCGGTCGGCGGTGGCGCGTACGGCTGCGGGCTTGCGCAGGTGGCCCCAGCCGTCGGGGGCGAGCGCCGGGTCGGCGAGGTCGGTGACGAGACTGCGGGCGGAGTCCGTGGTCAGCGCGGTGGAGTAGGGGTCGGTGACCTTGTTGATGACCGTCTTGCCCACGCTGGGCGCCCAGACGGTGACGACGTAGCGGTAGGGCTTTCCGGCCCAGTCGCGGTCGCCCCGGGCCCGCCACACGCCACTGGCGTCGTCCCGGCGCATCGAGACCGTGCGCCCGTCGAGTTCGAGCGAGACGGTGCGGGCGGTGGGCGCCCAGACGGAGAGGGTGGGACGGCCGCGGTGGAAGACCGGGCCCAGTGCGGCGCGCTTAGCGGCCGGCCCGTAGAGGTCGTCGAGGACTCCGGGGATCTGGACGCCGGTGACGGCGCGGAGCGTGCGGTCCGTCGTCCGCTGCGTGGCGACCAGCCGGTCGCGCAGGGCGGTGCGGGCCAGGTGCTGGTCGCGCGGGTCGACGGCGAACGCGGGGAAGGTCTTCAGGTGCGGGTGGGCGGCGCGTTCGGCGGGGGTGAGCGTTGCCGGGGTGAGGCGGAGGCGTCCGCCTCGGCCGCCGCCCGCGGTGTCGGCGGCGCCGAACTCCAGTTGGGCGGCGCCGGGTCCGGCGCCCTTCCAGACGACGGTGTCGCGGTCGATCCATTGGGCCAGGGCCGTGCCGGGCGCGGGCGCCGGCCCGGCGGTCGCGGGTGCCGCGCCGGGCAGGACCGTGGCGCACAGGGCCATGGCCACGGCGGCGACGGTTCGGCGGAGGGGGCCGTTCACGAAGGGGCTCCTTCAAGTGACGTATGGATGGGGCATGCGGGCGTACGAGCACCCGCGGGTGGGAGGGCCGCCCGGCAGGCGGGGACGGTGCCGGGCGACCGGTTCGCGAGGGGCGGCAGTGCCGCCCGCCCGGCCGGTGACCTCGGGGCCACCGGCCGGGCCCGTGTCAGCAGCCCGTGCGCGCCCCCTGGTGGAGGGCCAGCGCGGTGTTGGCGGCCAGGGTCGCGGTGAAGCGGCCCGAGCCGTCGACGGTCACCGCCCGCCCGCTCTGCACATCGCAGTAGCCACCGGCAGGCAGCGAGGTCTGGAAGGTGCGGCTGAGGGCGGAGGTCTCGTGGTTGATCGCGACGTAGCCCTTGTCACCGCGGCCGAAGGCGATGGCGTCGCCGCCGTTGTCCCACCAGTTGGTGACGGCGCCGCCGCGCGCGGTGTTGCGGAAGGCGACCATGCTCGCGATCTCGGGCCACTTGTGCTGGCACTTCCAGCCGTCCTGCCAGCAGGCATTGACCTTGCCGCCGAGGGGCGGCCCGGCATCCCGGTCGGTGAACTCGTAGCCGGAGTGGACGTCGGGTGCGCCGTAGGGCCAGGCCAGCATGAAGACGTTGGCGAGGGTGTAGTTGGCCCCGTCCTTGTAGCTGAGGGTGTCGCCGCCGCGCTCGGTGTCGTGGTTGTCGACGAACACCGCGGCCTTGCCGCCGGGGAGATAGCCCCAGCCCTCGCCGTAGTTCTTCAGGTAGGCGAGGTTCTCGCTGGTGAAGACCCGTTTGAGGTCCCGGGCGTAGCGGAACTCCTGGACGTCGCCGGTGCCCTGGTACTCGTCCGGGGAGACGGCCTCGCCCGCGCCGAAGATGGCCTCCTGCTTCCAGTACGCCTGCGGGTTGCTCAGCCTGCTCTTGATGTCGGCGAGGTCCTCGGCCGCGATGTGCTTGGCACCGTCGACGCGGAAGCCGTCGACGCCGAGGGACAGCAGGTCGTTGAGGTAGGCGGCGATGCGGCCGCGGACGTACGGCTCGTTGGTGTCGAGGTCGGCGAGGCCGACGAGTTCGCAGTGCTGGACGTTCCAGCGGTCGTTGTAGTTGGTGACCTGCGCGGTGCAGTCGTCGAAGTCGTGGACCGAGTAGGTGCCCGGGTAGTCGTATTTGGTGTACGACGAGCCGCCGGTGCCGGTGCCGGACCCGGCCGCCATGTGGTTGATGACGGTGTCGGCGACGACCTTGACCCCGGCGGCGTGGCAGGTGGCCACCATGTTCGCGAAGGCCGTGCGGTCGCCGAGCCGACCGGCGATCTTGTAGCTGACCGGCTGGTACGAGGTCCACCACTGCGCGCCCTGGATGTGCTCCTGGGGCGGCGACACCTGGACGTAGCCGTATCCGGCCGGGCCGAGGGTGTTGCGGCACTCCGCGGCGACGGAATCGAAGCGCCACTCGAAGAGGACGGCGGTGACGTCCTTGTCTCCGGGCGGCGCGGCCTGGGCCGGCTGCTGGGGCACCAGGAAGGCCGCCGCTCCCGCCACCAGGGCGAGGGCGGCAGCCGCGGGTCTGCGGGTGGCTTGCCTGATCCGGTGGAGCATGGTTCCTCCTGAGGGGGTGGAGTGACCTTGCTCGGCAACGCGCCGTGCCCGAAAGGCCGTTGAAGGGGCGCCGACGGCCGACTGCGCCCCTGATGTTGACGGTTCTAGCTGTCGGAACTCCACGTTGCAAGGTCTTACGCAAAACATTGCAACGGTGTTACGTTCAACGACAAGCCCCGGTCCGGCCGGCCGGGGGGACGGCCGACCCGTCGGCCGGACCCCACGCGCCCGGCCGGTCGGACCGGACCCAAGGCGGCGCCCTGCGCGCGGGTGCGGGAGAATCGAGGATGTCCACCTCCGCGATACGCAGCACCTCCCCTTGCGCATGGGACGCCCCGGAAACCATGCGGGGTTGGGGCATTTGCCTCATGCAGCAAACGGTCGGCCTCCTGGCCGCCGTCGCCTTCTTTCCTCTCGTTCTCTTCGCCGCTGTGATGACACCTCGGTGGCTGGTCCCGCTGTGGGTCGTCGCAGCGGTCACGGCCATGTACGTCATCCACGACCGCGCTCGGCAGCTGCGGGGGGTGGCCACGATGCGCCGGGTGTTGAAGGTCTACGACTGGTCACCCGCACTCGCGCACAGCGTGAGCCGCTCCGTATGCCGATTCGAAGGGCACAGTCCGGACGACCCCGCGGCTTCCGTTTCCGTGGAGCTGCGGGCCCCGTTCGGCGGGCGGTTCCTCCACTGGGCCCGCTGGTGCCGCGCGAACGACGGTCAGGAGGTGCGCTTCTGCGGAGACCCTCGCTTCCTCGGCGTCGTGGCTCACAGTGACCTGAGCAAGGGGTGGATGCGGCTCGTTGCTCAACGCGAGGCGATCGACCCCCGTATGTCGGCGCGCCGCAAGGGTGTGAGCGAGGCGGCCAAGGAGCGGGCGCGCGCGGTGGGCGCCCGCGTCGGATGACGGTCCTTCCGGGCGCCCACGCCGCGTAGCCAGGCGGGCCCGTTCGACCACGGGTTCCGCCCTACGCATGGTCCGGTAGATCCAGTTCGGCGCGGATGATCTTGCCGACGGGTGGCCGGTCCAGCACCGTCCAACAGGTGGCGAGCGCGGCGACGAGCAGCAGCCCACGGCCGCATTCGGCGTCCGGCGGCGGGAGTTCGAGCGCGCCGACGGCCGGCGGGCGTTTCTCCGTCCGGGTGTCGGCGACCTCGATGCGGAGCGTGCCGGGGCGGGCGGAGCCCGGCAGCCGGGTGAGGCGCAGTTCGAAGTCCCGGCCGGGCACGCGGCCGTGAGTGGCCGCGTTGGCGGCCAGTTCGCCGACGATCACGGCGGCGGACTCGGAGAGTTCACTGCCGTACGGGAAGCCCCACAGGTCGAGCTGATGGACGGCGAGATGCCGGGCGAGCCGGGCACCGAGGCGGGTGGCACTGAAGCGCTGGGTGAACATACGTACGGTGAGCGGGCCTTGGGGGGTGCGGTGGGTGGCGTGGGCTGACATGGGGCCAACGGTGGCGCTCACGCGGTGCCGTGACCAGGCTTTCCGACCCTACGGAGCCCGTACGCTGCCCGTACGGAGGGTGTGCGTGCGGGTACTTGGGGTAGACGGCGCGCGTAACGGACCGTGACCATGGACGTGTTGTGCGGACGACACCATGGGAGGGGCCGAAATGAGCGGCAACGGCGAGCCGGAATCCACGGACAGCCTCAAGCAGTTCGGGGCGGTACTCAAGGCGTTCCGGGAGCGGGCGGAGATGACGCAGGAGGCGCTGGCCCGGCGGGTGCAGTTCTCACCGGCGACGGTCGCCTCCATCGAGCAGGGGCGACGGCTACCGCCGCCTCGGTTCATCGAGCGGGCGGAGGAGGTGCTTGATGCCTTCGGGGCGCTGAAGGCATCGGCCCGATATCTGGCGCGGCATCCGGGCTTAGCCGCTTGGTTCCGGCAGTGGGCGCAGCTGGAGGAGCGGGCCGTAAGCCTCGGTACGTACGAATGCCGCGTGATTCCGGGCTTGTTGCAGACCGAGGCGTACGCGCGAGCGGTGACTCTCAGCGTCCCTCCGCCCCCGGAAGAGGACCAGGTAGAACAGCGGGTCGGCGCGCGACTGGAACGCCAGCAGCTGCTGCGCCGCAAGCCACCCATCTCGTTCAGCTTCATCGTCGAACAAGCCTTGCTCGAACGGCACACAGGCGGGGTCGAGGTCACGCGGGATCTCATCGACCACATGCTGGAGTCCGCCGACCTGTGGAACGTCGAGCTGCAGGTCATGCCGCTGCGCCAGCCGAACCATGCCGGTCTCGATGGCTCCATGCAGCTTCTGGAGACACCCGAAAATCAATGGCTCGGCTACAGCGAAGGCCAGAAGACAGGCCAACTAATCTCCGGCCCGAAAGAGGTCAGCGTTCTGCTTCAGCGGTATGCCAAGATGCGCTCACAGGCCCTGACCCCCGAAGACTCCGCGGGCCTGCTGAAACGAATGCGAGGAGCGCTATGAGCACCAACGAGCTGGCCTGGTTCAAGAGCAGCTACAGCGGCTCCGAAGGCGACAGCTGCGTAGAAGTCGCCCTCTCCTGGCGCAAGTCCAGCCACAGCAGCGGCGACTCCGGCGACTGCATCGAGATCGCCGCCTGCCCCACCACCATCCACATCCGCGACTCCAAGAACGCAGACGGCCCCCAGCTCGCCGTACCGGCCGCCGCCTGGGCCGCGTTCGTGTCGTACGCCGTGCACGCTGCCTGACCGCCGACTCGTACGGCTCCGGGCCGCCGGGCCTCGCGTCGTCCCGGCGGGTCGGCTCTGTGAGGATGGCGTGTCATGAACATAGGAATCATGGCCGTCGCGCTGGTGAAGATGGCCATTGGACGACCGGCGCACAAGCGTTACCCCGCCACCTTGACCGACCATCAGAAGTGGATGGTCTCCCTCGACGCGATCCTCGCGGAGCGCAGCTACGGCCATCGTCACCTGGCGCTCTACCCGTTGAAGCGGATCAATTCCACGCAGCCCCGGGTGAGCCTGAAGAGCAGCTGGGGCGTCACCTCGCCCGAGAGCTTCCACTCGACCCTGCGGTGGCTGGCCACCGAGGGCCACCGGATCCAGATGGCTCCGGTGCTCGGCCGCCAGCCGGTGGCATGGGACTTCGGCCGCTACGTCTGGATCGTGCGGGCCGGGTTCGCCGCCGGGTACGTCGACGAGCCGGGTGCCTGGCAGCTGCTGAGCAACGCCGTGGCACCCGTGGCGCAGACCTACCGCTCCTGGCGGGAGTTCGCCGACGACTTCGTGGCCGGGCGGGAGCTGTGGATGCGTTCGGCCGGCGCCGAATGGTCCGGATCGCAGGAGGAGACCGTCAGCGCGGTGCGGAGCCTGCTGGACCCCGCGAACGGCGAGAGTCCCTGGCAGCAGGTCCCGTGGGAGACCATCCACCGGGCCGACCAGCGCACCGGCGGGCACTGACCGCCCCGCCCGGCGCTCACCCCCGCACCCGCCCCGTCGACCCCCTCACCACCAGCTCCGGCTGGAAGACGAACTCGGTGCGCTGGACCGGGACTCCCTGAATCTCCTCGATCAGTGCGCCGACCGCCGCCGTGGCCATGGACTGCACCGGCTGCCGGACGGTGGTCAGCGGCGGGTCGGTGAAGGCGATCAGCTGGGAGTCGTCGAAGCCGACCACCGAGACGTCGCCGGGGACGGTCAGGCCGCGCTGGCGGGCCGCGCGGACCACGCCCAGGGCCATCAGGTCGCTGCCGCAGACGATGCCCGTACAGCCGTCGTCGAGCAGGGTGGCCGCAGCCGCATGGCCGCCTTCGACGCTGAACAGGGTGTGCCGGACCTGCCGTTCGGCCTGCTCCCTCGACAGGCCGAACGACTCGCCCAGCGCCGCCACGAAGCCCTCGGCCTTGCGGCGCGAGGGCACGTACCGGGATGGGCCGACGGCCAGCCCGATCCGGCGGTGGCCCAGCTCGGCCAGGTGGCGCACCGCCATCCGGGCCGCCGCGCCGTCGTCGGGTGAGACGAAGGGCGCGTCGATGTGCTCGTTGTAGCCGTTGATGAGGACGTAGGGGACGCCGCGGGAGGCGAGGCGGGCGTAGCGGGACGGGTCGGCGCCGGTGTCCGCGTGCAGGCCGGAGAGGAAGACGATGCCGGTGACGCCGCGTTCCTCCAGTTGCTCGACGAGTTCGTCCTCGGTGGCGCCGCCCGGCATCTGGGTGCAGAGCACCGGGGTGTAGCCGTGGCCGGCCAGGGACTGCTCGATGATCTGGGCGAAGGCGGGGAAGATCGGGTTGGTCAGCTCGGGGATGACCAGCCCGACCAGGCCCGCGCTGCGCCGTCGCAGCCGCACCGGCCGCTCGTAGCCGAGGACGTCGAGCGCGGCGAGCACCCGTTGCCGGGTGGTCGCCGCGACGCCCGCCTTGCCGTTCAGCACGCGGCTGGCGGTCGCCTCGCTGACCTGCGCCTGCGCGGCGATGTCGGCGAGCCGCGGGGTGGCGCGGGACGCGGGAAGGGTCACACCTCCCACCAGACGGCGGTGTCGGCGGGGAGGTCGAAGGCGTCGGCCGCGACTGCCAGTTGGCGGGAGGCGAGGAGCATCCGGCCGGGGGTGCCCAGGCGGACGGGGGCGCCCGTGGTGTTGACCGTGCACACCAGGCCGCCGGGCCGGCGGAAGACGAGCACGCCGTCCGGCGCGTCCAGCCACTCCACCGCGTCCCCGGCCCCGAGCCCGGGGTGGGTGCGCCGCAGAGCGAGTGCGGCCCGGTACAGCTCCAGGGTGGAGGCGGGGTCGCCGGTCTGGGCCGTGACGGTCAGCGCGCACCAGTCGGCGGGCTGCGGCAGCCAGCTGCCGCCGGAGCCGAAGCCGTACGGCGGCTCGTCGCCGGTCCACGGGAGCGGCACCCGGCAGCCGTCGCGCAGGCCGTCCTGGCCGCTCTCCCGGAAGAAGGACGGGTCCTGGCGCACCTCGTCGGGAAGGTCGGTGACCTCGGGAAGGCCCAGCTCCTCGCCCTGGTAGACGTACGCGGAGCCGGGCAGCGCCAGCATCAGCAGCGCGGCGGCTCGGGCCCGGTCCAGGCCGCCGCCGAGGCGGGTGCGGTGCCGTACGACATCGTGGTTGGAGAGCACCCAGGTGGTGGGGGCCCCGACCGGACGCATCGCTTCGAGCGACTCGTCGATGGTGGCGCGGAGCGCGGCCGCGTCCCAACCGGTGTTCAGGTAGTGGAAGTTGAACGCCTGGTGCAGCTCGTCCGGGCGGAGGTAGAGCGCGGTGCGGTCGGCGCTGGGGGTCCATGCCTCGGCGACCGCGATCCGGTCGCCGGCGTACTCGTCGAGGACGGTGCGCCAGGAGCGGTAGATCTCGTGGACACCGTCCTGGTCGAAGAACGGGAGGGTCTGCGTGCCGAGGAGTTTGAGCTGTTCACCGTGGCCCATGTCCGGCAGCCCCGGGGCCTTGACCAGGCCGTGCGCCACGTCCACCCGGAAGCCGTCCACGCCCAGATCCAGCCAGAAACGCAGGATGGAGCGGAACTCGTCCTGGACGGCGGGGTGTTCCCAGTTGAAGTCGGGCTGTTCGGAAGCGAAGAGGTGCAGGTACCACTCACCGTCGGGCTCGGGCAGCCTCGTCCAGGCGGGACCGCCGAAGAGGGACTCCCAGTCGTTGGGCGGCAGTTCGCCGTCGGCGCCCCGGCCGGGCCGGAAGTGGAAGCGTTCGCGCAGCGGTGAGCCGGGGCCCTCGCGCAGCGCCTGCTGGAACCATTCGTGCTGGTCGGAGCAGTGGTTCGGCACGACATCGACGATGATGCGCAGGCCCAGGCCGTGGGCCTCGCGGATGACGGCGTCGGCGTCGTGCAGGGTGCCGAACATCGGGTCGATGGCGCGGTAGTCGGCGACGTCGTAGCCGGCGTCGGCCTGCGGTGAGGCGTAGAACGGGCTCAGCCAGACGGCGTCCACGCCCAGGTCGCGCAGGTAGGGCAGGCGGCTGCGAATGCCTTCCAGGTCCCCCATGCCGTCGCCGTTGCCGTCGGCGAAGCTGCGCGGATAGACCTGGTAGATCACCGCGTCGCGCCACCAACCGGTCGGGGCGGCGCCGGGGGCGCTGCCCGTCCGGGCGGAGGGGTCGGCGTAATGCTGGGTCATGTCATCCCTTGGTGGTGCCGGCGGTCAGTCCGGATACGAGGTGGCGCTGGGCGAAGGCGAAGACGAGCGCGGCGGGCACGGCGATGATCACGGCGGCCGCGGTCATCGAACCCCAGTCGTTGGTGTACTGGTTGACGAAGGTCTGCAGGCCGCCCGCCAGCGTCAGGTTCTCCTCGCCGGTCATGAAGGCGGAGGCGTAGGCGACCTCGGCCCAGGCGGTGACGAAGGTGTAGAAGCCGGTGACGGCCAGGCCGGGGCGGGCCAGCGGCAGCACCAGCCGCCAGAAGGTGCCGAAGGGGTTGAGGCCGTCGACCCGGCCCGACTCGTCGATCTCCACCGGGATGGTGTCGAAGTAGCCCTTCATCATCCAGGCGCAGAACGGCACCGCGATCGTCAGGTACGTGATGATCAGGCCGGTGGGCTGGTTGAGCAGGCCCAGGCTCGCCATCAGGTTGTACAGCGGCACGATCAGCACCGCGACCGGGAACATCTGGGTGATCAGCAGCAGCCACATCAGCGGGCGCATGCCGGGGAAGCGGAAGCGGCTGACGGCGTAGCCGGTGGTGGCCGCGATGAACACACCGAGGACGGTGGTCACCCCGACGATGATCACGGAGTTGCCGAACCAGGTCAGGAACTCGGTGTCGGCCAGCACGTGGGTGTAGTTGGCGAGGGTGGGGTTGCTGAAAAGGCCGGTGGTGAAGGCGTCGTCCTTCGGTTTGAAGGACGTCACCAGCAGCCACAGCGGCGGGAAGACCGCGACGACGGCGGCGAGGGCCAGCGCGAGGTGCAGGCCGACGGAGGCGAGCGGGCTGCGCTCGTGGCGTTTACGGGTCATGGTCACCACACCTCTCCCTGCTTGCGCAGCGCCCGGCGGTAGACCACCGCGACGAGCGAGAGCATCACCAGGATCAGAACGCCCCAGGCCGCGGATTCGGAGAAGTTGCGGGGGCTGTCGATGAAGGAGAGCCGGTAGGCGTACGTCACCAGGATCTCGGTGGCGTCGCCCGGCCCGCCCCTGGTGAGCAGGAAGATCACCGGGAACATGTTGAAGGTCCAGATGGTGGAGAGCAGGATCACCGTGCTGCTCACCGCGCGCAGTCCCGGCACCGTGATGTTGCGGAACCGCTGCCAGGGTCCCGCGCCGTCCATCTCGGCGGCCTCGTACAGCTCGCCCGGTATGGACTGCAGTCCGCCGAGCAGCGCGACGAGCATGAAGGGCACGCCCAGCCACACGTTGACGGCGATGACCGAGAGCTTCGCCCAGGCCGGGTCGTTGAGCCACGGGATGGCGTCGATGCCGCCGCCGGCCAGCAGCTTGTTGAGGATGCCGTTCTTCTCGTTGTAGAGCATCCGCCAGGTGAAGACGGAGATGAAGGCGGGGATGGCCCAGGGCAGGATCAGCGCCAGCCGGTAGAAGGTGCGTCCGCGCAGCTTCCGGTTCAGCATGTTCGCCAGGGCGAGGCCGAGCAGGAAGGTGAGCGAGACGCAGCCGACCGTCCACAGCACGGTCCAGCCCAGGCGGTCCCAGAAGACGCTGTCGGAGAGGATCGCCTTGTAGTTGTCCAGGCCGACGAATTCGTAGGTGGCCGGGATGTGGTTCACGCCGATCGTGCGCTCGACGTTGGCTTCGTTGGCGTCGGTGAGCGAGAGATAGGCGCCGCGCACCAGCGGGTAGCCGATGATCACCCCGATGACGAGTACCACCGGGGCGATCATCGTCCATGCGTACCAGTGGGTGCCTAGCGCCCTGCGCACCCGTACAGCAAAGGTCACTTGTAGTCCTTGAGCAGCTTCCGGTAGGCGTCGCCGGTCGCCTTGGCGGCCTGCTCGGGCGTGGAGGCGCCGGTGAGCACCTTGTTCATCTGCACCTTGATCGGCTCGAAGAGCGAGTTGCCCTCGGCGATCCAGGGGCGCTGGACGGCGCCGTCGACGGCGGGCTTGAAGAATTTGACCATCTCGTTGTTCTTGACGGCCGGCACGTCGTAGACGGACTTGCGGGTGGGCAGCAGGCTGAGCTTCTCGGTGGTCTGCTGCTGGATCTTGGCCGAGCTCATGTACTGCACGAAGGCGTAGGACGCCTGGAGGTTCTTGGTGCCGGCGTAGACGGAGAGGTTCCAGCCGCCTTGCGGGGAGCCCTGGGCGGTTTCGCCGCCGGGGACCGGGGCGACGCCGAGGTTGTCCTTGTCCTTGAACGCCTTGCCTGCGCGGGCGCCCTCGATGTCCCAGGGGCCGTCGACCGCCATCGCGACGGTGCCGTCCTTGAGGGCCTTGAGCTGGTTCTCCTGGCCGTCGGTGGCGTCGGTGACGGCGGCCTTGGAGTCGACCAGGCCCTTGATGGTCTTGAACGCCTTGACGCCGGCGCCGTCGTCGATCTGGACGATCTTGTCGCGGGCGTCGACCATGTCGCCGCCCTCGCTGTAGAGGTAGGGCAGGAACCAGTAGGGGTCGTCGCCCCGCAGGTAGAGCGCGGTGGCGCCGGTCTTGGACTTGACCTTCTTCGCAGCGGCGGTCAGCTCGGCGAACGTCTTGGGCACCGCGACGCCCGCGTCCTTGAGGATCTTCTTGTTGTAGAAGAGCCCGAGCGTGTCGATGACCTGCGGCGCGGCATAGGTCTTGCCCTTGAACTTCGTGCTGCCGAGCGCCTGCGGGAGGTAGTCGTCGGCCTTGTCGAGGGCGGGGGTGCCGTCCAGCGGGGCGAGGTAGCCGAGGTTGGCGAAGTCGGCGACCCAGGCGACCTCGGTGCGCATCACATCCGGGGCGCCGGAGTTGCCGCCCGCCGCGTTCTTGAACTTGGCGTTGGCGTCACCGAACGGCACGCTCACATACTTGACGTCGACCTTGGGGTGTTCCTTCTCGAACCCCTCGGCGAGCTTGCGGTACGTCGCCTTCTCGGCGTCGTTGGAGGTGTCCCAGAAGGTAACGGTTCCGGACAGTTCACCCCCGCTGTTGTCGTTGCCGCCGCTGTCACCCCCGCCGCCGCACGCCGTCGCTGCCAGTGCAAGGCCCGCTACCAGCGCGGTGGCGGAAATGCCACGTATGCCACGCCGCATGTGAACTCCTTAGGGAAATGCCTCAGATGGCGGTCTGGAACGTAACAGCGCTGCAATCAAACCGAAAGACCTTGCGCAAAATTGCTGCAAGACTGTCGGAACGATTTGCAGCGCTATGGCCGGAACAGCACCTTCCGCCGGCCCGCTCCCCCGTCACCCCCCGCGCGTCCGAGCGTTGACTGCGTGAAGGGCGACCGCCCCTTCGACCTCGACTTCTTCGACCTCGACAGGGACGGCAGATGACCCAGGAGCTCACCTCCCCCACCCCCGCCCGCCAGTCGTCAGGACCGGGCCGAGGCCCGAGGTGGTGGCGCGACGCCGTCATCTACCAGGTGTACGTCCGCTCCTTCGCCGACAGCGACGGCGACGGCGTCGGCGACCTGCGCGGCGTGTGCGAGCGCCTGCCCCACCTCAAGGACCTGGGCGTGGACGCCGTCTGGCTCACGCCCTTCTACGCCTCACCGCAGGCCGACGGCGGCTACGACGTCGCCGACTACCGCGCCGTCGACCCGCTCTTCGGCGACCTCCAGGACGCCGACGACCTGATCCGCTCCGCCCACGAAGCCGGCCTGCGGGTGATCGTCGACATCGTCCCCAACCACACCTCCGACCAGCACCCGTGGTTCCAGGACCCCGACCTGGCCCGCACGCGCTACATCTTCCGCCCCGGCAAGGGCGCGAACGGCGAACTGCCGCCCAACGACTGGGAGTCGGTCTTCGGTGGCCCCGCCTGGACCCGCACCGACCGGGGCGACTGGTACCTCCACCTCTTCGCCCCCGAGCAGCCCGACCTCGACTGGGACAACCCGGATGTACACGCCGAATTCGCCGCGATCCTGCGCTTCTGGCTGGACCTCGGCGTGGACGGCTTCCGCATCGACGTCGCCCACGGCATGGTCAAGGCCCCCGGCCTGCCGGACATCGGCCACGGTCAGCAGGCCAAACTGATCGGCACCCAGGTCCTGCCCTTCTTCGACCAGGACGGCGTGCACGCCATCCACCGCACCTGGCGCCGGCTGCTGGACTCCTACGACGGCGACCGCATCGGCGTCGCCGAGGCATGGGCCCCCAGCGCCGAACGGCTCGCGCTCTACGTACGCCCCGACGAGCTGCACCAGGCGTTCAACTTCCAGTTCCTGAACGCCGATTGGCACGTCGACGCGCTGCGGTCGGTCATCGACGACTCCCTCGCCGCCACCGCCTCGGTCGGCGCCCCCACCACCTGGGTGCTCTCCAACCACGACGTCGTACGGCACACCACCCGCCTCGGCGGCAGCCTCGACCGCGCCCGCGCCGCCACCCTGCTGATGCTCGCCCTGCCCGGCTCCGCCTACCTCTACCAGGGCGAGGAACTGGGCCTGCCCGAGGTCACCGACCTGCCCGACGAGGTACGCCAGGACCCGGCGTTCTTCCGGGGCGGCCAGGGCGAGTTCGGTATCGGCGCCCCGCGCTCCGGCGCCGACACCGAACCGGCCACGGACGGCCCTGCCGACCCCAGCGGCCAGGACGGCTTCCGCGACGGCTGCCGGGTGCCGCTGCCCTGGTCCGGCGAGCACCCGCCGTACGGCTTCGGACCCGGCGGCAGCTGGCTGCCGCAGCCCGCGGACTGGCGCGCGCTGACCGTCGCGGCGCAGACCGGCGACCCGAACTCCACCCTGGAGCTGTACCGCTCCGCGCTCGCACTGCGCCGGAGCCTGCCGGGGCTGGGCGACGGCGGGATGAGCTGGCAGCCGGCCCCCGAGGGAGTGCTGGCGTTCTCCCGCCCCGGCCTGCTGTGCACCGTCAACACCCTCGGGCGCGACGTCGAACTCCCGCTGCCCGGACAGCCGCTGCTCTCCAGCGCCCCGGCGCGCATCGACGGCGGCACCGCGGTGCTCCCGGGTGACAGTTGCATCTGGTGGGCAATCTGACACGCGAACGGTAAAGTCCCACACATGACCGCCCGGCTGGCCGATATCGCAGTGCAGGCGGGTGTCAGCGAGGCCACCGTCAGCCGGGTTCTCAACGGGAAGCCCGGCGTCTCCGCCACCACCCGCCAGTCCGTGCTTGCCGCACTCGACGTGCTCGGCTACGAGCGCCCCGTGCGGCTGCGGCAGCGCAGCGCCGGTCTGGTCGGCCTGATCACGCCGGAGCTGGAGAACCCGATATTCCCGGCGTTCGCCCAGGTCATCGGGCAGGCGCTGACCCGCCAGGGCTATACGCCGGTGCTCGCGACGCAGACGCCGGGCGGCTCCACCGAGGACGAGCTCACCGAGATGCTCGTGGACCGCGGGGTCGCCGGCATCATCTTCGTCTCCGGACTGCACGCCGACACCACCGCCGATATGCAGCGCTACGAGCAGCTGCGCGGCCAGGGTGTGCCGTTCGTCCTCATCAACGGCTTCTCCGACAAGGTGCAGGCGCCGTTCGTCTCGCCCGACGACCGCGCCGCGGTGCACCTGGCGGTCACGCACCTGGTCGCGCTCGGCCACCGGCGGATCGGCCTGGCGCTCGGCCCCAAGCGCTTCGTGCCCGTCCAACGGAAGATCGAGGGCTTTCTGCGCAGTGTGCAGGAACACCTGGACCTGGGCCCCGCCGAGGCCGAGCAGTTCATCCAGCACTCCCTCTACACCCTCGAAGGCGGCCAGGCCGCGGCCGGCGAGCTGATCGACCGGGGCTGTACGGCCATCGTCTGCGCCAGCGACATGATGGCGCTCGGCGCGATCCGCACCGCTCGGCAGCGCGGGCTCGACGTCCCGCGTGAGATGTCCGTGGTCGGCTTCGACGACTCCCCGCTCATCGCCTTCACCGACCCGCCGCTGACCACGATCCGGCAGCCGGTGCCCGCGATGGGGCAGGCGGCGGTCCGCGCGCTCCTGGAGGAGATCGGCGGTACGCCCGCGCCGCACAGCGAGTTCGTCTTCCACCCCGAACTGGTGGTTCGGGGTTCAACTGCCTCGGCGCCAAAAGCCGCGAAGGTTCCCAAACCCTTCTGCGCACCCTGACAAGGGCGGGGGTCCCAGATCCCCCTGAAGACCGATACGAGACCTCGAATACCCGCCCGAAGGATGATCGGCGACATGCCGCTTTCTGGCAGACTGTCTGCCTATGGGTGATGCGAATGTGAGGACCTTGGAAGGTCGGCCGGCCGCCCCGCAACCCAACGGGGAGAGCGCGGACCACCCTTCGGGCGGTGGCCGCTTGGCCCGGCTGCGGACCCCTCGCGCGCCTCGTCTGTGGTTCGAGATCCTGCTGATCGGGCTCGGTTACTGGACGTACTCGCTCGTTCGCAACGCGGTACCAGAGCAGAAGACCCAGGCGCTGCGTAACGCCGACTGGATCTGGCGCGCGGAGCAGTCGCTCGGCGTCGCCGTGGAGCACAGCGTCAACCATGCGGTGAATTCCGTGACGTGGCTGATCGTGTCGATGAACTACTACTACGCGACCCTGCACTTCATCGTGACCATCGCGGTCCTGGTGTGGCTCTACCACTGGCATCCCGGCCGCTACGCCGCAGCTCGGATGGCCCTTTTCGCCACCACCGGCGTCGCGCTGCTCGGCTACTACTTCTACCCGTTGGCGCCACCGAGGCTGATGCCGGGCGGCGGCTTCGTCGACACCGTGATCAAGCACGACACCTGGGGCTCGATGGCGTCCGGCAACCTCGCCTCGATGTCCAACCAGTACGCCGCGATGCCCTCGATGCACATCGGCTGGTCGCTGTGGTGCGGCATCACCATCGCCCTGCTGGCGAAGCCGCTGTGGGCGAAGGCCCTGGGGCTGCTCTATCCCGCCACGACGCTGGTGGTCATCGTCGCCACCGCCAACCACTTCTGGCTGGACGCCGTCGGCGGCATCCTCTGCCTGACGTTCGGCTTCGCCCTGGCCCTGGTCTGGTACCGCACGCTGCCGCACCGCCTGGCGCGCTATGTGAGCGCCCCCGACGCGAACCTGCTCAAGGCCCGCTGAAGCGCTGCCGGGGCGGCCCCGGGACGGGGTGCGCGGGAGCCGCGGTGACACCGGCGGGTGTCACCCGATCGGAGTAGTCGGCGTAATCGGCCCGGATGTATATCTATTCGGCCCGGTGCCCCCAGCACAGCCGGAAATCGGTTGCCCGGGGCGAGCAGCGGAGCCCGCCCCGGGCCGTCAACCGCACACGATGATCAGCCGGTTGGCGCAGCGGCGCGCGCTACGACGATCGGTGGGTGACATGGCCGCCGGTCATCGTCAGCCGCACGGGGGCTGTGCCCACCTCGTCGGCCGGCGCGGTCACCGGGTCGACGGCCAGCGCCGTGAGGTCGGCCCGGTAGCCGGGGGCGATACGGCCCGCCTCGGCCTCCTCGCCCGCCGCGAGCGCCGCGTGCGAGGTGAGGCCCTCCAGGGCCATCAGGCCGGTGAGTGCCTGCTCCGGGGTGACCGGGGTGATGTGGTGCTCGCCCGCCGGGCGCCGCAGCCGGGCCGTGGCCAGGACCTGGCGCGGGTCGTGGTGCGCGATGGGCCAGTCGGAACCCAGGACCAGCACCGCGCCCGCGTCGCGCAGATCACGGCAGCGCCAGGCCCGCCCGGCGCGCTGTGCACCGACCCGCAGGGACCAGGCGTCGGTGTGGTCGGCGCGGGTGTAGGCGGTGTGGGTGGGCTGCATCGAGGCCACGACGCCGAGCCGCGCGAACCTCGGCAGCAGCCCGTCAGGCACCGTCTCGATGTGCTCGATGCGGTGCCGGTGGCGGCCGGCTGCCGGTTCCCCGCCGAGCAGTTCGACGGTGTCCAGGACGTGCCGTACGGCGGCGTCGCCGATGGCGTGGGTGGCCGTGCGGACACCGGCCCGCGCGAGGTGGTGCACTGCGTGGGTGTACGCGGCGGGGTCGGGCCAGAAGGCCGCGGTGCCCTGGCCGTGGCAGTCGGCGTGCTCCAGCCATGCCGTGCCGCCCTCCACGGTGCCGTCCATGAAGAACTTCACCCCGCCGACCTGCCAGTGCCGGCCGCCCAGCCGCTGCAAGGCGATGAGGTGGTCCAGCCCCTCCTTGTCGATGCCGGGCATGCACCAGGGGGCGAGCCGCAGCCGCAGCGGGAGTTCACCGTCCGCCTCGATGCCGGCCAGCAGCTCCGGGGCGTCGGCGCCCTGGAGGTCCATGACATGGGCGCCGGTCAGGCCGTTCGCGGCCATCTCGCCCAGCAGCCCGAGCAGCCGGGCCCGGCGGTCGGCCACCGAGGGACGCGGCATGAAGGGCAACAGCAGGTCCATGGCGGCGTGTTCGACCAGATGCCCGGTGGGCCGTCCCTCCGTGTCGCAGACGACAGTGGCGCGCTGGGCGAACTCGCGTGGCCCTGTGATGCCCGCGGCCTCCAGCGCGCGGCCGGAGGCCAGCGCCGAATGGCCGTCGTAGAGGCGGATGAATCCGGGGGCGCCGCCGAGCGCGTCCTCGATCAGGTCCCGGTGCACGAGGCGGTCGCCGAAGACGTTGTGGTCCAGGCCCCAGCCGGTCACCCAGCCGCCGGGCGGCAGCGCGCGAGCCGCGGCGGCGAGTGCGGTGCGCAGGCCGTCGACGTCGCGGCAGCCGGAGAGGTCGAGGCCGGTGGACATCTCGACGCCCCAGACGGGGTGGCTGTGCCCGTCGACCAGGCCGGGGGTCAGGGTGGCCCCGGCCAGGTCGACGATCTCGGTCGCCGCGCCCCGCCAGTCCCGTACGTCCCGCTCGTCGCCGACCGCGACGATCCGTCCGTCCTTGACGGCGACGGCTTCTGCCCAGGGGCGCTCCGGATCGAGGGTGCGTACCCGCGCACCGGTCAGCACGGTGTCGGCGGCGGTGAGGGCTGTGGGGGCGGACGGCACGAGGGTCTCCTTCAAGGACGGGGCTGCGGGGTGTGGGGCTGCGGGCAGCGGCGGGGTGCCGCTGCGGTGGGTCAGGGGGCGGAGCGGCCGGCGGGGGCCTCGCCGACGGGTTCCGGCCGGGGCTCGGCGTCCGGTGCGTCGTCCGGTCCGTCGTGCGGTGGGGCATCCGCTGCCGCGTGCGGTGTGTCCCGCTCCTCCGCCGGTTCCGCGGCGAAGCCCGCGTAGACCTCGGGCCGGGTGCGGCGGACGCGGCGGGCGAGGAGGAGACCGAGGACGAACGCGGCGGGAACGGTCAGCACCAGCGCGGTGTTGGTGGCGAACGGCGCCCCCGTCATCAGGTCGATCTTGGCGATGACCAGCCACAGGGCGCCGAGCATCAGCACGGTGGCGGCGATCGGCGCGACCATGGTGCGCAGCGCGCCCTCACGGTGGGCGAGGCGCCGGAAATAGCAGGGCACGGCGATGGCCGTGACCGCCTGGAGCGCCAACAGGCCGAGCATGCCGGGGGTGTTCATCCACAGCAGCAGCTGCTGGTAGGGGTCCGCGCCGGCCGCCGCGAAGCCGACGACGATGACCAGCGCCACGGCGCTCTGCACCGCTCCGGCCAGGTACGGGGAGCGGTGGCGGGGGTGGATCCGGCCGAGCGCGGCGGGCAGCACGCCTTCCTGGGACAGCGCGAGGCCGTAGCGATTGATCGCGTTGTGGAAGGCCAGTTGGGAGGCGAGGATGCTGGTGACGATGAAGACGTGCATCAGGTCGGCGGCCCAGCTGCCGACGTACTCGGTGGTGGCGGTGAAGAACAGCCCGGCCGGGTCGGTGGTGGCGGCCCGGATGACGTCGCCGGCGCCGAATGCCTGGATGACGATCCAGACGGTGAAGGCGTAGAAGAGGCCCAGGAAGGCGACCGCGATGTAGGTGGCGCGCGGGATGGTGCGCGACGGATCGCGGGCCTCGCGGCGGTAGATGGCGGTGGATTCGAAACCGGTGAAGGCGGCGAAGGCGAAGGCGAGGACCGCGCCGGTGCCGGGCACCAGGACGTTGCCCGGGGTGAAGGAGTCCGGCGCCAGGCCCGCTGCGCCGCCGCGCAGCAGCACTCCCCCGGCGAGCAGCACGAGAATGCCCGTCTCGGCGACCAGCAGGACGCCGAGCACCTTGGCCCCGAAGTCGATGCTGCGGTAGCCGAGGAACCAGATGACGAAGACGCCCGCCACGGCGATGGGCGGCCAGGGTACGTGGATGCCCCAGAGGGCTTCGAGGGCGTCCTGGGTACCGGTGGCGAGCAGCCCGTAGACGCCGATCTGCATGCCGTTGTAGGCGAGCAGGGCCACGGTGGCGGCGCCGAAGCCGGCCGGGCGGCCGAGGCCGCGGGTGATGTAGGCGTAGAAGCCGCCGCCGTTGCGGACGTGCCGCGTCATGGTCGTGAAGCCGACCGCGAAGAGGGCCAGGGTGGCGCCGGCGAGCAGGTAACCGACGGGTGCGCCGAGGCCGCCGATGCCGATGGCGAGCGGGGCGACCCCGGCCATGACGGTGAGCGGGGCGGCGGCGGAGATGACGAAGAAGGCGATGTCCGCGACGCCGAGGGTGGCGCGGCGCAGCCCGGCGGGCTGCTGCGGCGTGGCCGGTGCGGTCGGGTCGGAGGGAGCGGGGCGGTCGGCGGGACCGGGTGGGCCGGGCGGTCGCGTGGGCGACCCGTCGCGGGTCTCGGGCTCTACGGCCATGGCGCTGGTGTCCTTCTGCGGCGGGGAGCGGGGATGCCGGGCGACGGCCGGCCCGGCGCGTGTACGGATGGCACGGCGGGGCGGCGGGAGCGCGCGGCGGGAACCTGAAGCAAAAACCTAAAGCCTTTCGGTTTTTGCAATGTAACCCCCGCCCGTACGATTCGGGAAGACCTCACGGGTGGGAGTGACGACATGGGCAGGCCGCGCAAGCCGCTGCTCGACCGGGCGCGGATCGGCGCGACGGCGCTGCGACTCGTCGACGAGCAGGGCGAGTTCAGCGTCCCGCAGATCGCCAGGGCGCTCGGGGTGCAGACCGCCTCGGTGTACCACCATGTCGAGGGCCGGGCCGGGGTGATCGAGCTGCTGCGGGAGCGGGTCGCCGACGCCATCGACGCCTCGGCGCTGGACGCCGCCGCCTGGGACACGGCGCTGGAGTCCTGGGCGCGCTCCTACCGTGCCGCCTTCGCCGCCCACCCGCGCGCCATCCCGCTGCTCACCACCTCACCAGTGCGCGCCCCGAAGGTCATCGCCCAGTACGAGCAGGCGGCCGGGCTGCTGCTGGACGCCGGCTTCGCCCCGCCCGACGTCATCCCGGTGATCGCGGCGCTGGAGAACGTGGTGCTGGGCTCGGCACTGGACCTGGCCGCCCCGGAGGCCATGTGGGAGGTCGCCGACGAGGCCGACGCCCCCCGGCTGGCGCACGCGCTGGCCGCCGCCGGGCCCGCCCGCGCGGACCTCGCCTTCGAGCTGTCGCTCGCCGGCGTCATGGGGCGCGTCCGGGCAGAGCTGCACAACCGCCGGGAGACGGCGGACGGCGGGGGCGGCAACCGGGGCGGGGACGCCCGGGACGACCCGGGGACGTGACCCGAGGCCCCGTCGCTCACCCCTTGTAGAAGAGGTCCTCCACCACGCCGCGCGCCCGCCGGGTGATCCGGCGGTAGTCGTCGAGCATCTCCCCGACATGGCCTTCCTCGTAGCCGAGGTAGCGGCCCACGGCCGCCAGCTCGCGGCCGTCCACCGGGAAGGTGTCGCCGGGACGGCCGCGCACCAGCATCACGGCGTTGCGCACCCGCGCCGCCAGCACCCACGCCTCGTCCAGCGTCGCGGCGTCCTCGGTGCCGATCAGCTCGGCGGCGTGCGCGGCCGCCAGCGCCTCGCGGGTGCGGGTCGTGCGCAGCCCGGGGACCTCCCAGCCGTGCCGCATCTGGAGCAGCTGTACCGTCCACTCGACGTCGCTCAGGCCGCCGCGCCCCAGCTTGGCGTGGGTGGTCGGGTCGGCGCCGCGCGGCAGCCGCTCGGACTCCATGCGGGCCTTGAGCCGGCGGATCTCGCGGACCGCGTCCTCGCCGATCCCCTCGGCCGGATAGCGCAGCGGGTCGATCATCTCGATGAACCGCTGCCCCAACTCCACGTCCCCGGCGACCGGTTCGGCGCGCAGCAGTGCCTGCGCCTCCCAGACCAGCGACCAGCGCCGGTAGTAGGCGCCGTAGGAGGCGAGGGTGCGCACCAGCGGGCCCGACCTGCCCTCCGGGCGCAGATCCGCGTCGATCGGCAACGGCGGGTCGGAGGAGGGGAGTTCGAGCAGCCGGCGGATCTCGTTGGCGACGGCCTGCGCGGCCTTGGCGGCCTCGTGTTCGTCGGCTCCCTCGCGGGGTTCGTGCACGAACAGCACATCCGCGTCCGAGCCGTAGCTCAGCTCCTGGCCGCCGAAGCGGCCCATGCCGATCACCGCGAAGCGGGTGGGCAGGGTGGTGCCCCACCGGTCGCGGACGGCGGCGCGCAGGGCACCGGCGAGCGTGGCGGCAGTGAGGTTGGAGACGGCGGAGCCGACGACGTCGATGGCGTGGCCGTGGTCCTCCTCTGCGGGGGTGCCCTCCGTGCCGTACGCGCCGATGATGTCGGCGGCGGCGGTACGGAACAGCTCGCGCCTGCGCACCCCTCGGGCCACCGCGACGCCCGCCTCGGCGCCCTCCGCGCGGCCGACGGCGGCCAGCACCTCCTGCTCCAGCGCGGCCCTGCTCCGCGGCTGCAGTCCATCGGACGCGCCGAGCAGTGCCACCGCCTCGGGGGCGCGCAGCAGCAGGTCGGGGGCGAGCCGCCCGGCGGACAGCACCCGGGCGAGATTCTCCGCGGCCGCGCCCTCGTCGCGCAGCAGCCGCAGATACCAGGGGGTCTTGCCCAGCGCGTCGGAGACCTTGCGGAAGTTGAGCAGTCCGGCGTCCGGGTCCGCGGAGTCGGCGAACCAGGACAGCAGCACCGGCAGCAGCGTCCGCTGGATGGCGGCCTTGCGGGTCACGCCGGACGACAGTGCCTCCAGGTGCCGCAGCGCACCCACCGGGTCGGCGTAGCCGAGGGCTTCCAGCCGCTGTCCCGCCGCCTTCGCGGACAGCCGGGTCTCCCCGGGCTCCAGATGCGCGACGGCGTCCAGCAGCGGCCGGTAGAAGAGCTTCTCGTGCAGCCGGCGCACCTCGCGGGCGTGCCAGCGCCACTCCTTGCGCAGGGTCTCGACGGGCTCGGTGCGCAGGCCCAGCGAGCGCGCCAGGCGCCGCAGATCGGCCTCGGCCTCCGGCATCAGGTGCGTCCGGCGCATCCGGAAGAGCTGGATGCGGTGCTCCAGGGTGCGCAGGAAGCGGTAGGCGGCATCCAGGGCGGCGGCGTCCTGGCGCCCGACGTAGCCGCCTGCCGCGAGCGCGCCCAGGGCGTCGAGCGTCGTTGCGCTGCGGAGCGTGGCATCGCTGCGTCCGTGCACCAACTGGAGAAGCTGGACGGCGAATTCGACGTCGCGCAGACCGCCGGGCCCGAGCTTGAGCTCCCGGTCGACCTGGGCGGCGGGGATGTTCGCCACGACCCGGCGGCGCATCTGGCGCACGTCGACGACGAAGTTCTCGCGCTCGGAGACCTGCCACACCATGGGCGCGAGGGCATCGACGTACTCCTGCCCCAGCTCCAGGTCGCCGGCCATCGGGCGGGCCTTGAGCAGCGCCTGGAACTCCCAGGTCTTGGCCCATCGCTGGTAGTAGGCGAGGTGACTGCTCAGTGTCCGCACCAGCGGGCCGTTACGGCCCTCGGGACGCAGATTGGCGTCCACCGGCCAGATGGTGCCCTCGGCGGTGACGTCGGAGCACAGGCGCATCATCCGGGCGGCGAGCCGCGTCGCGGCCTGAACCGCCTTGGCCTCCTCGACGCCGTCCTTCGCCTCGGCGACGAAGATGACGTCGACGTCCGAGACGTAGTTCAGCTCACGACCACCGCACTTGCCCATGCCGATGACGGAGAGCCGGCAGCAGGCCACGTCCTCGGGCTGCTCCTCGTGGGCGACCTCCAGGGCGGCCCGCACCGTCGCGGTGGCGAGGTCCGCGAGCTCCGCCGCGGCCTCCGCGACATCGGTCGTCCCGCACACGTCGCGGGCGGCGATGCCCAGCAGCGCCCTGCGGTAGGCGACGCGCAGCGCGTCCGCACGCGACCGGTCCGCGCCCTCGCCCCAGATGCCCTCGGCCAGCGCCTGCTCGAACTCGGGGGTGGTGGGATGAAGATCGACCGACTCGTAGGTGATCAGCGACTGCCAGTCGTGCGGATGCCGGGCGAGATGGTCGCCGAGGGCCTCGGAGGCACCCAGCACCCCCAGCAGCCGGTCGCGCACCGGCTTCGCCGAGACGATGGTGCTCAGCAGCGCCTGCTGCTCGTCGGGGGCCTGGGCCTCCACCAACCGGGCGAGGCCGAGCAGCGCGAGATCCGGGTCCGCGGTGGCCCCGAGGGCTTCGAGCAGGACCGAGTCATCGCGTACCGCGGCGAATTCGGGCGCGTCGAGCAGCTGCCCGGCCGCCGAAGGATCGGTGAAACCGTGCCTCAGCAGCCGGGTGAAGGCGCTGCTCCGCCGTCCCTGCGGAGCGGGTAGTGCCATGGTGCAGCCTCTCGGTGACGCCCCGCGAAGCACACACACTCCGCGGGGTGCGTCGGACTCTCTACAGCACGGGCAGCATCTTGCGCAGCTTTCCTGCTTCTGTCTTACGGAGGAATTGATGCATGGTGATCCTTACCTGAGAAGACTCTACCGGTGAGGCCCCTGACCAGCAGTCGGGCGCTCGCCATGGGTTGCCGGCGGGTCACCCCGGGGCGCACTTCGACGGCCCGCGGACGGCTCCGGAGCCGGCCCACTCGCCGTTCGCAAGATCATCTCGCCGCACGTAAAGCTCCATTCCCACCAGGGCGTGCCTACGGGATGCGCTCCTTGTGCGTGAACGTCCCGGGAAACAGCGTCAGAAACTCCTTCTCCTGAGGAATCAGCAAGGTTCCCCACGAGCCGTCGGTGAAACCGAATTGGAACTCCTTCTGCCCGCTGCTGCGCCGGCGGGTCCAGGCGAGGGCGGCTCGGGGGAAGCAGACACCTGCTTCGACGTCGGGCGCTGTCTGTGATCGGTGGACGTTCTGGATGTAGGCGAATCGCAGCCGGCAATCGGTGAGCATCAAAACCGTGATGACGCCGGTGTCCGACTGCGGCTGCCCTGCCGCCAGCCATTGACCGGCCAGGCTGTCCCAGGTGCCGAAGAAGCGTCCGTTCTTCTTCTGCCGCTTCGCTCGCGCCGCAGGGTCGCCGGTCGCCTTGACCGAACCGGGTTTCGGATCGGTGAGCGTCGCGGATTCGAAGAGGAAGGAGAAGAAGCCGCGCCGCTTGTCTCCCGGCAACGCCGATCCGGCCAGCACCTTCGGCCGCCGGTCGGGCGGCACGTCGGCATCGTCCTCCCGGAGGTCGGACATGGCGCGGCAGACCTCGAACGCTCCGATGAGCTGTTCGCCCATGGGGAGTGTGGAGGAAGCGCTTGTGATCAGATCGGGCTGCATGGTGGTGAACCTTTGTCGGGGGCGAATCACGCAGTGCTGGTGCCGGGATTTTCTCGCGGAAGTCCACGAGCGGTCGATCGGCCGGGCATCAGCCGAACACCGCATCGGCCGGGGCGGTGGACCTTGTGCACGGTGATGCCACATTCGCTGTGAAGGTTCGTGTCACCAGGTCCACGGATGTCGTGAAAACGTAGCCGGAGGACCGGGGTGGCGCGCCGTCAGTGGCGACCATGCGCAGGCTCGTGCTCGTTGCCGGCTGTTCACCCTCCCAGCCGTTCGCGGCGAAGGCAGCCGACACCCGGGCGAGCGCCGCCTGCAGGTCGGCGGGGGCAACGTTCTCGATATGCCACGCATGCGTCGCGGAACAGGGGGAGCGCAGGCCCTTTCCCCAGCAGGTCTCGCAGGTGGTGGAGTTGACCTGATGTCCCCCGCCCACGGTCCCGCGCAGTGCGGCCGCGTCCATAAGCCGGCTCGAATGCCAGAAAATTTCCTGCTTGACGACCTCGTCCGGCTCGGTGCTGAGGGGAGCCGCCTGCTGTATGGCGCGATACTCCTCGATCTCCTGGTCGGTTCCCCAGTCGATCGTCTTGAGTATTTCGGCAAAGAGCTCGGAGTGCAGATCCCAGCCTTCCGGGGACGGGGAAGCCAGTTCGAATATCAACATTTCTGCGGTGTCCGGCAGCGGTACGAACACCTGGATCTCGGACTGCGGGATCAACTCCTCCGCTCCGGTTGGCGAGGATTCCGCAGCCAGCACGAATCCGGACCCCCCGATACGGGTGAGTGCAGGCCCGCACGGAAGCTCCACCTCCTGGTACTCGTCTTCGGGGTGCTTCCGCTCCAACAGTTCGCGCGTGGTACGCAACAGAGATGCTTCGTCCTCACTGTCGTGTTCCACTTGGCTGACCATGACCGTGGAAGCAGTGGGCCTTCCCTCGACCTCCAGGAAGCACAGTCCGGCATAGATGACGTCGGCCTCCGCCATCGCCTCCAGCTGTGCAGCGATCCCAAAGGCAAAGCGGAGCTGATCATCCGCGGAATGTTCCGGCATCAGGTCAGTGGCGATGGCATGAAGACTCTCGGCCACCTCGTCGGTATCGGCGACATTCACCGGAAGTTCCCGAATGAATTCCGGCATGATCCATCCGATACGCAACCGTGACGGCCGCCGGCCACCGGTCGGCCCGGCCATGGCGTCGGCGTTGGGGGTGGGCTCGGCGTCGGCGTCGGCGGGCGAATTCGCTTGAGACATTCTGTGGCTCTCCCGTCGCTCAGGCGGCGAGCGTCCGGTGGAATGCGCCTCCCGAGGCGGCTTTCGCCTCCCCGTCCGGGTGCTGGGCTACCCCGTGGAGGAACGAGCCGCCCTTGAGACCCAACTGGATGCCGTGAATGGCACCGTCCGAAAGCGGCTTTCCGACAGCTCCCAGGCCCGCGTTCGCCCACTTCATGGTGAGCGGCTTGGCGAGTCCCTCCCGGATGGCACCCGGCGTCTCTCGCGCGATGGCCTTGACGTTGCCCAGACCCTTGACGGCGCCACCGACCTTCGTTGCCAGTTTCGCCCCGGAGCCAGCTGCCTTGAAGCCGGCTCCCGCCGCCTTGAACACACCGCCGACACCGGGGATGACACCCGCCGCATCCAGCGCGATCTTCCAGCCTGACGTGCCGTTCCCGCGCGCGTTGCCCATCCAGTGACCGGCCATGGCTCCGGCCGCACAGACGGCAGAGGCGCCGCCCAGCAGGGCTGACGCGGCCTGGCCGACGACCGGGATGACGTTGACGGCAAGCGCCGCGGCCGCCAGGCCCGCCGAAATGGTGGACAGCGTGTCCGCGTGATCGACGAGCCAGTCCTTGAAGTCGTTCCAGCCCTTCTTCAGACCATCGACGGCCCGGTTCCACCAGTGGATGTCGGGCGGGTGGTTCTCCGAGGCCTTGAGAATCGCGCGTTCCGCCTCGCCCGCGCGGTCCTTCCAATGGGCGTAGATACGCTCCGCCTCACGGACGAGATCGTCCAGCTTGTCCTGGGCGCTGTTCGCCTTGTCCCGGGCAGCTTCCATCTCGTGGTCGATGCTTTTGGCCTTCGCCGGATCCATCGGCTGCCCGAACATCGGCTGGTACTTCACATACAGCTTGTTGTAGTGGTCGTTGTCCGCCTCGGCCTGCTTACGGGCCGTCGCGGCCTCGGCCTCGACCTTTCCCGCCTTGTCCTGGAACCCTTGAAGGTGCGTATGCCAGCCGCGCAGCGCCTTCGCGCAATCATGCATCGACTCGGTGCCCTGCCGCAGGTACTTGGGCAGTTCGCCGAGTTTCTTGGCGAAGTTCTGCGCCGCCTCGCCCTGCCAGGCTCCGTCACCCTTGCCAACCGACTTGAGCAGGTGGTCGAGTTCTTCCAATTCATCGCCCACGGATTTCACATCCGAAGCGAGCGCCTGGATGGCGTGCAGGTCTCCCTTGGCCGGATTGAAGCCGACTCCGGGCCAGGCCGAATCGTCGTCGATGAACATACTGCGCCAGGACATGCGTTTCCCCCTGCGGTAATTCCGTGATCAGGCTTGCTGGTGAACTCCGAGCGTGACGGTCACTTCTTCCCCATCATCTTGGAGTTCTCTTCTTCGCCCGCCTCATAGGCGTCCAGCGTCGCCTTCAGTCTCTCGTTGATATCCTTGGCGGCATCAGCGATCCGCTTGATTCCGTCGCCCCACTGCCCCTGGAATTCATCGCACGCGTCGTCGAGGCCGTCCGTGCCCAGCGTCTTGGGGCCCACCTTGTTCAGGCGCTTCTGGGCATCGCGCATGCGGTCGTCCGCATCCGAAAGCTTGTCGAGCATCTGCTGCACGCGCCCGACGTCGATCCTGAAGTCCGTCGCCATAATGCGATTCCCCCCGCGCTCGGCTGTTTCTTGAGCGCGACGATCCCCGGTCGGCACTCCGAATCACCGTATCGCAACCGCTCAATGGAGCGAAAACGCAGAGGCAAAGGGAGGGTAATGCGATACCTGCATGAAGCAAAGAATTTTAAATAGAAGGAAATTCGGCATGCGACATGTCGGAAATGTCATTGAAAGACTTGACCTGCTACGTGCTGGTCATGGCACCGGCAAAAGCGGAGTGGCACCCGGCCCTGACCACGCGCCGGACAACCCGGCCCGCGTGGGAGACAAAAGGAAGGGGCCCTCGGTCAATTACCGAGGGCCCCTTCGTCGTTCAGTGGCGGCGCCGAGTGTGACCTGCCCCTACAGCACGGGCAGCATCTTGCGCAGCTCGAAGGCGGTGACCTCGGAGCGGTACTCCTCCCACTCCTGCTTCTTGTTGCGGAGGAAGAAGTCGAAGACGTGCTCGCCGAGGGTCTCGGCGACCAGCTCGCTGCGCTCCATCAGGTCGATGGCCTCGCCCAGGTTCTGCGGCAGCGGCTCGATGCCCATCGCCCGGCGCTCGGAGTCCGACAGCGCCCAGACGTCGTCGTCGGCACCGGCCGGGAGCTCGTAGCCCTCCTCGATGCCCTTGAGGCCGGCGGCGAGCAGCACCGCGTACGTGAGGTAGGGGTTGGCGCCGGAGTCGATCGACCGGACCTCGACCCGGGTCGAGCCCATCTTGCCGGGCTTGTACATCGGGACGCGGATCAGCGCGGAGCGGTTGTTGTGGCCCCAGCAGATGTACGAGGGGGCCTCGCCGCCGGCGCCCGCGGTGCGGTTGGCGCCGCCCCAGATGCGCTTGTAGGAGTTGACCCACTGGTTGGTGACGGCGGAGATCTCGCCGGCGTGCCGCAGGAGGCCGGCGATGAAGGAGCGGCCCACCTTGGAGAGCTGGTACTCGGAGCCGGACTCGTGGAAGGCGTTGCGGTCGCCTTCGAAGAGCGAGAGGTGGGTGTGCATGCCGGAGCCGGGGAACTCCGAGAACGGCTTGGGCATGAACGTGGCCTGCACGCCCTGCTCCAGCGCGACCTGCTTCATCACGAGCCGGAAGGTCATGATGTTGTCGGCGGTGGAGAGCGCGTCGGCGTAGCGCAGGTCGATCTCCTGCTGGCCGGGCGCGCCCTCGTGGTGGCTGAACTCCACCGAGATGCCCATCGACTCCAGCATCGTGATGGCCTGCCGGCGGAAGTCCATGCCGACGTTCTGCGGGGTGTGGTCGAAGTAGCCGGAGGAGTCGCCGGGCGTCGGCCGCTGACCGTCGACGGGCTTGTCCTTGAGCAGGAAGAACTCGATCTCGGGGTGGGTGTAGAAGGTGAACCCGAGGTCGGAGGTCTTGGCCAGGATGCGCTTGAGCACGTAGCGCGGGTCGGCGTACGACGGGGAGCCGTCCGGCATCAGGATGTCGCAGAACATCCGGGCGGTGCCGGGTGCCTCGGCCCGCCACGGCAGGATCTGGAAGGTTCCGGGGTCCGGCTTCGCGATCATGTCGGACTCGTACACACGGGCGAAGCCCTCGATGGCGGAGCCGTCGAACCCGATGCCTTCGTCGAAGGCCTGCTCCAGCTCCGCCGGGGCCACCGCCACGGACTTGAGGAACCCGAGTACGTCGGTGAACCACAGCCGTACGAAGCGGATATCGCGCTCCTCGAGCGTTCGGAGCACAAACTCCTGCTGCTTGTCCATGGGTCACCAATCCTTGCAGGTCAATCGGCCTGTCCACGCTCGTGGGCAAACGCGGCGTGGCACACCAGTATCACGTGAGGGGGTTACCGTCACATTACGCACCCTTGGCCTGATGCAGAACCGCCGGGCCGTTACCCCCGAACCGATCCTTCCCGCCCGACGCGCGTTCAGCGCGACCGGGGGTGGCAATCGGGGGGCTCGGCGCACTTCCGAGCGAGGGCCGGCGCCTCGCGGGAGCCGCCCACCGGGCCGCCGCGACACTCGCCGGTCACCTCCAAGACCCCCATTGCGTCAGAAAGACGATTAGACTGACGAGGTGCCTCAACTTCGTCTCGCCCTCCATCAGATCGATTCCTGCGTCGGCGACATCGCCGGGAACGCCGAGACGATCGTGCACCGGACCCGGCACGCCGCCGACCAGGGCGCACACCTCGTCGCGTTCCCCGAGATGGCACTGACCGGCTACCCCGTCGAGGACCTCGCGCTGCGCTCGTCGTTCGTCGAGGCGAGCCGCGCCGCGCTGCACGCGCTGGCCGGCCGCCTGGCCGACGAGGGCCTGGGCGACCTCCCGGTGATCGTGGGCTACCTCGACCGCTGCGCGCAGGACCGGCCGCGCTACGGACTCCCCGCGGGCTCGCCGCAGAACGCCGCCGCCGTACTGCACGGCGGCGAGGTGGCGCTGACCTTCGGCAAGCACCATCTGCCCAACTACGGCGTCTTCGACGAGTTCCGCTACTTCGTGCCCGGCGACACCCTGCCCGTCGTGCGGGTGCACGGCATCGATGTCGCGCTGGCCATCTGCGAAGACCTCTGGCAGGAGGGCGGCCGGGTGCCCGCCACGCGCAGCGCGGGCGCCGGACTGCTGGTGTCCGTCAACGCCTCGCCGTACGAGCGGGACAAGGACGACACCCGCCTGGAACTGGTGCGCAAGCGGGCCCGGGAGGCCGGCTGCACCACGGCCTACCTGGCGATGATCGGCGGGCAGGACGAGCTGGTCTTCGACGGCGACTCGATCGTCGTCGACAAGGACGGCGGGGTGATCGCGCGGGCTCCGCAGTTCGCCGAGGGCTGCGTCCTGGTCGACCTGGAGCTGCCGGCCGCTGCCGACGAGCCGTTGTCGGGCGTGCTGGACGACGGGCTGCGCGTCGAACACGTCGTACTGTCCGCCGACCCGCTGCCGGCCTACCCGCCCGAGACGCCCGGCGGCCAGGCGGAACGGCTGACGGCACTGGAGGAGATCTACACGGCGCTGGTCGTGGGGCTGCGTGCCTATGTCGCCAAGAACGGTTTCCACAGTGTGGTCCTGGGGCTGTCCGGCGGGATCGACTCCGCGCTGGTCGCCACGATCGCCTGTGACGCGCTGGGCGCGGGGCATGTGCACGCCGTCGCGATGCCCTCGCGCTACTCCTCGGAGCACTCGCTCACCGACGCGGCCGAACTGGCGCGCCGCACCGGCCTGTCGCTGCGCACCGTACCCATCGCTCCCATGTTCGACTCCTACATGGACGCGCTGCGGCTGACCGGGCTCGCCGAGGAGAACCTGCAGTCGCGGCTGCGCGGGACGACGCTGATGGCGATCTCCAACCAGGAGGGTCACCTGGTGCTGGCACCGGGCAACAAGTCCGAGCTGGCGTGCGGTTATTCGACGCTCTACGGCGACTCGGTGGGCGCGTACGGACCGATCAAGGACGTCTACAAAACGGTGGTCTACCAGCTGGCCCACTGGCGCAACCAGGCCGCCGCCGAGCGCGGCGAGACCCCGCCGATCCCGGAGAACACCCTCACCAAGCCACCCAGCGCGGAGCTGCGCCCCGGCCAGGTCGACACCGATTCGCTGCCGGACTACGACGTCCTGGACCGCGTTCTGGAGCTGTATGTCGACCGCGACCGGGGCCATGCGGAGATCGTGGCGCAGGGCTTCGACGAGGAGCTGGTGACCCGGGTGCTGCGGATGGTCGACCACGCCGAGTACAAGCGGCGGCAGTACCCGCCGGGCACCAAGATCTCCGCCAAGGGCTTCGGCAAGGACCGCCGGCTGCCGATCACCAACCGTTGGCGCGAGGGCTCCTGACCGGGAGCCCTGCCGGGTAGCGGCACGACAAGGGGCGCCGTGGCCCGCGGGCCACGGCGCCCCTGTGGTGTCCAGGCCGGCGCACCGCCTTCGGTTCAGCCGAGGGTCTTCGACGCCACCGCGGACTCGGTGTGCTCCCCGGCTCCCGTGTCGGCGTCCGCCTTCGCGCTGCGGGCGACGATCCGGGAGGAGTCCCGGGCTCCGCGGTCCAGGAGACCGGCCGTGACGGCGACGATCAGGCCGACGCCCGCGAGGACCGCGCCGACCAGCGTCGGTGAGGTCCAGCCCCAGCCCGCCGTCAGGGCAAGGCCGCCGACCCAGGCCCCGCCCGCGTTGGCGAGGTTGAAGGCGGACTGGTTGGAGGCGGCCGCCAGGGTCGGCGCCTGCTGGGCCTTGTTCATGACCAGCATCTGCAGCGGGGTCGTGGTCATGAAGCCGACGGCGCCGATGAGGACGACGCTGACCAGGGCCGCCCACTTCACCTCGGCGGTGAAGTGGAAGACGGCCAGGATGACGGTGAGCGCCGCCAGCGACCCGTACAGGGTGGGCCGCAGCGCCCGGTCGGTCAGCGGGCCCGCGACGAGCGCGCCCAGCGTCATGCCGATGCCGAAGAGGGCGAGCACGAGCGTCACCGAGGTCTCGGAGAAGCCGGTGACCTCGGTCATCATCGACGCGAGATAGCTGTAGACGGCGAAGATCCCGGCGAAGCCGAAGACGGTGGTGAGCAGGCCGAGCAGCACCTGGCGGTTGCCCAGGGCGCGCAGTTCCCGGCCCAGGCCGGTGCGCTCGTCGGCCGGCAGCGGCGGGATCAGCTTGGCCAGGGCGGCCATCGCGACGAGCCCGATGGCGGCCACGACGAGGAAGGTCGCGCGCCAGCCGAGGTGCTGGCCGAGCAGCGTCGCGGCGGGCACCCCGACGATGTTGGCGACGGTCAGGCCGAGGAACATCGTGGCGACCGCGCGGGCCTGCCGGCCCTCGCGCACCAGCCGGGCGGCGACCACCGCGCCGACGCCGAAGAACGCGCCGTGCGGGAGTCCGGCCAGCAGCCGGCCGGCGATCAGCGTGCCGAAGCCGGGGGCCAGGGCGGAGGCGAGGTTGCCGACCGTGAAGACCGCCATCAGCAGGACGAGCATCCGTTTGCGCGGGATGCGGGAGCCGAGGGCGGTCAGGAGCGGGGCGCCTATGACGACGCCGAGGGCGTAGGCGGAGACGAGGTAGCCGGCGGTGGGCACGGAGGTGCCCAGATCCTCCGCGACGTTGGGCAGCAGGCCCATCATCACGAATTCCGTGGTGCCGATACCGAAGGCCGAGATCGCGAGAGCGAGCAGAGCCAAGGGCATGGAAAACCTTTCCAGGGACGAGGGGAAGCGCGCACGGTCGGGCATGCGGCCGGGAGGACAGTAAGTTCTCTAGCGGAACAAAGTCTCTCAGCCCAAGTATTCCATCCCGAGAACGGGACGTTACGAGCCGACGTCGTACCGCCCCGTAACCGCTTCCCGGCCCCGCGGCACACGCCTAACCCGTCCGCGGCAGCGGGGCCCTTCGCCGCCCGGGTCAGACCTTGACCGACGCCGCGATCGGGAGGTGATCGCTGCCCGTGGCCGGCATCGTCCACGCCGCCACCGGGTCCATCCCCTTCATCATGATCTGGTCGATCCTGGCCATCGCGAACCCGGCGGGCCAGCTGAAGCCGAACCCGTCGCCCGCGGCGCCCTGCGCGGAGCGCATCTGCGAGGTGACCGGGGCGAGCGACCGGTCGTTCATGGTGCCGTTGAGGTCGCCGAGCAGCATCACCTTGGGCACCGGGTCGGCGGCGATCGCCTCGCCCAGCGCCCGGGCGCTGCCGTCGCGCTGGTTGGCGGTGAAGCCCGCCTCGACCTTGACCCGGACCGACGGCAGATGCGCGACGTAGACGGCGAACTGTTGGCCGTCGGCCGCGGTGACGGTGGCGCGCAGCGCCCGGGTCCAGCCCATCTTGATATCCACCGGCGCGGCGTCGGACAGCGGGCGCTTGCTCCAGAGGCCGACGGTGCCCTCCACCGCGTGATAGCGGAAGGTCTTGGCCAGCTCCCGCCGGTAGGTGGGCAAGGCGGCGGGGGTCAGCTCCTCCAGGGCCACCACGTCGGCGCCGGACGCCGCGATGTCCCGCGCGGTGGCCGTCGGGTCTGCGTTGCCGGCGTCGACGTTGTGCGTGGCGACGGTGAGGTTGCCGCCGGTACCCGACTTGTCGGTGAGGAGTCCGCCGAAGAGATTGACCCAGGCGACGACCGGCAGCAGCAGGGCGACGAGCGCGGTCGCCGAGCGCCGCAGCAGCGCGGCGATCAGCAGCACCGGCACGCCCAGGCCCAGCCACGGCAGGAAGGTCTCCAGCAGACTGCCCATGTTCCCCACGGCGTTGGGGATCTTGGCATGCAGCACCATCAGCAGCCCGAGCAGCACGGCGAGCACCGCGAGCACGACGCCGCGCCGCCACATCCCTTCCGGACGCCACCAGTTCAACAGGCGTCCGACGCGGGAACCGGTCCGATCGGGCTCCTGGCCCTGCCCCGGCTCCGTCATGTATGCCTGCGCCATTTCCGCTGTCCTCACTGCCTTGCTCCGGTGTGCCTCACCTGTGGTCTTCGACCCTAGGCGATGGTCCGTAACGCTCTTTCTTAGAAGTGAGGACGGTGGGGCGGCGGGTCCGGGTTCCGGCCCGCGGGGCCAGGAGGGCGGCTGTGACAGAACGGGCACGGTCCCGTCATGTCCCACGCGCCCGCGGCGTCGCCCGGGGGGCCTTCGGCAGCGGGTGCCGGGGCCTGCCGGGGCGTCAACACCGCACGCGCCGGCGGCCGTCAGCCGGCCACGGCGGGCGGCTCGGGACGTACGCCCTCCAGCACCATGTCGACGATGTCCTCGGCGAGGCCGTCGGGCAGTTCCTTCCACTCGTGCAGGACGGCGCGGGCCAGCATCGGGCCGACGAAGAGGTCGGCGACCGTCTCGATGTCGTGGTCGGTGCGGATCTCGCCGTTCGCCATGCCGCGCCGGAGGACGGCGAGCAGTGCCTCGTGGCGGGCCCGTACGACCGTCTCGTGGTACTCGGCCCACAACTCCGGCTGGGCCTGCACATGGCTGACGATGGTGCGCAGCAGCGCGGAGTTGCGCTTGGCCAGTCCGCGCCGGCGCAGGAACTCCAGCAGCGAGATCAGGTCCTCGCGTACGGACAGACCGGCCGGCGGCGGGTTCGGCGCATCCATCGACCGCATGACGTCGAGCAGCAGGGCGCTCTTGCCCGGCCAGCGGCGGTAGACGGTGGCCTTGCCCACACCGGCCTCGCGGGCGATGCCCTCCATCGACAGCTCGCCGATGGACGCGCCGTTCTCGATCAGGCGCAGCACGGCCTCGATGATGGCGGTGTCGGCCGCGGCGCTGCGCGGTCTGCCGCGGCGCTCGGGGGCCACCGGCCCCGGTCGCGCGTCGGCTGTCGCCGCCTCGGAGTCTTCCGCCGCCCGGCTCATTGTCGTGCGCCCGCCTTTCGCTCTTCCCGCGGCTCCGCCGCACGCGGCGCCGTGCCCATTTTGCCGGGCAGGAACGCCGCGACCACCACGGCGCCGACCAGGGCGGTAGCGGCGGAGCCGAGGGCGGTGACGTGCATGGCGTGCACGAAGGCGTCGCGGGCGGCGCCGACCAGTTCCCGTCCGGCCGGGCCCAGGCGGTCGGCGAGGCCGAGGGTCGCCTCGATGGACTCGCCGGCGGCGTGCCGGGCGGCGGCGGGGACGCCGGGCAGGGTGTCGAGCGTGCCCTGGATGCCGTTCCGGTAGGTGGTGGACAGCAGCGAGCCGAGGACGGCCACACCGAGGGTGCCGCCGACCTGCCGGAAGGTGTTGTTCAGGGCGGAGCCGGAGCCGGCCTTCTCCCGGGGCAGGGACTGCATGATCGAGACGGTAACCGGCGGCATGATGTGCGCCATGCCGGTGCCCTGGACGAAGAACAGCACCTCCAGCACCCACATGGGCGAGTCGGTGTCGAGCAGCAGCATGCCGGTCATGGTGACGGCGACCAGCAGCATGCCGACGGTGCACACGACGCGGGCGCCGAAGCGGTCCACGACGTGCCGGGCCCGTGGCGAGAAGATCATCTGGGCGGCCGCCAGCGGCAGGATCAGCAGCCCGGCCTGGAGCGGGGTGTAGCCCCGCACGCTCTGGACGTAGAACACGATGAAGAACGTGACCCCCATCAGCGCGAAGAAGACCAGCGCTATGGCGGCGACGGCCGCCGAGAAGGCGGGCTTGCGGAAGTAGCTGATGTCGATGGACGGGTGATCGCTGTGCTTCTGGTGCAGGACGAAGCCGGTCAGCACGGCGAGGCCGCCCAGGGCCGCCGCGAGCACCTGCGGGTCGGTGAAGTCGGCGAGCTGGCCGCCCCTGATGATCCCGTAGACCAGCAGCACCAGCCCGACGACCGACAGCAGGACGCCCACCGGGTCGAGACGGCCCGGACGGGGGTCCCTGGAGTCGGGCACCAGGAAGACCATCGCGACCAGCGCGATCAGCACGATCGGGACGTTGACGAGGAAGACCGAGCCCCACCAGAAGTGGTCGAGCAGCAGCCCGCCGGCGATCGGGCCGATGGCTATGGCGAGGCCCACACCGCCGGCCCAGATGCCGATGGCCTTGGGCTGCTCGTCCCGCTCGAAGACGTTCATCAAGATGGCGAGGGTGGCGGGCATGACGAAGGCGCCGCCCAGGCCCATCACGGCGCGGAAGGCGATGAGCTCGGCGGGCGAGCCGGCGACCGCGGCGAGCACCGACCCCGCGCCGAAGACCGCCAGGCCGAACAGCAGCACCTTCTTGCGCCCCAGGCGGTCGCCGAGGAGCCCGGAGGTGAAGAGCAGTCCGGCGAAGACGAGCGTGTAGGAGTTGATCGCCCACTCCAGCTCGCTCTGGGTGGCGCCCAGACCGGCGGGGGCCGGGGTGGCGATCGTCTTCATGGCGACGTTGAGGATGGAGTTGTCCAGCACCACGATGAGCAGGCTGAGCATGAGAACGGTGAGGATCGCCCAGCGGCGGCGGTGGACGTGGTCGGGGACGCGGTGGGCGGTTTCGCCCGGCGTGGTGGTGGCCATGACACCACTCTACCCTTTTCGATACGGGACCGTTCCGTATCGTTGAATACCCGGTCCACGGCCCCTTTCCCTTGTGCGCGTCGCGTGCCAGCATGGAAGCGAGTCCGGGGACGCCGTCAGGGCGCCTCGAGATGATGAAGAGGAGCCGTCACCATGACGCAGCTTTCGCCTGCCCAGAAGCCGGCCGAGGGGTCTTCCTCCGGGTCCGCGCCGAAGCCCCCCTCCGACAGCAGCAAGTCGCTGTACGGCGGTAAGGGCTCGCGCCGCATCACCGTCCGTGACATCGCGGCGGCCAAGCAGCGCGGCGAGAAGTGGCCGATGCTCACCGCCTATGACGCCATGACCGCCTCCGTCTTCGACGAGGCGGGGATCCCCGTCCTGCTCGTCGGCGACTCGATGGGCAACTGTCACCTCGGCTACGAGTCCACCGTGCCGGTCACGATGGACGAGATCACCCTCCTCTCCGCCGCCGTCGTACGGGGTACCAAGCGCACCCTGGTCGTCGGCGACCTGCCGTTCGGCGCGTACCAGGAAGGCCCGGTCCAGGCACTGCGCAACGCCACCCGACTGGTCAAGGAAGCCGGTGTGGGCGCCGTCAAGCTGGAGGGCGGCGAGCGCTCCGCGCACCAGGTGGAGCTGCTGGTGTCGTCCGGCATCCCGGTGATGGCGCATGTCGGCCTGACCCCGCAGTCCGTCAACGCCTACGGCGGCTACCCGGTACAGGGCCGCGGCGAGGAGGCCGCCCAGCAACTGCTGCGGGACGCCAAGGCGGTCCAGGACGCCGGGGCGTTCGCCGTCGTCCTGGAGGCCGTACCGGCCGAGCTGGCCGCCGAGGTGACCCGCTCGCTGTACATCCCGACCGTCGGCATCGGCGCGGGCCTGGACTGCGACGCGCAGGTGCTGGTGTGGACCGACATGGCCGGGATCACCGCGGGCCGGGTGCCGCGCTTCGTCAAGCAGTACCTCCAGCTGCGGGAGCTGCTGGGCGGCGCGGCCAAGGCGTTCGCGGAGGATGTCGTCGGCGGCACCTTCCCGGCCGAGGAGCACACCTTCCACTAGGCGGGAGCCGAACGCCCGCCCCCTGACGCCTGGGCCCTGTCCCCCCGGGGTCCAGGCCCCGGACGGCGGCCGGAACGCATCGTTCCGGCCGCCGTTCGCGCGGTTCGACCCGTTTTCCGAAAGTGCGTTCCCGGCGCGCTCCTGGCGCCGGTGTCGGCGCTCTGTCGGCGGCCTGTCGGTGCGTTGTCAGTGGCAGCTGTCATCTTTGGCGGCATGACGCGAAAGACGATAACCACCAAGGGCGGCAACGCCGTGGAGGTGCGCGGTCTGGTCAAGCACTTCGGCGAGGTCAAGGCCGTCGACGGAGTGGACCTGGACGTGCGGGAAGGCACCGTGCTCGGTGTGCTCGGCCCCAACGGCGCCGGCAAGACCACGCTCGTACGCTGCCTTTCCACCCTGCTGGTCCCGGACGCCGGAAGCGCCTTCGTGGCCGGCTACGACGTGGTGCGCCAGCCCCGCGCGCTGCGCCGCACGATCGGCCTGACCGGGCAGTACGCCTCGGTCGACGAGAAGCTCTCCGGCTGGGAGAACCTCTACATGATCGGGCGGCTGCTCGATCTGTCCCGCAAGGACGCCCGCCGGCGCGCGGACGAGATGCTGGAGCGGTTCTCCCTGACCGAAGCCGCCAAGCGGCCCGCCGCCAAGTACAGCGGCGGTATGCGCCGCCGGCTGGACCTGGCCGCCTCGATGATCGGGCAGCCGGCGGTGCTGTATCTGGACGAGCCCACCACCGGGCTGGACCCGCGCACCCGCAACGAGGTGTGGGAAGAGGTCCAGCGGATGGTCCGCGAAGGCGCGACGGTCCTGCTCACCACCCAGTACATGGAAGAGGCCGAGCAGTTGGCGAACGAGCTGACGGTCATCGACCGCGGCCGGGTGATCGCCGAGGGCAAGGTCGACGAGCTCAAGGCCAAGGTCGGCGGCCGCACCCTGCAGATCCGGCCGACGGACGCCGGCGAGCTGGACCGGATGGTCGGCGCCATCGCGCAGTCCGGCCTGGACGGCATCGCGGGCGCCACCGCTGACCACGACGGGGGTGTGGTCAACGTACCGATCATCAGCGACGAACAGCTGACCGCCGTGGTCAACGTGCTCGGACAGCGGGACTTCCAGCTCGCCGGGATCAGCACCCATCTGCCCAGCCTGGACGAGGTGTTCCTGGCCATCACCGGCCAGAAGACCTCCGAGTCCGAGGCCGGCACCGACGCCGGCGACACCCACGACCAGCAGTACGCGGAGGTATCGGCATGAGTGCCGCAACGATGACGGCGCCACGGATCAAGCCGGGCGCCGACGAGGGCCGGATCGGCGTCCGCGCCAACCTGCGGCACATCGGCGCGCTGGTGCGGCGCAACGCCCTCCAGATCAAGCAGGACCCGGAGTCGATGTTCGACGCCCTGCTGATGCCGGTCATCTTCATCCTGCTGTTCGTCTACGTCTTCGGCGGCGCCATCGCAGGCAAGGGCAACCAGCAGGACTACGTGCAGTATCTGGTGCCCGGCATGATGGCGATGATGGGCATGAACATCGCCATGGCGGTGGGCACGGGCGTCAACGAGGACTTCCGCAAGGGCGTCATGGACCGTTTCCGGACCATGCCCATCGCCCGGTCCTCGGTCCTGATCGCCAAGATCGTCGTCGAGGTCGGCCGGATGCTGATCGCCACCGCGATCCTGCTCGGCATGGGGTTCCTGCTCGGCCTGGAGGTCAAGGGCGGCATCCTCGAATTCCTGGGCGCGATCGTGCTGTCCACGGCCTTCGGCGCCGCCCTGATGTGGATCTTCATCCTGCTGGGGCTCGCCATGAAGACCCCGCAGGCCGTGCAGGGCGTGGCGATGCTGGTGCTGATGCCGCTCCAGTTCGGCTCGTCGATCTTCGCGCCGACGAAGTCGATGCCCGGCTGGCTGGAGGGCTTCACCACGGTCAACCCGCTCTCCAACCTGGCCGACGCGGCGCGCGCCCTGATCAACGGACAGGGGGCGGTCGCCCATCCCACCCTGGTCACCCTCGGCTGGGCGGTCGCCATCACGGCCGTGACCATGCCGCTGGCGGTCGCGAAGTTCCGCAACAAGACCTGAGCTTGTCGCGCAGGCCGTGTCTTTTGGATCAGTCCGGCGACCCCGGGGTGATCCGAAAGGCACGGCCTGGCCCTCGACCGCTACCGGCCGTTGCCGACGTCCGCCGGCCGGCGGTTCGGCAGGCTTCGCCGTCCTCGGTTCCACCGTGAGCACCGACCCAGGAGGCACCCGATGACCGCCCCGGACCACACGGCCAGGCCCGTCACTCCGGCGAACCCGACCGCCGACCACACCGCCGCGGCCCAGCTGAAGCGTCCGGCCGGCGAAATCCGCGACCGGGCCTCGGTGGCAGCCGTCCACGGCCGGCCCGTCACCAGCGCGGGCGTCACCGTCACCCCGGTCGCCGAGGTCGGCTTCAGCGTCGGCGGTGGTGCGGGACGCGAGGCCGCAGCAGCCACGACCGGCGAATGCGGAGCAGACGGCGGAGTCAGGGCCCGGCCCCGCGGCTTCCTCCAGATCAAGAACGGCACCGCCACCGACAAACCGCTCCGGAACCCCTGGCCGGCTGCCGTCGTACCGCTCGCCGCTCTCCTGGCAGGCGCTGCCCTCCCGCGACTCGCACGCCGCCTTGCCGAGCGCCGCCTCGGGTGAGCAGGCGGCCGCCGGGTGGCCGGAAGCTGCGTCCGCTCCTGGGCCGGCGCGGCTCGCTCCCCGTCGGCGCGCGTCAGATGAGGGCGGTGGCCTCTTCCAAGGAGAGGCCGCCCCCCTCGGCGTACGCGCGGGCATACCCCGCGTCGCCCAGCAGCGTCCGCGCCGTGGCCTCGGTGCGGGCCCGGTCCACGCGCACGCTCCTCGTCTGGACGTGCGAACGCGCCCGCAGGGCGTCGTACGCACCCAGCAGCCGGGCCGCGTCCGCCCCTCCACGCTCGCCCCGCGCGGCCATCAACACGCGTGCCGCGGTGAGGAGTTGGATCACCGGGAGCTCCGGCGCGACGATCTTCGTCAGCGAGTCCTGCACCAGTTCCATGGCCGACCGGAACTCCGGCAGCAGCGCCTCGCCGGTCCGCCCGTCGTCGATGTCCAGCGAGAGCAACGCGGCTTCCAGGATCCCGACGAACAGGTCGGGGGCCTTCGGGCCCAGCAGCTCGCGCACCGCGCGCAGTTCACCGCGCGCCTCCGCGGTACGCCCCGACATCCCCAGCCGCATGGCGAGCGTCATCCGCGCGAAGGGGACGGTGTCGCGTCCGCTGTGCCGGCCCTCGGCCAGCTCCAGTACCTCGCGCAGCATCCGCTCGCCGACCTCTTCCTGGCCTTCCTCGATCAGCACGGCGCCCAGCCGGGTGCGCAGCAGCAGGGTCTGGCCGTGCGCCCCCAGCTCCTCGGCGTGGACCATCGCGGCGCGGTAGTCCTGCGCGGCGAGCGCGTACTCGCCCCGCCTCTCACGGGCCTCGCCACGGCCCGAGAGCGCCTCGGCCGCGCCCCACGCGTCACCGATCCGCAGGAAGATCCGCAGGGCCTCGTCGGCGTCCGCGGTCGCCGTCTCCAGTCCGCCGGGGTGGTCGTTGAGGACCTTGGAGCGCAGTTGCAGGACGAAGGCGAGCTCCCAGTCGTAGCCGAGGTCGCGGCAGGCGTCCACGGTGGTGTCGACCAGATGCGTCAGCTGGTCGTACTGCCCGTTGATCAGCACCGCGTAGTGCCACATGACGCCCGGCACCTTGCAGGTCTGCGGCATCCCGCCGCGGTAGGTGGCGAGGATGCCCGCCAGCTCCTCCTTCATCCTGGGCTCCCGCAGCCTCTCGATATCGCTGTCGGAGCTGGCGAGGACGACCAACCGGACCTCGCGGCGGGCTTCCTGGAGGTGTTCGGGGTCCATCGGCGGCGGCTTGTCGATCGGCCGCTCGGGCAGATCGGGAGCGGGGGCGGCGGGCGCCGCGAACGGGTTGGGGCCCAGCGCGGCGACCGCCGTCGCCCAGGCGTATGCGTCGCTGCGATGGTCGCGCAGGAACCAGAACCACTGCAGGGACAGCACCAGGCACAGCGCCTCCTGCTCGTCGCCGGCGGCGACGGCACGGCGCAGCGCCGTCCGCAGGTTGTCGTGCTCCAGCTCCAGCCGCTCCATGCAGGGACCCTGGCGGGGGCCGCGCAGCAACGGGTCCGTGGTGCGGGCCAGTTCGCGGTAGGCGATGAGGTGACGCCGTTCGGCGCCGGCCCGCTCCCCCGCCTCGTCCAGCCGCTCGCCTGCGTACTCCCCGACGGTCTCCAGCAGCCGGTAGCGCATCTGCCCCCCTTGCGCGGGCGTCGCCACCACCAGCGACTTGTCGATCAGCGAGCCGAGCAGCGACGCCACATCGCGGGCGTCGACGCCGCCACCCGCGCAGACCTCCTCCGCGGCGGCCAGGTCGCAGCCACCGGCGAAGACGGACAGCCGGCGCAGCACGGCGCGCTCGGACTCGTCGGTCAGGTCCCAGGACCAGTCCACCACCGCGCGCAGCGTCTGCTGCCGGGGCAGCAGGGTGCGGCTGCCGCTCGTCAGCAGCCGGAAACGGTCGTCCAGCCGGTCGGCCAGCTGCCGCGGGGAGAGCATCCTCAGGCGCGCCGCGGCGAGTTCGACGGCGAGCGGCAGGCCGTCCAGCCGTCGGCAGATCTCGGCGCAGGCCGCCGGGTCGTCGTCGACGCGGAAGCCGGGGCGGGCGGCGGCCCCGCGGTCGGCGAGCAGGCGCAGCGCGACCGGGTCGGGCAGCGGTTCGACGGGCCGCAGCACCTCGCCCGGTACGGCCAGCGGCTCGCGGCTCGTCGCCAGCACCGTCACGCCGGGGCATTCGGCGAGCAGCCGCTCGGCGAGGGCCGCGGCGGCCCCGATCACGTGCTCGCAGTTGTCGAGCACCAGCAGCATCCGGCGGCCGGCGCAGTGCTCGGCGAGCCGGGCGAGCGGATCCAGGGCGGTCGGGTCGGTGGCGGCCCGCAGGCCCTCGGCAGTGGTGCCGCGGACGACGGTCTCCCGGGCACCGAGGGCGGTGAGCACCGCTTCCGCCACGGTCTGCGGATCGTCCACCGGCGCGAGCTCGGCGAGCCATACGCCGTGCGGCCAGGCGTCCGGGGCGACGGCCGCGGCGGCTTCCGCGCCCTCCTGCGACAGCCGGGTCTTCCCCGCCCCGCCGGGACCCAGCAGGGTCACCAGCCGGTGTGCGGCGAGGTCGGCGCGGATCGCGGCGAGGTCGGCTTCCCGGCCGACGAAGGAGGTCGGCCGGGCCCGGAGGTTGCCGGGGCGGAAGGGGGCGCGGGGGCTGATGGGGCGAGTCGGGCGGGGCGCGCCGGCGGCGGCCGGGTCCGGGCCTGCCGGATCCGCGACCGGGTCGTACGCGGTGGCGTTGTGCGCGGTGGCGTTGTGCGCGGCCGGGTCGTATGCGGCGGGGTCGTACGCGGACAGGTGGGCGGGGGTGCCCGTCCGGCCCGGTGCGTCCGCGCCCGCCCCGGCGCCGTTCCCCGGGGCGCCTGTCACGGCCTGCCTCGGAGCGTTCCGACGGCCCGGCGGCGGTCCCAGCAGCTCGGCGTGCAGGGCGCGCAGCTCCGGGCCGGGGTCGGCGCCCAGGCGGCCGGCGAGGTCGCTGCGTATGTCCTCGTAGGCGGCCAGCGCCTCGGCGGTGCGGCCCGCGTCACGCAAGGCGCGCAGCCGCAGGGCCTGGAGCGGCTCGTCCAGTGGATGGTCCTGGCACAGGGCGGCGAGGGTGGGCAGGGCGTGGCCGGCCCGGCCGAGGGCCAGGTCGGCGGCGAGCCGGGTGCGCCGGGCGTCGAGCCGGCGGCTCTCGGCGCGAGACGCCTCGACGCTCGCGTCGGGGAGGTCGGCGAGGGCCGGGCCGCGCCAGAGCGCGAGCGCCTCGTCGAGGAGGGCGGCGGCACGGGCCGGGTCGGCGGCCAGGGCCCGGCCGCCCTCCGCCGCGAGCCGTTCGAAACGGTGCAGGTCCACGGCCTCAGGCTCGGCGCACAGGCGGTAGCCGCCGTCGACCGAGACGACCGCGGCGTGACCGAGGACACGGCGGAGCCTGCCGATCAGGGCCTGCAACGCGCCGGCCGCGTCGGCGGGCGGGTCCATGCCCCAGACGTCGGCGATCAGGACGCTCGTGGTCAGCGCCCGCCCCGGCCGCAGCGCGAGGGCGGCGAGCAGGGCGCGCAGGCGTGCGCCGCCGAGGGCGACGGGGGTGCCGTCGGCCCGGCCGGCCTGGGTGGTGCCGAGAATTCCGTAGCGCACCGAGCCATTGTCGTTCACCGCCGCGCCGCTCACGCTGCGCTCACACCCTTTACGTCCCTGAGAAACCCCGTACATGGCCACCGCCCCCGGAAATCGGCCTGAGGTCCACCTTGCCCGGAACTCGGCAGGTACCGCGCTTCGTTTTCCACGGGAGTTGGCCGAAGAGGAACGATGCGCCGGTCGCCACCGCGCGGATACGGTCATGGCTGTCCACCCCGAGAACCCCAGGAGCTTTTGCCCCATGACCACTGCAATCGAGCGCGCCGACCGCCGCGTCAGCCCGGTCTTCCTGTCGCTCGTCGCCGTGATGGCGGTGTCGGGATGGGCCGTCTGGAGCCAGCAGCTCGCGGCGAGCACCGGCTTCGCCGTCTTCCTGTTCGTGGTGTCCGGCTGGGTGGTGTCGCTCTGCCTGCACGAATACGCGCACGCCCGCACCGCGCTGCACAGCGGCGACATCTCGGTGGGCGCCAAGGGCTATCTGACGCTGAACCCCTTGAAGTACACCCACGCGCTGCTGAGCATCGTGCTGCCGGTGATCTTCGTGATCATGGGCGGGATCGGCCTGCCGGGCGGTGCGGTGTTCATCGAGCACGGCCGGATCCGGGGGCGCTGGCGACACAGCCTGATCTCGGCGGCCGGCCCCCTGACGAACATCCTTTTCGCGGCCGCGGTCTCCGCCCCGTTCTGGCTGAATCAGCTCGACGGCGTCCCGGACCCCTTCCGCTACGCACTCGCGTTCCTGGCCCTGCTCCAGGTAACCGCGGCGATCTTGAACTTCGTGCCGGTCCCGGGCCTGGACGGCTACGGCGTGATCGAGCCCTGGCTCTCCCACAAGCTGCGGCGCCAGGTGGAGCCGTTCGCGCCGTTCGGGCTTCTCGCGGTCTTCGGGCTCCTGTGGGTACCGGAGATCAACAACGTGTTCTTCGACCTGGTCCACGCCGTCCTGCGCGCCCTGGGCGTGACCGACTGGGACAGCTACTGGGGCCTGGAATTCTTCCGCTTCTGGCAGGGCGAGCCGGAGATCCCCCCGGTCAGCGGCCTCGGCTGAGCGCAGGGGCGCGCGGCGCCCCCGCCCGCGTCTCAGGCGGAGGTTGCGGGCTGTTCCGCGCGGGCCGCGCGCTCCAGCTTGGCCCTGCGGAAGTAGAACCACGCCATGTTGCTGGAGATGCCGGCCATCAGGATCCAGACGACCCCGAGCCAGCTGCCCTGGACGAAGGAGACGACGGCCGCGGCGACGGCGAGGACGCACAGGACGACGGCCCAGAGGGCGAGTCGCGGGACCGGGCGGGTCGAGGGCGCGGAGGGCATGGGGGTCGGCTCCTGTCGGGAGTGGTGCGGTCCTCCCCAGTGTCCCCCATGCCCGTGCGTGCCCCGCGCGGGGCCGGACGGCGGTGGCCGCCGCGGGGCTTTTCCCGGAGCGCTCCCGGCTCAGACGTCCGTGACGCGCAGGCCCGCGTGCGCCTTGTAGCGGCGGTTGACCGAGATCAGGTTGGCGACCAGCGACTCGACCTGGTGGGCGTTGCGCAGCCGGCCCGCGAAGACGCCGCGCATCCCGGGGATACGGGCGGCCAGCGCCTGCACGACGTCGGTGTCCGCGCGGGCCTCGCCCAGCACCATCACATCGGTGTCGATCTCCGCGATCTCCGGGTCCTGGAGCAGCACCGCGGACAGGTGGTGGAAGGCGGCGGTCACCCGCGACTCCGGGAGCAGGGCCGCGGCCTGCTCGGCTGCGCTGCCCTCCTCGGGCTTGATCGCGAAGGCGCCCTTCCTGTCGAAGCCGAGCGGGTTGACGCAGTCGACGACGAGCTTGCCGGTCAGCTCCTCGCGGAGGGACTCCAGGGTCTTGGCGTGACCGTCCCAGGGCACCGCCACGATCACGACATCGCTGCGCCGGGCGCATTCGGCGTTGTCCGCGCCCTCGACACCCAGGCTGCTCAGCTGGGGGTCCGCCGCCGCGGCCTGCGCGCGCTCGGCGGCCCGGGAGCCGATGATCACCTTCTGGCCGGCCTTGGCGAACCGGTATGCCAGGCCGCGGCCCTGGTCACCGGTGCCGCCGAGGACGCCGACCACGAGGCCGGAGACGTCCGGGAGGTCCCAGGGGTCGCGCTTGAGGGCGGCCTTCGCGCGGGTGGCGGCGTTCGGGGACTGGGCATCGTCTGGAGTAGTCATGACAGCGATCCTGTCACGCCTTCACACCGCCGTCGGTGAGCCCCGTACGCCAGTAGCGCTGGAGCACCGTCATCAGCACCATCAGCGGCACCACGGACAGGAACGCGCCGCCCACCGTGTACTGGTAGAGCACCGGTTGGCGGTCGGCGTAGCCGGTCCACGACGTCAGGCCCAGCTGGATCGGGTAGAGGTCGGAGTCGGAGAGCATCACCAGCGGCAGGAAGAAGTTGTTCCAGATGTGCACGAACTGGAACAGGAAGACGGTGACCAGCGCCGGCGTCATCAGCCGCAGCCCGAGACCGGCGAAGATCCGTGCCTCGCCCGCGCCGTCGAGCCTGGCCGCTTCCAGGAGCGCGTCGGGCACCGCCGCGGTGGCGTAGATCCGGCACAGGTAGACGCCGAACGGGCTGACCACGCTCGGGATCAGCACCGCCCAGTAGGTGTTGGACAGGCCCATGCCGCTGAACAGGAAGTAGAGCGGCAGGGCGAGCGCGGTGCCGGGGATGAGGACGCCGGCGAGCACCACGTTGAAGATCGCTTCCCGGCCGGGGAAGGGGAATTTGGCCAGCGCGTAGCCGGCCGCGGCGGACAGCAGGGTCGCGCAGACCGCGCCGATCCCGGCGTACAGCAGGGAGTTGGCGAACCAGCGGGTGTAGATGCCGTCGTCGTAGGTCAGCACGTCGAGGAGGTGGTCGACGGGGTGCGGGTCGGCGAACCAGAAGCCGAAGGTGCCGAAGAGGTCGGCGCTGCTCTTGGTGGCCGAGACGATCAGCCAGTAGACCGGCATCAGGAAGTAGAGCGCCGCGACGGTCAGCAGCGAGGTGGTGAGGATGCGGTAGCGCAGCGGGGTGCGCGTCATCGCCGCTCCTTGGCGCGCCCGCCGGCCAGCCGCAGGAAGCCGAAGGACAGTGCGCACGCCACGAGCGCGAGCAGCACCGCCTCGGCCGCCGCCACATGCTGGTTGTTGCCGACGAACGCCTCGCTGTAGGCGTGCAGGTTGGGCGTGAAGCCGGAGTCGATGGCGGAGGCGAGGGGCCGCAGCACCATCGGTTCGGCGAACAGCTGGAGGGTGCCGATGATGCTGAAGACACCGGTCAGGACGAGCGCGGGCCGGATCAGCGGGATCTTGATGTGCCGGGCGACCTGCCAGGCGTTGGCGCCGTCGATCCGCGCGGCCTCGTACAGCTCCGTGGGCACGGCCTTGAGCTGGGCGATCAGGACCAGCATGTTGTAGCCGGTGAACTGCCAGGTGACGATGTTGGCGATGGACCACAGGACGGTGCCGGAGGAGAGGAAGTCGACGTCCCAGCCGGCGGATCGGGCGATCTCGACCAGCGGGCTGATGCCGGGCACGTAGAGGAAGCCCCACAGGATCGAGGCGATCACTCCGGGCACGCCGTACGGCAGGAAGAACGCGCTGCGGAAGAAGGTGACGCCGCGGGCGCCGGCGCTCTCCAGGAGCAGGGCCAGCACGGTGGCGAGGACGATCATCAACGGGATCTGCACGGCGCCGAAGAGCAGCACCCGGCCGAAGCCGGCGAGGAAACGGTCGTCGGCCAGGGCGTGGGCGTAGTGATCGAGGCCGGTGAACACCTCGCGTTCCCGGCCCAGGCCGAGCGGCCCGGTCCGCTCGGTGCGGTACAGGCTCTGGTGGACGGCGTAGACGATGGGCGCGACGAAGCAGAGGGCGAAGAGGGCCAGGAAGGGCAGCACGAACCCGGCGGCCACACGGGCGTTGCGGGCCTCGGTGCGGCGGCGCGGGCGCCGGCGGGCGGGCCGGTGGGGAGGGCGGGCGCCCGCCTCGCGCGGGGCCGGCGGGCCGGTGTCCGCCCGGCTCAGGGTGTCCCGGTCGGACCCGCTCATCCGCCGCTCTCCACCTTCAGGCCCTTGCCCTTGAGGTCGGAGACGGTCTGGCCCTGGACCTTCTTCAGTACGGCGCGGAAGGAGCCCCCTTCGGCGAGCGCGTCGGTGAAGGCGTCGCCGAGCCGCTGGTAGAGGGTGTCCACGCCGGGCCCCCACCGCCAGCTGGTGTCGACGTGTGCGCCCGCGTCCGCGAAGACCTTGCTGTAGTTCTGGCCGCCGAAGAACTCCTTGTGGACGTCGAGATCGGCGGTGGTGTAGCCCTTCTTGGCGCTGGGGAAGCCGTAGCCGCCGTCGATCAGCAGCGCGATGGACTCGGGGGCGGTGTTGAGCCAGACGGCGAAGTCGAGGGCGTCCTTGGGGTACCGCGACTTCGCGAAGACGGCGGTCGTGGAGCCGCCCCAGTTGGCGTGCGTGTCGTCACCGGCCCGCCACTGCGGGAGCGGCGCGGCCCGCCAGGCGCCCTTGGTGCCCGGCGCGTTGCCGGCCAGCAGCGCGTCGCCCCAACTCGCGCCGATCCACGCGGGGATGGCTCCGGTCTGCACGTCCTTGTACCAGGCGTTCTGCCGGTCCGGGATGGTCTTGACGAGCTTTCGCCGGACCAGCGCCTCCCAGTAGTCGGCGACCTTCCGGGTGGGTTCGTCGTCGAGGTGCACGATCCAGGTGTCGCCGTCGGTGGCGTACCACTTGGCGCCCGCCTGCCAGGCCAGGCCGGCGAAGCGGTTGCCGTTGGTGGGGGCGAACGTCTCGATCCAGGCGCCCTTCCTGCGGATGGCCCCGGCCGCCGTCTCGTAGTCGTCCCAGGTCTTCGGGACCGGCACGTCCCACTTGTCGAACAGGTCCTGGCGGACGAACAGGCCCATCGGCCCGGATGCCTGGGGGATGGCGTAGACGCCCTTGCCGAAGACGGACTGCTGCCACTGCCAGCCGGAGAACCGGCTCTTGTGGCGGGCTACGCCGAGCGGGCCGAGGTCCAGCAGCCCGTCGTCGAGCAGAAAGCTGGGGACGACGGGGTATTCGATCTGCCCCAGGTCCGGCGGGTTGCCCGCCTTGATGGCGGCGTGCATCTTCGCGTACTGCTGGCCGTTGACCGCGGACACCTTCTCCACCGCGACCTGGACCTCGGGGTTCTCGCGGTTCCACAGGTCCACGGGCTTGTCGATGCCCGGGACCCAGGACCAGAAGGTCAGGGTGATCTTCTGGCCCTTCTTGCGCTCCCGGGGCGCGTCGCCGTCGCCGCCCCCGCTGTCGCCGCAGCCGGCGAGCGCGAACCCGGCGGCGGCAGCGGCAGCCCCGCCCAGGACCGTTCTGCGGTGCATGTCGTTGCTGGTCATGCAGGCTCCTCCACGGGAATGCGGCGGAAGGTGATCGTCGAGTAGGCGCTGAAGTCGCCGGTCTCGTGGAGCAGCCCGACGGTCGTGTGGTCGAGAGGGACGAGGTCGCAGTACGCGGCGGGGAGACCGGAGACGGTGTGCGCGGTCCGCCAGGTCAGGCCGCGGTCCCGGCTGGCGCGGACGGTCATCAGGGCGCGGGCGTCCGGCTCGGCGGGCCCGCAGTAGAGCAGTTCGTCGCGCTCGGCGAGGTACAGCACGCTGCCGTGGACGACCGGCCCGGTGAGACCCGCCTGCGGCCGGAACGGCGTACGGAGGTGTTCGCCGCCGTCGGCGGACACGGCATCGGCGCGGCGCCAGGCCGCGCCGGACTGGTTGCGGGTGTTCAGATAGAGGCTGCCGTCGGGGAGTTCGGCCGCGGTGGTCTCGTTGGGGGCGACGGAGGGGTGGCTGTCACTGTCGGTGTAGCCGATCCTCCAGGTGGCGCCGTCGTCGTCGCTGAGCAGCGCGTGGCCGCCGTTGTAGCGGGGTTCGGTACCGGTGTGGGCGGGGTCCAGGGGCGGGTTGGAGTGATTGGCGGGAACCACCAACCGGCCGGCGTACGGGCCCCGGCGCAGCCGCACCGCATGGCCGGGCCCGGTGGCGTACCACCGCCATTCCGGCCGCTTGGCCATGTCGGTGAGGTCACGGGGCGCGCTCCAGCTCATGCCGTCGTCGTCGCTGTGCTGGAGCCACACACGGCGACCGTCGGCCGCGGGGACCTGCCCGCGGCGGATGCGGTCCTCGGTGGCATCGGCGGCGTTGCGGACCTGGAGCAGCAGCACCCGCCCACCGGCCAGGACCAGGGGCGCCGGATTGCCCGCGGTGCCGCCGCCGTTGCGGGCGACGACCTGGAGCGGGCCCCAGGTGCGGCCGCCGTCGGCGGAGCGTTTGAGGACGATGTCGATGTCGCCGGAGTCGGCGGCCGAGGAGACCCGCCCCTCCGCGAAGGCGAGGACGGCCCCGGAGCGGGCCCGCACGGCGGCCGGGATGCGGAAGCTCGCATACCCCTCGGTCCCGGCCCGGTACGGCACTGAACTCTCGTACGCCACGGGTCACCCCCAACGGCCGGACGTAGGACGTCCCTTGTCCTGTTTCGTGACCATAGAGAGCGCCCAACTGGCCGTCAAGACACCCGACATGGCCCGCTTTCGGGCCGGTGAACGGCGGCTCTCATCGGGATGAAGACCCGGTGTCCGAGGGGCTTGCGCGAGGAGCGCGCCGTACGCATGGAGCGGTGCCGGGCCGCCCGACCCGAGGATGTGGCGCCGAACGGGTGACGTGCCCCCGGACCGGTGACGTACCGCCGCCGAAGCGGTGCACCGTTGACCGGCGGACCGCGCCCGCGTCTAATGTGGCGTCGACACCGGACATCCCATGTCCCACGTCTCGCGGTGGCTTCCCGCCCGGCCGCCGCACGGCCGCTGGAGCGCCCATGCCACTGCCCGCACCGCTGCACGGCGTCATCCCGCCGGTCTGCACCCCGCTCGACGCCCGGGGCGAGGTGGACACCGCCTCCCTGACCCGTCTGGTGCATCACCTCCTGGACGGCGGGGTGCACGGGCTGTTCGCCCTCGGCTCCACCAGCGAGGTCGCCTACCTCACCGATGCCCGGCGCGCCCTCGCGCTGGAGACCGTGGTGAAGGCCGCCGCCGGCCGGGTGCCGGTGCTCGCCGGGGCCATCGACACCACCACGTCGCGGGCCGTGGCCCAGGCCGGCACCGCCGCGGCCCTGGGCGCCGACGCCCTGGTGGTCACCGCGCCGTTCTACACCCGCACCCACCCACGGGAGATCGCCGCGCACTTCCGCCACATCCGCGCGACGGTGGACCTGCCGCTGTTCGCCTACGACATTCCCGTCGCGGTGCACAGCAAGCTGTCCACCGAGCTGGTGCGCGAACTCGCCGCGGACGGCACGCTCGCCGGGGTCAAGGACAGCAGCGGGGACGAGGGCGCGCTGCGCCGCCTGATCGTCGCCCTCGGTGGCCGCACCGGCCGCCGCACCGGCCCGGCGCCCGGCTTCGCTGTCCTCACCGGTTCCGAACTGACCGTGGACGCGGCGCTGTTGGCGGGCGCCGACGGCGTCGTCCCGGGCATCGGCAATGTCGACCCGGCGGGCTACGTGCGGCTCTACGACGCCGCGCGGGCCGGCGACTGGGAGCGGGCCGCCACCGAACAGGAGCGACTGGTCGCCCTGTTCGCCATGGTCGAGGCCGCTCCGGAGTCGGAGATGGGCCGCAGTTCCTCGGCGCTGGGTGCCTTCAAGGCGGCACTTCGGCTCCTCGGCGTGATCGAGCGGGGGGACACCGCCTTCCCGCAGCTCCCGCTGAGCGAGCGGTCCGTCGCCGAGGTCGCGCGCAGGCTCACCGCCGCCGGTCTGCCACCGGTGCGGTGACGCGGGCGGGCACGCGGGTGTCTCAGGCCGCCCGCGTCGCGGGGCCCGCACCGCCCCCGCTTCGCGCTCCGGCGCGTGCCGCACGGTTGCCCCGGTCACCGCTCAGGTGCCGCCGGCCAAGTCCCGTACGGGTGACAACGCTGGAAACTCCCCCTGTGGGGCAGCCGGTTGGGGCAGGATGCCGGGCCATGGATGCCGTACGCGTCGCCCTGCTGCGCGAGGTCCTCGCCGGAACCGAGTGGGTCCAGGCCACCCGCCACTTCGCGGGGTCGCTGCGCGCCTCCGTCGCGCCGCACGGCGGCGGATTGCTGCTGGTCGGCAGCGCCGCGTACGAGCCCTGGCACCTGGCCGCCCATCTGGACGACGAGGCCGCCTGGTCGGGCCTGCCGGAGCTGTCACCGACGCTCGTCAGGCACCGCGTCACCGGCGGACAGCCGGCCCACCTGTCGGTGGGGCTGGGCCGGCTGGAGGCGGCGGGACGCGGCGAGACACTGCTGGTGGTCACCCCGGAGCAGCCGGGGGCCGAACTGCTGGAGCGGGTGCACGACGCCCGGCGCAACGGCGCGACGGTGCTCGCCCTGGACTCCGGCGACCGCGATCTGCACGCCCTCGCCCATGACGCCCTCGCCGCACCCCCGGCCGCGACCGGTGACGGCACGGACGCCGAGGGGACGCAGGACCTCGACCTCGACACCCTCCAGCATCTGGTGAGCGCGGCCGCCGGGGAGAACGGGGTGCCCGCGCCACGCCGGCACCGCCGCTTCCGCGACCGGCTCACCCGGCTCGCCGAGGAGCTGACCTCGCCCCCGCCACCACGCTGGTGAGCGCCCGGGGCCGACGCCCCGGCCCGCACGTCCGCCCGCCGCAAAATCCTTTGCGCCGCCCGGCACCCGCGCGGACGATGGTGCGTCGTGACCTCGGCTCCTCCCCCACCGTCCCGCCGCCGCGCGGCCGCCCTGCTGCCCGACCTGGCGCCGTGGCGCTCCTCGCGCGACTTCCGGCTGATGTGGTGGGCGGGCGCGATCACGGTCTTCGGCAGTTTCCTGACCTTCGTCGCGGTGCCGTTGCAGCTCAAGGAGCTGACCGGCTCCACGCTCGCGGTCGGGGCGCTGGGCGCCGTCGAGATCGTCCCGCTCACCGTCTGCGGACTCTACGGCGGCGCGCTCGCCGACTCCGTGGACCGTCGCCTGCTCATCGTCCGGACCGAGATCGCGCTCGGCGCACTGGCGGTCCTGCTGCTGCTCAACAGCCTGCTGGCGGACCCGATGGTGTGGCCGCTCTACGTGATCACCGCGGCGTCCAGCGCGCTGACCGGACTGCAGCGGCCGGCGCTGGACGCGATCGTGCCCCGCATCGTCGCGCCCGACCAGCTCGCCGCGGCCGCCGCCCTCAACGCGCTCCGCCGGCAGGTCGGCGCCATCGCGGGACCGGCGCTGGCGGGCGGGCTGGTCGCCTACGCCGGGGTGCGCTGGGCATACGGGATCGATGTGGTGACGTACGCGGCGTCGGTGCTGCTCGGACTGAGGCTGCGGCCGTCGCCCGCCTCGCACGACGCCAGGAAACCGTCGCTGCGCGGGATCGCCGAGGGCGCGCGCTACGCCTGGAGCCGCAAGGAACTGCTGGGCACCTACGCCGTCGATCTCACGGCGATGGTGTTCGCCTTCCCGCTCGCGATCTTCCCGTTCCTCGCGGACGACCTGGACGCCCCGTGGGCCCTCGGGCTGATGTACGCGGCGCTGCCCGCGGGGTCCCTCCTGGTGAGCCTGACCAGCGGCTGGACGTCGCGCGTCCAGCGGCAGGGCCGGGCGGTCGCGTTGGCGGCCGCGGGGTGGGGGCTGGCGATCACCGCCGCCGGGCAGATGCACGACGTCCGGCTGGTGCTGCTGTTCCTGGTGCTGGCCGGCTCCTTCGACATGATCAGCGGCATCTTCCGCTCGGCGATGTGGAACCAGACGATCCCCGACGAACTACGGGGCCGGCTGGCGGGCATCGAGCTGCTGTCGTACTCCGTGGGCCCGCAGCTGGGCCAGGTCCGGGTCGGCGGGATGGCGGCCCTGACGACCGTACGGACGTCGGTCTGGGCGGGCGGTGTGCTGTGCTTCGTGGCCGTCGGGCTGCTGGCGCTCGCCCTGCCGACGCTGATGGCGTACGACGCCAGGACCGATGTGCACGCGCGGCGGATGCGTGAGCGCCGGGCGGCCGGGGACGGCGCCCCCGCGCGGGCCGGAGCCCAGGACCCCGATCCGGACCCGGCGCCGTCCTGACACCGGAGGACCGGGGGGCGGGGGCGGGGCAGTACGGGCCAGGGGCCGTGGGGCCGGGCGGGGGCTCGGCGGATGCCGCCGCCCCCTGGGCCCGGGGACCTAGGGGGTCCCGTCCCCCTCGGCGCCCTTGGTCTTGTCATGCCACTTGGGGTCGTTCTCCCACTCCAGGTTGCGTTCCCGCGCCGTCTCCATGGCGTGCGCGGCCTCCTCGCGGCTCTCGTAGGGCCCGAAGCGGTCGGCGGCCCGGCATTCGGGGCCCTCCTCGACCGTTCCGTGCTTGAGGCAGTAGTACCACTCGCCGGTTTTGCCGACCGTACGCCTCTTGAACAGCGCCATTGCCGCCTCCTCTGGGTAACTCCCGTGCCGCCATCCTGCCCGAAGCCCCGCGGATACACTCGTTGTCATGTCTGGCCAGTCGCTTCTTGTCCCGGGGACCATCTCCCCCACCCGCCCCGTGCCCTCCTCGATCCCGCGCCCCGAGTACGTCGGGAAGGCCGCGCCGACCCCTTATAAGGGGCCCGAGGTGCAGGACGCCGAGACGCTCGAGCGGATGCGGATCGCCGGCCGGATCGCCGCGCAGGCGATGGAGGAGGCCGCCAAGCTCATCGAGCCGGGCGTGACCACCGATGAACTGGACCGGGTGGCCCATGAGTTCATGTGCGATCACGGCGCCTACCCCTCGACGCTCGGCTACCGCGGCTTCCCCAAGTCCCTGTGCTCCTCGCTCAACGAGGTCATCTGCCACGGCATCCCGGACTCGACGGTCCTCCAGGACGGCGACATCGTGAACCTGGACGTCACCGCCTACATCAACGGTGTGCACGGCGACAACAACGCCACCTACCTGTGCGGCAACGTGGACGAGGAGTCCAAGCTGCTGGTCGAGCGCACCCGCGAGGCACTCCACCGCGCGATCAAGGCCGTCAAGCCGGGCCGGCAGATCAACATCATCGGCCGGGTCATCGAGTCCTACGCCAAGCGGTTCGACTACGGGGTGGTCCGGGACTTCACCGGCCACGGCATCAACTCGTCGTTCCACTCCGGTCTGATCGTTCCGCACTACGACAGCCCGCACCACACCACCGACATCCAGCCCGGCATGACCTTCACCATCGAGCCGATGCTGACGCTGGGGTCCTACGACTACGACATGTGGGACGACGGCTGGACGGTCGTGACCAAGGACCGCAAGCGCACCGCGCAGTTCGAGCACACCCTGGTGGTGACGGAGTCCGGGGCGGAGATTCTCACGCTTCCCTGATCTCCCGCGGGGGTAGGCTTTTACCGACAGGGCGTCGGGAACAGGGTTGACTTAGGTAAGCCTAAGTAGTTGGCTGGGTCCCAGCGGCGACGATCCGTTCCCGTCCGCCCCCCTCGGTTCCCGGAGGTCCGCCTTGGAAGCCCTCAGCCCGACCCCGCCCGCTCCGTTCTCGACGGTCATCCGCACCGCCTCGCACGAGCAGCACACCGAGGCCGAGAACTCCTCCTTCATGAGCGACCTCCTCGGCGGCAAACTCGGCGTTCACGCCTACCGCCGCTACACCGAACAGCTGTGGTTCGTCTACCGCGCCCTGGAGGACGCCTCCGAGGCGCTCACCGACGACCCCGTCGCCGGCCCCTTCATCCACCCGGAGCTGGCCCGCACCGCCCAGCTGGAGCGCGACCTCGCCCACCTGGGCGGGCCGTCCTGGCGCGCGGGCCTGGAGCCGCTGCAGGCCACCGCCGCGTATGCGGAGCGGGTCTCGCACTGCGCCCGCGACTGGCCCGCGGGCTATGTCGCGCACCACTACACCCGCTACCTCGGCGACCTCTCCGGCGGCCAGATCATCCGCGGCACGGCCGAGAAGACCTGGGGCTTCGCGCGCAAGGGCGACGGCGTGCGGTTCTACGTCTTCGAGGACATCGCCAACCCGGCCGCCTTCAAGCGCCACTACCGCGAGCTGCTGGACGCCCTGCCCGTCGACGACCTGGAGAAGCAGCGCGTGGTCGACGAGTGCAAGCGGGCCTTCGCGCTGAACAGCGCGGTCTTCCGGGAGCTGGGCGAGGAGTTCCCGCTGAGCGCCTGACGGACGCGGGCACGGGCGGGTGCCCGCGCCGGCGCGCTACGGCGTATCGACGCGCACCCGCCCACCGACGTCGATCGTGCCGTCCGGGTACGGGCGGGTGAGGATCTGCGATCCGGCGCCCTGGCGCACGTCCAGCGCGCGTCCCAGCTCATGTGTCAGCAGCAGCGCGGCCGCGCCGGTGGCCTCGTCCTCGACGATGCCGTCGCCACGGCGCGGGAACGCCCGCGCGCGCACCACTCCCGCCGCCTCGTCCTGCCAGGCCCAGGCGTAGAGCCAGCCCTCCCCCGGCGGCGGCGCCGGCAGCGCGTCGACCTCGGCCACCGACGCGTACCGCTCGGTCCTGCGGTCGGGCACCCACTCCGCACGGCCGCGCACCCAGGTCAGCTCCTCGTCGAAGGTCACCGCGACCTCGCCGGCCGGGGGACGCAGCGTGCGAGGCGGTCGGCCAAGGCCGCGCAGCAGCCAGGCCAGCCCGACGAGCGGGTGGCCGGCGAAGGAAAGCCGGACGCTCGGCGTGTGGATGTCGACCGTGCCGCGCGCCGCGTCGTCCAGGAACACGGTTTCGCTGAAGCCGAGTTCGGCGGCCAGCGCGGCGCGCGCCGCACGGTCGGGGACGGCCGAGCCGTCGCGCACCACTCCCAGCGCGTTACCGCCCGTCCCGCCGGGCCCACAGAACACGTGCAACACGTCGAATTCGATCATCCACCCATCCAACAGCACGGCACGGCAAGGGAATCCGGGTGCGGGCACCCGTCGGCGGTTGCGATCATCGGGGGTTATGGACTCCTGCGACGGCCGAGACGCCCGGGCCGGCCGGCATGACGCGGGGGCGGCACCGACCCTGCGGCGACTGACGGCGGACGACTCGGTGCCGGAGATCACCGCGCTGCTGCACCGCGCCTACGCCGACCACGCGGCCGCGGGACGCGTCTTCTTCGCCTCGTACCAGAGCGACCGCGACACCCGCTACCGGCTGGACCGCGGCGAGTCCTGGGTGGCCGTCGAGGACGGCCGCATCGTCGGCACCGTCACCCTCACCGGCAACCACCACTCCCCGCCCGGCTACCCGGTGCCCCACGGACACGGCTCGCTGTGGCAGCTTGCCGTGGAGCCGGACCGCCGCGGCACGGGGCTGGGCGACCGCCTGCTCGCGCATGCCGAGCGCCGGATCGCCGCGCTCGGCGCGTCCCGCGTCGTCTTCGACACCTCCTCCCTGGCCACCGAACTGATCGCCTGGTACGAGCGCAGGGGGTACCGGCCGGCGGGGACCTATGACCGGTCGGTCACCAACTACCGGAGCGTCGTACTCGCCAAAGCCCTCTAAGGGCCCCGCGCACGGACCGCCCCTTACCTTGACCAGCCCTTGAAGGTCCCTTGGCGGGACGCGTGTCGGACCGTGACCGAGTCGTAGCTCATGAGAGCCGAATCACTGGACACGAGGGGAAGTATTCAGGTAAGCCTCGGATAAGTTAGGGCCGCCTTAGTGGGCAGTCCCCCGTTCCCGCACCGACAGACACGCCTGGAGCCCCTTCATGCGAGCCCTCCGCTCCTCCGCCGTTGCCGCCATCGCCGTGGCCACGACCCTCACCGCCGTCGCCGGCTGCGCCGAGAAGAGCGACGCCAAGGCCGGCGGCAAGGGCGTGATCGAGGTGACGGCGACCGACACCGGCTGCGAGGTCTCCGCGAAGGAGTTCCCCGCCGGTCACGTCCGGTTCGCGGTGCAGAACAAGGGCTCCAAGGTCACCGAGGTCTACGTCTACGCCCCCGGCGACCGGATCGTCACCGAGCGGGAGAACATCGGCCCCGGCACCCGGGCGGAGATCACCGCCGAGATCAAGGCCGGTTCCTACCAGATCGCCTGCAAGCCCGGCATGAAGGGCGACGGCATCCGCCAGAAGGTCACGGCCAGCGGCAAGGGCGAGACCGTCAAGCGCGACCCCCGGCTGGACGCCGCGGTCGCCACGTACCGCAAGTACGTCCAGGAGCAGGCCGACGAGACGCTGCCCAAGGCGAAGGAGTTCGCGGACGCCGTGAAGGCGGGCGACATCGACGCCGCGAAGAAGGCGTACGCCGTCTCCCGCATCGGCTGGGAGCGCACCGAGCCGGTCGCCGAGTCCTTCGGCGACATCGACCCCAAGGTCGACGTCCGCGAGGACGGCCTGGAGGACGGCCAGAAGTGGACCGGCTGGCACAAGCTGGAGAAGTCGCTGTGGGAGACCAAGAAGCTCTCCGACGCCGACTCCGAGCTCGCCGACCGGCTGATCAGCGACCTCAAGGACTGGCAGAAGCGGGTCGGCAAGGCCGAGATCACCCCGACCAGCATGGCCAACGGCGCCAAGGAGCTGCTCGACGAGGTCTACACCGGCAAGGTGACCGGTGAGGAGGAGCGCTACAGCCACACCGACCTGGTCGACTTCCAGGCCAACGTGGACGGCGCGCGCAAGGCGTACGAGCTGCTCAAGCCGGTCGCGGCGAAGAACGACGCGGCGCTGGCCAAGGAGCTGGACAAGCAGTTCGCGGCGATCGACAAGCAGTTGGACGCCTACCGCGAGGGTGACGGCTTCGTCTCGTACGACACCGTCGACAAGGGCGAGAAGAAGGAACTGTCCGACGGCGTCAGCGCGCTGGCCGAGCCGCTGTCGAAGCTGGCCGCCGCCGTGGCGACCGCCAAGTAGTCCATCGCGAAGCAGGGAGTCACGATGACGACCGACGGTCAGCAGCCGGAGACGGGCGACGTCCCGGCGACGGGCACAACCGGCACCGACACCGGCACGAAGGACGACCCGACCGGCGCTCCGGGCGGCCGCACGCCGTCCCGGCGCTCGCTGCTGGGCTGGGGCGGCGCGGGGCTGGCGCTCGGCGCGGTCGCGGCCGGCGGCACGGCCGCGGCGCTGCGCACCGGCAGCGACGCCCAGCCGGCCGCGGCGGACGCGACCGCGGGCGCCGCGGTGCCCTTCCACGGCGCGCACCAGGCCGGGATCGCCACCGCCGTCCAGGACCGGCTGCACTTCGCCGCGTTCGATGTCACCACCGACGACCGTGACGAGCTGATCGCGCTGCTCAAGGAGTGGACGAAGGCGGCGGCGCGGATGACCGCGGGGGACGCGGTCGGGGACGGCGCGGTCGGCGGGCTCGCCGAGGCACCGCCGGACGACACCGGTGAGGCGCTCGGCCTGCCGCCGTCCCGGCTCACCCTGACGTTCGGCGTCGGCCCCTCCCTCTTCGAGAAGGACGGCAAGGACCGGTTCGGCCTCTCGGCCCGGCGGCCCGAAGCGCTGATCGAGCTCCCGAAGTTCCCCGGCGACAACCTCGACCGGACCCGCAGCGGCGGTGATCTGTGCGTCCAGGCATGCGCCGACGACCCGCAGGTCGCGGTGCACGCGATCCGCAACCTGGCCCGGATCGGCTTCGGCAAGGTCGCGATCCGCTGGTCGCAGCTGGGCTTCGGCAAGACCTCCTCGACCACGCCGGACGCGCACACGCCGCGCAACATGTTCGGCTTCAAGGACGGCACCCGCAACATCGCGGGCACCGATGACGCGGCCCTCGCCAAGCACGTATGGGTGGGCGAGACGCCCGACGCGGGCGACGCGGGCTGGATGAACGGCGGTTCGTACCTGGTCGCCCGCCGGATCCGGATGCTCATCGAGACCTGGGACCGCACTCCGCTCAAAGAGCAGGAGGACATCTTCGGCCGGGACAAGGGCGAGGGCGCGGCGGTCGGCAAGAAGCACGAGCGGGACGAGCCGCATCTGAAGTCGATGCTGCCGACCGCGCATGTGCGGCTCGCGCACCCGGACTCCAACGGCGGGGCGCGCATCCTGCGGCGCGGCTACTCCTTCACCGACGGCACCGACGGTCTGGGACGGCTGGACGCGGGGCTGTTCTTCCTCGCCTACCAGCGCGACGTCCGTGCCGGCTTCGTGCCGCTGCAACGCAATCTGGCGCGCAACGACGCGCTCAACGAGTACATCCAGCACGTGGGTTCAGCGGTCTTCGCGATGCCGCCGGGCGTCCGAAACGCGGACGACTGGTGGGGCCGGGCACTGTTCGCCTGAGGTTGTCGACACCGTGGACGACCGCATGAAGGAAGGAAAGGGACCGACGTGTTCGGCAACTACCTGATCGGGCTGCGCGAGGGGCTGGAGGCCAGCCTCGTCGTGTGCATCCTCATCGCCTATCTGGTCAAGACCGGCCGGCGCGAGGCGCTGCGGCCGGTCTGGATCGGCATCTCGCTGGCCGTGGTGCTGTCGTTCGCCTTCGGCGCGGCGCTCCAATTCGGCTCGCAGACGCTGACGTTCACCGCGCAGGAGGCGCTCGGCGGCTCCCTGTCGATCATCGCGGTGTGCCTGGTGACGTGGATGGTCTTCTGGATGCGGCGCACCGCGCGGCATCTGAAGAAGGAACTGCACGGCAGGCTGGACGCGGCGCTGTCCGTGGGCACCACGGCGCTGGTGGTCACCGCGTTCTTGTCGGTGGGCCGCGAGGGGCTGGAGACGGCCCTGTTCGTGTGGACCGCCGCGCAGTCCGCGCAGGACGGCGTGCGGCCGCTGATCGGCGCGCTGCTGGGCCTGCTGACGGCCGTCGTGCTGGGCTGGCTGTTCTACCGCGGTGCGGTACGGATCAACCTGGCGAAGTTCTTCACCTGGACCGGCGGGATGCTGGTGGTCGTCGCGGCGGGCGTGCTGGCGTACGGCTTCCACGATCTCCAGGAGGCCGAGTTCCTGCCGGGCCTGCACCAGCGGGCGTTCGACATCAGCGAGCAGTTCCCGGCCGACAGCTGGTACGGCACGCTCCTGAAGGGCATTTTCAATTTCCAGCCGGATCCGACCGTCCTTCAGGTCACGGTGTGGGCTCTGTATCTGATCCCCACGCTCGCCCTCTTCCTCGCCCCCGGTAGGGTTGCGCCGAATCGTGCCACCCCGGCGGCCTCCCCGTCCGCCCCGGTCGCCCCGAAGGAGCCCGAGCCCCATGACACGCAGGTCGCCGTTCCGGGTGCCCGCAACATTGACGTCGGCAGCCGCGGCGCTGGTGATACTGAGCGGGTGCATGACGGTGCACGGCGAAAGGGAGATGCTGCCGGCGGTGACGAAGGCTGAGGGCGCCAAGGCGCTCCAGCAGTTCGCCGACGGCTTCAACAAGGCCAACCGCAAGCTCGATCCCTCGGTGAACGCCTCGTACGAGTCGGGGGCACTGCTGGCCATCGACCAGGCGGGCGTCAAGGCCGCGCGGGGCGTCCGGCCGCAGGGCAACCCGAACTTCACCCCGCTGACGTTCAAGGACGCGCACTTCACGGTGCCCAAGCAGGCGGGCTGGCCGAAGTACTTCGTCGCGGACGCCGTCAGCAACCGCAAGAACAGCCGCTGGTACCTGGTGTTCAGCCGGGACGGCATCGACGCGAAGTGGCGTGCGGTGTATCTGGCGACGTTCGCCGGCAACGCGGCACCGCAGTTCAAGACGGACAAGGACGGCTTCGCCGAGGCGGTGCCGGCCGATGCCGCGTCCGGTCTGACGGTGGCCCCGGGCAAGCTGAGCCGGCGGTACGCCGACTACCTCAACACCGGCAAGGGCGACCTGTTCGCGCCCGGCCGGAACACCGACGGCTGGCGCGCGACCCGCGCCAGGGACGCCGACCAGCTGGGCGCCCGGATCCAGTGGGAGGACCGGCCCGCGGCCTTCCCGCCGGCGGCCCTGCGGCTGAAGGACGGCGGGGCGCTGGTGTTCTTCTCGACCCTCTACCACCAGCAGAAGACGGTCTCCGAGGGTCTGACGATCAAGGTGCCGCCGAGCCTTCAGGGGATCGTGCAGGGCTCCGCGAAGAACACCAACAAGATGACCTTCACCACCGTGTCGGGCCAGGCGGTCGAGGTGCCGGCCAAGGACGCCGGAGGCAAGGTCGTCGTGCTGAACCGCATCGAGGCGAAGACATCGGCGAAGGCGCTGTGACGGGCGTGGCGGACGGTCGCCGCCGGTAGGCGGTCCGCCGTGTCATGGGGTCGCCGGGTGTCCGGCGGCCCCTTCGGCGTCTTCCGCGGGGTCCCTGGGGAGTTGCCGTACGGCCCCGGCAAGGCCGGCGAGGCCCGTAGGTCCAGGGGGCCGTTCAGCGGCCGATCGGCCAGGCCGCCGACTCGTGGTGGGGCACGCGGTCGAGGAACTCGGCGCAGGCGTCGGTGAGCGACTCCAGCAGCGTCAGCGGGTCGGGCAGCGGCAGTTCGGGGCCGCGCAGCCAGCTCACCGCCGGCTGGTCACCGGGCAGGCGGGAGGGCGGCAGCAGCACGTAGCTGCCGCGGCAGTGCCAGCGCAGACCGGGGTGTTCGTCCAGGGTCTCGGGGTGGCAGTCCAGTTCGCAGGGCCACCACTCGTCCTCGTCGTCCGGGGTGCCGCGGGTGGCGGTGAAGAACAGCATCCGGCCGTCGCGGGTTCCGCTGCCGCTGAGGGTGATCGGTCCGACGTCGATGCCGGCCGCGTCCAGCCGGCCCAGCGCGCTGCGGCCCGCTTCGACGGGGACGTCGAGCACGTCGTGGATGATGCCGGTGGCGGTGATGAAGTTGGCGTGCGGGAGGGTGCGCAGCCAGGCGGCGACCTTGTCGCGGTCGGTGGTGGCGACGGTCTGCCAGCCGAAGGAGATCGGGTGCCGGCCGGGGGTGGGACACCCGATGCGTTCACAGGAACAGCCGTAGCCGGAGGGGTGCGCCGCCGGGGCGATGGGGAGACCCGCGTCGGCCGCCGCCAGCAGCAGGTCCTCACGGCCGCGCGCGGCCGTCGATCCCGTGTCCGTATCGCCGCCGTCCGATCCGCTCTTCGGCCGGCGCAGCCACTGGGAGAACCTGCTCTTGCGTTCCATCTATCCCCTCACTTCGAGCGGTGGTCTGGGATCAATGCTGCCACCATCCTGCGCCTCGGGTGACCGGTGTGCGGATCCGGGGTGAACGGAGAACCGACGAATGGGGGCATTCACCCCCATCTTCACCGGGCCGGCCGGAACTTTCAGGGACGCGCCCGCAGACCGCGCAGCGCCAGGTCCACCAGGGTGTCGACGAACTCGTGGGTCAGTTCACCGGTCCGCATCAGCCACCGCTGTGAGAAGGGACTCAGGACCATCTCCGCGGCGATCCGGGGATCGATGTCGGCGGCCACCTCGCCCGCCTCCTGGGCCGCACGGATCCGGTCGACGTAGACACCGATGCCGGGCTCAAGCAGCCGGGAGACGAAGGTGCGGGACAGCTCCTCGTCGTTGGCGCCGGCCGCCGCGAGGGCGCGGTAGGGGGCCTGGAACGCCGGGTTGTTGAACTCGTCCGCCGTGGCCCGTAGTACGGCCTTCAGGTCCGTCGCCAGGTCGCCGGTGTTCGGCATGCCCTCCTCGTAGCCGTCCACGTCGACGGTGAAGGCGTCCAGCAGGACGGCGGCCTTCGAGGGCCACCAGCGGTAGATCGTCTGCTTGCCGACCCCGGCCCGGGAGGCGATGCCTTCGATCGTGAGCTTGTCGTAGCCGACCTCGCCGACGAGCGCGAGGGCGGCGTCGAAGATCGCGCGACGGGAGCGCTCGCTGCGGCGCGAGGCATCGGGGGGTGTCTTGTTGGCCATGGGTGAAGTCTAGCCAAGTGAGGCGAGACGTATCGTCTTGACAAGACGCACCGTCTCGCTCACTCTGAACGGGAAGCGAGACGATGCGTCTCGCTCAGCTCCCCGTCCGTCACGGCCGGCCGGAGCCGACGGTGAAGCCGGTCACCAACGGGACCGTGGGACCGGCCCTGACGAAAGGACCACCTCATGAGCAAGGGAAAAGCGGGCGGCATGCTCGGCGTCGGCGGCACCCGCAACAAGCTCTCCCGCGGCGCGCTGCGCGGCGGCGCGGGCGGCGGCCCGCACGGCGGCGGCCGGCCCGATCCGCAGGCACAGCGCCGCGAACTGCTGCGCAAGCTCCAGGAAGCGCGGACGGAACGGTCCGGGCGGTCTACCGACGGCGACTCGTGAGGACCGAGGTCAAGAACGCGGCCAGTCGTCACCCCAGGAGGCGTCGCGAGCCGCCCGGTAGAGGTCGCCGTGGCGCTTGGTGACCGTGGCGCGCTGCAGCCCCTCCTCCGCGGTGCACAGGTCCAACAGCACCTGTCCCTTGCGGAGTTGGGGCTTGCGGACGATGCGGGAGTGGGCCGGTGAGGCGTCGAGGGCGGTGGCGGCGACGTAGCTGTACTTCTCGTCCTCGTACGGGAGGGAGCCGCCCTTGACCTGGCGGTGGAGGGAGGAGCGGCTGACCCGGGCGGCGAAGTGGCACCAGTCTCCGGCGGCTCCTGCCGGCGGGGGGTTCCCCGCACCGGAGATGATCGGGCAGGTGTCGCTGTGCGGGCAGGGCGCGACGATCCGCAGGCCGGCCTCGATGAGCTGCTCGCGGGCGGCGATGATGCGGCGATAGCCCTCGGGGGTGCCCGGTTCGATCAGTACGACGGTCCGTGCGGTGGCCGCGGCGGCCACCACGGCCCGGCGGGCCTCCGGCCGCAGCTCGCCCAGCACGTAGGACACGGTCACCAGGTCCGTGTCCGCCGGGACCGCCAGCGATTCGTCGATGATCTGCCGCTGCCACCGGACGTCCGGCAGCACGCCGTCCGCCAGCTCACGGCCGAGGTCGAGCGCGGGCTGCGCCCAGTCCAGCACGGTGCTCCGGTGGCCCTTCCAGGTGGCCGCGGCGGCCCAGGTGGCGGCTCCGGTGCCGCCACCGATGTCCACATGGGTGGCCGGCGACCACTGCGGCAGCCGGTCGGCGAAGGCGCCCAGCGCGGCCCGTACCGCCTCGAAGGTCGCCGGCATCCGGTAGGCGGCGTACGCGGCGACATCGGCGCGGTCCCGGAGCACCGGCGCGTCGGTGGGCGTACGGCCCCGGTAGTTGGCGATCAGCCGCTCGACGGCCTGCACGGCCTGCTTGGGCGGCAGGCCGTCGAGCAGGACGGCCAGTGCGGCCCGCAGTTCCTCGTGCATTCGGAAAAGTCTACGGGGCCGGGACGCGCACCTTCCGCGCGGCGGGCAAGGAGGCAGGGGCGGCCGGGAGGGGTGGTGCCGGGCGGTCAGCCGGCGCGGGCGACGGCGCGGGCCAGGCAGTCCGCGGCGGCCGCGCGGGGCGCGCTGCCACCGTTGCGGCGGCACGGGTGGACGGTGTTGGCGAGGAGCACCAGGAAGGTGTCCGTGGCCCGGTCCAGGACCAGGCTGGTACCGGTGAAACCGGTGTGGCCCGCCGCGCCGCGCCCCGCCAACTCGCCCATGAAGTACGGCTGGTCGACGCCGAAGCCGAGTCCTGGCGGGTCGAGCAGGGCGGCGACGGCGTCCGGGCCCAGGATGCGGGCGGTGCCGTACGCGCCGCCGTTGAGCAGCGTCCGGCAGAGCACGGCCAGATCCTGGGCGGTGGAGAAAAGACCCGCGTGCCCGGCGACCCCGCCCAGCGCCCAGGCGTTCTCGTCATGGACCTCACCCCGCACCATGCCGCGGTCCGCCTTGGCCCACGGACGCCGCTGGTCCTCCGTCGCCGCCACGCCCTGCGGCGCCAGTGGCCCGTAGGAGGTGCTGAGCATGCCCAGCGGGGCGGTGATGCCCTCCCGGACGAGGATGTCCAGGCGCCGCCCGGTGAGCTGCTCCAGCACCAGCTGGAGGGCGATGAGGTTGAGATCGGAGTAGAGGTACCGGCCGGCCGGACCGCCGGCGGGGGCCGCCACCTCCCGCCACAGCAGCGCCAGCTGGGCGGCACGCCCCTGATGGTCGTGGAACGGCAGCTCCGGGCGGAGGCCCGAGGTGTGGTCGAGCAGCTGCCGCACGGTGATCCCGGGGGCGAAGGCGGGCAGGTGGCCGCGGACCTCGTCGTCGAGGGCCAGGAAGCCGCGCTCGACCTGCTGGAGCGCGGCGACGGCCGTGAAGAGCTTGCTGAGGGAGGCGAGGTCGAAGACGGTGCCGACCCGCATCGGCTCCCAGCGGTCCCGCGGCAGGTCCACGCCCCGCTGCCGCTCCGGGTCGTAGGCGCGGTAGCGCAGCGCCCAGCCGGCGGCGTCCTCGGCGGCGACGACCGGGCCGCGCCCGGCGAGGACGACGGCTCCCGCACACCAGGCGGGCCGCCCTCCGGGCAACGCCCGCACGCCCTGGACCAGCCGTTCCATCCAGGTCGGGTCGAGGCCGGCCCGGGCCGGAGTGCCGTATCGGAGCCTGGGTGCGTTCAGAGCCTGTTCCCCTCGCCGGCGGTGCTCCCGGTGGTCTCCCCCCTACGCTGCCACGGGCGGCACATCCCCAGGAAGCTCACGAGCGCCAATACGGCGCAGGAAAGCTGTACGACGGCCATCGGCACGGCGGTCCGCTCCCCCGCGATGCCCACCAGCGGGGACGCCACCGAGCCGAGGAGGAAGGTCGAGGTGCCCAGCAGCGCGGAGGCGGAGCCGGCCGCGTGCGGGGTGCGCAGCAGCGCCTGGGTGTTGGTGCTGGGCATGACCAGGCCCATGGACGCCATCAGGACGAAGAGACCGGCCGCCATCGGCACCAGGCCGACGGCGCCGAACACCCCGGAGGACATCAGCAGCAGGCCCGTCGCGGCGACCGCGATCAGCGCCAGGCCGGTGCCGAGCACCATGTCGAGGCTGACCCGGCCCACCAGCACCTTGCCGTTGATCTGGCCGACCAGCACCAGGCCGACGGAGTTGATGCCGAAGAGCAGGCTGAAGGTCTGCGGGGAGGCGCCGTAGATCTCCTGGACGACGAACGGCGAGGCGGAGATGTAGGCGAAGAGGGCGGCGAAGGCGAAGGCGCTGACGAGGAGGTAGCCGGAGAAGGCCCGGTCGGCGAGCAGATCGCGCATGGTGCGCAGGGTCTGCCCGAGGCCGCCGGAGTGCCGGCGTTCGGGCGGCAGGGTCTCCGCCAGCTTGCGCCAGACCAGCAGGGTCAGCAGGACCCCGACGACGGTCAGTACGACGAAGACGCCGCGCCAGTCGGTGACCTGCAGGATCTGGCCGCCGATCAGCGGCGCGACGACCGGCGCGACCCCGGAGATGAGCATCAGGGTGGAGAAGAACCGGGCCATCGCCACACCGTCGTACAGGTCACGCACCACCGCCCGTGCGATGACGATGCCGGCCGCGCCTGCCAGGCCCTGCAACAGGCGGAAGGCGATGAGGAGTTCGGCGTTGGTGGCGACCGCGCACAGGGCGGTGGCCAGGATGTAGATCACCATGCCGGCGAGCAGCGGGCGGCGGCGCCCCCACTTGTCGCTCATCGGGCCGACGATCATCTGGCCGAGGGCCATGCCCGCCAGGCAGGTGGTGAGCGTCAGCTGGACGGTGGCGGCCGGGCTGTGCAGGGAGGCGGTGACCTCCGGCAGGGCCGGGAGGTACATGTCCATGGAGAGCGGCGGGACCGCCGTGAGGCCGCCGAGGACAAGGGTGACGAGGAGGCTGGTGCGGCGGGACGCGGCCGGTGCTGCTGCCGCGCCCCGCTCGGCTATCGGGGGAAGATCCTTGGTCTCGGCCGTGCTGGGGCCGGGCTCCGTCATGAGCGTCTCCATGGTTTGTTGATGGCCGCACCATGGTGTCATGCACGGACCTGCCGCAAGGCCGGTTGCGCCTGGGCCGTTGGACCTAGGCCGGGGCGTAGGTCCAGGCCCCGACCCTCGGGTCCGGAGCCCTGGGAACCGGCGGAATGCGAGCCTCCGCGTACTCCGCCGATCGGGTGAGTGCGGCCCGCGCGCCGGGCGGCCCGGGGGCGCCCCGCCCGGGGTCAGGCCGGCTTCAACCCCGGGTCCCCGGCCTCCGAGACGAAGGACGCCGCGGTGGTGATCGGCGCCCCCTGCGTGGTGACGGCGGACACCGTCCGGTAGTCGCCGCGGGCGGTGTCCTGGTCCAGGGTGACGGTCACGTAGCCGCGCCGGCCGTTGTAGAACTTCATGTGCGGGTTGGCCGCCATGAAGGTGTCCCAGTTGGCGGGCTTGTCGGCGCCGTTCTTGCCGCTGGCGACGGAGGTCGTGACGAACTCCACGCCCGCGGTGCGCGACCCCGGGTCCTTGACGTCCCGCTTGATGTCGAGGGCGTAGTGGACGTGCACATCGCCGGTGAGCACGACGAGGTTGTCCACGCCCGCCGACTCCGCGCCCGCCAGGACCCGCTCGCGAGAGGCCGGGTAGCCGTCCCAGGCGTCCATGCTGACCTGGTAGGCGTCGCCGGTGGCGTCCCGCCGCTCGGAGAAGGTGACCTGCTGCGGCAGTACGTTCCACCGCGCGGTGGACTCGCGCCAGCCGTCGATCAGCCAGCGCTCCTGGGCGGCGCCGGTCAGGGTGCGGCGGGGGTCCGCGGACTCGGGACCCGGCGCGTGCCAGCCGTCGCCGTACGCCTGGTCCGAGCGGTACTGGCGGGTGTCGAGGATGTCGAACTGCGCCAGCTGTCCGTACTGGACGCGGCGGTAGAGGCGGGCGTCGGAGCCCTGCGGCCGCTGCGGGCGGCGCAGCGGCTGGTTCTCCCAGTACGCGCGGTAGGCGGCGGCCCGGCGGACGAGGAACTCGGCGGGCGGGAGGTTGCCCTCGCTGATGTCGGAGGCGTAGTTGTTCTCCACCTCGTGGTCGTCCCACGTCACGATGAAGGGGTGCGCGGCGTGCGCGGCCTGCAGGTCCGGGTCGGACTTGTACAGGGCGTAGCGCAGCCGGTAGTCCTCCAGGGTGACCGTCTCGCGGTTGAACAGCGAGGGCAGGGTCCGGTCGGTGTAGGCGCGGGCGCCGCCCGCCGCCGTCACCGGGTACTCGTACAGGTAGTCGCCGAGGTGGAAGACGACGTCGAGGTCTTCCTGGGCGAGGTGCCGGTAGGCCGTGAAGTAGCCGTCGTGGTAGGCCTGGCAGGAGACCGCACCGAGCTTGAGGTCGTTGATGCGGGCGCTGCGGGCGGGCGCGGTGCGGGTGCGGCCGACGGGGCTTATCCAGTCCCCGGCGCGGAAGCGGTAGTAGTAGACGCGGTCGGGCGCCAGGCCGGTGGGCTCGATGTGCACGGAGTGGTTGAACTCCGGGTGGGCGTCGGCGCGGCCCTGGCCCGCGAGCCTCGTGAAGTGCTCGTCATAGGCGACTTCCCAGCGGACCGGGACCCTGGCGTCCGGCATGCCGTTGCCCGGCTCGTAGGGGCGCGGGGCGAGCCGGGTCCACAGCACCACGGAGCCGGGCAGCGGGTCACCGGAGGCGACACCGAGGGTGAAGGGGTTGTCCTTGATCTTCCGCGCGTCGGCCTCCGCGGCATACGCGGCACCGCCACCCGGCAGATTGGTCGCGAAAGCGAGCGCGGCGGCGGCTCCGGTGACGGTGAGAAAGCGACGGCGGCCGACGTGCGCGGCGGCGGCCCGGATCTCCTGATCGTGCGCGGCGTGCTGGGTCATCTGCCCCTCCCCTGACGGTGGTTGTCACCGGTGATTGGACGGGCGGAGGACGGCGCGACGCTGTCCCGTGTACGACTCATGCATGGCCGCTGGATGAGGACTGGCCCCGCAACGGGCGCTGCCGGACAATCGCGGCACGTTCGCGGCACCTTCGCGGCCGGGTGGCGCTGCCCCCGGAGGCCGAGCCCGGCGCGGCACGGCCCGCCGTGCAGGCCGTACGCCCCCTACGCCGCCGTCGTGACCGCTCCCCTTACGCTGCCGCCATGGCACAGAACACTCGGGTGGCACGGGCAACGCCGACGGCACGCGCAGGACAGGTAGCGGGGACGACGCCGGCGGCCCGGACCGCCCCTTCGGCACCCGGCGTACCGAGCGGGCGGGAAGCGGACACCGCGCCCGCGGCACGGGAAGCGCGGCAGGACGGGGCGGCGGGGCCGCGGAAGGTGGCCGTGGTCACCGGCGCGGGCTCCGGTATCGGCCGGGCGGTCGCCCAGGCGCTGGCCGCCGCCGACTGGACGGTGGTGCTGGCCGGCCGGCGTGCGGCGGCCCTGGAGGAGACGGCCCGGCAGCTGGGCCACCGCGACGCCGACAGCCCCGCGGTCGTGCCGGTACCGACCGACGTCACGCGTCCCAACGAGGTCGACGCCCTGTTCACCGCCGTCCGCGACCGCTTCGGCCGGCTGGACCTGCTCTTCAACAACGCGGGCACCTTCGGCCGGGCCGTGCCCCTGGAGGAGCTGACCCACGACGACTGGCGGTCGGTCGTCGACGTCAACCTCACCGGATCCTTCCTGTGCGCGCAGGCCGCGTTCCGCGCGATGAAGGAGCAGGACCCCCAGGGCGGCCGGATCATCAACAACGGTTCGATCTCCGCCCATGTGCCACGGCCGAATTCCGTCGCGTACACCGCCACCAAGCACGCGATGACCGGCCTGACCAAGTCGCTCTCCCTGGACGGCCGGCCGTACCGGATCGCCTGCGGCCAGATCGACATCGGCAACGCGGCGACCGAGATGACCGGCCGGATGCAGACCGGCATCCTGCAGGCCGACGGCAGCACGGCGGTCGAACCGGTGATGGACGCGGCCGACGTCGCCCGCACGGTCGTCCACATGGCCGCACTGCCACTGGAGGCGAACGTGCAGTTCGCGACGGTGATGGCGACCAACATGCCGTACATCGGGCGGGGGTGAACCGGGCCGCCGGTGCGCGTGCGCTGCCCGGCCGGGCTCGCCCGGGAATAACCGGGCACCACGGCCGGGTTCCCTCGCCATGACACACGACGCCCCCGCACCGGCAGCTCCCCGCACCACCCCCGAAGTGCTGCGCTACACCGCCTTCTCGGACGACCCGCAGGGTGGCAACCCGGCCGGCGTCGTCCTGGACGCGGCGGGCCTGACGGACGCCGAGCAGCTGGCCATCGCCGCCGAACTGGGCTACTCCGAGACGGCGTTCCTCACCCCACCACCCGCGGGCACGGGCGAACCGGGCCGGGCGTTCACCATCCGCTTCTTCAGCCCGCTGGCCGAGGTCGCCTTCTGCGGGCACGCGACGGTCGCCACCGCCATCGCGCTCGCCGAGCGGATCGGCCCCGGCGACCTGCTCTTCGCCACCCAGGCGGGCCCTGTCCCGGTCACCGTCACCCGGCGGGGCGACGCCCTGCACGCCACCTTGAGCAGCGTCGAGCCGCGCATCACCGCCGCCGAGCCGGCCGACCTGGCCGAGGCGCTGGCCGCCCTCGGCTGGGCCGCCGCCGACCTCGACCCGGCGCTGCCGCCCCGTATCGCCTACGCGGGCAACCACCATCTCGTGCTTGCCGCCGCCACCCGCGAGCGGCTGGCGAAGCTCGACTACGACTTCGAGCGGCTGGCCGCCCTGATGCGCCGACTGGACCTGACGACCCTTCAACTGGTCTGGCGGGAGTCCCCCACCGTCTTCCACGTCCGCGACCCCTTCCCGATCGGCGGCGTCGTCGAGGACCCGGCGACCGGTGCCGCGGCAGCCGCCTTCGGTGCCTACGCCCGCACCCTGGGCCTGGTCGCCGCCCCCGTCACCCTCACCCTCCACCAGGGCCACGACCTCGGCCGTCCTGGCCTGCTGACCGTCGAACTCCGCGACGGCGACCCCCGTTCCCACGTCGGCGGCACCGCCACGAACATCGCGGGAGGCGCGGGCACCACGGGCGCGGAGGGCTGAACCGGCCGTCGGGAGCCGTCGAGAGGCGGACGGCCGGCCGGGGCTGAACCGGCGGTGGGGGCGGGGCCTTGCCGTCGGGAACCGGACGGGCCGTCGCGGCCCGAACCGGGGGCCGGGGGCCGGGCGCACGTCCCGTCGCCCAGCCCCCACCGACAAAATTGAGCCGATCTCACGACGGTCGACCCAACTCCCGCTCCCCGTAACGCTCTTAGGGCGCTCCGTCACCGCGCTGCTCACAGGGCGGAGGCGCCCGCCCGCCCCCGCGCGACGGACCGTTCACCCGACGGCCGCACTCCAACCCTGCACGGCAAAGTCACACCCCGCCCCCTGCCCACTCCTCGCTTCCGGTGGCACCCTTCTTCTCGCACACCTCTTCCGTGCGCCACCGACCCGCACCACCACGAAGCCCACCCGCGCCGCACCTCGCACCCTCCACCCGCGCCGCACCTTCCACCGCACCGTTCGCTCATCTGCCGGGCCGCCCCACGCGGCCCCGTCCCGTCGGCCGCACGCCCTGCCGCGCGGCCCCCGCAGAAGGAGTTACGCGTGAGACGAACCGTTCGTGGCCACATAGCTGTCAGCAGCACCCGGACCGACGCCCGCACACCGCAACCCCACACCTCCCGGCCGCGCCGGTCGCGGGCCGCCCTCGGAGTCCTGGCGGCAGCCGGCGCGCTGCTCGCGGTCACCCTCCCCGCCGGCTCGGCAGGCGCCGCCACCCCGGACGGGGCCGCTGACCGCTCCCCCACCGCGCAGTCCTCCCTCTCCGCCTTCTGGACCGCGGACCGGATGCGCTCCGCCACGCCTCTCGATCTCACCTCGGATGCTTCCAAGTCCCGTACGGAGACTCTCCGTTCGGACGCACAGGTCCCCCGCGGCACCCCCCGCAAGGTCCTGCCCACGCTCCCCCAGCTCCCCCAGCTCCCGAAGGTGCCGAAGGTGCCGTCCGCCGCCTCCCTGCTGCCCGGCGTCCTCCCGCAGGCGGGTGGGCCGTGGACCGGCGGCGGCGCGGTCGTCAAGACCACCGGCCGGGTGTTCTTCACCTATCAGGGCCGCTCGGCCTCCTGCTCCGGCGACGCCGTGACCAGCACCAACAAGAGCACGGTGATCACCGCGGGGCACTGCGTGAAGCTGGAGGGCGCCTGGCACACCGACTGGGTCTTCGTGCCCGGCTACCACGACGGCGAGGCCCCGTACGGCAAGTGGGCGGCCACCAAGACGCTCTCCACCCCCCAGTGGACGGCGAGCGAGGACATCAACTACGACGTGGGCGCGGCGGTCGTCGCACCGCTCGACGGCAAGAAGCTCACCGACGTCGTCGGCGGCCAGGGGCTCGCCTTCAACCCCGGCTACAACAAGCAGATGTACGCCTTCGGTTACCCCGCGGCCGCACCGTACGACGGCAGCAAACTCATCTACTGCAGCGGCAACACCTTCAAGGACCCGCTGCTCTCCAACGACCACGGCCTGTCGTGCAACATGACCGGCGGCTCCAGCGGCGGCCCCTGGTTCACCTCGTTCGACGAGTCCACCGGCACCGGCCTGCAATCCTCGGTGAACAGCTTCGGCTACCAGTTCCTGCCGGACACCATGTTCGGCCCGTACTTCGGCGACGACGCCAAGAACCTCTACAACGAGGCCCAGGCGTCCTGACCCCCACGGCCGCCGGACCGGGCCCGCTCCGGGTCCCGGCCCGGCGGCTCACGACCTACGGACTTACGGGCTTACGGGCCATCAGACACGCCTGCGGGGTCGACTCCCCCGTCCCTTCCTCCGGTTCGCGCAGCATCCGGACCCGGACCTCCAGCCCGGCCCGTACCAGCAGTTCGGCGATACGGTCCGGCTGCCGCCGGTGGAAGTCGAGCGACACCGGGCGGCCGAACGGCTCCGCCAGATGCAGCGGTTCGTCGCCGACCTGGAAGGCCACCAGCAGCATGCCGCCGGGCGCCAGCACCCGGTGGAACTCTGCGAACACCTCCGGCAGCAGCTCCTGCGGCGTGTGGATGATGGAGTACCAGGCCACGACACCGGCGAGCGCACCGTCCGGCAGGTCCAAATCCGTCATCGCCGCCACGTCGAACCGCAGCCCCGGATGCGCCCGCCGAGCGAGCGCCACCATCTGCGGCGACAGATCGACCCCGGACACGGACAGCCCCAGCGAGTCCAGATACGCCGTCACCCGTCCGGGCCCGCACCCCACGTCGGCGACCGGCCCGTCACCGCCCGCCCGCACCAGCTCGGCGAACCCGCGCAGCGCCATCATGTGGAGGGGGTGGGCCGTCAGCACGTCACGGAAATGCTCGTCGTAATCGACGGCCACGGCGTCGTAGAAGGTCCGAGTGGTCCGGAGGAAGTCAGGTTCGGTCACGGTCGGGCACGTTACCCGGCACCCACCGGCGACGGGGTGCGTTCACCGGGCCCGCCACCGCCACCACAAAGCCGTGGGCCGTCCCAGCAGCACCGCCGGTCACAGCGCACCATCAGGCTCATTGGCGCCACACAAGACGAGCAGGTTCGAGGCAGGATCGAGCAGGATGCGGCGACAGCGATCCTCAGGCATCTGCCAGTTGCATGAACTCACCGAACCGCAAGTGCGCGAACATGCGGGCAAGGGTGGACGCAATTAACTTACAAGTATGAACACATCTGGCTTCGTCCCCTTCCCAGGGCCCGAGTGGTTCAAGAGTGAGCCGAACAGCCCGATCATCAGCATGATGGCAACGCGCCTGGGCGAAGAGGGATGCACCGAATTCGGTCCGGCCGGCCCTCCCTCGGCCCACGCCCTCAGTGGAAATTACTGGACGACATACCACCGCGACTCCTACGCCAAGTGGCAGCAAAAGCTCGGGTACCGGGGCGCGGACGCGGACGGCTGGCCAGGAGCAACGTCCTGGGCCAAGCTCCGGGTTCCCTACGCGAACTGAGTCACGGGGGGGGACCACCCATCGGCGTGCTGATCCCCCACATGCCGGCGCCGGTATCCGCCCGCCTCTCGGCGTTGAGTTCCCTGGCATCCCCCGCGCTCCCCGGATTCCCCCCAGGCCCACATGTGAGGGTCCGGAGAAGAGGGAGAGCCCAGCTCAGAGAGCTGGGCGGCGGACGAGTCGGCCTGTACGCCGGGTTCTGTCTCCTCCGGTCCTTGCGGGCCGAGGGGAGGCGGCCATCCATCTAGGGCTGCCGTTGCCGACAGCCTCGTGCGGTCTACCCGCGGACTCGGGCGGGCAGCCCTCGATCGTCCGCGCAGGGCCGTCATCCCAGCCGGGATGGCAGCCCCTCTTGACCTTGCTCCGGGTGGGGTTTACCTAGCCCTCCGAGTCACCTCGGAGGCTGGTGGTCTCTTACACCACCGTTTCACCCTTACCGGGACCTCGCGGTCCCGGCGGTTTGCTTTCTGTGGCACTGTCCCGCGGGTCACCCCGGGTGGGCGTTACCCACCACCCTGCCGTGTGGAGCCCGGACGTTCCTCGGGAGGATCTCTCGATCCTCACGCGGCCGCCCGGCCGGCTCGTCCGCCGTGCCGACCATGCTACCCGTAGGGAAGGGACGGCACGGACCGGCGGCTCCCCCCGGGGCCTCCCCCGCGACGGGCCCCGCGGAGGCTTGACCTTGTCGCGACGACAACGTTTCTACTGACGGCATGAGGATCGGAGAACTCGCCGCGCTGGCCGGCGTCAGCACGCGTGCGGTGCGGCATTACCACCAGGTGGGCTTGTTGCCTGAGCCGGTCAGGCGGGCGAACGGCTATCGCGACTACGGGCTGCGCGACGCGGTGGCGCTGGCTCGGGTGCGGCGGCTGACGGAGCTGGGGCTGGCGCTCGAAGAGGTCAGGGATGTGCTGGCCGACGACGCCGGGCGGGAGCTGCGGGACGTGCTCGTCGAGCTGGACGCGGATCTGGCGCGGCAGGAGGAGGCGATCCGGGCCCGCCGTACCCGGCTCGCGGCGCTGTTGCGACGGGCGGAGGAACACGGCGGGCTGCCGGACGAGGGGCCGGTGTCGGAGCAACTCGCCGAGCTGTTCGCGGAGATGGCGCGGGCCTCGGCGGCGATGCCCGGGCCCGAGCCGGTGATGGCCGCGAAGGACCGGGAGATTCTGGCCTTGCTGGAGACCGCCGGCGGCGCCGCCGAGCAACCGGAGGTGCTGTCGGCGTTGCGGGAGACGTTCACCGCTCCGGGCGGGATGGAGCGGGCGTACGAGGTCTACGGGCTGTTCGACGGGCTGGCGGCGGCGGAGCCCGGCGATCCGGAGGTGGCGGAGGCGGCCGTGGCGCTGGCGGACTGTCTGCCGCAGCGGGTGGTGGCGAGAAACGTCCTGGCGGCCGGGTGGCCGGTCGGGCGCGGGGCGGATGCCGGGAGCGACGCGGGCGGGGCGGGCGACGGCGGTGACGGCGCCGGGTTCGCCGAAGCGGTGTTCGCCGATCTCGCCCCCGCGCAGGCGGAAGCGGTGCGGCGCGCGATCCGGCTGCTCGTGGAGCGGGAACAGAACGCAGAGCGGGAGCGCAGCGCGGAGCGGGAACAGAACGCAGGGCGGGAGCTGGGGCGGGGCTTGGGGCGCGAGGGGGAGCGGTGAGCGGCGTGACCGTGTGGGAGCGGGTGCGGCGGGTGGCCGGGCACGAGGGGCGGTGGCTGGTCAGCCTGGGGTGGTGGGTGGCGCGGCGGCGGATCGGGGTGGGGGCGGGCGACCGGCCGTTCGGGTACGGGGCGGCGCAGGCCGCGATCGTCTACGGGCTGACGTTCGTCTGCGCGGTGGAGACCGCCGCGCTCGTGGTGTTGCTGGTCGACCATCCGGTGGCGCACCTGGTGATGCTGGTCATCAATGTCTACACGGTGCTGACGATGCTGGGGCTCCAGGCCGCGGCCGTCACCCGGCCGCACGTCCTGGGAGCGGATTCGTTGCGGCTGCGCGACGGAGCGCGGATGGAGGTGGACATTCCGCTGGAGCGGATCGCCTCGGTCCGCTACGACCTGCGGTTCACCAAGGCGGGGAAGCAGCAGAAGGGTGCGGGGCGGGACGGTCTGCTGGAGCTGGCGGTGGCCGGGCAGACCTCGGTGACGCTCGCCTTGCGGGAACCGGTCATGGCGGTGCGGCTGTTGGGGCGACGGACGGAGGTGCGTACGGTGCGGTTCCACGCGGACGACGCGCGGGGTGCGGTGGCGGCCGTGCGGGCGGCGGTGGCGGCGGTGGCGGCGGCGGCAGCCGCGACCGCGTCGGAGTCCAGTGGGGCGGCCGCGGGAGCCGAGGACCGGGAGGCCGTGGAGGGTGCCGGGCGGTGACGTCACCGAGGGGGCGGCGGTCTCCCTACCCGCCAGGCGCACCCGGGTTGACCTGCCTCAGCAGGCCCGCGTCCGCCCCCGACACTCACGCAGGCTCGAAGCGCACCGGGGCGGTGCCCGGTTCGGCGTCGGTGAGACGGACCCGAAGGGGTTCACCCAGGGGCAGGGAGGCGGTGTCCTTGGTGGCCTCGACCCGGCCGATGACCGCCGGGGCGACGAGGTGGACGGTGCCCTGGGTGGGGTTCTGCTCCTCGATGTCGACGACCACCGCGTCGAAGGTCTCGCCGATGCGGTCGCGCAGCAGGGCCGCCTCGACGAGATCGACGCAGGCGCGCTCGATCTCGTTGGCGCGCCGGGTGCCGGCCTCCATCGTGCCGGGCAGGGCGTCCAGTTCGCGGCGGACCCAGTCGGGCGGTGCGACACCGGCGGAGGCCGCCAGGCACAGCTCGGAGGTGTAGCGGTCGACGAGCCGCCGCAGGGGCGCCGTGGCGTGGGCGTACGGGGCGGCGACGGCGGCGTGCTGGGCGTGCGAGGCGTCCGGCACGGTGCCGTCGAAGGTGGTGTAGCCGGCGCCGCGCAGCAGGGTGGTGCATTCCTGGAGGAACGCCGCGTGATGGGGGCTGCGCGGGTCGAGGGTGCGTACGAGCGCGGCGTAGGACGTGTGGTGGGGCCAGTCGACGCCGAGGGCGCGGGCGGTGCGGCGCAGCCGGGCGACCGAGCCGTCGGGGGCGGTGGGCAGCGTGCGCAGGATGCCGATGCCGGCGGTGAGCATCAAGTCGGCGGCGGCCATGCCGGTGAGCAGGGAGATCTGGGCGTTCCAGCCCTCGGCGGGCAGCGGCGCGCGGTAGGCGAGGCGGTAGCGGCCGCCCTGCTCGACGATCTCCTGCTCGGGGACATGGAGGGAGATCGCGCCCCGCTGGACTTCCTGTTCCTCCCGGAGGAGGCCGATCTCGCGCAGCAGGGCGAGCGGCTCCTCGGCCGTGCCGTCGTCGATGACCCGCTGGACGCCCACGTAGTCGAGCTTGGCGCGGGAGCGCACCAGGGCGCGCCGCACGGAGGCCGCGGTCAGCGCGCCCTGCGGGTCGAGGTCGAGCTGCCACAGGACGGCGGGGCGGTCCTTGTCCGGCAGCAGGCTGGCGGCGCCCTCGCTCAGCACGGGCGGGTGCAGCGGGACCCGTTCGTCGGGGAAGTACAGCGTCGTCACGCGGTGGTGCGCCTCGGCGTCCAGGGCGCCGCCCGGCGTCACGAAGGAGGCGGCGTCGGCGATGGCGTAGTGCACGCGGAAGCCGCCGCCGGCCCGCCGGGACAGGAACATGGCCTGGTCGAGGTCGAGGGAGCCGGGCGGGTCGATGGTGAAGAGGGGGAGATCGGTGGCGTCGGCGAGGGTGTGCTCGGTCACCACGTTGCCGCAGGCGGTGGGGATGCGCGGGGCGAGGGCGGCGCTGTCCGCCTCGGCCTGCGCGGTGGCCGTGAAATGGTCCGGGATCTCCCTCTCCGCGCGCAGCTCGCGCAGCGCTTGGCGCAGCGGGGCCTCGGCGGCCTCGGTCACGTGCATATGGCGACGGGGCATGAAACCGAGCGTATGGCGGGCGGAGCCTCCCGGCGCGGCATGCGGGCCGGTGGGCGGTGCGCGTCGCGGGGCGGGCCGGTGAGCGGGTTCCCGGCTCCCCCGCCGCAGGCCATACGCTTTCCCGGGGCCGCACCCCCGCCCGTACCGCCGTGAAGGAGAACACCGTGCTCGTGCTGTTGCCGCCGTCCGAAGGGAAGTCCGCCGGAGGGGCCGGGGCACCGCTGGAGCCGGCCGCGCTGTCCCTGCCGGGGCTGACCGCCGCGCGGGCGGCCGTGCTGGAGGAGCTCGTCGAGCTGTGCGCGGCGGACGAGACCAAGGCGCAGGAGGTGCTCGGGCTCAGCGAGGGCCTCAAGGGCGAGGTCGGCAAGAACGCGGGGCTGCGCACCGCGGGGACGCGGCCTGCCGGGGAGATCTACACCGGGGTGCTCTACGACGCTCTGGGGCTCGCGTCCCTGGACGCGGCGGCGCGGGAGCGCGCCGAGCGGTCGCTGCTGGTGTTCTCGGGCCTGTGGGGCGCCGTGCGGATCGGTGACCGGATCCCGTCCTACCGCTGCTCGATGGGCGTGAAGCTGCCGGGGCTGGGTGCGCTGGGCGCGTTCTGGCGGGCGCCGATGGCGGAGGTGATGCCGGCGGCGGCCGGGGACGGGCTGGTGCTCGATCTGCGGTCGGCGGCGTACGCGACGGCGTGGAAGCCCAAGGGAGAGATCGCCGGGCGTACGGCGACGGTGCGGGTACTCCAGTCGAAGGTCGTGAACGGGGTCGAGAAGCGGTCGGTGGTCAGCCACTTCAACAAGGCGACCAAGGGCCGGCTGGTGCGGGATCTGCTGACGGCGGGGCTCGATCCGGCCGGCCCCGCGGAGCTGGTGGACGCGCTGCGTGGGCTGGGCCATGCGGTGGAGGCGCAGGCCCCGGCGAAGGCGGGCAAGGCGTGGTCGGTGGATGTGATCGTGACGGAGCTGTGAGCCGCCGCCGTCCCTGACGTTGCCGACACACGGGGATGCGTTGCAACATGTGCAACGCTCGTTGCGTAGAGTGGATCGGTGGCGCACTATAGGCGGCGTGACTAGCGCCGCCTCCTCCGTGCCCGCCGCCCCCTCGGTCCTCGGGCTCGCCCCCGTCGTACCGGTTGTCGTCCTGCACGACGCCGCGGACGCCGTTCCGCTCGCCCGGGCACTCGTCGCGGGCGGACTGCCCGCGATCGAGGTGACCCTGCGCACGCCCGCCGCGCTGGACGCGATCCGCGCCGTCGCCGAGGAGGTCCCGGACGCGGTGATCGGCGCCGGCACCCTGCTCACCCCCGCCGATGTCGACGCGGCCCGCGCGGCCGGCTCCCGCTTCCTGGTCAGCCCCGGCTGGTCGCCGCGGCTGCTGGGCGCGATGCGGGACAGCGGAGTGCCGTTCCTGCCGGGCGTCTCAACCGCCTCGGAGGTGGTGACGCTGCTCGACGAGGGCGTCACCGAGATGAAGTTCTTCCCGGCCGAGGCGGCGGGCGGCACCGCTTACCTCAAGTCGCTGTCCGCGCCGCTGCCCCAGGCCCGCTTCTGCCCGACCGGCGGGATCTCCCTGGCGTCGGCGCCGTCGTACCTCGCGCTGCCCAACGTGGGCTGCGTCGGCGGCACATGGATGCTCCCCGCCGACGCGCTGGCCGCGAAGGACTGGGACCGGGTACGTGAACTCGCCCGCGAGGCCGCGGCGTTGGCCATCTGAGCCACCCCCGAACCGTCCAGCTTTCCCCCGGAGCTGGACATGGCAGGGCCCGGCACACCTCGGTGTGCCGGGCCCTTCCGCTGCTCGCTCCCCCGCTACCGCAGGTGCGACGTGTCGTTCAGCAGCCGCAGCGAGGCATTGCCGTCGGCGTAGTAGGCGACCGCCGACAGGGACGCCGCGGACAGCTCCATACGGAACAGCGACTCCGGCGGCGCGCCCAGCGCGAGCCGGACCAGCGTCTTGATCGGCGTCACATGGGTGACGACCAGGACGGTCTTGCCCGCGTACCGGGCGATGAGCTTGTCGCGGGCCACCGCGACCCGGCGGGCGACCGAGGCGAAGGACTCGCCGCCGGGGGGCGCGGCCTTGGCGGAGGCCAGCCAGGTGTCGAGCTCGTCGGGGAACCGCTCGCGCACCTCGGCGAAGGTCAGCCCCTCCCAGGCGCCGAAGTCCGTCTCGCGCAGCCCCTCGTCGATCCGGACCTCCAGGCCCAGCCGGGCCGCGACCGTCCCGGCCGTCTCCCGGCAGCGCCGCAGCGGTGAGCTGACGACGGCCTGGACGGTGCCGCGGGCGGCCAGTGCGACGGCGGCCGCCTCGGCCTGCCGGCGGCCGGCGGCCGACAGCTCCGGGTCGGTGCCGCCGCTGCCGGAGAACCGCTTCTCGGGCGTCAGGGCGGTCTCGCCGTGCCGCAGCAGGACGAATGTCGCGGGTGCCCCGAGGTCGGCGGGAGCCCAGCCGACCGGCGGGGCGCTCGCGGTGGCCGCATCGGCGGCCTCATCGGCCTCGGCGGCCGCGTCGGCGGCGAGCGCGGCGGCGCTGCGGGCGGGCCCTGCGTCCAGTGCCGCCCGGGAGTTGCCCGGCTCCCACTGCTTGCCGAGCTTGCCGGCGTCCATCGCCTCGTTGGCGAGCCGGTCGGCGTGCTTGTTGTTCGCCCGCGGGATCCACTCGTAAGTGACCTGCGACGGCGGGAGGATGCGCTGAGCCTCGGCGGCGAGCGGCTTCATGTCCGGGTGCTTGATCTTCCAGCGGCCCGACATCTGCTCGACGACGAGCTTGGAGTCCATCCGCACCCGCACCTGCGCCTGCGGGTCGAGGGCGTGGGCGGCCCGGAGGCCGGCCAGCAGCCCTTTGTACTCGGCGACGTTGTTGGTCGCGGTGCCGATGAACTCGGCGGCCTCGGCCAGCGTCTCGCCCGTCGCCGGGTCGATGACGACCGCGCCGTAGCCGGCGGGCCCCGGGTTACCCCGGGACCCGCCGTCCGCTTCGACGATGAAGCTGCGCGGCATGGCCTACAGGCCCGAGTCCGGCGTGCGGACCAGGATGCGGTGGCAGTTCTCGCACCGCAGGACCTCGTCGGCGGGGGCCGCCCGCACGTCGTTGACCTCGGTGATGTTCAGCTCCAGCCGGCAGCCCTCGCAGCGGCGCTGGAAGAGGCGGGCCGCACCGACGCCGCCCTCCTTCGCGCGGATCTTGTCGTACAGCTTGAGGAGGTCGGCCGGGATGTCGGCGACGGTCAGCTCGCGCTCCTTGGTGACCGTGCCGCGCTCGGCGTCGATCTCGGCGTACGCGGCGTCCCGGCGCGTGCCGGCGTCGTCGGCCTTGGCCTGGATGGACGCGACCCGGTCGGTGAGCTCGGCGGCCCGCTCCTGGGCGGCCTCGCGGCGCTCCATGACCTCAAGGACGACGTCCTCCAGGTCACCCTGGCGCTTGGCGAGGGAGACCAGTTCGCGCTGGAGGTTCTCCAGGTCCTTCGGGGAGGTCACGGCGCCGGAGTCCAGGCGCTTCTGGTCGCGGGCGGCGCGCTGGCGCACCTGGTCCACGTCCTGCTCCGCCTTGGTCTGCTCGCGGGCGGTGTCGCTCTCCTCGGTCTGGGCGGCGACGAGCAGGTCGCGCTGCTGGACGAGGTCGGCCTCCAGGGCCTGCAGCTCGGCGAGCTCGGGCAGGTTCTTGCGCTTGTGCGCGAGCTGGGACAGACGGACGTCCAGGGCCTGTACCTCGAGGAGGCGGATCTGGTCGGCGGGCGCGGCGTTCAGCGTGGGGCTCCTGTTGTGTTCGTCGGGGCGGTAATGGGGGCGGACGCCGCGTGGGCGGTCCAGGGGTCGGTGACCGTACGGGAGACATGCGTGCGCAGGCCCCAGCCGTGCCGGTCGGAGACCGCGTCGAGCTGGGCCGCGGCCTGCTCGCACCACGGCCATTCGGTGGCCCAGTGGGCGGCGTCGAGCAGCGCCGGCGGGGTGCTCCCGGTGGTCTGGGTGGCCTCGGAGGCCGGGTGGTGGCGCAGGTCGGCGGTGAGGAACGCGTCCACGCCCGCCGCCCGTACCGCGCCGAAGAGGCTGTCGCCGGAGCCGCCGGAGACGGCGACGGTCCGGATCTCGCGGTCCGGGTCGCCGGCCGCCCGGATGCCCTGGGCGGTGGCCGGCAGCCGCGCCGCGGCGTACGCCGTGAAGTCGGCCAGCGTCAGCGGGTGCGCCAGTTCGCAGACCCGGCCCAGGCCACGGTGACCCGCCGGGTCGCTCGGGTCCGGCACCAGCGGGCCGAGGACGCGCAGGTCCAGGGCGCCGGCCAGCGCGTCGGAGACACCGGGGTCGGCGGTGTCGGCGTTGGTGTGCGCGACATGCAGCGCGATGTCGTGCTTGATCAGGGTGTGGACGACCTTGCCCTTGAAGGTCGACGCGGCGACCGTGGTCGTGCCGCGCAGGTAGAGCGGGTGGTGGGTGACGAGGAGGTCGGCGCCGAGCTGCACGGCCTCGTCGGCGATCTCCTGGAGCGGGTCGACGGCGAAGAGCACACGTCGGACCTCGGAGTCGGGGTCTCCGCAGACCGTGCCGACGGCGTCCCACTCCTCGGCCCGCTCCGGGGGCCAGAGGGCATCGAGCGCGGTGAGGACTTCAGACAGTGCGGGCACGGGGGAAGGTTACCTCCCACCCGTGCCCCGACGACGAGTCGCGGTCACCACCGGCCGCACCGCCGGTCCGGTCCCCTCCCCGGGCCCTGCGGGCGGCCTCGCTCCGTCCTCGCTCCCCGCTCGTTGAAAGGCGAAGCACAACCGCCCCGCCCGACACGGGAGAACGGGACAATCGCCACCCTTATGCGTGAAGTGCGGCAACTCGCGTTGATCGGCCGTAACTGTAAAAACTAGCTTCGGTTCCTGACTGGAGGTGACCACTCGATGACGATCTGTGCAACTGAGGGTGCGTGGACGCGCGAAAGCCCGTATCGCGCGGCACTGACGATCGCCGCCGACGGCTCGTACGGCGCCCGGCTCGCCCGTCACGACGATGCCGCCGGGAGCTGGTTTCCGGAGCGCTGGACGATCAACGGCCCCGAGCCGTACGCCGTTCCGCTCCCGGGTCGCCAGCCGGAGGAGCCGGACAGCGAACTGCTGCCGCTCGCGGACGGCAGGGTGCTGATCCTGCGCCGGGTCGCCGCGTACTTCGCCCTCTCGCTGCTCTACCCGACGGGGCCGGGGACCGGTGAACTCCCGCTCGGCACCATCGAGGCGCCGGAGCTGACCCTGCTGCCACCGGCCCCGGGCGGCGTGCTCGCCTACGCCCTGGCGCCCGGCACGCACAGCACCACGCTGTGGCTGGTGCACGGCGGCGGCCGCGGCCCGGAGCCGATCACCGAACTGCCGGGCCGCTGCACGGGCGGCGCCTGGCTGGACCGGGGCGGCCGGCTGCTGGCCCTTGACCGGGAGTGGGACGGCCGGACGAAGACCATCGTGGTCGATCCGGTTCAGGGCGGTGAGGCCGGCCTGCTGCTGCAGATCACCGAGGACAGCAACGACCGGCTGCTGCTTGCCGATCCGGACAGCGGCCTGCTGATCGTGCGGTCGGACGCTCCGGGCCACGACCGGCTGGGCTGGGGCGTGCTCGGCAGCAGCCTGCCGGTGCGCTTCCCGGAGTGCCTGCGGCCCGCCGACACGGCGGTGCGGCCGTTCGCGGTCCAGCCGGGGCAGCAGCTGACGCCGGAGAGCTGCGCGGTGGCGTTCCGGCTCGATGCGGCGAGCGGCACCCGGCTGGGCGTGTGGCGGCCCGACGGCCGGCAGCTGCGGCAGTTCCCGGCGCCGGAGGGGTGGCTGGCGGGGACCGGCCTGTGGACGACGGGCGGCGAACTGCTGCTGCCGTACGCGACGGACGCGGTGCCGTGCGGCGTGGCGCGGATGGCCATACCGCTTGAGCCCACTCCGGAACCGGTCCCGCGGCGGAGCGCGCGGGCGGCCGTCGCGGTGACCTCGACGCCGGTCGACGGGTGCGACCCCCGGGTGAGCGCGGGGATTGTCCCGGATGCTGTGGATCCTGACAACGGCTCCACATCATCCGCACATCCCGACGCCACCGGACGGGAACCGTACGACGACCCCGCGCATCCCCATATGTGCAGGCCAGTGCCCTTGCAACAGGCACCACTGGCGACCCGGGAGGCCCCATGAAGCACCGTCACCCACCCCGTTAGAATTTTTGACGGGGGCTACGCAGCCGGTTGACCGGCCACCGACGGTGCTGCCCGGGAGGAGAGCCCGCCTCTCCTCTTGGCCCGGCAGTAGCTGGGGGAGGTCCCGACGCGTACAGCTGTAAGCGATCCGACGGAGTCTTTTCATGTCCGAAGCCCGAACCGATACGACCGAGGCGCGCCCGCAGGAGGCGTCCGCCCAGGCCGCCGCGGCGGCGAACTCCGGCAGGCACCGTGGCCCGGCCGCCACGGAAGAGGCCAGGGACGCCGCCAACGGACGGCACCGCAGGGTCAAGCAGACCCAGGACGCGTAGGGCCCGTCCGGCGGGGTTTTGCCGGCGCCCGACGCGCACGGCCGTGGCCGCCGCACCGCTCACCCGCGGTGCGGCGGCCACGGCCGTTTGTGTGGCGACGCCCGGCCCGCACGCCGGGCCGGGGCATCAGCCGTGCCGCAGCCCCAGCACCTCCGCCGCCGCGAAGGTCTCGCCGGGTGGGCGCTCGGCGTAGTAGGGCGTGAGCAGGTCGTCGAGCTCCTGGTAACTGAAGGTGTCCTTCGCGGTGTCGAACTTCGCGGCGATCCGCGGCCGTTCGGCGACCGCGACCATTCCGCCGTGCACCACCAGCAACTGCCCGTTGACCTCGGCCGCGGCAGGCGAGGCCAGGTAGCCGACGAGCGGCGAGACATGCTCGGGCGCGAGGGGGTCCGGCTTTGCCCCCGCGGCGGTCTCGCCCGCCCCGTGTGCGGGGATGCCGGCGAAGACGTCCTCGGTCATCCGGGTGCGGGCGCGCGGGCAGATGACGTTGGCGGTGACACCGTATTTGGCCAGTGCCAGGGCCGTGGAGGTGGTGAGGCCGACGATGCCGCCCTTGGCCGCGGCGTAGTTGGGCTGGCCGGCCGAGCCCGCGAGGAACGCCTCGGAGGAGGTGTTGACGATCCGGCCGTAGACCGGGCCGCCGGCCGCCTTGGAGCGCGCGCGCCAGTGCGCGGCCGCGAAGTGGGTGGTATTGAAGTGGCCCTTGAGGTGGACACGGATCACCGAGTCCCACTCGTCCTCGGTCATGGAGAAGATCATCCGGTCCCGCAGGATGCCCGCGTTGTTCACCAGGATGTCGAGCTGCCCGTAGGTGTCGACGGCCAGTTGCACCAGGGCGCCGGCCTGCTCGAAGTCGGCGACGTCGCCGAGGTGGGCGACGGCCCGGCCGCCCGCCGCGCGGATTTCCTCGGCGGTCTCCTCGGCGGGGGCCGCGGACGCCTCACCGGAGCCGTCTCGGCCCGGCTGCCCGAAGTCGTTCACGACGACATCGGCGCCCAGGCGGGCGAGTTCCAGCGCCTCGGCGCGGCCCAGGCCCCGCCCGGCACCGGTGACGATCGCGGTCAGGCCGTCAAGTGGCTGTGCCATTGCTGTCCCCTCGGCTCTCGATACGGCAGGCGTGCGTGCGGATCGGCTCTCGGCGCGGCGCCTGTCCGTGCGGGTCGTACCGGTCGGTTCTCGACTCGTACGGTCAGATTTCGATGCAGGTGCGCAGCGAGGTGCCGGTGCGCATCTGGTCGAGGGCGTCGTTGATCTCGGCGAGCCGGACGCGGTGAGTGATCAGCCCTTCCAGATCGATCCGGCCGGCCCGCCACAGGGCGATGGCGCGCTCGTAGGAGCGCAGCACGTCCCCGCCGCCGTAGAGCGACGGCAGGATCCGCTTCTCGTCGAAGAACAGCTCGAACATATTGACCTGGAAGGTGTCGTCCATGGCTCCCGCGCCCACCACGCACAGGGTGCCGCCGCGGCGCGTCGTCTCGTAGGCGGTACGGGCGGTGGCGGACTTGCCGACGACCTCGAAGACGTAGTCGAAGCCCTCCCCGGCGGTGATCCGGGCCTTGGCGTCGGCGAGTTCCTCCGGGGTGACGGCCTCGGTGGCGCCGAAGCGCAGGGCCGCCTCGCGGCGGGCGGCCACCGGGTCGACGGCGATGATCTGGGCGGCGCCGCAGGCGCGGGCGCCCTGGATGGTGGAGATGCCGACGCCGCCGCAGCCGATGACGGCGACGGAGGAACCGGCCGTCACCTTGGCGGTGTTGATCGCCGCCCCGAGGCCCGTGGTGACGCCGCAGCCGATCAGCGCGGCGATGTCGTAGGGCACATCGTCGGGGATGGGGACCGCGCAGTTCGCCCCGACGACGACCTCCTCCGCGAAGGTGCCGGTCCCCGCGAATCCGAAGACGTCGGTGGAACTGCCGTTTGCGCGACGGAAGTTGGGGGTCCCCGCGTTCATGAAACCGGCCAGACAGAGGTGGGTCTGGCCGCGCTTGCAGGACGGACAGCTGCCGCAGGCCGGCAGCCAGCACATCAGCACCCGGTCGCCCTGCTGGAGGCCGGTGACGCCGTCGCCCACATCGAGGATCTCGCCGGCGCCCTCGTGTCCGGGGACGAAGGGTGCGGGCTGCGGCAGTACGCCGTTCATCGCGGAGAGGTCCGAATGGCACAGGCCGGTCGCCCGTATCCGTATCTTGACCTTGCCGGGACCGAACCCCACCGCCTCGATGTCGTCGAGGACTTCGAGCTTGTCCTGTCCTGTCTCATGCTGTACGGCTGCGCGCACGGCGCGGCTCCTCTCGTACGTACGGACGGTGCGGTGGCCGGTGACGCCGGTGACGCCGGTGCGGGCGGTGCGCCGGTCGGTCGATGTGTCGGTGCGGGTCAGTTGTGGGCGATGACGGTGTCGGCGAGGACGGGGGCGTCGTCGCGGTCGACGGCGGTGACCGACACCTGGATGCGGCCCGGCCCGGGAGCGTCGCGCCACATGCGGATCCGCAGGGTCTCGCCCGGGAAGACGACGCCGGCGAAGCGCGTGCTGTACGAGCCGACGCGGGAGACGTCGCCGCCCAGCGCCGTGTCGACCACGGCCTTGAGCGTGACGCCGTAGGAGCACAGACCGTGCAGGATCGGCCGGTCGAAGCCGGCGAGTTTCGCGAACTCCGGATCGGCGTGCAGCGGATTCCAGTCACCGGAGAGGCGGTAGAGCAGCGCCTGGTCCTCGCGGATGAGCCGCTCGGTGGTGAGGTCGGGGGCGCGGTCGGGGAGTTCGAGGCGGGCGGAGGGGCCGCGGTCGCCACCGAATCCGCCCTCACCGCGCACGAAGATCTGGGTGTCGCAGGTCCACAGCGGTCCATCCGCGTCGGCCACTTCGGAGCGCAGCACGATGACGGCTGCCTTGGTCTTGTCGTGGACGGCCGGGACGGTGGAGGTCTGAGTGGCGCTGCCGCGCACCGGTAGCGCGCGGTGCACGGTGACGGTCTGGCCACCGTGGAGCACGGCGGCGAGGTCGACCTCGATGCCGGGCGCGGAGAGGCCGCCGGCGAGCGCCATACCTCCCCCCGCGACGGTCGCGAAACTGGGCAGCACGTGCAGTGCGCTCTCCAGGGTGTAGCGCAGCTCGTCGGGGTCGGTGGCCGGGTGCGGCTTCTCCGGTGTGGGCGCGCCGGCTCCGATACCGAGGTGGTAGAGCTGGACGTCCTTGTGGTCCCAGGCGAGTTCGGTGGTCCGCGGCTCGGCGGAGGTGGCCTTGGCGGCGTCGATGGGCATGGGGCTGTTGCTCCTTCACCACGGTGTGAAGACCCCGGCCCGGCCGTCCGCACCGTCGGCCGGGCCGGGGTCGTATCCGGTCGGCCCGGCGGCGCCCTGTCAGCGCGGTTCAGCGCGGTCCGCTCAACCGGCGCAGCCGGCGCGGTCCACACGGTCAGCGCACTTCTAGAACGCGTTCTAGCCGATGGGTCTCATGTATAGCCGATCCGTCCGGCAGCCGAAAGACCCCTGACGCATTGTCAGATACGGTGCCGGGCGCGCCGGGGCGGCCGACCCATGACATTTGTCAGGGGAGATCGCACACATTCGCCTCTGCCGCAGGGTGGATACGCTCCGTAACGTCGTCGACATGATGAAGACGGGCAGAGCGAGCGGGGCGGACGGAAACGGCACGTCCCACGCGGCGGTGAGGTTCTCCGGAGTCACCCGGAGTTACGGCGCGGTCCGGGCCGTGGACGGACTGGATCTGGACATCGCGGCCGGCGAGACGGTGGCGCTGCTGGGCCGCAACGGCGCCGGCAAGTCCACCACCCTCAGCATGCTGCTGGGGCTGCTGCCGCCCGACTCGGGAGCGGTGCGGCTGTTCGGCGGGGAGCCGGAGCAGGCGGTGCGGGCGGGCAGAGTGGGCGCGATGCTGCAGGACGGCAAACCGATACCCCGGGTCACGGTCCGCGAGCTGATCAGCTTCGTGGCGGCCACCTACCCGCGGCCGATGGATGTCACCGAGACCCTGGAGCTGGCCGGGCTCGGCGAGTTCGGCGGGCGCCGGGTGGACAAGCTGTCCGGCGGGCAGGCCCAGCGGGTCCGCTTCGCGGTGGCGCTGGCCGGCAACCCCGAACTGCTGGTGCTGGACGAGCCGACCGCGGCGCTGGACGTCGAGGCGCGCCGGGCCTTCTGGCGCTCCATGCGGGCGTACGCACGGCGCGGAAACACCATCCTGTTCTCCACCCACTACCTGGAGGAGGCCGACGACCACGCCGACCGGATCGTGGTGATCGACCGCGGGCGGGTCGTCGCGGACGGCAGCGGTGAGGCGATCAAGCGGCGGGCCGGCAGATCGCTGGTCGCCTTCGACCTCGCCGGAGCGCCGACCGGGCCACTGCCGGAGCTGCCCGGGGTGACCGCCCTCGAAGTGCGCGGCGACCGCGCGATGCTGCGCACCTCGGACTCGGACGCGACGGTGCTGGCGCTGGCCGGGCTGGGCCTCGTCCGCGGCCTGGAGGTGGCTCCCGCAAGCCTGGAGGACGCGTTCCTGGCACTGACCTCGTCGGCCGGCGCCCCGGCCACCGGCACGGGCGCGGGTACCGGCGGCGGCACCGCCCCGCCGTCCCCCGCATCGGCTTCGTCCGCCCCGTCCGCCCCGTCCGCCCCGTCCGCCCCGTCCGCCAAGGAGCTTGCGTGATGTTCGACTACATCCGGCTCGAAGTCCGGCGCACGCTGCGCGACAAGGGCTTTGTGATCTTCGGTATCGGCATGCCGGTGCTCATGTATCTGCTGTTCACCAACATCGGCACGGGCCCCGGCGGCGCCTCGATGGAGTGGAAGATCTCCGCGATGGTCGGGATGGCCGCGTACGGCGCGCTCGGCGCGGCGATCGGCACCGGCACCGGCGTCGCCGAGGACAAGAGCCTGGGCTGGTTGCGGCAACTGCGGATCACCCCGCTGAGCCCGGCGCGGGTGGTCGTCGGCCGCGGGCTGACGGGTTCGGTGACGGTGCTGCCGGCCATCGCCGTGGTGTTGCTGGTGGGCGCGCTGGTCAACGGCGTCCGGATGCCCGCCTGGCAGTGGGCGGCGCTGGTCCTCGTCCTCTGGGCGGGCACCGCCCCCTTCACCCTGCTCGGCCTCGGCAACGGCTACCGCCTCTCCTCGCAGGCCACCGGACTGATCAACACCGGCTGTCTGCTGCTGCTCTCGATCATCGGCGGACTGTGGTTCCCGGTCGAGGCGTTCCCCGGCTGGCTGCGCTCGCTCTCCGTCTGGACTCCCGCCCACCGCTTCGCCGACCTCGGTGTGAGCATCACGCACGGCAGCGCACCAGGGATCACCACAGTGGCGGTGCTGGCGGCGTGGCTGGCACTCTTCGGCGGATATGCGGTGTACGCGTACCGTCGGGCCGCACGCACGGTGTGATCGGCGGTGGCCATGACGACCGAGGAAGTCACAGTGCAGGAGAGCAGGAAGCCGCAGGACAGCGGCGCCGGCCCGGGTGGCGGGACGCGCGCCTGGTCGTGCAAGCCGAAGAAATCCGGCAAGGACACGGACGACCAGGGGCCGGGGCGGTACGCCTTCCTGCCCTGGCTGCTGATGGGCCTGGGAGCGTTTTCCAACATCATCCAGGGCAAGACGGGCAACCCATGGCTGGCCGGCGCCGGACTCCTCACCTTCAACTCCCTCTACATCGGCGTCGTCTTCGCCTCCTTCGACCCGAGGCGGCGCGACTCCCGCTACCCCCTCTACGCCCTGGCGGCGCTGACGGCGCTCACGTACGCGATCGCGCTCGGCTTCGGCGGCAACTGGTTCCTGTTCTTCCCGCTGCTCTCGCTGGCCTCCGGCACGGTGCGGGCGTTGCGCGGCAAGAAGCTCGCCTTCTGGCTGGTCACGCTCAGCGGCTCGGCCGGGTTCCTGGCGGGGTGGCACGACGACGACCCCTGGGGCTCCTTCGGCATCGGGTACGGCACATTCCTCTCCGGCATGGTGACCGCCACGGTCCTGAGCCTGTTCGACACCATCCAGGAGCTGCGGACCACACGTCAGGAGCTGGCCCGCAGCGCCGTGGAGAAGGAGCGGCTGCGGTTCTCCCGCGATCTGCACGATCTGCTGGGACACACCCTGTCCGTGGTGGTGGTCAAGGCGGAGGCGGTGCGCCGGCTGGCGCCGCGCGATCTGGACGCGGCGCTCGGCCAGGCCGCCGACATCGAGGCGGTCGGACGGCAGGCGCTGACCGAGATCCGTGAGGCGGTCACCGGCTATCGCGAGGGCAGCCTGAGCACGGAGCTGGACAAGGCCCGCTCGGTGCTGGAGGCGGCCGGGATCGAGTCCGTCGTACGGCGCTCCGGGCCGCCGCTGCCACCGCAGACCGGGGCGCTGCTCGGCTGGGTGATCCGCGAGGGCGTCACCAACACCGTCCGGCACAGCCGTGCCACCCACTGCGAGATCGAGGTGCGCGCCGACACCGACCGCGTACGGCTGACGATCACGGACGACGGGCGCGGTCCCGTATGCTCCGGTGCTGCCGAGGATCCGGCCGGGCCTCGCGGCCACGGGCGCGACTCCGGTGACGGCTCCGGCTCCGGCTCCGGCTCCGGCTCCGGCTCCGGGGAGAACGCCCGCGGGGACGGCCCGGTGGGCGGCACCGGCCTGAAGGGGCTGGCGGAGCGGCTGGCTGTGGCGGGCGGCACGCTGCACAGCGGGGCCGACGGCCGGCGCGGCTTCCGGGTCAGCGCCGAACTGCCCCTGGGAGCGGATGAGTTGACGGACGCGGAGGAGTTGACCAGGTGATCAGGGTCCTGCTGGCCGAGGACCAGGGAATGATGCGGGGCGCGCTGGCGCTGCTGCTCGACCTGGAGGCGGACATGGAGGTCGTCGCGCAGGTCGCGGCGGGTGACGCGGTGCTCCCCGCCGCCCTCGACGCCCGTCCCGACATCGCGCTGCTGGACATCGAACTCCCCGGCCGCAGCGGCCTGGACGCCGCCGCCGAGCTGCGCGAGCGGCTGCCGTCCTGCAAGGTGCTGATCGTGACGACCTTCGGCCGGCCCGGCTATCTGCGCCGCGCGATGGAGGCCGGAGCGTCCGGCTTCCTGGTGAAGGACGGCCCGGTCGAGGAGCTGGCGGCGGCGATCCGGCGGGTGCTCGCCGGGGAGCGGGTGATCGACCCGGGGCTGGCCGCAGCGGCGTTGAGCGCCGGGCCGAATCCGCTCACCCAGCGCGAGCGCGATGTGCTGACCGCGGCCGTGGACGGCGCGACCGTCGCCGATATCGCCGGCAAGCTGCATCTGTCCCAGGCCACCGTCCGCAACTACCTCTCGGCTGCCATCGGCAAGACCGGCACCCGCAACCGCATGGAGGCCGTGCGGGCCGCCCGCCGGAATGGCTGGTTGTAGCAGGCGGGGCCCGCGACCGCACGGGCCGACGGGGGACCGTGCCCGGCGCGCGCACCGGGTGAGCCGGGCCTGAGCCTCGTCCCGCTCCCCGCTCCCCGCTCATTGGGGTGCGACGTCCGCCCGCCGCCGGGGCAGGGCGACCACCATCAGCAGGATGGCGGCGACGAGCAGCAGCCCCCCAACGTGGAACGCCAGGCCGTAGCCGCCGGCCAACGCCGACCGGCCGTGGCCGCTCTCCATCCGGGAGGCGGCGACGGTGGACAGCACCGACAGGCCCAGTGCGCCGCCCATCTGGCGCGAGGTGTTGATCAGACCGGAGACCAGGCCCTGGTCGTCCGCGTCGGCGCCGGACGTGGCGATGGAGGCGACGGGGGTCGCGGTCAGGCCCGCGCCGAGCGCCATCAGGATGCCGGGGCCCAGGATGGTGCCGAGGTAGGTCCCGTCGGCGCCCATCGTGCCCTGCCATGCCATGCCGGACGCCGAGACCAGCGCCCCGAGAACGGCCAGCGTCTTGGCGCCCACGCGGCTCATCAGCCGCGGGGCGATCTTCGAGCCCAGCACGATGCTCAGGGAGTGCGGGATGAACGACAGGCCGGCCTGCAGCGGCGTATAGGCGAGCACGTTCTGCATGTAGAGCGACAGGAAGTACCACATGGAGAACATCGCGGCGCCGGTCAGCACCATCGCCGCGTTGGCCGAGGAGACCGAACGCAGCCGGAAGAGCCCCAGCGGCATCAACGGCGCCTTGGCGCGCGCCTCGACGGCGATGAAGGCGGCCACGACGACCAGCCCGGAGATCAGCGGCAGCAGCGTGGGAGCCGAGGTCCAGCCGTCGGACTCGGTGTGCACGATGCCGTAGGCCACCAGCCCCAGGCCGCCGGTCACCAGCAGCGCGCCGGGGATGTCCAACCGCCGGCCGGCGTCCCGCCGGCTCTCGGTGAGCCAGCGGACCGCGCCGGCCAGGACGAGCGCGCCGACCGGCACATTGATCAGCAGCACCCACCGCCAGGACAGGAACTCGGTGAGCAGCCCGCCGACCAGCCCGCCCACCGCGCCGCCGCCCGCGCCGACCGCCGTCCAGGTCGCGATCGCCCGGGTGCGGGCCGGGCCCGCCGGGAACGACGTGGTCAAGATCGTGAGGGTCGCCGGGGAGAGCACCGCGGCGCCGACGCCCTGCACGGTGCGGGCCGCGATCAACTGCCAGGGCTCCCGGGCGAGCCCGCCGCCCAGGCTCGCGAGGGTGAAGAGGGCGAGCCCGAGGACGAAGACCCGCTTGCGTCCGAAGATGTCGGCGACCCGGCCGCCGAGCAGCATGAACCCCGCGAAGGTGATGACGTAGGCGTTGACGACCCACTGCAGGCCCAGTTCGCTCAGGCCCAGACCGGACCGCACGGCGGGCATGGCGACGTTCACCACGGAGACGTCGAGGACGACGAGGAACTGCCCCGCGCAGACCAGCAGCGTCACCAGCCAGGCGGGTGCGGGCGCCCTCCGCGAGGTTTCGGACAGGGTGGTGGAGGTGGCTATCGGGGGCATGCGGGCCATGCTCGCATCCGTCACGTATCCACCGCATCGGCATATCGGTGCACCCGCCACGTGACCGAAGACCTAGGGCTTGAGCCGGGGGCGGAGACGGGATCAGGCACGGACGGTACGGAAGCGGAGCCGGTACTCGGTCGGTGTGGTGTTGAGAGTGCGGCGGAACGCCCGGATCAGGGTGTCGGTCGTTCCGAACCCGCAGAGGGACGCCAGACGTTCGAGGGTGACGTCGGTGGATTCGAGCTCATGGCGCGCCCTCTCGACGCGGGCCGACTCGATGTAGACGGCGGGGGTCATGCCGAGTTCGGCCTTGAAGATGCGGGCGAGTTGCCGTTCGCTGACGTGCGCGTGGGCGGCGAGGTCCGCCGTGGTCAGCCGCTCGCCGAGGTTGCGCATGATGTGGTGGCGCAGGTCTTCGATGCGCCGCGTCGTGGAGACGGGCTCCAGGGGGACGCTGAACTGGCTCTGCCCACCGGACCTCTTGAGGTACATCACGAGCTGGCGGGCCACGCGCAGCGCGACCACCTCACCGAAGTCCTCGGCGACCAGGGCGAGGGACAGATCCAGGCAGGAGCTGATGCCCGCGCCGGTCCACACGTTGCCGTCGCGGATGAAGATCGGTTCGGCGTCGACCTCGACCTCCGGATGGTCGGCGGCGAGCCGGGGTGCCGTCGACCAGTGCGTGGTGGCGCGCTTTCCGTCGAGGAGCCCGGCCGCGGCGAGGAGATGCGCGCCGACACACACGGAGGCGATACGGCGCGAGCGGCCCGCGAGGATCCCCACCCGGCGGACGATGCCGGGGTCGGTGACCGGGTGGATCCGGCGCTCGTCGTCGACTTCCACCGAGCCGGGGATCAGCAGTGTGTCGATGCTCATCGCCGCTGCCTCGCCGAAGGTGATGTCGGGCAGGACGCGCACACCGGCCGATGTGGTGACCGGGAGCATGCTTTCGGCGGCCAGGTGGACGCGGTAGCCGCTGCTGTCGTCGCTCTCGCGCCGCACGAGGGAGAACACCTCCGGCGGCCCGGTGACGTCGAGCAGATCCACGCCGTCGAACACGACGATGACGACGGAGCGTTCCGGGCTGGTCATGGGACCTCCTCGACGGCCATGTCCGGATCTGCATCCTAGATGACATTGCCGACACTCCGCGGGGTCCGTAGCGTTCCAGACGGCCCACCGCACGGGTGGGCCGCCCCCCAACTACCCCTGAAGACGGGACTCTTGTGACCACGACGACCCTGCGCACCCTCAACGGTTTCGACGAGACGCCCGCGAAGCTCTCCGACTCGACACTGATCCTGATCGACTACCAGAACACCTACACCCAGGGCGTGATGGAGCTGGAGGGCTGGCAAAGCGCGCTCGACGCCGCCGCCCTGCTGCTCGGCCGGGCCCGCGGAGCCGGTGCGAAGGTCGTCCACGTCCTCCACGACGGTGGCGAGGGCACCCCCTACGACATCAAGGCCGAGATCGGCCGCATCCACCCGCGCGTGGCCCCCGTCGACGGTGAGACCGTCGTCGTCAAGCAGGCCCCCGACGCCTTCCACGGCACCGACCTCGCCGAGCACATCGAGGCCGCGGGCAGGACGGATGTCGTCATCGCCGGGTTCATGACCCACATGTGCGTGGCCTTCACCGCCCAGGGCGCGTTCCTGCGCGGCAACCGGCCCACCGTCGTCGCCGACGCCTGCGCCACCCGGCCCCTGCGGGGCGCAGGCGTCGAGATGAGCGCCGAGCAGATCCACCACAGCGCACTGGCGACCGTGCAGGACCTCTACGGCGTCGTCGTCGCCACCGCGGCCGACCTGGGCTGAGTCGTGACCGTTGCCGACGCCGCGTGCACGGCCGTCACTTACGCAGCAAGGTGACCACCGCGGCGCCGCCCAGGCCGATGTTGTGGGCGAGGCCGATCCGTGCGCCGGGTACCTGCCGCTCCCCCGCCGTGCCACGGAGCTGCCACACCAGCTCGGCGGTCTGCGCCAGCCCGGTCGCGCCCAGGGGGTGGCCCTTGGAGATCAGGCCGCCGGAGGGGTTGACCACCCAGCGCCCTCCGTAGGTGGTGGCGCCGTCGGCGACCAGCTTGCCCGATTCCCCGTCCGCGCACATGCCCAGCGCCTCATACGTGAGCAGTTCGTTGACGGAGAAGCAGTCGTGCAGCTCGATGACGTCCACGTCCTCGATGCCCAGGCCGCTCGCGGCGTAGACCTGCCGGGCCGCGGCCCGGGACATCGGCTTGCCGACCACCTCGATGCAGGAGCCGGTGCTGAAGCTGTCCTCGGTGTCCGTCGTCATGGCCTGGGCGGCGATCTCCACCGCCCGCTCCTCCAGCCCGTGGGCGCGCACGAACCGCTCGGAGGCGACGACGGCCGCGGCCGAGCCGTCCGAGGTCGGCGAGCACTGCAGCCGGGTCAGCGGCCGGTGGATGGTCTTGGCGGCGAGGATCTCCTCGACCGTGTAGACGTCCCGGAACTGGGCGTAGGGGTTGTGCGCGGAGTGCCGGTGGTTCTTGGCGCCGACCGCGGCGAGCTGTTCCTCGGTGGTGCCGTAGCGGGCCATGTGCTCGCGGGCGGCGTTGCCGAAGATCTGCGCGGTGGGCGGCGTCCTCTCGAAGCCGTGGCCGGCCGCCATCACGCCGTAGTGCCGGGCGACCGGCGAGGTGGCGAAATCGCCGCCGTCCGCGCCGCCGCCCAGCGCGCCGCGTTTCATCTTCTCGAAGCCGAGCGCCAGCACACAGTCGTTGATGCCCGACTCGACGAACTGACGCGCCATCATCAGCGCGGTGGAGGCCGTCGCGCAGTTGTTGTTGACGTTGTAGACCGGGATGCCGGTCAGCCCGAGTTCGTACACAGCGCGCTGGCCGGCCGTCGAGGTCTGGTAGCAGAAGCCGACCGGCACCTGCTCGACCGCCTCGTAGCCGATCCCAGCGTCGGCGAGCGCGTTGCCGCCCGCTTCCTTCGCCAGGTCCCAGTACTGCCGGTCGCTGGTCTCGGGCTTGGTGAACGGGGTCATACCGACACCGATGATGTACGCCTTGCCGGCCATGCGTGTCCTCCTGGAAAGAGTTCAGACGAGGGGGCGGGGCTCGGGGTCGCGCGGCAGGCCGAGCAGCCGCTCCGCGACGACGTTCAGCTGGACCTGGGTGGTGCCGCCGGCGATGGTCAGGCAACGCGACATCAAGAAGCCGTGCAGGGCCCGTTCGCCCGTGCCCTCGCGCACCGCGCCGACCGGCCCGAGCAGTTCGAGCGCCAGCTCGGCGACCTTCTGCTGGTGCGGGGTCTGCACCAGTTTGCGGATGCTGGCACCGGCGCCCGGCTCCCGGCCCGATACCTGCTGGAGGGTGGTGCGCAGCCCGATGCAGCCCAGTGCGTGGGCCTCGGCGGCCAGCGCGCCGATGCGTGCGCGCACCGCGTCGTCCAGGTCCGCGGAGCGGTCGATGAGGGCCTGCAACCCGGTGTCGAAGGTCAGTTGGTCGGCCATGTGGACGCGTTCGTTGTCCAGGGTGGTGCGGGCGACCGCCCAGCCGTTGTCGACCTCGCCGACGACGGCGTCGGCGGGCAGCAGCACGTCGTCGAAGTAGACCTCGTTGAAGAGCGCGTCGCCGGTGATCTCCTTCAACGGGCGGATGTCGATGCCGGGGCTCCGCATGTCGACGAGGAAGAAGGTCAGCCCCCGGTGCTTGGGCGCGGTGGGATTCGTGCGGGCGAGCAGGATGCCGTGGCCCGCCCACTGGGCGGCCGAGGTCCACACCTTCTGGCCGTTGACCCGCCAGCCGTCGTCGGTCCGCTCGGCGCGGGTACGCAGGGACGCCAGGTCCGAGCCGGCCTCCGGTTCGGAGAAGAGCTGGCACCACAGGAGGTCACCGCGCAGCGACGGCAGCAGGTAGCGCCGCTTCTGCTCCTCGGTGCCGTGGGCGAGGAGCGAGGGCACCACCCAGGTGGCGATGCCCAGGTCGCTGACCTTGACCCCGGCGGCTGCCAGTTCCTGCTGGACGGCGAGCTGTTGGACGGGACCTGCGCCCAGTCCGTAGGGCTCTGGGAGGTGCGGGGCGGCATGGCCGGTGGGTGCCAGTGCACGGCGGGCGGCCGCCGGGTCCAGGCCGCGCACCCCGTCGATGACCGCGCGGGCGTCCGCGCGGTATCCGTCCGCGTCGGCGGGGAGTTCCAGTCGCAGTGCGCGGCGGGCACCGTCGGCGGCGTGGCGGGCGGCGCGGAGCCGGTGGGTGTCGCCGCCGCCGAGGAGTTGGCGGGCCACGGTCGCCCGTCTCAGGTGGAGGTGTGCGTCGTGCTCCCAGGTGAAGCCGATGCCGCCGAGGATCTGGATGCAGTCCTTGGCGCAGCTGAAGGCGGCGTCCAGGGCGGTCGCGGTGGCCAGCGCCGCGACCAGGCCGCGGACCTCGGGCGGCTCGTGCCGGGCGCGGGCCGCGTCCCAGACGAGCGCACGGGCCTGTTCGCAGCGGACGAGCATGTCGGCGCAGAGGTGCTTGACCGCTTGGAACTGGCCGATCGGGCGGCCGAACTGCTCGCGTACCGCGGCGTGTTCCGCGGCGGTGTGCAGGGACCGGGCGGCGGTGCCGCAGGCTTCGGCGGCGAACAGCACCCCGGCCAGGTCACGGACGAGGGTGGTGTCGACGGTCAGCAGCCGGTCGCCGGGTATCAGCACGCCGTCCGCGCTCACCTCGGCGGTCGGCCGGGTGGGGTCGGCGCTCTCCTGCGTCCGCACGGTCAGGGCGTCGGCGTCGGCCGCGAGCCAGACGGTGCCGGCGGGCGTCTCCGCGGCCAGCAGGAGCAGATCCGCGTCGCCGCCGGACAGGACGGGGGGCGCGGTGCCGTCGAGGAGGTAGCCGCCGGCTCCCTCGACGGCGATGAGCGAGCCGGCGCCGAATGCGACGGCGCCGATGCGCTCACCGGTGGCCAGGGCCCGCACGAGGTCCCGGGGGCCGCCGTGGTGGAGCAGTTCGGCGGCCAGGGCGGTGGGCAGGTACGGGCCCGGGAGCGCGGCACGGCCAAGTTCCTCCAGCACGACGGCCAGGTCGAGGAGTTCGCCGCCGCCCCCGCCGTCGGTCTCCGGAAGGTGGAGTCCGACCAAGCCCTGTGCGACGAGCTGTTTCCAGTAGGCAGGGCGGCCGGGACTGCCCGGCGGGGCGGTGTCGAGCAGGGTGCGCAGTTCCTCGGGTGGCACGGTGCGGGCGGCCCAGCGGCGCGTCGCCTCTGCCAGGTCACGGTGCTCTTGCGTGATTCCGATGCCCATGCGGGCAGACTAGAACACGTTCCAATCTGACGGAAGGTCAGGAACGGATCGAACGATGATCGACCTCTTTGTCGGAGTTGCTTGCCGTAATCGGCCCGGCTCCCGCCGCTTTCCGGGCGGGAACAGTCCGCATTCGACAGGGAACGCCAGGGCTGCGTACCGGAAACGGTCGGGTGAATTCCGGCGCGCGGCCGCCATTCCCACCCCGCCTGCCGGGCCCTGCGCGAATTCCCCGCTATCGGGCATCCCGGAAACGCTCCACCGGAAATACGAACCGCTGTTCTGACGGCGAAATACCCCGGTGGCCGGTACCCGCACATCGCCCGGCGCGCGCCGTACGGCAGCATGAGCCCTCTGACCGCACCCCAGGAGGAAGCCCATGGCCGCTCCCACGGCTCCCACAGCTCCGCAGCCGGAGATTCTCGCCGCATTCGAGGCGGCGAAGGGCTTCATGCCCGTGGACGAGGGCCTCGCCCTGTACGCGGCGGCGGCGGAAGCGGGGGCGCTCGGGCTGCCGCTGGTGGAGGTCGGCACGTATTGCGGCCGTTCCACGATCCTGCTGGCGGACGCCGCGCGCGGCGCGGGCGTGATGGCCGTCACCGTCGACCACCATCGGGGCAGCGAGGAGCAGCAGCCCGGCTGGGAGTACCACGACCCGACGGTCGTCGACCCCGAGGTCGGCCGGATGGACACCCTGCCCGCCTTCCGCCGGACCCTGCACGCGGCGGGCCTGGAGGAGCAGGTGATCGCCCTGGTCGGCCGGTCGCCGCAGGCCGCGGCCCTGTGGCGGGCCCCGGTCGGCCTGGTCTTCATCGACGGCGGGCACACCGACGAGCACGCCACCGCCGACTACGAGGGCTGGGCCCCGCACGTCGCCCCCGGCGGACTGCTCGTCATCCACGACGTCTTCGCGGACCCGGCGGACGGCGGCCAGGCCCCGTACCGCATCTACCGCAGGGCCCTGGAGTCCGGCGCCTTCACCGAGATCTCGGAGTACGGGTCGCTGCACGTCCTGCGGCGCACCGGCCCCGGCATCTGAGCGGGCTACGATCGCGGACGTGTCCAACGGCAGCACTTTCCCCCCGCACCGCCGCCTGCGCGGCGCCCTCGCCGTGACGCTGGCCGTCCTGGTGGCCGCCTGCGCCGCAGGCTGGCTGCTCTGGCGGTCCTCGGGCGGCACCGGAGGCGCGCCACCACCGGGCGCGCAGCCGGCACCGACTACGTCATCGAGCGGCAGCGCGGACGCCTCCGGCGGCAAGGCCGGGCACGGCGGCGCCGGCGACACCCACGCGAAGCCTGACGGTGACGGCGGGGCCGGCGGGGCCGGCGAGGACGGCGGGAAGGCGAGCGGGCCGGGGGACGGGTCCGGGACCCCGCGGCCGGGCGGCAGCCTCAAAGGCAAGGTCGTGGTGATCGACCCCGGCCACAACCCGCGCAACCGCGACCACGGCCGGGAGATCGCGCGACAGGTCGACATCGGCAACGCGCACAAGGAGTGCGACACCACCGGCACCTCCACCAACGACGGTTACGCCGAGGCGGCCTTCACCCTCGACCTGGCCCGCCGCACCCGCACCCTCCTCCAGGACCGGGGCGCCGAGGTCGTGTTCACCCAGGACGGCGACCGCCCGTACGGACCGTGCGTCGACGAACGCGCCGCCACCGGGAACAAGGCCCACGCCGACGCGGCCGTCTCCCTGCACGCCGACGGCTCGGGGGCCGGCAACCGTGGCTTCCACGTCATCCTGCCCGCCCGCGTCTCGGCCGGCGCCGCGGACACCACGGCGATGGTGGCGCCCTCGCGGGAGCTGGGCGAGCGACTGGCCGGACGGTTCGTGGCAGTTACCGGAAGCGCTCCCTCCAATTACGTCGGCGGCGGCACCGGCCTGGACGTACGGTCCGATCTCGGCGGCCTCAACCTCTCGAAGGTGCCCAAGGTGTTCCTGGAGTGCGGCAATATGCGCGACGCGAAGGACGCCGCGCAATTGACCGACGCGCAGTGGCGGCAAAAGGCGGCGCGCGGGATCACCGAGGGCATTACGGACTTCTTGACGCACTGACAGCGGCCTGCGAAACCCCCAGGGATACGGCACCCGATACCGCTGCCGAACCCTGCCGAAACCAACAGGACGGCCCGGCGGATTCGACGATAGGTTCCCCTTTACGATGGGGGGCCACTGCCCGTGCCTCGCACCGCGCGCCAGCGACAGCGACGACCAGAACCACGAAACCGACAAAGGACCCTTACGTGAACATCCGCTCCCTCACTCGAGGCGACGGCGTGGTGATCGGAGCAGCGGTGTTGCTGTTCATCGCCTCGTTCCTCGAGCTCTACTCGACCGGCGACACCTGCGTCGGCAAGTTCTGCCCCGAGTCGGCCTCCGGCCCGAACGCCTGGGACGCCCTGTCCCTGCTGATGAGCGTGTACCTCGCCGGTGTCATCGCCGCCGCCCTGATCGTGGTGTCCCGCGCCCTGCCGCAGCCGCGCAAGGTCGCCGGACTCGAACTCCAGCAGGTCGGCGTCTCGCTGGCCATCTTCGCGGCGTGGACCGCGTTCTGGACGATCGTCGACAGTGAGGGCGCCTCCGCCGGCCTGATCCTCGGCCTGATCGGCGCGCTGGTCCTGGCCGGCGCGGCCGTCGCCACCCCGCTGGTGCCCGCCCTCAAGGCCGCCCTCGTCGGCCCCCCGAAGCCGCAGGCCCCCTCCCCGTACGGTGCGGGCCCCAACCCCGGTTACGGCTACCCCGGCGCGCAGCAGCAGCAGCCGGCAGGCCAGGGCTACGGCTACCCGGGCGGCCAGCAGCAGCCCGGCCCGCAGTCCTACGGCGGTCAGCAGGAGCCGGCCGGCGCCACGGCCGGCGGCCCGCAGGGCGCCACCCCGGCAGCGGGCGGCCCGGCCGACTTCGCGCCGTTCTGGTTCGCGGTGCCCGTCGCGCGTCCGCTGTACGGCGAGGACGGTTCGCCGCAGCCGATCGCCGAACTGGCGCCCGGCACCTGGTACCTCGCGGTGGAGCAGCGCGGCCAGGCCCTGATCGCACAGACCCAGGACGGCCGGCGCGGCGTCCTGCAGGACACCACCGGCATCCAGCGCGGCTGACGCCGGACGCACAGCGGTCCTTTCGCGGCCCCTCGCCCCTCGTGGGCGGGGGGCCGTTGCGCTGCCCGCCCGCCGGGTCGTACAGTCGCCGGACCGCGCCGATCTGACGGTTCGTCAGCAAAGGTTGCGGCGGCACGGCCGGACGCAGCGGCGGAGAGGGGCGGGGCATGCGACTCGGGCTGGCGCTGGGCTACTGGGGCCGCGGCCCCGACCCCCGGCATCTCGAACTCGCCCGCGAGGCGGAGCGCCTGGGCTACCACTCGGTGTGGACCGCGGAGTCCTGGGGATCGGACGCGTTCACCGCGCTCACCTGGATCGCCGCGCACACCTCCCGGATCAAACTGGGCACCGGTATCGCGCAGATGGCCGCGCGCACCCCCACCGCCACCGCGATGCACGCCCTCACTCTCGATCATCTCTCCGGCGGCCGGGTCCTGCTGGGCCTGGGACTGTCGGGCCCGCAGGTCGTCGAGGGGTGGTACGGGCGGCCGTTCCCCAAGAGCCCGCTGACCGCGACACGTGAGTACGTCGACGTGATCCGGCAGGTCCTGCGCCGCGAGGGCCCGGTGGAGGCGGACGGGCTCTTCCACCCGCATCCCTACCGCGGCGCGGACGGCACCGGCCTGGGCAGGGCGCTCAAGCCCATCACCCACCCCCTGCGCACCGAACTGCCCGTCCTGCTCGGCGCGGAGGGCCCCAAGAACATCGCGCAGACCACCCGCATCGCGGACGGCTGGCTGCCGCTGTACTGGTCACCGCTGCGTACCGAGGTCTACCAGGCGTCCCTGGAGGACGCCCCGGACGGCTTCCTCATCGCCCCGATGGCGCGCGCCGCGGTCTGCGACGACGTCAGCGAGGGGCTGCTGCCGGTCAAGGCGATGCTCGGCTTCTACATCGGCGGCATGGGACACGCGACCCGCAACTTCCATGCCGATCTGATGGCGCGGATGGGCTTCGAGGACGAGGCCCGGCAGGTGCAGGAACTCTTCCTCCAGGGCCGCAAGGAGGAGGCGGTGCTGGCCGTTCCGGACGCGTTCGCCGACGAGATCTCGCTGGTGGGCCCGCGCGAACGCATCGCTCAGCGCCTGGAGTTGTGGCGGTCGGGGCCGGTCACCGACCTGCTGGTCACCGCTCCCGACCCGCACACCCTGCGGGTACTGGCCGAGCTGAACTCCTGACGCGCCCCGCCGCTGCGCAGACCTCACCGCTCATTCGAAGGACGCCCGCTCCAGCCACAGGTCGAGCAGCGCGCGGTCGCCGAGCACCTCGACGCGGTCGCTGTCTGCGGGCAGCCTGCGGTAGAGGACGCTCAGGAGGTCGGTGAGCGGGCCGCGCAGCGCGACGGCGGCCTTCTCGTGGCTGCGGCGGTGGGCGAGCCGGTCGCCCGTGAGGTCGAGGACCCATTCGGCGTTCAGCTCGGGCGGGGTGTCGGTGGCGTGCAGGTGGATGCTGCGGCCGGGGCCGAACAGCGGGTCATCGGCGTCCGCCTGGCGCGCGGCCCCCTCCGGAAGGGCGCACAACTGGAGCCATTCCTCCAGACAGTCGGCGGCCACCTCGGGCGCGAGTTCGTAGCCGGCGGCGGTCGCCAGAGCCGCGTCGGCCCGGTGGATCACCGTCTCGTGGGTCATCCGGCGGGCCCAGAACCGCGCCCGCCGCACCGGCGACCACGTCCACACCTCGGCCTCGGGACCTGCCTCGCGCAGCGCCCGTACGGTCTGCTCGACGCCCTCGGCGAGCCAGGCGTCCAGGGCGGCGACGCCCTCACCTTCCGGGCCGCGGATCAGCGGGACGTCCTCCTCCTCGACGTCTTCCGTGGCGCGGGTGGCGACCAGCGCACCGGCCCAGCGGTGCGCGCCGCCCACATGCAGGGCGAGATCGGCCAGCGTCCACGCGGGGCAGGTCGGCACCTTGGCGGCGAGGTCGCCCGAGCGCACCAGCTCCCTGAACCTGTCGGTCTCGGCGAGGAGTTCGGCGCAGTAGCGCTCATGGGAGAGGGAGCCGCGGAGAGTCATGACCGCACAGTAGTGCGGGCCCGGCTCTCACGGCTCCCCAATTTGTGCCCGCCCGGCCCATCGGTGGGTTGCCGCGGTGCCGCCCGGGTTCCTCGCCCCGGGCGGCACGGCCACGTAAGGGGCTCGCCTAGGAGCGGCAGCAGTCCGGGTCGAGGCCGGTGGGCAGCCATTCGCCGCCGAAGACCGACGTGGTGGCCTCGTCGCCCCCCAGTGCGGCTACCGCGAGCAGCAGCGACCCGGCGGTCCAGGAGGTCAGTTCACGGGGCCAGATCGCGTCGTCGTCGAAGACGTAACCGGTCCAGTACATGCCGTCCTCGGCGCGCAGGTGCTGCATCCACTTGAGGATCTGCACGGCGCGTTCGGACTCCCCCATCGCCCAGAGGGCGAGGGCCAGTTCGGCGCTCTCACCGCCGGTGACCCAGGGGTTGGGCAGCACACAGCGCACACCTAGTCCCGGTACGACGAAGCGCTCCCACTCCGCGTCGATCCGTTCCCTGGCGTCCGCGCCGCGCACCGCGCCGCCCAGGACCGGGTAGTACCAGTCCATGGAGTAGCGGGCCTTGTCCAGGAACCGCTCGGGGTGGCGGCGTATCGCGTGACCGAGGCGCCCGACGGCCAATTCCCAGTCGGGCTGCGGCTCCTCGCGCTGGTCCGCGAGCGCGAGGGCGCAGCGCAGGGCCTGGTAGACGGAGGACGAACCGGTCAGCAGCGCGTCGGTGACGGGGGTGCCGTCGTCCTCGCGCTTCCAGCCGATCTCCCCACCGGGCTGCTGGAGTTCCAGGACGTACTCGATGGCCGCGAAGACCGCCGGCCACATGCGGTCGAGGAACGTCTCGTCGCCGGTGGACAGGAAGTGGTGCCAGACGCCGACCGCGATGTAGGCGCAGAAGTTGGTCTCCCGGCCACGGTCGGTGGGCGCTTCGGCGTCCCCGTCGGCGTAGGCCGCGTACCAGGAGCCGTCCTTGTTCTGGGTGCGCACCAGCCAGTCGTACGCGGCCTCGGCGCGCTCGTGCTCGCCGGCCGCGTCCAGGGCCATGGCGGCCTCGGTGTGGTCCCACGGGTCGAGGTGGTGCCCGCGGAACCAGGGGATCGCGCCGTCCGCGCGCTGGATCGCGAGGATGCCGGCGACCGTACGGGCCGCCTGTTCGGCGGTGAGCACACCCGGCAGGACCAGGCGCTCGGTACGCCCGGGACTCGTCACTTGGCGGCTCCGGCGGTGGACTCGGTGGACTTGGCGGGCTTGGCGGCGCGCTTGGCCGGCCTGGCCGTGGACTTGGTGGCCTTGGTGGCCTTGCCCGCGGTCTTGGCGGCCTTTGCCGTATCGGCCGTCTCGGCCTTCACCGGCTCGGCGGTCGTCCCGGCGTCCTGCTCGGGCAGCCGCGGCTTGGTGGCGTAGGCGACGAAGCTCTTGCCGATGACGGGGTTGAGCGCCTGCTCCGCGAGCCGGGTGGCCAGCGGCTTCTTCATGATGTCCCAGACCAGCAGCTTGTGGTACGCCTTCACCGGCAGCGGGGCGTCGTCGCCGTCCTTGTTCACGCCGAAGGCGCACTTGAGCCACCAGTAGGGGCTGTGCAGGCCGTGCGCGTGGTGCGTGCCGTACGGCTCCAGGCCCGCCTCGCGCATCTTGCCGAGCAGCTCGTCGCCGCGGTAGATCCGGATGTGACCGCCCTCGACCTCGTGGTAGGCGTCGCTGAGTGCCCAGCAGATCTTCTCCGGGCCGTAGCGCGGGACGGTGACGGCGATCCGGCCGCCGGGGCGCAGCACCCGCACCATCTCGGCGAGCACGCCCTTGTCGTCGGGGATGTGCTCCATCACCTCGGAGATGATCACGACGTCGAAGCTGTCGTCGGGGAACGGCAGGGCGAGCGCGTCACCCTCCATCGCGGTGGCGGTGGCGCCCGCCGGGACCTCGCCGGCCTCCTTCATCGCGGCGAACCACTTGGCGACCTCGCGGATCTCCTCGCCGTTCTGATCGAGGGCGACGACCTGCGCGCCGCGTCGGTAACACTCGAAGGCGTGCCGACCCGCGCCGCAGCCCAGGTCGAGTACGCGGTCGCCCGGGGCGAGCGGGAAACGGGAAAAGTCGACGGTCAGCACGGCGTTCTGCTTTCGTCCGGCGGTTCATGGCGGTGGTGGCTGCGGGAAGCGGTGGGGCACAAGGTGCGGGGGTGGCAGCCGACGCCCCGCGCACCGGCGCGCGCGCCCGGAGGCGCGGTCGGACCCGGCACTAGGCGCGTCCGGCGGTACTCGGGGTGGCCGCGGTACCCGCGGCGCCCCCTGCCGCCCCCTGAGGACGGGTTCCGGCGGCGGCGCGGTCCGTCTGGAGGGCGATCGCCTCACGGTAGCGCTCCGCGGTGCCGAGGGCGGCCTGCCGCCAGGTGAAGCGGGCGAGCACCCGCTCGCGTCCCGCCGCGCCCAGCCGCCGGCGCAACGGGGCGTCTCCCAGGAGGCGGAGGAGCCCGGCAGCCAGTGCGCCGGCGTCGCCCGGGGGCACCGCCAGACAGGTCTCGCCGTCGGCGCCGGCGACTTCGGGGATGGCGCCGCCGGTGGTGGCCAGCAGCGGGGTGCCGGTGGCCATCGCCTCGGCCGCGGGGAGCGAGAAGCCCTCGTAGAGGGAGGGCACACAGGCGATCTGCGCGCCGCGCACCAGGTCGACGAGTTCGCTGTCGCTGATGCCCTTGACGAACTCGATGGCGTGGGCGAGGCCGTGGCGTTCGATGGCCGCGGCGACCGGTCCGTCGTCGGCGCGCTTGCCGACGACCACCAGATGCGCGTCGGGGTTCTCGGTACGGACCTTGGCGAGCGCCTCGACGAGGTGGACCAGGCCCTTGAGCGGCACGTCGGCGCTGGAGGTCGTGACGATCCGGCCGGGCACCTCGGGGACGGACGGGTCCGGGGAGAAGAGGTCGGTGTCGGCGCCGATGTGCACGACGTGGATCCGGCCGTCGGCCACGCCGAGGTCGTCGACGATCTCCTGGCGGGAGGAGCCGGAGACGGTGAGCACGGACGGCAGCCGGCGGGCGACCCGCTTCTGCATCCGGGTGAAGCCGTACCAGCGGCGGACCGAGGCGCGGCGCCGCCAGCCGTCGGCGGCTTCCAGGTCCAGGCGCCGGTCGACGGTGATGGGGTGGTGAATCGTGGTGACCAGCGGGGCGCCGATCGCGCGCGGACCGCCGAGCAGGCCGTATCCGAGCGTCTGGTTGTCGTGCACGACGTCGAACTCGCCCTGCCGGGCGGCGAGGTGACGCCGGGCCCGCAGGGAGAAGGTGAGCGGCTCGGGGAAGCCGCCGGTCCACATCGTGCCGACTTCGAGGGCGTCGACCCAGTCGCGGAACTCGCGGAGCCGCGGCGTGCGGAACGGGTCGGGCTGCCGGTAGAGGTCGAGGCTGGCCAGCTCGGTCAGCGTCACCCCGTCGTCGAGAACGGGGTAGGGCTGGGCGCCGATGACCTCAACGGTGTGGCCGAGCCGGGCCAGTTCGCGCGAGAGGTGGCGGACATAGACGCCTTGACCACCGCAGAAAGGGTTCCCCTTGTAGGTGAGCATCGCGATGCGCAGGGGTCCGTCGCCGTTGTGCGGGGCGGAGGCCGAGGGGGCCTCTGCGGGGCGAGGCGCGGCTGCCTGGACGGCCTCTGCGGTCACGCTCGGCCCCCTTCTCACTGGACTTTCGCCGGAGCGTAACCGCTGGCGGTAATCTAGAACAAGTTTCAGAACTGATCGGCTACTGATCAGTTCACGGAGCTTCGAATCTACCGGCCGAGCCCCCCGCGGAAAGAGTCGCACCAGGTGATTCGCGCCACGACCCGCCCCCCTGCCATGCTGTGCCGATCACACCACCGGCACTCACCGCATCGCGGACGCAATGCCACGGAATGGGATATATGACTACGGAATCCAAGGCGGCCAAGCCGGCGCTTCCCGCGAGTCCTCCCCTGACCGAACGTCAGGAGGCCCGTCGACGCCGCATCCTGCACACCAGCGCCAAGCTGGCCGGCCGCGGCGGGTTCGACGCCGTGCAGATGCGCGAGGTGGCCGAGTCCTCGGGCGTCGCACTCGGCACCCTCTACCGCTATTTCCCCTCCAAGGTGCATCTGCTGGTCGCGACCATGCAGGACCAGCTCCAGCACATGCACGAGACGTTGCGCAAGCGGCCGCCGTCGGAGGAGGACCCGGGCAAACGGGTCGCCCAGACCCTGATGCGGGCGTTCCGCGCCCTCCAGCGCGAACCGCACCTCGCGGACGCCATGGTGCGCGCGCTGACCTTCGCCGACCGCTCGGTCAGCCCCGAGGTGGACACCGTCTCCCGGCTGACCACCGCGATCATCCTGGACGCGATGAACCTGGACGGGCCCGCCACCCCCGACCAGTTGTCCGCGGTACGCGTCATCGAGCACACCTGGCACTCGGCGCTGATCACCTGGCTGTCCGGGCGGGCCTCGATCGCCCAGGTGAAGATCGACATCGAGACGGTCTGCCGGCTGATCGACGTCACCGCACCGGATCCGGGGCCGCGGCCGGGGACTCGACCGGGGTCGGGGACGGCTCCTCACTCCTCCGGCGGGAAGACCGGCTGACCGCTGTCCGCCGCGGTGATGAGGATCGCCTCGACCGGGCACCCCTCGGCCGCCGCCAGCACGCTCTCGGCGGGGTCACCCTCCGGCACCACCGGGTGCGACTGCCGGGCGGAGTCGAGGCGGAAGCCGTCGGGTGCCGCCCCGACGCACATCCCCGACCCGATGCACACGCTCCGGTCCACCTCCACCCGCCAGCGGTCCCCCATCAGGCACCCGCCGGCAGGTGGATCATCTTGTGCTCCAGATACTCGCCGAACCCCTCCGGGCCGAACTCCCGCCCGATGCCGGAGTTCTTGTAGCCGCCGAACGGGCCGAGCATGTCGATGCTGAAGGTGTTCACCGAGTACGTACCGGTGCGCACCTGCCGCGCGATGTCGATGCCCCGCTCGACGTCGGCCGTCCACACCGAGCCGGAGAGGCCGTAGTCGGAGTCGTTGGCGATCCGTACCGCCTCGGCCTCGTCGTCGTAGGGCAGCAGGCAGATGACCGGGCCGAAGATCTCCTCGCGGGCTATCCGCATGGAGTTGGCGACCTCGCCAAAGAGCGTCGGCTCGACGTACCAGCCCGTCGGCTGCCCCTCGGGCCGGCCGCCCCCCGTCAGGACCTTGGCGCCTTCCTGCTGGCCGAGCGCGATGTAGTCCAGCGAACGCTGCTGCTGCCGGCGGGCGACCAGCGGGCCGAGTTCGGTGGCCGGATCCAGCGGGTCGCCGACGGTCAGGGCGCCGGCCGCCGCGGTGAACCGCTCGGCGATCTCGTCGTAGCGACTGCGCGGCGCGAGAATCCGCGTCTGGGCCACACACGCCTGGCCGTTGATCATCCAGGCGAACGGCACGATGCCGGCCACCGCCGCTTCCAGATCCGCGTCCGGCAGGATCACCGCGGCGGACTTGCCGCCCAGCTCCAGCGTGACGCGGCTGAGGTTGCGGGCCGCGACCTCCATGACCCGCTTGCCCGCCGCCACCGACCCGGTGAACGAGACCTTGTCCACGCCCGGATGCCCGACCAGGTACTCACTGACCTCCCGGTCCGCGGGCAGGATCGACAGCACCCCCTCCGGCAGCCCGGCCTCGGTCACGATCTCGGCGAGGAGGTAGGCGTCCAGCGGAGTCTCCGGCGACACCTTCAACACCACCGAGCAGCCCGCCAGCAGGGCCGGCGCGAGCTTGGCGGCGGCGGTGAACTGCGGGACGTTCCAGGGCACGACGGCCGCGACCACCCCGGCCGGCTCCCGGCGGACCAGCAGCGGGCCCAGCAGGCCGGCGCGCCGCTCCTCGAACGGGAAGTCACGGGCCACGGCGAGGGCCGCGTCCCACACCAGCATCGCCGCCAGCGACTGCACCATCAGTCCGGAGGTGACGGGTGTGCCGTTCTCGGAGCTGATGACCCGGGCGATCTCCTCGCTGCGCGCGGCGAAGGCGTCCTTGATGCGGGTCACCACGGCGATCCGCTCCGCCAGCGGGGCCCTGGCCCAGACCCCGGAGTCGAAGGACGTGCGGGCCGCAGCCACCGCGCGGTCGACATCGGCCCGGGAGGCGTGCGGAACCCGGCCGATGACCTGCTCGGTGTGCGGTGAGACGACCTCGATCGTGTCGCGGCCGGCCGGGTCGACCAACTCACCGCCTATGTAGAGCTTTCCGTGCTCGACGAGGTCGCTCATCGCTGCCGCCTCCCGCGGGTTGGCCGCCCTCGGCCGGCTGGCATTCATGCGCCCGCCGACATCTGACGCTGCATCAGAAACTGATACCAGTTCCCCTTGCAGGAGTCCACGGCGCGCACACAATCACCGCGCCGTCGGCCCCCACTTCCTAGCCGGTGCCTGTCTACTGCCTCAACTCCGCCATCGAAAAGACCACTTCAGGACGTACTGGAACTCGTTCTAGTTATAGTGACCGGGCAGGCCCACACCGAGAGGGGACCGGGATGACACAGGTGACCGACCACAGGGGCGGGGTATGGAGCATCGCCGTCCCCATCCCGGACAATCCGCTCGGCCACACCCTCGTCCACCTCCTGGAGACCGACCGCGGTCCGGTGCTCATCGACACCGGCTGGGACGACCCGGACTCCTGGGACACCCTCGTCGCCGGTGTCGAGGGATGCGGGTTCGCCGTCACCGACCTGCACGGCGTCCTGATCACCCACCACCACCCCGACCACCACGGCCTCTCCGCCAAGGTCCGCGAGGCGTCCGGGGCCTGGATCGCGATGCACGCGGCCGACACCGCCATGGTCCGCCGCAGCCGCGAGGCCGAGCCGGGCCGGTGGCTCGACTACCTGACCGCCAAACTCACGGCGGCGGGCGCGCCCGAGGACCACCTCGCGCCCCTGCGGGCGGCCCGCGCCAAGGGCAGCGCCCGGTCACTGCCCGCCCGGCGGCCCGCGCTGCCCGACCGCGACATCGCCCCCGGCGAGCTGCTCGACCTCCCCGGGCGTCGGCTGCGGGGGATCTGGACGCCGGGGCACACCCCGGGACACGTCTGCCTGCATCTGGAGGAGGAGCACCCGGGGCGGGGCACGGGGGCCGGTGCGGGGGCCGGGGACGGGGAGGCCGGGAGTGCGGTGGCCGGGGCCCCGGCCGGGCAGCCCCACCGCTTCGGCCGGCTGTTCTCCGGCGACCACCTCCTCCCCGGCATCACCCCGCACGTCGGGCTGTACGAGGACCCGGACGACGCCACGGTCACCGACCCGCTGGGCGACTACCTCGACTCCCTGGAGCGGATCGGCAGGCTCGCCCCCGCCGAGGTGCTGCCCGCCCACCAGCACGCGTTCGCCGACGCGGACGGGCGCGTGCAAGAACTCCTCGCCCACCACGAAGAGCGCCTGTCCGGACTGAGAGCACTGCTCCGCGAACCCCTCACGCCCTGGCAGCTCGCGGTGGCGATGGAGTGGAACCGCCCCTGGGAGCAGATCCCCTACGGCTCCCGCAACATCGCCGTCTCGGAAGCCGAGGCCCACCTGCGCCGCCTGGTGAAACTCGGGCACGCCGAGCCCGTCCCCGGCTCCGACCCGGTGACGTACCGGGCGGCATGACCCCCGAGGGCCGGCGCCCGACACCGCCCGACACCGCCCGACACCGCCCGCGGGGAAGGGCTCCGCCGCCCCGCTCCCCGCGCCCGCACGCCGGGGCCGCGTTCCCGCCGGTATCCGTACGTGCGAGCGAACCCCTTGCGGGCGCCGGTTAAGGTGTGCGTGAAAACTTCATCCGTGCCTATCGGGGGAAGCCGGTGAAAATCCGGCGCTGACCCGCAACCGTGAGGACGGCCCGCCCGCGCACCGCGACGCTTACGCGGCACGCACGGCCGTACGAGCCGGAGCACCCGCTGGCGCACGACCAAGGCTCCCGCCCCGGCCCCGCCTTCGGACGGCCGGTGCGCGGCACCGTCGAGGTATACGGAGCTGAGCCCGGTGCCACCGCGTGGGTCCGACGACCGGGCGCGCGGGCGGCCGGCCGAGCGCGGCTGCGTACACCGCTGCGAACCGACCCCGAGAGGCACCGACCCCATGGCTCCTTCCTTCGCCGTCCTGGCACGCCGCGCCGCCGCGGCGCTGGCCACCGCGGCGGTGCTGGGCGCGGCCGCCGCCCCGGCCGCGTTCGCCGACTCCGCCGCCCCGGCCGCGGCCCCCTCGCCCTCCCCCGCGAAGCTGCCCGCCGGCCTGTACGGCGCCACCTCCCCTGAGTACGACGGCGTGTGGCGGCAGTCCCTCGCCCTGCTCGCGCAGGACACGGTGGGCCTGCGGCCCGCGGCGTCGGCGGTCGACTGGCTCACCGGGCAGCAGTGCGCCGACGGTTCGTTCGCCGCCTTCCGGGCCGACCCGGCGAAGCCCTGCGCCGCCAAGACGATGCGGGACACCAACCAGACGGGCGCCGCGGTGCAGGCACTGGCCGCGCTCGGCGGACACGGTGACGCCGTGAAGAAGGCCGTGGGCTGGCTGAAGTCCGTGCAGAACAAGGACGGCGGATGGAGTTCGATGGCGGGCTCGGCGAGCGACGCCAACTCCACCTCCGTGGTCATCGGGGCACTCGTCGCGGCGGGCGAGAAGCCGGCCGCCGTGACCTCGGAAGAGGGCGGCAAGTCGCCCTTCGACGCGCTGCTGACCTTCCAGCTGGGCTGCAGGGCGAAGTCCGCGGAGCGCGGCGCCTTCGCCTTCCAGCCCAAGGACGGCGCGTTGGCCCCGAACGCCGACGCCACCGCGGCCGCCGCGCTGGGCGCCCTCGGCGAGGGCTTCGTCGTCACGCCGGCCGGCAAGGACACAGTCACCCCTGTCCGCCCGCTGACCTGCAAGGACGGTGCGGACAGCCAGGGCGACGACGGTAAGGGCAAGGGCAGCGCGGACGCCGGTGCCCGGAAGGTGGCGGCCGGGGGCGCGGACGCCTACCTCGTCGCGCAGCTCGACGCGAACGGGCAGCACCTGCTGTCCGCGATGCCCGGCGCGGAGGACCAGCCGGACGTCGGCAACACCGCCGACACCGTCCTCGCGCTGGCCGCGGGAGCGCACGGCGCGGCCGCGCAGAAGCCGCTGAAGTGGCTGGAACAGCACGCGGCGGACTGGGCGAAGCAGAACGGCCCGGCCGCGTATGCCCAGCTGGTGCTCGCCGCGCACGCCACGGGCACCGACCCGCGCGCCTTCGGCGGCACCGACCTGGTCGCCGCTCTCAACGCCACCGGCCCCGCGCCGGCCGCCGGCCAGAAGCAGGGGAAGAGCGCCGACGCGAAGGACACGGAGGACAGCGGGAGCGGCATGGGCATCTGGTGGGTCGTCGGCGTCGGGCTCGCCGTGGGCGCCGGTATCGGCTTCCTGCTGAGCGGCCGCAAGAAGAAGAACGCCCTCTGATGCGCTTCCCTCGTATCGCCTGCGCCCTGCTGCTGGCCGGCACGATCAGCGGCCTGGCCGCCGCGCCCGCCCAGGCGCAGGAGTACCGCTACTGGTCCTTCTGGAACAGCAAGGGCGGCTCGGGCGGCTCCGGTGGCGCCGCCGGTTCCTGGGCGTACGCGACCGAAGGGCCGGCCACCGCGCGGCCGGCCGACGGTGCGGTCGAGGGGTTCCGGTTCACCGTGAGCGCCGACTCCGCCGCGGCCGCCGGCCCGCGCACGGCCGCCGACTTCGACGCGATCTGCCAGGGCACACCCGCCAAGGAGAACAGCAAGCGGGTCGGCGTCGTCATCGACTTCGGCAGTGCGTCGGACGCGCCCGGCGGGGAGCGGCCGCCGAAGCCGCGGACGCACTGCGCCGTTGTCCCTGAGGACGCCTCGGCGGGTGAGGTACTGGCCGCGGTCGCCCGGCCGCTGCGGTACGACCCCCACGCCCTGTTGTGCGCCATCGCCGACTACCCGCGGTCGGGGTGCGCGGACCGGGTCGGCGGATCAGGCGACACGGGGGCCGAGGACGAGGCAGGCGGCAAGGACGAGGCAGCCGCGGGCTCCGGGCCGGACGCCTCCGCGCCGTCGGCGGAGCGGGGTTCCGGCACGGTGGACCACGGCGAGGACGGCGGCCCGTCCGCCGGACTGCTCGGCGGCGGCGCGGCCGTCTTCGCCCTGGGAGCGGCGGCCGTATGGCAGGCACGCCGCCGACGCGGATGAGCGCCCCGCGCGCGACCCGTACCACCGCGCTGCACGCCGGAGCGTGGTGGCTGTGGGCGCTCGGCCTGGCGACCGCGGCCTCCCGCACCACCAATCCGCTGCTGCTCGGCATGCTGGTCGGGGTGGCGGGCTACGTCGTCGCGGCCCGCCGTACGGACGCGCCCTGGGCCCGGTCGTACGGTGCGTTCGCCAAGCTCGGCCTGTTCGTGATCGCCATCCGGCTGGTCTTCGCCTTCGTCCTGGGCTCGCCGATCCCCGGTTCCCACGTTCTTGTGACGCTGCCCGAAGTGCCGCTCCCCGACTGGGCGCGGGGCGTCCGGATCGGCGGCCGGGTCACCGCCGAGGGCATGCTCTTCGCCCTCTACGACGGCCTGAAGCTGGCCGCCCTCCTCATCTGCGTCGGCGCCGCGAACGCCCTCGCCAACCCCGCCCGGATGCTGAAGTCGCTGCCCGGGGCCCTCTACGAGGCGGGCGTCGCGGTCGTCGTCGCGATGACGTTCGCGCCGAATCTGGTGGCCGACGTGCAGCGACTGCGCGCGGCCCGTCGGCTGCGCGGCCGTCCCGACCGCGGCTTCAAGGCCCTCCTCCAGGTCGGACTGCCCGTGCTGGAAGGGGCGCTGGAGCGCTCGGTCGCGCTGGCCGCCGCGATGGACGCCCGCGGCTACGGCCGCGCCGCCCAGGTGCCACGCGCCGTCCGGCACACCACCTCGGTCCTCACCCTCGGCGGCCTGCTCGGCGTCTGCGCCGGGACCTACGGGCTGCTGGCCGGGACCGGCGCCGGCTACGGGCTGCCCCTGCTGCTCGCCGGACTCGCCGCCGCGCTCGGCGGGTTGTGGCTGGGCGGCCGCCGCTCCGTACGCACCCGCTACCGGCCGGAACGCTGGGGCACCCGCGCCTGGCTGGTGGCCGGCTCCGGCATCGCCGTGGCAGCCCTGATGATCTGGGCGGACGCCGTCGCGCCCGGCGCCCTCCAGCCGCCCGTCGTCCCCCTCACCGCACCCGTCCTCCCGCTCTGGCCGGCCCTCGGCATACTGGTGGGCCTGCTGCCCGCGTTCGTCGCGCCCCTGCCGGCCCGCACCTCGCCCGAACGTGCCGGGCCGAGTGGCGGGCCCGACGGCGGTCGCACCCCCGGTCGCACACCCGGTCACGGCCCCGATACGTCGAAGAAGTCTCTGCGGTCGCCGCGGTCTCCGAAGTCACCGGAGCCACCGCAGTCACAGCAGGCGCCGCAGTCACCGATCTCGCCGACGCCGCCGCAGTCGCCCACGTCACAGAGGGAGTCCACCCAGTGATCCGGTTCGAGCAGGTGTCGGTCACCTACGGGGACGCCACCGAGCCCGCCGTGCGGGACGTCGACCTGACCGTCCCCGAAGGGGAGCTGTGTCTCCTCGTCGGCCCCTCCGGTGTCGGCAAGTCGACTCTGCTGAACGCCGTCTGCGGGCTCGTACCGCACTTCACCGGGGGCACCCTGCACGGCCGGGTCACCGTCGACGGCCGCGACACCCGCACCCACCGGCCGCGTGAACTGGCCGATGTGGTCGGCACCGTGGGCCAGGACCCGCGGGCGCACTTCGTCACCGACACCGTCGAGGACGAACTCGCCTACGGCATGGAATCCCTCGGCCTCGCCCCGGACGTGATGCGCCGCCGCGTGGAGGAGACCCTCGACCTGCTGGGCCTCGCCGACCTGCGCGACCGTGCCCTCACCACGCTCTCCGGTGGCCAGATGCAGCGGGTGGCGATCGGCTCCGTGCTGACCACCCACCCCAAGGTCCTCGTCCTGGACGAACCGACCTCCGCCCTGGACCCGGCCGCCGCCGAGGAGGTGCTGGCGGTGCTCCAGCGTCTCGTGCACGACCTCGGGACGACGGTGCTGCTGGCCGAACACCGCCTGGAGCGGGTGGTGCAGTACGCGGACCAGGTGATCCTGCTGCCCTCGCCAGGCGCTGCCCCGGTCATCGGCGACCCCGCGCAGATCATGGCCGTCTCGCCGGTCCACCCCCCGGTCGTCGCCCTGGGCCGCCTCGCCCAGTGGTCGCCGCTCCCCCTCTCCGTACGCGACGCGCGCCGCAGGGCCGCTCCTCTCCGCGACCGCCTCCAGGAGCTGACACCGCCCGGTGCGGACGCGGCGGCAGACACCGGAACACCGGCCGCCCTCGTCTCCGAGCTCACCGTCCACCGAGGCCGAATTGCTGTCCTGGACGGGGTGGACCTCACCGTCCACCCCGGCGAGACCCTCGCGTTGATGGGCCGTAACGGTGCGGGCAAGTCCACCCTGCTCGCCACCCTCGTCGGCATGCACGAGCCGTCCTCCGGCACGGTCCGGGTCGGCGACGCCACCCCGCACCGCACCCGCCCCCGCGCCCTCCTGCGCCACGTCGGCCTGGTCCCCCAGGAACCTCGTGACCTGCTGTACGCCGATACCGTCGCCGCCGAATGCGCGGCGGCCGACGACGACGCGGGCGCGCCCGCAGGCACCTGCCGGGAACTCGTCACCCGCCTGCTGCCCGACGTACCGGACTCCGTCCACCCCCGCGATCTGTCCGAGGGCCAACGCCTCGCGCTGGCCCTGGCGGTCGTCCTGACCGCCCGGCCGCCGCTGCTCCTGCTCGACGAGCCCACCCGCGGCCTCGACTACGCCGCCAAGGCCCGTCTGATCGAGGTGCTGCGCGCGCTGGCCGACGAGGGGCACGCCGTCGTTCTGGCCACCCACGACGTGGAACTGGCCGCCGAACTCGCCCACCGCGTCGTCATCCTGGCCGACGGCGAGATCGTGGCCGACGGCCCCACCGACGAGGTCGTGCTCGCGTCGCCCTCCTTCGCCCCTCAGGTCGCGAAGGTCCTCGCGCCGCTGCCATGGCTGACGGTCCCCCAGGTGGCGCACGCCCTGGAGGCCACCGCATGAACGCCGCCCACTCCACCCCAGGCCAACCCGACGGGCCCCCCGGGGGCCCCCTCCCCCCTCCCCCACCCCCGTCGCATGAGCCGGACCGTCGGCGTCGCCTCGGCCTACGTCGCTTCGGCCTGCATCACCTCGGCCTGCGTCACCTCGGCCTGCGTCACCTCGGCCCGCGTCGCCGCCCGTTCCGCCCGCACCGCCCGCACCGCCCGCACCGCCCGGGCGCGGGGCGGCCGACCGCACCCGGGCGACAGGCGCGTGCCGTTCGCCTGGGCCCGCGCTCCGTGGCCGCCCTGGTTCTCGTGTCGGCCGGCGGCGTGATGGCCTTCGGGTGGCCCCTGCTCGCCGACTCGGCTTCCGGACTCGCTCATTCCAAGGACGCGCCGTGGCTCTTCGCCGCGCTGCTGCCGCTGCTGCTGGCCGTCGTCGTGGCCACCATCGCCGACACCGGCCTGGACGCGAAGGCCATCGCGATGCTCGGCGTCCTCGCCGCGGCGGGCGCCGCCCTGCGCCCCCTCGGCGCGGGTACCGCCGGCATCGAGCCGATGTTCTTCCTGATGGTGCTGGCGGGCCGGGTGCTCGGCCCCGGGTTCGGCTTCGTCCTGGGGTCCGTGGCGATGTTCGCGTCCGCGCTGCTGACCGGCGGCGTCGGCCCCTGGATGCCCTTCCAGATGCTGACCATGGGATGGGTTTCCATGGGCGCGGGCCTGCTGCCGGGGCCCGACCGCTTGCGCGGCCGCCGCGAACTGGCCGTCCTCGCCGTCTACGGCGCCCTCGCCGCCGTGCTCTACGGCCTGGTCATGAACCTCCAGGGCTGGCCCTACCTCGCCGGAATGGCATCCGGGGTGTCCTTCGTCCCCGGCGACCCGCTGCAGGAGAACCTCGCCCGCTACCTCACCTACTGCCTGGCCACCTCCCTCGGCTGGGACGTCCCCCGCGCCCTGGTCACCGTCATCCTCACCGTCACTCTCGGCAGCACCGTCCTGCGAGCCCTCCGCCGCGCCACCCGCCGCGCCGCCTTCGACACCCCGGTCTCCTTCGCCTCACCGGCGCCCCCTCCCTGATCCGCCCCGGCCGTCTCCCGTTCGGCCGGCTCCTGTCTGCGACCGTACGGACATCCCGCGTGGCGCGATATCCGGGTTTCCCCCCAACTGCCCCGGCCCTACCCGTAGATCGCGTCAGGGTCCCCGCCCCGGCCTCACGCCCCCGCCGCGCACCGCCAGAAGTCCCGCATCACGGCGGGCGGACTCGGGCTGGTCATTTCGCATTGGGTGAGCAGGATCGTGACCGCTCCCGTGGACGGGGTGAGATGCGCCGCCGTTCCGGTGCCGCCGACCCAGCCGTAGCGGCCCGGCACGTTCCACGGGTCGACGGGTGCGACATCGACCGAGCCGCCGTATCCCCAGCCCTGGCCCTCCAGGAACAGCGCTCCGGCGTCGCGCTGGGACGGTGTGAGCTGGTCGGTGGTCATCTGCCGCACCGATGTGGGCGACAGCAGCCGTCGGCCGTCCGTGGTTCCCTCGGCGAGCAGCATCCGGGCGAAGGAGTGCAGGTCGTCGACGGTCGAGACCAGCCCGCCCGCACCGGAAGGGAAGGCCGGGGTGCTGCTCCACTGTCCGTCGGGGGCGTCGACCGGCTCCAGACCGCCCGCCGCGTCGGGCCGGTAGCAGCTGGTGAACCGGTCGCGGTCGGCGGCCGGCACCGAGAAGCCGGTGTCGGCCATGCCGAGCGGCTCGAACAGGCGCTCCGCGAAGAACTCGGGGAGGGATCGGCCCGAGACCCTGGCGATCAGTACGCCCAGGATGTCGGAGCAGGTGTTGTAGAGCCAGGCGTGGCCAGGCTGGTACAGCAAGGGGATGCGGGACAGCGCCGCCATCCAGGCGTCCGGCGCCGCGATGTTCTGCGGCTGCGGCGGTCCCTGTTTCAGCTCGCTGATCAGCAGTCCGACCGCGGGCAGCGAGAAGTCGGGCGGGAAGCCGTATCCGGCGCGGAAGGTCAGGAGGTCGGCGACGGTGATGGCCCTTTCGGCGGGCACCACGTCGTCGACGGGGCCTGCCGGATAGCGGACGACAGTGGGGGACGCCAGCTCCGGCAGCCATGGCCCGACGGGGTCGTCCAGCGCGATCCGGCCGTCCTCGACCAGCATCATGGCCGCAGCGGCGGTCACCGGCTTGGTGACCGAGGCGACGCGGAAGATCGAGTCCCTGGCCATCGGGGAGCTGCCGTCGACGTCGACAGAGCCGACGGCCCGCACCTCGACCTGGCCACCGCGGGCGACCAGGGCCACCGCGCCCGGCACCGATCCGTCGCGGACGTGTCTCTCCAGGGTCTCGCGCAGGTGCGTCATCGGTCCGCCTTCCTGAGGGTACGGTCAGGAGGCAGACTGCCGGAGCGGCCCGGACTCATCGGTACGGTACGAGCCCCTCGGCGCGTCGGCACCGGGACCGGTCCTCAGCCGTCACGCACCGGCCCGGCAGCCGCTCGGCGCGCGTCGCCCCGCAGCCGTTCGGTCCCGGGCAATCGCCTCACAGCCGCTGAATGATCGTCCCCGTGGCCAGCGCGCCGCCCGCGCACATGGTGATCAGGGCGAACTCCTTGTCCCTGCGTTCCAGTTCGTGGAGCGCCGTGGCGATGAGGCGGGCGCCGGTGGCTCCGACGGGGTGGCCGAGGGCGATGGCGCCGCCGTTGACGTTCACCTTCTCCAGGTCCTGGGAGAAGACCTGCGCCCAGGACAGCACCACGGACGCGAACGCCTCGTTGATCTCGACCAGGTCGATGTCGTTGAGGGACATCCCGGCCTTGCCCAGCACCGCGCGGGTGGCGTCGATCGGCCCGTCCAGGTGGAAGTGGGGGTCGGAGCCGACCAGCGCCTGGGCGACGATGCGGGCCCGCGGCTTGAGCTTGAGGGCGCGCGCCATGCGCTTGGAGGCCCACATCACCGCGGCGGCGCCGTCGGAGATCTGCGAGGAGTTGCCCGCGGTGTGGACGGCGGTCGGCATGACGGGCTTGAGGCCGCCGAGCGCCTCCATGGTGGTGTCCCGCAGGCCCTCGTCCCGGTCGACCAGTCGCCACATGCCCTGGCCCGCGGCCTGTTCCTCCTCCGTGGTGGGGACCTGGACCGCGAACGTCTCGCGTTTGAAGCGTTCCTCGGCCCAGGCTGCGGCCGCTCGCTCCTGCGAGATCAGCCCCAGGGAGTCGACGTTCTGGCGGCTCAGTTCCCGCTTGCGGGCGATGCGTTCGGCCGCCTCGAACTGGTTGGGCAGATCGACGTTCCACTCGTCGGGCCAGGGCTTGCCGGGTCCGTGCTTGGAGCCGCTGCCCAGCGGCACCCGGGACATCGCCTCGACGCCGCAGCCGATGCCGACGTCGATGACGCCGGCCGCGATCATGTTGGCCACCATGTGGTTGGCCTGCTGTGAGGAGCCGCACTGGCAGTCCACGGTGGTCGCCGCGGTCTCGTAGGGCAGGCCCATGGCGAGCCAGGCGTTGCGTGCCGGGTTCATCGACTGTTCCCCGGCGTGGGTGACGGTGCCGCCGACGACCTGTTCGACGCAGTCCGGCTGGATGCCCGTGCGGGCGAGGAGTTCGCGGTACGTCTCGCCCAGGAGGTAGGCGGGGTGGAGGTTGGCGAGCGCGCCTCCGCGCTTGCCGATGGGGGTGCGTACGGCTTCGACGATGACGGGTTCCGCGGCCATGACTGACTCGTCCTCTCCTCGCGTCCGCGGGCGCCCCGGCCCCACGGAACAAGAACTAGTACGCGTTCTAGTTCTGCGAACAGTCTTATGAGGCGTACTCGTGGGCGCAAGGGGTGTGCAGCACCCTTGTCCGACCCTCGACCCCCGCATGGCCGACTCCTACGCATACTTGTCGATCCGTCAGCTCGATCCGTCAGCCCTACTCCCCGCACGGACGCCGATGCCCCCTTGCCCGCAAGAAGGTGCCGCCGCGACCCTTGCCTCTTGTAGAACTCGTTACTACCTTCAGCGCCACCCATAACTGATGGATCGTCAGCTCAACTGCCCCCAGGAGCCGGCGGACGGGCCGGATCCGCCCCAGCTGCCAGAACCGTCAGACCCGGATCGGACCTGGATCGGACACGGACCGGGGCCGGTCCCGGCCCGGACCGGATCAGGAGTCGCCGATGCCATGCCCCGCCCTGCCCGAAGGATTCGACTTCACCGACCCCGACGTCTACCAGAACCGCGTACCGCTGCCGGAGTTCGCCCAGCTGCGGCAGTCCGCGCCCGTGTGGTGGAACGACCAGCCGCACGGCATCGCCGGCTTCGACGACGACGGCTACTGGGTCGTCACCCGCCACGAGGACGTGAAGGAGGTCTCCACCAAACCGGAGATCTTCTCCGCGCATCTCAACACCTCGATCATCCGGTTCAACGCGTCCATGACCCGCGACCAGATTGACGTACAGAAACTGATCATGCTGAACATGGACCCGCCCGAGCACACCCGGGTCCGTCAGATCGTCCAGCGCGGCTTCACCCCGCGCTCGATCCGCGCCCTGGAGGACGCCCTCCGCCACCGCGCGGCGCGCATCGTCGCCGAGGCGCGGCAGAAGGCCACCGGGGACTTCGTCACGGACATCGCCTGCGAACTCCCCCTCCAGGCCATCGCCGAACTCATCGGCATCCCGCAGGACGACCGGTCCCGGATCTTCGACTGGTCGAACAAGATGATCGCCTACGACGACCCCGAACTGGCCATCACCGAAGAGGTCGGCACCAACGCGGCCATGGAACTGATCTCGTACGCGATGAACCTCGCGGCGGCGCGCAAGGAGTGCCCCGCCAAGGACATCGTCAGCCGGCTGGTCTCGGCGGAGGACGAGGGGAACCTCGGCTCCGACGAATTCGGCTTCTTCGTCCTGCTGCTGGCGGTCGCCGGCAACGAGACGACCCGCAACGCGATCACCCACGGCATGCACGCCTTCCTCACCCACCCCGACCAGTGGGAGCTCTACAAGCGCGAGCGCCCCGCGACCGCGGCGGAGGAGATCGTGCGCTGGGCGACGCCGGTGGTCTCCTTCCAGCGCACCGCCACCCAGGACACCGAACTGGGCGGCGCGCAGATCAAGAAGGGGCAGCGCGTCGGGATCTTCTACTCCTCCGCCAACCACGACCCCGAGGTCTTCGACCACCCCGAGCGGTTCGACATCACCCGCGACCCCAACCCACACCTCGGCTTCGGCGGCGGCGGGCCGCACTTCTGCCTCGGCAAGTCCCTCGCGGTGCTGGAGATCAACCTGATCTTCGGCGCCATCGCGGACGCCCTGCCCGACATCTCCCTGGCGGGCGAGCCGCGCCGGCTCCGCTCCGCCTGGCTCAACGGCGTCAAGGAGATGCAGGTTCACTACGGATGACCGGCGCGCGAGCGGCCGCCTTACCCGGGAGTGGGGGGGCCCCCCCCCCCCCCCCCCGCGGGGCCCCCCCCCCCCCCCCCACCCCCCCCCCCCCCCCCCCCCCCCCCACCCCCCCCACAAAACCCCAAAACAACCCAGCGCGCACCCCAAAAAACCCGTACGCAACCAAACC
>NZ_JBIRGO010000018.1:0-180739 GCF_044328065.1 Streptomyces sp. NPDC017993
GTCTTCACGCCCAAGTACCGGCGCGGGCCGTTCACGGACGAGATCCTGCGACGCTGTGAGGAGGTCATGCAGGACGTCTGCGCCGACTTCGAAGCCGAGCTGGTCGAGTTCAACGGTGAACGCGATCACATCCACCTGCTCGTGCACTATCCGCCGAAGGTCGCCCTGTCCAGGCTGGTCGGCTCCCTCAAGGGCGTATCCGCCCGCAGGCTCCGGCAGGAGTTCCCCGCCCATATCCGCAAGCACCTGTGGGGCGATCACTTCTGGTCGCCGTCCTACTTCGCCGCGTCCTGCGGCGGCGCACCGCTCAGCATCATCAAGGAGTACATCGAGAACCAGAAACGCCCCGGCTGAGGTCAACAGTGCAGGCCCGTGCGCCCATGCAGGTCAGAGCAATCCAGCGAAGCGCTTCCTCCCAGGCGTGAACGCCTGGGGTTCCGCGCTAGATCACGCTGAAACGGCATCGTCGGGGTCGCGCGATCGGCGCGAGTCGGCCTGTTGGTCGCCGACTCGCGCGGGCAGCGAGGGCGCTTCCCGCATAGGCGGGCACCGTGTCTTTATCGGAAACGCCGTGAAGGCTGGGCGAACCTTGTGGTGGCCCGGCAGCGAATCTGTCGGGCCACCTCCGGTCAGTCGGTGCGCTTTTCGAGGCGGGTGCCGTGGCGAAGGGTGATCGACATGAGGTCGCTCGGGGCGTTCAGCTCCAGTCGGTGCCAGCGGCCTCGCGGGACGATGACGGCGGTGCCTGCCTGCAGCTGCACTTCGCCCTCGGCTCCGCCGGGCGTGGTGGGACGGAGGTAGAGGCGGACGCCGCCGCTCAGGCAGCACACCGCCTCTTCGGCCTCCGGATGCATCTCCCAGTGGTCGGAGTGGACGTCGGCGTCGGTCTCCACGTGGAAGGTCGTGACTTGCCAGGCGCCGGAGTCACTGCTCGTCATCTGCCGTTCGGTTGCTCGGACATCGCCGTCGGGGCGGAACTGCAGCGCGGAGGCGAACAGGTCGATGGGGGTCGTCGTCATGATGGCGTTCCTTCCAGTCGGTTCTTGGTAGGGGCGGCGGGTTGCGGGTCAGGGGTGACGGCCCGGTGGGGCAACACCCCGATCGCCACGACTGCCGCGAGTACGAAGAGGCCGGCGGCGACGGCAAGGCTCAGGGCATAACCGTCGTTGAGCGCGGCGGGGTCGGTGGCGGTGCCGGTGCGGAGTGCGGCGACCGTGGCCAGGGCGGCCAGGCCGACGCAGCCGCCGAGTTGGCGGGAGCTGTTGAAAAGGCCGGAGGCCATGCCGGTCTCGCGGGAGGCGACGCCGGTGGTCGCGGCGGCTGCGACCGGGGCAATGACCAGTCCGACGCCCACGCCGCTGATGACGCAGGGGCCGAGCACGTCGGTGAGGAAGCCGCCGCCGGGGCTGATGAAGGCGAACCAGGCCAGGCCCGCGGCGGCCAGCATCGCGCCGGGCACCAGGGCAGTTCGGGGGGTGCGTGCCGCGGTGACGCGGGTCGCGATGACGGTGCCCGCGACCAGGCTCACGGAGAAGGGCAGGAACGCGAGCCCGGTTGCCGCGGCACCCATGCCCAGGACCTGCTGCATGTACAGGGACACGAAGTAGAACGCCGCGAACTGCCCCGCCGCGGCCAGGAACACCAGCACGTTGGCGCCGGCCACCCAGCGACTGCGCAGCAGGCCGAGGCGCAGCAGCGGCGCGGGGGTCCTGGATTCGGCGAAGGTAAAGGCGGCCAGGAGCGCGGCCCCTGCGGCGAGGGTTGCCACGGTGTCCAGGGGTCCCCACCCTCGGGCGTCGGCGCGGACGACGCCGAACACCAGCAGCCCGACGCCGCCGGTCGCCAGGACAGCGCCGAGAACGTCCAGCCTCTCGCGTCGGCCGGGCTGCGCTCCGGGCACGCTTGCCGGCACCAGCGCGAGAGCCGCCGCCGCGATGGGCAGGTTGATCAGCATCACCCAGCGCCAACCCGCGTACTCGGTCAGCAGGCCACCTGCCAGTACCCCCAGTGCTCCCCCTGCGGCGTTCACCGCGCTCCACACCCCGAGCGCCCGGACGCGCCGAGGGCCCTCGGGGAAGGTGGTGGTGAGCATCCCCAGCGCGGCCGGGGCGGCCGCGGCAGCACCGAGTCCCTGACCGGCGCGGGCGGCGATCAGTTGCCAGGGCGCCTGGGCCAGCCCGCCTGCCAGCGAGCACAGCCCGAAGACGGCCAGGCCCACCAGGAACAGCCGACGGTGACCGTACAGGTCACAAGCGCGGCCCCCCAGTAGCAGCAGTCCGCCGAAGGTGAGCGCGTAGACATGCACGATCCACGACAGGTCAAGGGGGGCGAATCCCAGCGCGGTGCGGATTGCGGGCAGCGCGACGTTGACCACCGACATGTCCAGGGCGAAGACGAACTGGGCGACGGCCGCCGCCGCCAGCACCATTCCAGGCCGCCCCGTTGTTTTTTTATACATGTATAGAAATTAGCCTCAGGGATCGCCGTTGTCGACACCTGAGGAATGATGGGGGGCATGCCCCAGCCGTCCGCACCGCGCAAATCCCCAGGCCGATCCCCCGGCCGTCCTCCCCGCATCTCCCGCGAGGAGGTCCTCGCGACGGCCCGGCGGATCGTGACCGAGGAAGGCGTGGGTCGGCTGACCATGCGGCGGCTGGCCGCAGAGATCGGCAGCACGCCGATGGCGCTCTACCACCACGTCCGCAACAAGGAAGAACTGCTCGTTCTGCTGCTGGACGACTACGCCGCGCGGGAGCTGCGCCGACCCGAACTCCCCGCTGACCCTAGCGAGCGGGTCGTCGTCGCCGCCGCCGCGATCCACGACGCGCTCGCCGCCTGTCCCTGGATCGTGGAGGTGCTGACCGCCGACGACCTGATGTCCACATCCGCGCTGTGGTTTGTCGAGCAGATCGTCGACGGCCTGGTCGAAAGCGGACTGTCCCCCGAGCGGGCCGTACACGGGTACCGCGCGATCTGGTACTACACCGCTGGAGAGATCGTGGTCCGGGCCACGGCGGCCCGCCGGCGCGCAGACGACGACCGTGTGACCTACCGGGAGCAAGTCTTCGACGATCTCGACCCCGGCGAGCTGCCCCGGTTGGCACAGGTCGCGGACCGCTGGGCACCGCTGACCGGCGAGGACACCTACCTGGACGGGCTCCGAGCCCTGGTGGGTGGCCTCCTCGCCGACCGTTGACGGTCCGCCAACGCCGATGAGGCGCCGGACCGGAGACCCCTCGCCTGGATCTCCCGCGTCGCTGAGCGTCGGCCCTGAATCCTCTCGGGCCTCAAATGATCGCTCAGTTGCCGGCAGCGCCGAACCACTCGGGCAGCCGGCTGACCAGATCCTGCTGCTCCGCACCGACCCACGCCACGTGGCCGTCCGGCCGCAACAGCACCGCGGGCACGTCCAGTTCGTCGCTGACGTCGACGACGTGGTCGACCCGATCCGCCCAGCCCTCCACCGAGAGCCGGCCGGTCCGGTCGAGCAGCAGGCCGCGGCCGCCGCGCATCAGCTCGTAGAGGCGCCCCTGCTTCAGCTTCACGTCCCGCATCCGCCGGCCGAGCAGTTCATGGCCCTCACCGAAGTCGTAGCGGACCCCGACCGCGGTGATCATTTCGGTCACGTACCGGTTCACCTCCTCGAAGTCCATCAGCGTGGAGAACAGCTCCCGCAGCGCCGTCGCACCCGGATCGGCCCCCAGCAGCGTGATCTGCGCGCGGGTGTTGTCCAGCACGCGGGCGCCCACCGGGTGCCGTTCGGCGTGGTAGCTGTCCAACAGTCCTTCCGGCGCCCAGCCGTTGACCGCGGCGGCCAGCTTCCAGCCCAGGTTGAACGCGTCCTGCACACCGAGGTTGAGCCCCTGCCCGCCGGTCGGCGGGTGGATGTGCGCCGCGTCGCCGGCAAGGAACGCCCGGCCGACCCGGTAGCGCTCGGCCTGCCGGGTGGCATCGCCGAAGCGGGAGAGCCAGCGTGGCGAGTGCACACCGAAGTCGGTACCCGCGTGGGCCCGCAGCTGCTGCTTGAAGTCGTCGAGGGTCGGCTCGGTCGCACGGTCCTCGGCCACCCCGTCGGCGGGTACGACAACGCGGCACACCCCGTCCACGGCGGGGGCGACGCCGAACCGCAGTTGGGTCTTGCGGACTTCCTCGACCACGTTGGCAATCGTCGCGGGATCCTCGGTCACCTCCATTTCGCCCAGCAGCGTCTCGACCTTGGCGGGCTCGCCGGGGAAGTCGACCCCGAGCAACTTGCGCACCACACTGCGGCCGCCGTCGCACCCGACGAGGTAGCGCGAGCGCAGGTGCGTGCCTCCCCCTCCCCCGGGCGCTACGCCCCCATTGCCGGGGGTGCCCGCACTGGCCAGCTCGACGGTCACCCCGTCCTCGTCCTGGCTCAGCCCGACCACTTCGCAGCCGCGCCGGACCTCCGCGCCGACTTCGAGGACATACTCGTTGAGCAACCGCTCGGTGATCGGCTGCGGGGTGGCGACGCCGTACGGATGGGCCGTGTCCAACCGCTCCGGCCACGGCTTCACGATGCCGCCGAAAAGACCGCCGACCTGAAACTTCTCACTGACGGCGAGGAACCGGTCAAGCAGGCCGCGCTGGTCCATCACCTCGACGCTGCGCGTGTGCAGGCCCTGCCCGCGGGACTGCTCGGTCTGCTCGGTCAACTTCTCCAGCACGACCACGTGCACGCCGTGCAGCCGCAATTCGCCGGCCAGCATCAGGCCGGTCGGTCCGCCGCCGACCACGATCACGTCAATCATCAATACACCCATTCAACGAAATTGGATTCGGCCGGCTGCTCCGCGCAGTCCGGCGGCGCGCACACCCGCACCTCCGCGCCCAGTCCCCGCAACCGCACCGCGAGTCCTACCGGCGGCTCGACGTTCCCGCGCAACCCATACGTCGAAAAACGCATGCACTTCGCGATTCCGCTATTTCCGCAGGTTCTGGCTTTGGCGGACCATTCTGCGGCACCACCAGGGCCTTGCCACAAGCCCCCCGGTGCGCTATACCTTGAGAGTGGCAAGGAGTGGTCAACTCCTTGCCTTTGCTATTTCTCGTCCGCTCGGGACGGACAAGATCCTCCCGAGGCGGTGACGCGCCGCGTACGGCGATGTCACGTGCTGACGAACGTGTCGGCAGGTCTGGGTGTCCTCCAGCAGCGCCCCGTCAGTCGCCGTCCGACTCGGGCGCCGCGGTGAACCGTCCTCGCTCCAGCGCCGTGATCTGCTCCAGTTCACCCTCCACCCGGCGACGCTCGGCGTCCGTGAGCTCGATGGCGTGAAGCTCCGCGGCCCACGCCTCGATCTGGTCCACCTCACCCAAGGCGGTGGCCAGTCCCATCAGCGTGGCCAGCGCCATGGCCCGGTCCCCCGCCGACGCCGTGGTGCCGTGCCGGCGCAGGCCCGAGGTGACCGCGCGGAACGCGGCCCGGTCGTCGCCTTTGAATTCGCGCAGGATGCGGGCGTTGTCCAGCGCCTTGGCCAGCCCCGTCAGGTTCTTCGACCCGCCGTATTCCCACTCATCCGGCTCGTCACGCTGAATGAAGATGATCGAGTTGCCGGACGGATCGACCAGGGTGAAGCGCGATGCCCCGGGCCGGTAGCGCGTGATGCGCCGCCGCCCGGACGACAGGACCTTGCCGTATCTCTGGCGCATGGCCGCGGTGAAGGCCCCGTGATACGCCGCCACTGCATCCACCATGACGAGACAGCCGGTCACGTCTTCGTTGGCCGGGTCCACGCCCACGGGCGGCCTGCTGAAGTGCAGCGCGAAACCGCTCCACTCCAGGGCCAGATACAGATAGGGCTTGGTCTGCTGGTAGGTGACCTTGAATCCGAGTGCCTGGTAGAACTCCAGGGTCTCCTCCGGCGAGACGCATGCCGGCATCGGCACCAGCGTCTCGTTCGCGCGCACCACGGCCTCGCTCAAGGGCTTCTCACCTTCCGTCAGGACGGGCGCGGGTCGCTCCCACCGGACGATCCTGGCATTCCTGCTCCGTTCGCGCCTATGGGAATTTTTCGTAGTCCTGACGTCAGGGCAGCATGGCGCCTCGCCGCAACATGTCGCGCGTGACAGCCGGGAGAACCAGGGGCCTCTCAGCCGCAGTTGGTCGGTCGTGGAGAGGGTGCTCTCCCCGTACGTCAGACGTGCTCGGCTGCGACGGACGGCTTCCGGTGCGCCGGCTCGCGCGTTGCGGAGGAGACCGCGAGCGTGACCACGGCGTTCAGGAGGAGCGCGATGATGCCGACGTTCAGGTCCTTGACCGACTCGGGCAGGAACGGCAGCAGACTGCCCACGGAGATGCCGGTGAGCGTGACGGCGGCAACGGTCACCACGCCGACGACGATCCCGGCCGCCGCGCCCTGCTTGGTGACCACCGGTCGCGACGACAGACTGCCCAGTACCGCCGGGAAGAGCTGAGTCACCAGGGCGTACCCCACTTCGTCCGGGGACCAGGACCCAGCCAGTGATGATCAGGGCGTACGACAGCCACCGGTGCCCTCCGTGCCGTACGGCACAGGTCGGAGCGGGCGGGCGAGACCGTCGCACGTGAGTACTTCTACGGATGGCCTGCCGCCACCGCGAACAGCAGGATGGCTTTCGTGACTGAACACGAGGGTGGTCCCCATGTCCCTGTGCAACCCGCCCGCGACCACCGGGGCGTAGAGGCCGTGATGAAGGCTGTCCTCATCGTGGCGGCCGTAGCGGGTGCGGCCCTGCTTCTCTACGTGGTCTTCTTCATTGGCATGTTCGCCCTGGCCAGTTGACCGTGATGACACCTGCTTTCTACGAGACCACGCTCCGGGCGATGTAGTTGGTGAGGTCCCGGAAGCCCAGGGCGGAGCCGCGGAGGTGGTCGAGGCGTCCGTTGATCGCTTCGGTCGGGCCGTTTCTGGTACCCATCCCGGAAGACCTCCACGCCTACCCGCCAACACCCCCGACCGCGAAGAGCCGATGAACGTCGCCGATCAGTAGACGTAGACGTACTGATTGAGGACGTTGATCGAAGGCGACGGATGGCTCTTGGTGGTGCCGTTGGGGTGCACCCGACGCGACAGATGTGTCGCAGGCGTGGGGCCCACTTGGAGGTACCGAGGTAACGGTCAATCCGCCGATCTGAGGCTTTTGCGCTGGTTGGCATTGAAGCGCGCCTTCTTCTGACGATTCCCGCACGTGTTCATGTCACACCATTTGCGCGTGCGACTTTGGCTCGTGTCGAAGAAGGCGGCTTGGCAGGTTGGCGATGCGCACAAGGCCAATTTTCCGTCGCGTTCGCCTGCGATGATGCTGACCGCGTCGGCGGCGATCACGCTGAGGGCATCTTCCACGCAGGAAGCCGAGCTGAGCCGCCATCGCCGCTTACCCTCGGGCGTCAGGATGGCCGCGGCCCGCCCCTGAGCGCTGCAGTCATTGATGACTTGGACAGCAGACGCAGGGAGAGCGTCCTGGATCGCGGCCGCTGTCGCGGCGGCGTGAATCGACTCCCTCAGTTCCCGAGCGAGTTCGAGCTGGGCGGTGGTGCAGGCGTCCACGGCAAGGCCGTTCACTGCCAGCCAGTCGACGAGTCGGTGCGGCGTGGGAATGCGCTCCACGGCGTCACCATGACGCTCCGACAGAGTCCCCGTGAAGCTGGTCGCTAGCACGTTGCCGAGGCGGAAATCAGGAAATTCAGGACGCATGGAACCACCTTAGCTGGTTGCACGCAGGCATGGAAGCCTGCTAGAACCGTCTAAGCCAGTTCGCGATAGTTCGCAGCCGGTTCCACGACGGCCAGGAGGTCTCATGCCCCCTCTCACCAGCGACGTTCAAGCATTTGAAGCTCACGCAACTGACGCTGACCTCGACGATCTGCGGGCGCGACTGGCCGCGGCGCGGCTGCCGGAGGCCGAGACGGTCCATCGCGCCGCGCCCGACCCTCGCCGATGGGAACAGGGCGTTCCTCTCGCCGACCTCGTCGATGTCGTGAACTACTGGCGCACCGGGTACAACTGGCGGTCGTTCGAAGAGCGTCTTAACCGGATCGGCCAGTTCCGCACGACGATTGATGATCTGGGAATCCACTTCCTGCACCGCAGATCCGTGCGCGCAGATGCCACTCCTCTGATCTTGACGCACGGCTGGCCGGACAGCATTGCTCGGTTCATCGATGTAGTGGACGAGCTGACAGATCCGAAAGATGCGGACGTGCCGGCGTTCCACGTCGTGGTCCCGTCGCTACCGGGCTTTGGTTACAGCGACAAGCCGGCCACCACCGGGTGGGGAACCGAAAAGATCGCGGCCGCATGGGTGGAGCTGATGGGAAGGCTCGGCTACAGCAAGTTCGCAGCCCACGGCGGCGACTGGGGAGGCAATATCACCACGGTCCTCGGTGGCAGGTTCCCGGCGCACGTTCTCGGCATCCACACAACGTTCGCGGAGGGACCGCCCGGGTTGACAACGGACGGGCTGACGGCGGTCGAGCGCAAGTGGACCGAGGAAACCCGCGATTTCTGGCGCCACCGCGCGGCGTACGCGAAGCAGCAGGCGGCCCGACCGCAGACCATCGGCTACTCGCTCGTCGACTCACCTGTCGGCCTTCTTGCCTGGATCCTTGACAAGTTCGCCGAGTGGTCAGATACCGAGGACAGCCCGTTCGAGACGATTTCCAGAGACCGCATTCTTGATGACGTCACCCTGTATTGGCTGACGCGGACCGGTGCATCGGCGGCCCGCATCTACTACGAAAGCCACAACTCGCTGGACCCCGACCTTCGGGTCGACGTCCCGTCAGCACTCACTATGTATCCCCGCGACGTCGAGAAGTGTCCGCGCCCCTGGGCACAGGAGCGGTACCGACAGATCGTCCGATGGACGTTGCCCGAAAGTGGGGGACATTTCCCGTCGCTGGAGGTTCCCGAGTATTTCGTCAAGGATCTACAAGAGGGCCTCGCGGCAGTGCTGGCCGCTAATCGGTGAACGCGGCTGGGCGCCGACACTCGATCACCGCCTGATCCGGCTCAAGGCGCTGCCCGACGGCTTCCAGACCGAATTTATCGAGACGGCAAAACGTGGTCAGACAGGGGGCCGCGAAGGCGTCGTGTTCCGATCGGGGCGCAGGACGATGTAATGCAGCTCGATCGCTCGTTTGTCACTCACCGATCGGAACACGTCGATGAACCACGGCCCGACGATGCCATCGCAGATGACCTGGTAGCCACCGGCGGCATAACCGAATGCCGCGTGGGCGAGAACGTCGATGCCGGTCTCGTTCTGCCGCTGGGCCTGCGGCAGGTAGGGAGCGATCGCGCCTTGCTTGATGAAATTCCAGAAGTCGTCGCAGTGCAGATGAACGCCGGGCGACAGCTGGTCGGCCATAAGACGGGCCACGGTGCTCTTGCCCGCTCCCGGAGGACCGGTGAGCACGATTACCCTTCCAGGCAGGGAAGTCGAAGTGGCGGCGTCGATGGTGGGCTGATCCATGGGGAAATTCTTTCAAGGAAGCGCTCCGTGTGGACACCGTTTCAGGGCCCGGCCTGCCAGGGCTGGAGCGCCCTGGCCGCACCAGCAGCGCCATCGTGGTCAGCACCAGGAGCCCGAAGGCGCTGAAGCACATCACCATGGTGTTCTCGTACTTGGCGCAGACCGCAAAGTACGTTGTGGGCACCGGCGACAGGGTTCGGCATGACGAGCACGGCGTGCCATCGCTGTTGACGGAACCCGCTCTTCACTCCTCCTGCGGCGGCAGCACAACGGGCTGGTCACACCGCCCTGTTGTCGTACGCGGAGCCAGTCACTAGGAAATCCCTGATAGCCGAGAAGCCGGCGAGCACCGCGCGCTGCAGCCAATGCTCACAGGCATTCCGGCCACATGGGGCAGGACGCGTCAGGCTCACAGCTGGGAAACCCGAGCTGTGAGCCTGTGCGTGGGGCGCAGTGCGCCTACGGCGTCCAGGGCGGTGACTGCCCTCTCAGCGGTCCGTGCAGCTGCCTCGCTCCCGGCGACAACTCCCCTTCTCCGCCTGCCAGATCAAAGAACTTCACTCAGCCGCGACGTTCAACACGATCTTGCCCCGGGTCCGCTGGGTTTCCCCGACGCGATGCGCCTCGGCCGCCTGCTCCAGGGGAAAGACGTCGGCGACCTCCACGGTGAGGGCGCCCTCGGAGAGCAGCTGGGCGATCCGGGCGAGCGCCGCACCGTCCGGCTCGACCAGGAACGGGCTGGTCCGCAGCCCCCGGTCCGCAGCCCGTGCGGCGAGCTCGGGCGCCACCCCGGACGGCACGGCGACCAGCAGTCCGCCGGGGGCCAGGACGTCGAGGGAGCGGGTGCTCGTCTCGTCCGCTTCGTCACCGACGAGGTCGACCACCACGTCGACGTCCTTGACCGCCTCCTCGAAGCGGACGGCGGTGTAGTCGATCAGCTCGTCGGCGCCCAGCTCACGCAGCCACTGGTGCCTGCCCGCCCGGGCCGTCCCGATCACATGGGCTCCCAGGTGCCGGGCGATCTGGACGGCGAAGTGGCCCACCCCGCCGGCGGCCGCGTGCACCAGCACCCGCTGCCCCGGCCGTACCTCCGCCGCGTCGACCAGGATCTGCCAGGCGGTGAGCGCGGCCAGCGGAACCGCCGCCGCTTGCTCATGGCTCAGGGCGGCGGGCTTGCGGACGAACTGCCGGGCCGGCGCCGTGACGTACTCGGCGTAAGCCGACGCGGCACGGGGGAACCAGGGCATGCCGAAGACCTCGTCCCCCACCTCAAGGGTGTGGACCCCGAAGCCGACCTCCTCCACGACTCCGGAGACATCCCAGCCCAGGGTGAACGGCGGGTCGCCGAGCACACCGGCCATCCCTCCCCCGGTCCTGGTCTTCCAGTCGACCGGGTTGACCCCGGCGGAGTGCACCCGCACCAGCACCTCGGTCGGCAGCGGCGCCGGTCGCGCCACCTGCGCGGCACGCAGCACCTCGGGCCCGCCGAAGGTGTCCTGGACGAGGGCTCGCATCGTCGGCGCGGCAGGGTTCGGGCTGGTCATGGGGGATCTCCTGGAAGGACGGAATGTCGGACGCGCCGGGTGACTCGTGTGTACCCGTGATGCGGCGGTGGCGGCACATGTCGCTGCGCAACCGCGATCCGGAAGCTACCCCCCAGGGAGCAGTAACCCGCAAGGGCGTCTACTATCTATTAGGAAGTATCCAGGTGAGGAGATATGCGTTGACCACGACATGCAGCACGGGAAGCCATGACCAGCACGACGTCTACGCCGCCCTGTGCCCCGGACGCGAGGTGTTCGATCTGCTGGCCAACAAGTGGACCGCGCTGGCGATCGGCGCCATGGACGAGGGACCGCAGCGTTTCGGGGCTCTGCAGCGCCGACTCCAGGGCGTCAGCCCGAAGGTGTTGACACAGACCCTGCGGCGGCTGGAGGCCGGCGGTTTCGTCGACCGGACCGTCATCCCGGCCGTGCCGCTGCACGTCGAGTACGCCCTGACCGACCTCGGCCGCAGCGTCGCACATCCGCTCGCGGCCGTGCGGCACTGGGTCGAAGCCCATCTCGACGAGATCGGCAGCCCGGCCACGGCCGGCTGACCGCCCGGCGCGGGCGCCCACGCGCCCGGACCACGCCCGACCCGGCGCGCCGGGCAGCCGGGCAGCTGGGCAGCCGGAGCCACTCGTACCGGTGCCCCGCCCCGACCGCACCTGTCCGCCGTGCCCACGCGTCGTACGCACGACCCACCGCAGCGTGTCGCCCGACAGACCCTGGACACCCGGCCACTCCACGTCGACACCGCGCTCCTCAACCAACGGATAGTGCAGAGGGCCCGCATGACCCACGATTCCGCTTTGTACGGTTAGGCCATGTCGACCGGTCCCACCTCAGCCCACCCCGTGCGTGCTCACCTGACCACCCCCGACGGCCGACGCCTCTCCTATCTCGACTTCGGACCCGCCGAGGGTCGACCCGTGCTCGCGCTGCACGGGCACCTCGGCGAGGGCGCCGACTTCGCGGAGCTGGCCGGGGCCCTCGGCTCCGACGGGTGGCGGGTGTTCGCGCCCGATCAGCGGGGGCACGGCGACTCCGACCGGGCGGAGCGGTACGACCAGGGCGGATACCTCGACGACCTCCTTCTCCTGCTCGCCCACGCGGGCCTTGGCCATCGCCCCCTGCCCGTCCTCGGGCACTCTCTCGGTGCCATCAACGGCTACCACCTGGCCGCGGGCCGGCCCGGCACGGTAAGCGCCCTGATCAACATCGACGGGCCCGCGTATCTGCCCGTCGTCGCCCCCGCCCCGCTGTCCTTCCTGCTCGATCTGCCGTACGTCGCCCCCACGCGCGAGGAACTCCTCGTCGCCTGCGGTCACCTGGCGCCCCTTTTGGAAAACGGCCTGCGGCCGCACCGCAATGGCTGGCGGCTCGGCTCTCACCCCAAGGACATGGTCGACTCGGACACTCGCCTGCTCGGCGACCACTGGCATCAATGGCTGGGCTCCGACTGCCCCGCGCTGCTCCTGCACGGCACCGCCGGCACGGTTCTGCCCACTGCCCAGGCCCACGAGATGGCATCCCGGCGCCCCGGCACCACCCTGGTCGAACTGGACGCCGACCACTGGGTTCACTACGGAGGCCGGAGGAATCAGCGCTGGCGATCCGCCGATTCCTCGATGCCCTTTCGTGAGCGTGCACGACGCCAGATCGTCAGCGATGGGGCGGTGAGGCCATCTCGGCCATTACTCAAGAGCCTGCGCCTGTGAGCCGCCGGTCTTGAGGGTGATGAGTCCCCAGCTCGCCACGGCGCGCTCTCGCCCCTATGCCTGGCCCCGGAGCGCCTCCCCCTCGGAGTCCGCCGGCTTCTCCTCCGAGTCCGCCAGCCAGAAGAACAGCGGCGGCAGCAGTTCGACGACTGTCAGCACCACCTGGAACCAATGCGGCCACCCCTCCACGGCGAGCGACAGCAGCCGCCCGACCGCACCGAGCAGGAACACGCCGGCCAACCACCGCACCACCGTCGCAGGGACCGGTGACTGCCGGGCCGCCCAGAGCCAGGCGAGGCCGTACCCGGCGAAGATCGCACCGAAGAACCGACCGAGACTGTCGACCGTCGCACCGGCCGAGCCCGCGCCCGGGATCGAGGCGTTCCCGAGCAGCACATGAAAGAGCCCGATCGCCACGCACGCGTACCCCATGGCCAGTACGAGACCCCGGAGCGCCTTGACCCTGACCATGACCCTGACCACCCAACCCTGCTAGTAGACACGCGTCTACTAGGTTAGCGGAGGCTAGTAGACATGTGTCAAGTAACATGAGGCCCGTGCCTCCCCGTCAGCGACTTCGTCCCACCGAGCGCCGCGCACAGCTCCTCGCCGTCGCCGCGCAGCTCTTCGCCGCGCGCCCGTATGACGAGGTGCTGATGGAAGACGTCGCCGAACACGCCGGCGTCTCCCGCGCGCTGCTCTACCAGCACTTCGCGAACAAGCGCGATCTCTTCGCGGCGCTCTACCAGCAGGTTGCCGAGCAACTGCTCGCCAGGACCCGACTCGACCCCGCCGAGACCCTGGTCGAGCAGCTCACCGAGGGCTTGGACGCCCATATCGAGTACTTCGCGGAGAACCGCAACACCGTTCTCGCGGCGAACCGCGTACTGGCCGGCGACCGCGTGGTCCAGACGATCATCGCCGGTGAACTCGACGCTCTGCGCGAGCGGTTGCTCGGCGTGCTGCCGCTCGCCGACGACAAGACCCGGGAGGCCGTGTCGGGCGCCCTGAAGAGCTGGCTGGTGTTCGTCCAGGTGCTGTGCGTGGACTGGCTCACCAAGGAGACCTGCACCCGCGCCGAACTGCGCGACGTGTGCATCGGCGCTGTCCTGGGCGCCATCCGGCCCCTTCTCGACGAGGATCCCGCCCCGGACTGGCTCCCCTAGGAACTGCGCGCAGGTCAGGGAGCGCCATGGCGGCGCACGTCAGTCCTCGCCGACCTGGATCAGGATCGCGAAGCGTGCGCCGTCGCTCCCGGCGATCACACCATCGGCCGTGCACGCGGTGACGGCGTACGAGGAGTGCGCGTCGCGGTTGGCCCACCAGGTCGCGTCCTGCCCGAGCAGTTCCACGACGCGGGTCGCGGTGCGGCGGGCTTCGTCGCGGTCCATGTGGGCGGAGCCGGGCCATACGAGGTCATCGACGGCGAGCGTGGTCATCAGGTCGACGGCGGCGCCGGCATCGAACGGCTCCAGTCCGGCCTCGATCTGCGGTACGGATGCCAACCCGGTGCCCCCGGAAGCGTATTGCCGCCAATAGGTGTGCAGCTCGGCGACAAGGGCATGCACCTGGGCCGCGAGGCCACGCAACGCGGTCGAGGGTCCGGCGTCGTCGGGGAACAGGCCGTGCCGGACGTAGACGTGCGGATCGCTCGACAACGTCTCCAGCAGGCCGCCGAGTTCGGACAGGGCCTCCATACGCTCCATGCTGTCCATTCCCGAATCCTCGCACTTCCAGCGTGCGCATCAGGCACGCGGGCAGACCTACCAACGGTCGGCCCGCCTCGGCCACCCCGCGCTCCGCTACGCGCAGAAGCTGCCGCCCCGTCCCGGGACATCTCCCGCTACATGATCCGGCGGAAGTGGTCACGCCCAGCCCAAGGGGCATGAGCCCGAGACGGCTCGGTCCCATCGGCTGCCGGATCCGCCCGGCCGTGGCCACCTTCACCACACCGAGCGCGCAAGCACCTGGGCCCTGGCGCTCGGCCCCCTTCCACACGCCAAGGGCCTCACCAGGCAGATGAGGCCAGCACCCAAACTGGTGCTATTTATGGCGAAGGTGAGATATAGGGCTCTACCGTGTGATCGAGATGGTTTCGGATCCGGTGCGGCGAAGCCCCGGGGCTTCTTGCCCGCCTGGCCTTTACGCGCCGGCCGCGGGGGCCGTGAAAGGAGTGAGGATGCCCGACCGGTCGAGGCTGGTGTCCCAGCTGCGCTACTCCATACGGTCCCCCGGGTTCGTCACGCAGTACGCGCGGCGCTTGACCCACGGTGCCTGGCTGTGGGTGACGTTGGCAGGGCATGTGGCCATGTACCGGGCGGTGATGCGGTCGGACGCCACGCGCGACCCTGATGACGCGGTGGGCAGCAGTAACCGAGACCGGCGGTCGGCGCGACCCAGATGTCCCTACGGGCCAGGGACCGGCTCCCTCCGCCGGCTGGAGACCGCCCGGTACCAGGGCATCGACATCTCCCCCGACACCTTGCGCGCAGCCCAACGCGCGCCGGTCGGATTCGAGTTCCACGACAAGCCGCCCCGACCGGCCCTGGTGCGCGCCCTGTCGTTCGACTGCGTTCCCGATGAGCACCGCAATCATCCACGCGTCCACGCCCACACCGTGTTTACGCGTTCCCCGCCGGCCGTCATCGAGTCGTGCCCGGCGAAGGCGCAGCGGGTGCTGCGCCCCGACGGTCTCCTCTTCGACTTCACGGTGAACTCCACTCGCGGCGCGGAAGCAAAAAAGGCCGCGGGTGCCGCGCGAGGACCTCTCCTCCCCTTCCCCTGACGCCCATCGGCCTCATCGACCTCACCGACCTCATCGACCTGGTTGAGCACCCCCGAGCTTGCCGCGCGCCTTATGGACGACTGGGAATCCCTGCCGCACAGGGCAGACCGAGATCCGCGTCAGAAGGGCGGAGACATGAGCACCCCCGCGGTCCGGCGCCCTCCCCCTTGGAGCCTGTTGTGAGCACCGACGGTCACGCCGCGATACCGCAGGCCGGCGGACCGCCCCAGGAGACATCCACGAGGGGTGACGGCCGCGCGCCGGAGGTGCGAAGGCGGTGGAGCGGAATATCACCGTTGTGGCTGGTGGCGGCGGTGTCCGTCGTCGTTCAGCTGGCCGTTGTGCCGCTCTGGCTACCGTTGGGCTGGGACGAGGGCGTCTACGTGAGCCAGGTCAGTTCGCGTGTGCCGACGGCCTACTTCAGCGCTCCAAGAGCGAGGGGCATCAGCTGGCTCGCCGCTCCTGCAGTGATCCTCAGCGCCTCCACCACCATGCTGCGGGCGTGGATGGTGGCGTTGTCGGCTGCGGGCCTGGTGGCGGCGTTCTGGCCGTGGCGGCGTCTGATGGGCGATGCGGTCACCGCGGTGGCGGCGGCGATGTTCGCCGGTTTGTGGGTCGTGCAGTTCTATGCGGCCGAGGTGATGCCCAATCTCTATGTGGCTTACGGCGTGGTGGCCGCGGCGGGATGGTTCCTCCGGGCGGTATCCAGCCGCGGCCGCAGGGCGCCCGTAGCGCTCGCGGCGGGCATTGCCTTCACCGCTCTGATGCGCCCGGCCGATGCGGTCTTCGTCGCTGCTGTTTTGACGGCCGGAACGGTGGTGGTGCGTTCGTGGCGCAGGTGGGCTGCGGGGGTGGCGGCCCTCACCGGTCTCGGCGTCGGCCTCCTGCCGTGGCTCATCGAGGCTTACGCCAGGTATGGCAGCCCCCTCGCGCGGCTGCGGGAGGGCAGTGACGTCCAGGGCGGCATGCATCCGAGCGTGGCGTTCAGCATGCAGCTGCGTGCCCTGAACGGGCCGCTGCTGTGCCGTCCCTGCCAGGTCCCCTGGCCTTATCCGCCTCTGTCGGGATGGTGGCTCGCCCTGCCGGTGCTGGTCGCCTCCGGCCTGGTGCTCGCCGCCCGCAACCGCCGCGCCGCGCCGACCAGGTTCGCCGGACTCATCCTGGCCACGGTGTGCGCGGCAGCCGTGTCGGTGCAGTACCTGCTCCTGTTGGACTACGCCGCGCCGCGCTTCCTGATCCCCGCCTATGCACTTCTTGCCCTGCCGGTGGCCGCTCTCGCCGTGGGCGCGGTCGGCGCGGTCTCCCGCCGTCGACGTCCCGTTGTGGCGGGGCTGCTGACGGTGGTCTTCGCACTGCACCTGACCGGCCAGTTCCTGGTACTGGACAGTCAGGCGCACTCCCAGGTGCGCAGTCGTACCGCTCTGCAGCACCTCGCTCAGCGCCTCAACCAGGCAGGTCTGCGACCGCCGTGCACCCTGGTCGGGTCGGACGTGGTTCTGCTGGCCTTCCACGTCGGCTGCACCTCCGAGGCGCTGACGGGCAACAATGCCTCCATCACGCTGAAGGAGCTGCTGCGGCGGACGGCCGTGGAGCCGGTGGCCGCCGCCGGAAACACTCCTCATGCCCCGGCGTATGCCCGACGATGGGCGCGCTGTTTGCTGACGTCGGCCGACGGGACGCCCTGGTACGTGTTCATGGCACCGTCTCCCGGGCTCCGGCCTGGGCGCTGCTGACGCGTCCGACACCCGCGTCACGAGGCGAGACGAGACGAGGCGAGGCGAAAAGGTCACCAACTCGTCGGCCTACGCCGGAAGGGCCAGGTCCGGCCTGGTGCGCATGAGGAACGGCAGCCGCTGAGCGAGGGTTGGATCGTCGCGGAGGGATGGGCGCACCCTCGCCGGCCCGCCCCGCGCCGCTGCGCGGCCGTCGTCATACCACCGGCACACGTCGCCATCGGACCTCGCGGCAGGCGCGCCGGACGCCCACCGGGGTGGCCCGAAGGTAACAACGGGAGGCAGCCTTTCCCCGGCTATCACGGCGTCACGATGCGCTCGACCGCGGCTGCAACGAGTTGATCGCGCTCGGCGTCCGAGAACACGTCCGGCAGAGTGAGCTGTTCGACGATGATCCAGTTGAGCGCCAGGTACAGCAGCCGGACCGCGGTCGCGTCGCCCGGCAGGCCGGATTCCTCGTGATAGGCCACATTGGCGTCGATGTCGGCACGGACGCGCTCGGTCAACAGGGCGCGCAACTCAGGGCGCCGGGTGGCCTCCAGTCGTAGTTCGAGCAGGGCCAGATAGCCGGTTCCGAAGGCGCTGATGCGACCGACCATCTCGCGCATCAGCATCGCGTAGGTCTCCCGGTCCGGTGCACTCGCCCGCTGCCGGGCGATGGTCGCCTCGTCGGGCTGAAGCCGCTCGTAGACCCGGACGCCCGCCTGAGTGAGCAGGTGGTCGCGGTTGGCGAAGTAGTTGGACGCCGTGCCGGCGGGCACGGCCGCCTCGCTGTCCACCGCCCGGAAGGTCAGACCTCGCGCACCCTCCTTCGCAAGCACCTCGATGGCGGCGTCAACGAGTGCCCCCCTCCGTTCGTCGTTCCTGCGCACCATTGACACCACTCCATCCGTAGTACTACCTTCAGACCACCTCACTCAGAGTACTACAGATGGAGTTATCTGTGCGAAGGCTCGTGTACTACGTAGGTGTGACCATCGACGGCTACATCGCCGGTCCCGGCGGGGAGTTCGACTTCCTCCCTGTGGGCGACGAGGAGCAGGCCGCCGCCTACGCCGCGTGGATCAACGCGCGCTACCCCGAGACCGTCCCCACCTTCATGCGCCCCGCCCACGGCCTCACGGAGACGCCCAACCTTCACTTCGACACGGTGGTGATGGGCCTGGGCACCTACCGCCCCGCGCTGGATGCGGGCATCACCAGCCCGTATGCACATCTACGTCAGTACGTGGTGTCGACCACGCTCAAGCAAGAACCCGACACGGACGTGACGGTCGTCGACAGCGACCCACTGACCCTGGTCCGCAACCTCAAGCAGGAAGAGGGGCAGGACATCTGGCTGTGCGGCGGCGGTCGGCTCGCCGGCGCGCTACTGCCCGAGATCGATGAATTGATCATCAAGAGCTATCCCGTGGTCATCGGGTCCGGGGTCCCGGTGTTCGACGGGGAGTTCAACCCCACCCTGTTCAAGGTGACTGACCGCAAGTCGTTCGCCAACGACGCCACGACCACTTGGTTCACCCGACGCTGATCTGACGGGAACCGATTCCCGGACCAGGCGACCATGCACCAGGCTGCCGGACCCGACTGCCCGATCCGACTGACTGGCGGAACCTGCTGCCGGAGAAGGCCACTCGCATGCGGAGTGGCCACGACCGGCCGCACCCGCCGAGGCACTCCGGTCGCCGAAGTCGCCGCGCGCCCCGCAAGCTCCGCTGAACTGCGCTGAACCGCGCTGAACCGCGCTGAACCGCACGACGCACACGGCACTGCAATACCCGCACGGCACTGCACTGCACAGCACTCCGCAGAGCGAAAGATCCGGCGACACTACCGTCATGGATCTGCTCTCGCTGCGATACTTCCAAGCCGTGGCCCGCCACCAGCACATCAGCCGGGCCGCGGAGGAACTCCGGGTCGCCCAGCCGTCGGTGAGCCGGAGCATCATCCGGCTTGAGTCAGAACTCGGTATTCCGCTGTTTGACCGCCAGGGGCGCCGGATTCGGCTCAATGAGCACGGTGCGGCCTTCCTGCGCCGGGTCGAGCGAACACTGGCCGAACTCGACGACGCCCGGCGGGAGATGGCCGACGCCGCAGGCCCCGGGCCGGGCCGGATCGCCGTCGCCGCCGAGACCCTGCTCCAGCTGGCCGGGGTGCTGGCCGCCTTCCGTGCGCACCGCCCCGGGGTGAGTGTGCGCCTGTTCCAGGCACCGGTGACCTCGATGCGGCGTCATCTGCGCTCCGCCGAGGTCGACTTCGCGCTCGCCTCCCAGCCGTTGGCCGGGCCCGAATTGTGCTCGGTCGAATTGGCGCGGGAGGAGGTGCTGCTGGCGGTGCCGCCCGGGCATCCGCTGGCCGGGCGGGAGAGCGTGGCCGTAGCCGAGCTTGCGGGCGAGGAATTCGTCAGCACGCGCCCCGGCCACTGGCAACGTACCCTCCTGGACCAGCTTTTCGCCCGCGAGGGACTCACGCCACGGGTGGTCTGCGAGGGCGACGAAGCCGCCGCCACCCCGGAGCTGATCGGCGCCGGGCTCGGCATCGGCCTGATGCCGAGCGTTGCACGGCGGGCCCTCGGCGAGCGCAGCCCGGTTGCCTGGCTCCGTCTGGACGCCGCGGACTGTCATCGGACACTGACCCTGGTATGGCGCCAGGACGCCTATCTCTCCCCCGCCGCGATGGATTTCCGTCGGCTGGCCATGGAACGGCTCATGCTCAGCGAGTCATGAGTACATGGCGAAACTGGTCGTGGAAGGCATGAGCGGACGGCGCTAGCTTCGAGGGAGCCCATCGGGTTCCGACAAGGGAGAACAGCGATGATGCAGCGACCCGCCACCGCGGAAGGCGTTTTCAGCAGTTACGTAGAGGCCGTCCTGGGTGTGCTGTCCGCCGAGCCGGGGCGGCCGGCCATCACCACCGCCGAAGGGCTGGTGATCAGCGCGGCGGAGTTCCGGGACCAGGTCTACCGGCTCGCCGGGGAGCTGGCGGAGCGCGGAGTGAGCCGCGACTCCACCGTCACCCTCCTCACCGGCAATACCGCGGAGGCCCTCGTCGCCCGCTATGCCGCGAATCTGGCCGGCGCCCGGGTGGTCAGCCTTTACGAGGGCACGAGCCCGCCGATCATGGCTCGCATCATGGAGAGCGTGGACTGCACTCTCCTGCTGGTGGATCGCCAACGGCACGCTATTGCAACGGAGTTACTGCCACTCGCCGGCGTTCCCCGGGTGCTCTCCCTGGGGCCGAGCGGCTTCGCCGAGGACGTACTGCTCGTGGCCGCCCGGCGCCCGGCGCGGCCGATGGGTGGCATGGTGGGCCCGGACGACGACTGGTGCATCCGGCACACCGGCGGAACCACCGGTATTCCCAAGGGCATCCGCATGTCCCATGGCTCCTACCGGCAAACCCTGGACCACCGGCTGGCCGACGTCGGGGAACCACCCCGCTATCTGGCCTGCACGTCGCTCGCCCACCTCGCCGGAATCGTCGCCGACATGACGCTCCACCAGGGCGGCCAAGTGGTCCTGCGACACGGATTCGAGCCCGGGGATGTGCTGGCTTCGATCGAGCGCGAGCGCATCACCCACACCTGGCTGTTGCCGCCGCTGCTCTACCAACTGCTGGATCATCCGGACCTGTCCGGCACCGACCTGTCCAGCCTCCGCCGGATCACCTACGGCGGCACCACCGCCTCATCGGCCAGGCTGCGGCAGGCGGCCAAGGCCCTGGGGCCCGTGCTCCACGGCTGGTACGGGCAGGCCGAGGCGCAGTACATCACCGAATCGGGGCCGGACGTACAGGAGTTGACCGGAAGCGGCGGGCAGCCGACGGTCGGCCGTGCCATGCCCGGCGTGGAGATCGCCATCCGGGACGCCGACGGCACGACCCTGCCGCCCGGGGAGCAGGGCGAAGTGCAGGTGCGCTCGCCCTATGTGATGCAGGGCTACTGGAAGCAGCCGGAGCTGACCGACGAGGTGCTGCGGGACGGCTGGGTGCACACCGGTGACGTCGGCTATCTCGACGAGGACGGATACCTCTACATCGTTGACCGGATCAAGGAGATGATCGTGGTCGTCGGGGGCCATGTCTATCCGGCGGAGTTGGAGGAGCTGCTGCTGAGCCATCCCGCCATCGCTCAGTGCGCGGTCTTCGCCAGTCGGGACGAGGAGTCGATGGAACACGTCCACGCCGCCGTGGTCCCCGCCACCGGACAGCGGCCCTCACTGGAGGAAGTCCGGGCCTTCGTCACCACCCGCAAGGGCCGCCTCTACGCTCCCGAAGCGCTGCACGTGGTGCCCGCCATCCCGCTGACTGCGGCGGGCAAGCCGGACAAGCGGCTGCTGCGGTCCGGGCTGTCCGGCTGAGCTGCGGCAGCTCAAGAGGCGGGGCGGGCGACGAGCCGGGCGCTGATACACCGGCCGGTCACCGCATGCGCCAGTAACCCGACATGAGTGAGCGGACGGAGTTCCGCGTCAGCCCCGGCCGAGGACGCAGAACTCGTTGCCCGCCGGGTCGGCCAGGACGACCCAGGAGACGTCCCCCTGACCCACGTCGGCCCGTACCGCGCCGAGGCCTTCGAGCCGGGCGACCTCCTTCGCCTGATCGTCGACGGGGTCGGACATCACGTCGAGATGGACGCGGTTCCATACGACCTCGTCGTCGGGCGTGCGGCGGAACTCCAGGTACGGCCCGACGCCCTTGACGGAGCGCAGCAGGGCGCGGTCGTCGGTCAGCTCGTGGACGGTCCAGTCGATCGCCTCGCCCCAGAACCGGACCATGGCCCGTGGGTCGGCGCACTTGACGACCACGGCGGCTATCGGCCCGGTGTCCCGGTAGAGCTCCCGGGGCTCCAGGACGCTGAACATGTTGCCTTCCGGGTCGGCCATCACCGTCCGCGGCGCGTCGCCCTGGCCCACATCGGCGGACGTCGCCCCGAGCTCCTTCAGACGTGCGACCAACTCCGCCTGATGGGCGTCGGAGGTGGTGGCGAGCTCGATGTGCACGCGGCACTTCACCGTCTCCGGGTCCGGGACGCGGACGAGATCGATGCAGACGGCGGACGGGTCCGGCCAGTCGAAGCCCGTGGGTTCCAGGTTGGTGACGCCGGGCCCTTCGCTGGAAACACCCCAACCGAGCGCCTCCGCCCAGAACTGGCCGAGCGCCGAGTCGTCCCGGGCCTTGAAGTTCACCTGAACAAGCTGCAGCGTCATGCCGCATACCCTAGGCGATCCCCCATAGGGCAGGCGTGCGAATTTGCAGGCTCTCCTGCTGCATGTATGGCTCAGGCGATTGCGAGTTGGCGGCCGAGGGCGGGCTTGTCTCCGGCGAGGGTGAGCATGACGAGGGCGATGATCACGTCGGCGGAGTGGAGGCCGAAGCCGCGTCGGATGATCAGGCGGGCTTTGGTGTTCCCCTTGAGGAGGTTGGCGCGGTGCAGGCCGGGATCGGTGGCCGCGATCCAGGGCCCGGCTTGGCCGCCTGGCGGGCAGTGAGATCCGGCGTTGTGCTCCCATCGCTCGGGTGCGAGCGACAAGCCGGAAACGCTGAGTCAGACTTTCCTCAGAGGCAGGTTTCCGCTACCGCCCGTGTGAGGGATCTTCGTGCTCGATGTGCCGATCTGGCTGTGGGTGGCGTTCGCCGTCACCGTGATCGTGGCGCTTGCCGTGGACCTGCTGGCGCACCGGGAGGCCCATGTCATCGGCTTCAAGGAGGCTGCCGCCTGGAGCGGGGTGTGGGTCGGCCTCGCCCTTGTCTTCGGGGCGGTCGTCTTCCTGGTGCTGGGATCGACGCCCGGGGTGGAGTACACCACCGCGTGGCTGCTGGAAAAGAGCCTGTCGGTCGACAACCTGTTCGTCTTCGCGCTGATCTTCGCCTACTTCAAGGTGCCGCGCGCCTACCAGCACCGCGTGCTGTTCTTCGGTGTCATGGGCGCGCTGGTTTTCCGAGGCGTCTTCCTGGCCGCCGGAGTGGCCGTGGTCAGCCGGTTCACCGCGGTGCTCTTCGCCTTCGCGGCCGTCCTCTTCTACAGCACCTACAAGATCCTCAAGGAGGAAGAGGACAGCTTCGACCCGGGCACGAGCATCGCCGTGCGGCTGTTGCGCAAGGTGGTACCCGTTCGGGACGAGTACGCCGGGATGAAGTTCTTCGTCAAAGAAGCCGGCAAACGGGTCGCCACCCCGCTGCTTGCCGTGGTCGCCGCGATCGAGGCAGCCGACCTGATCTTCGCCGTGGACAGCGTGCCCGCCGTCCTCGCGGTCAGCGACGATGCCTTCATCGTCTACACCAGCAACGCCTTCGCCATCCTTGGCCTGCGTGCCCTGTACTTTCTGCTGGCCGGCCTGCTGGACCGATTCCACTACCTCAGCAAGGGCCTGGCCCTGATCCTCTCCTTCATCGGACTGAAGCTGATCCTTCAGGCGTCCCACAAGCTGTTCAGCAGCAGCATCCCGGAGATCCCGTCACCGATCAGCCTGGCGGTCATCGTCGCGGTCCTGGCGGTGGCCGTCGTGATGAGCATGCGACGCCCCCTCCCGACCGCCCCGGAAGGGACGGCCGCGCGGAGAGGGGACGCTTCCTCGGGCCCGGCCGAAGAACCCCCCTCGCAGAAGGCGCGGGAGACGGACGACCCACCGCAGGACGGATGACCTGCATACGCCTCCCGCCTTACGCCTCCCGTGCGCCGGCCCGAATTTCGCCCGCAGCCGGTCCGACGCTTCCCCGCGCCCCTCTTTGGTAAAGTTTCCGCCATTTTAGTGCAAATTATCCTATTCTGGACACATGAGCAGAAACGAGAGTGCGACAGCACCGCAGGCCGGATATGTCTGCCGCGTCTGCCACGACCCCGTGACCGCAGAGCTCAGGCGATACAAGGCGATGGGAATCTTCGTTCCTTTGTGGAGGCCGGGCGCCTGCCAGAACCCGAGCTGCCCCACCTACAGGCAAGGGGAGCAGAAGCCCAAGGACAGCGAGGCGTACGCGTAACCCCCTGGGCCGCTTCGACTTGGCCGCCGGCCGGAGGATGAGAGTACACGCGACGCAGTGACGTGCGCCTGACGCGCCGCGGGCGCACGAGCCCCGCCTCCGCATGTCTGCGCAAGCATCGGGGCCCTGGTGCCGAACACGCACCAGGGCCCCGATGAAGTACCCGTCCAGGGTGGCGCCTGTTCCGGCGACCGGTCCCGGGCGGCTCGGAGTCGACTCAGGACGTGGCGAGGAGCGCTTCCCGGAGGGTGGCGTACGTGCGGGTGAGGAGCCGGGAGACGTGCATCTGGGACATACCCAGTTCCGCGCCGATCTCGGACTGCGTCATTTCCGCGCCGAAGCGGAGCTGGATGAGGGTGCGCTCACGCTCATCCAGCTGGGCCAGGTGCGGCTTGAGGGCCTGAATGTCCTCGGCCAGGGCGAGCGCCGGATCCTCGTTGCCGACCAGATCGGCGACGAACCCGGTCTGCTGCTTGCCCCCGCCACCTGCTTCGATGGGCCGGTCGATGGAGTCGGCGTCATAGCCGTTGCAGGCCACCAGCCCCTCGATGACCTCCTCCTCCGACAACTCCAGGTGGGCCGCATAGTCGGCGACGGACGGCTCAGGAATTCCGCGCCCCTCCAGCTCCTCGCGGGCGCGTGCGAGATCCACGCGCAGCTCCTGCAGACGCCGCGGGACGTGCACGGACCAGGTCGTGTCGCGGAAGAACCGCTTGATCTCACCAGTGATGTAAGGGATCGAGAAGGTGGTGAACTCGTTCTCCAGCGACACATCGAAGCGGTCGATGGCCTTGATCAGACCGATCGTGCCGACCTGCACGACGTCTTCCATCTCCTGCCCGCGGCTGCGGAAGCGGCGCGCGACATAGCGCACCAGCGACAGGTTCATCTCGATGAGCGTGTTGCGCGCGTACTGGTACTCCGCGGTGCCTTCCTCCAGGACCGACAACCGCTCGAAGAACAGCTTCGACAAGCGGCGCGCATCCAACGGGGCCACGCGCTGCGCGTCCTCCACCAGGGGCAAAGAAGACTGAGCAGAATCAGACACCGTGCCCGCATCCGGGCGGGTCACCGATGTGTCCACCTGCGTCGCTGCCGTCGCCATGACTGCTCCTCTCTGTTTCCTCGTCAGTCCGTCACACCGCCGCCTACCCAAGGTTCACCTACGAAACCTCTTCCATGAGGAAACTATTTCCGTGAGGCAACATAGCGGCGGCCCGCCGGGTGGGGAGCGGCCTTTCGGCAGCCTGTCGATCACGGCGTAGCCGCCCAGGACGAGCCACCTCGGGACCGTGCCGCAAGCACCTGACATCCGGTCGCGGCGGGCAGCTCAGTGCGCCGGTGGGCCGGCTTGGGCGTCCGTGTAGTACCCCCAGAGTCCGAGGCCGATGAGCGCGGCCAGCCCGGCGATGAGGCTGTAGAGGCCGACCGTCCAGGTCAGCCGCTCCATCAGCGTCGGTGACGTCTTGTCGTAGCCGTGTTGCCTGCCGATGTTTGCGACCAGCCGTTCCACAGCGTGTCGGTCCGCGTTGCTCAGGCGGCCGTCGGCAGCACGCATCTGCGACAGTTGCGTGACCCGGCCGACCTCGGCGGCGGAGAATGCCCCGCGGGCGCGGGGGCTCTGGCGGGCGCCGATCGGAGGCAGAACCGTGCAATAGAGCACTTCGCCTGTCTTCTGGTCGAGGATGAGGTCCGAGTCACCCTCTTCGTCCGACCCATCCGAATTGTCGGAGTCGCCCCTGTTGCATGCCGTTCCGGGTGCCGAGAACGCCACCTGGTAGGGCGAGGTGGGTGTCGTGATCGCGTAGTGCACCAGGAGACTCCCGATCCCGAGAAGCACGGCCAGTACGGGGAGGCAGCACCCGATGACGGCGCGCATGTTGGAGCCCGGTCCGGCATCGCCGGACCGGGCGTCGGTCCTTTCGGAACTGCCCGGCACACATCCCCCTCAACTGTCCTGCTGGGCAGCAAGAAGGCCGCCCCCACGCATCATCCACCCCTCCAACCCGCACGGGAAGGCAGACCTTGAGCAGCAACCGGGGCAGGCGGGTGGCGACGCGGTCCGCACGGGCGAAAACGCGTCCTAGACGATCTAACTGGGCTCAGGGGAACGTCAGTTGGACCACTTCGGTGGTCAAAGCCCGTGAGTGGCACGAGGGATGACGAGAATTGTCAGACCCCTCTGCAAGGATCGTTCGTGTCTGAGAGGAAGCGGGCGGCCGGCCTTTGCCGGTTGCCTCTGCGAGTCACTTCTTGAGGGGGACGACGATGTCGACCGACATGTACGGCGTGCGGGTTCTGGAAGTCGATCCGGACCGGCTCCGTGTGAGATTCCAGGTGCTCGTCGTCTACTACGACACCGGGTCGCGCACGCACATCCCCCTGCCGGGTGAGGAGCCGGGCGTCTTCCTGCACTTCCTCTGGGAGAGCGCGGCAGGGTATCTGAGCGGCGACGACGAACGCCAGGGGCCCCTGGGCAGGGTGTTGAGCACGAACGACATCCTGGACTTCGAATGGGTCGACACCAACGCACGCCGCTTCATCTCAGAGGTCCGGCGCACCAACACGCTCAACGACCCGCCCACCGAGGAACAGTGGGAAGTCCTTCACGACTTCTACTACGAACGCGGCGGCACCTGGCAGGACGAGGATCTGCTGATCCAGGGCGAGTACGAGATACGGGTCACGGACCGCAAGTGGCTGGAGCACCTGAGCACGGGGCAGGCATGGGGCTCGGCCGCCTTCCCCCTGAACGGCGACAGCTGGACGGCCGAGGACGCGCCGCACATACCCGCCCTGGCCCAACCGAAGGTCAACCTACGGCCGTTCGAGACGACGACGGGCAGCGTCGAGCACGACTGCGTCGAGCATATGGAGTTCTCGGACGACGGTAAGTACCTGGCTGTGTGCAGCGACCAGGGTCGGGTGTGGGTGTACGACACCGCGGACTGGAGCGAGACCGTGCACACCCACGCCGGTGACTGGATCTTGCCGCTGATGATGTGGGTGCCCGGCGGGCACGTCCTCGTGGTGAAGCGCTACAGCAGCAGGGGCAAGCCCGAGCGGGAATCGCAGTGGGCCTATGACGTGGACCAGGGCACGACGGTGGAGGTGCCCTTCCAGCGCGGGCACCTGCGCTCGGTCGACGGCGCCCACCGGATCAGCCCGAACGCCGCGGGCGAGGGCGGTTTCGACCTGCACGGGGAGCAGGGGGCGCCCTGCCGGCAGCTGTCCCACGCCGGTCGCTGGGACCCGATCCAGTGCCGCGCCTTCGCCGGCGACTCCTCGCGACTGTTCCTCGGTGCGCAGGAGAACCTGTACGTGGTCGACCCGGTGAAGGGCGAGGTGGTCGACAAGGTCATGGACGCATCGGAGCGGTTGTTCGAACTCGCCTCCAACCCGGACGGGAGTTACCTGGCGATCGGCAGCTTCAGCCGGAAGCTGAGCTATCTGGAGTTCGGCAAGGACCGGCCGCACGAGTTGTGCATCTGGCGGATGGCCGACAAGAAGATCATCCTGGGCCACCAGTTCCGGACGTACATCAACGAACTCGCCTGGTCACCGAACGACGGTCGCTGGCTCGCGGTCGCCCTGGAGCCCATGGGAGACGGCCGGTTCCGCCATGGCACGACGGAAATCGCGGTCTTCCGCATGGGGCCGGGCGAGAGTCACTGAGGGGGCGACGCGGATGCGAGGGCGTGACGTCGTTCGTTACGGCTCGATGAGGCCGACGCGGATGGCGTAGCGGGTGAGTTCGAGGCGGTCGCGAAGCCCGAGTTTCTGGAGCAGGTTGGCACGGTGGCGTTCGACGGTCTTGACGCTGATGACCAGGAGGTCGCCGATCTCCTTGGAAGTGTGGCCTTCGGCGACGAGTTTGAGGATCTCTTCTTCGCGTTCGGTGATCGGGCGAGCGGGCAGGGGGTCGCCGCTGCGGGCGTGGTCGAGGTAATTGCGGATGAGGGTGGTTTCGACGCCGGGGTAGATGAAGGGCTCGTCGCGTAGGGCGGCACGGCAGGCTTCGACGAGGTCGCGGTCGGCGACGGACTTCAGGACGTATCCGGAGGCCCCGGCCTTGAGGGCTTCGAAGAAGTACTGCTCGTTGTCGTACATCGTCAGCATCAGGGTGCGCAGCTCGGGGCGGAGGCGGGCAATCTCGCGGACGGCCTGGAGGCCGGTTCGGCGGGGCATGGCGATGTCGAGGATGGCCAGGTCGATGTCCAGGTCACGGGCGTGGGCGACGGCCTCGGCGCCGTCAGCGGCCTCGGCGACCACGGTCAGGTCCGGCTCGGCGTCGAGGATGAGGCGCACGCCGCGGCGGACGAGGGCGTGGTCGTCAGCGAGCAGGATGCGGGCCGGCTTGGTCATCTGACGCTGTCCTTGGGGTCGGTGACGTTCAAACGGACTTCGGTTCCGCCCTTTTTTCCTGCGTCGACGATGAGTTCGGCGCCGATGAGCAGGGCGCGTTCGCGCATGCCGCGGATGCCGGCTCCTTCCGGTGCCGATCCGATTCCTCGGCCGTTGTCGCGGACCAGCAGTCCCACGCCACCGCTCGACAGGGCGTACAGGTGGAGTTCGGCCTCGTCGGCTGCCGAGTGGCGCGCGGTGTTGGTGAGCCCTTCCTGCGCGATGCGGTAGAGGACGAGCTCGGTGGCGTGGTCCAGGGCGGGCAGACCGGGGGTGATGACGGGGCGCACGGTCAGGGACGGCGTAGTGAACTCCGAAGCCAGGGACCGCAGTGCGCTGTGGAGGCCGAGTTCTTCCAGCACACCGGGGCGCAGGCGGCGGGCGATGCGGCGGATCTCGTCCAGGCTCGCACGGGTGGTCTCCTGGGCCTGGTGGAGATCCTCGCGTACCGGGGCGGGGACGCGGTCGGCTGCGTGTTTGAGCTGGAGGAGGACGGCGGTGAGGGTCTGGCCGACTTCGTCGTGGAGTTCCTGGGCGATGCGCCGGCGCTCGGCTTCCTGCGCGGACAGGACGCGGCCGGAGCTGGCGGCCCGTTCGGCTTCGAGACGTCCGAGCATCGCGTTGAACGCCTTCGTCAGTTCGGCGATCTCGCCGGGCCCGGTGACCGTGGTGCGGTGGCCGGGCTGGAGGAGGTCTGCCGTGGCCATGGCCCGGGCCAGGCGTTGCAGCGGGGCGAGCCCGATCCGCACCAGGACGGCGTTGGCGAACAGCATCGCCACCAGCCCGGCGATCAGAACCAGGGCCTCACCGAACAGCACGGGGGTGGAGACGGTGACGGGGCCGAGGAGGAGCAGGACCGCGACGACGAGGACGGCTGCGTTGAGGAGGAAGATCCGCCAGTACAGCGACATGGTCCCGTGCCTTTCCCCGGTTGGTTCCCACTTGCACCGTCGCCGCCTTGCGTCCGACGTCATCTGGGGTCTGACCTGCGGTTGGTCTACTGCCCCGCCTCAGCTTTGCCGGTTGCGGCACCGCTTGTCCATCCGTGGCGACACCCATATCCCGGCCCCGTTCGCACCTGGCAACATGAGCCCTTGCCGCGCCGGATCACCTGCCCGATCCCGCCGCGTGCCGTAGCCGCTATCGCAAACATCGAACAGAGGGGGATGGGTTGTGCCTGCTCCACGGATGCGTACGACACCACTGCCCGGCATCGGGGTCCAGTACGACCTCAGCACCCGCCAACACCGGCACCTGTCGGTGATCGCCCACCGGGACGGAACCCGGACGGTGAACGTCTACCGGGCCGACGATCCCGATGCCTGCGCACAGTCCCTGCACCTTACGGGTGCCGAGACGGCATCGTTGATCGACGCGCTGATGCCTGCCCACCACAGCCCGAGCCTGCTCCACACCACCGATCTGGGCCTGGTGGCCGAGCGGATCGAACTGTCCGCGCACTCGTACTGGAACGGCCGGGTGCTGGGCGAGACCCGGATGCGTACCGAGACCGGTGTGTCGGTGGTCGCGGTGCTGCGACGGGCGGAGGCCCGGCCGTCCCCGGCTCCGGACTTTCGACTCGCCGGTGGGGACACCCTCATCGTGATCGGCACCCGCGAGGGCGTCGACGCGGCCGCCGCGATACTGGGACGGAAGTGATCGCCGGTGCACTCCGCCGTCTTCCTCATTGAATTCGGAGCGATCATCCTCGGCCTGGGCCTCCTCGGGCGCGTCGCGGGCAGACTCAAGTTCTCCCCCATACCCCTGTACCTGCTGGCCGGACTCGCGTTTGGAACCGGCGGCCTGCTGCCGCTCGGCGCGAGCGAAGAGTTCGTCGCGATCGGCGCGGAGATCGGTGTCATCCTCCTGTTGCTGATGCTCGGGCTGGAGTACACCGCCAGCGACCTGGTCTCCAACCTGAAGACGCAGTACCCGGCGGGTCTGGTCGACTTCGCTCTGAACGCCGTACCCGGCGCCGTCGCCGCGCTGCTGATGGGCTGGGGCCCGGTCGCCGCGGTCGTGCTCGCCGGAGTGACCTGGATTTCGTCCTCCGGGGTCATCGCCAAGGTGATGGGCGACCTGGGCCGGCTCGGTAATCGCGAGACCCCGGTGATCCTCAGCATCCTGGTCCTCGAGGACCTGGCCATGGCCGTCTACTTGCCCATCATCACCGCCCTGCTGGCCGGAGTGAGCCTGGCCGCCGGCAGTGCGACGCTGGCCATCGCCCTGGGCGTCGCCGGTGCGGTGCTGTTCGTCGCGGTCCGATACGGCCGGCTGATCTCGCGCTTCGTCTCCAGCAACGACCCCGAGAAGCTGCTTCTCGTTGTCCTCGGCCTGACCCTGCTGGTCGCCGGGATCGCCCAGCAACTCCAGGTGTCGGCCGCCGTCGGCGCGTTCCTGGTCGGTATCGCCCTGTCCGGCGAGGTCGCCGAGGGCACCCACACGCTGCTCAGCCCGCTGCGGGACCTGTTCGCGGCGGTGTTCTTCGTCTTCTTCGGCCTGCACACCGATCCCGCGAGCATCCCGCCCGTGCTGCTGCCGGCTCTGGCTCTCGCCGTCGTCACCACGTGCACGAAGATCGCCACCGGCTACTTCGCCGCGAAGCGCGCCGGCGTCGGCATCAAGGGCCGCTGGCGCGCCGGCGGCACCCTCGTCGCCCGCGGCGAGTTCTCCATCGTCATCGCCGGCCTTGCCGTCACCGCGGGCATCGAACCGGCGCTGGGCCCGCTGGCCACCGCGTACGTCCTCATCCTGGTCGTGATCGGGCCGCTCACCGCTCGCTACACCGAACCCGTGGCCGCCTGGATCAGCAGGCGCCGCAGCCCGAAGGGGAGCGGCTCGGACGCCGTGGCTCGTCCGGCGCATTCGCCGGAGGCGATCCCGGACCACGACCCGGCCGGCCGCACATGAGCCCCGCTCCCGTGGCGCCAACGAGGCGAAAGGGCTTGCGATACTGAATGTGGCCCCGGCGGGCTGCGCCGCTTGACCACTGGCTAGCCATTCACCACTTCGCGCCGATGGCGGGGCCCTGCACCATGGGCCCGGCCATCGGCAACACCCACACTCCGGGGGCCACATGCGTCTGCACCACTTACTCCCGCTCAGCGCGATCGCTCTGCTGCTCCTCACCGGCTGCGCCGACGACGCAGAACACGGGACTCCGGACCAGGGTGCCTCTTCGGTCCGGCCCTCCAAGACGCGTCAGGAACAGTCGGCATCACCACCGGACACGGGCCGAGCATGGGAGCCGGACGACGCGATGCAACGTGCTGACCGGGCCTTGGACGCGTACGAAGGCGACGGCAGCCACCCCGAACTCATTGACTCCGGAACCGCATACATCACCGGCGGAACACACAAGAAATTTCAGGCGCCGGGCAAACGGTGGTATCGCCTCGACATCACCTGCAATACACGAGGCGTCGACGAACTCACCCTCACACTCTCGCGCGGCAGCGATGAGCAGGCCTATGCCATCGGCTGCGGCGACGCCGAAGCGGATCAGTTCAACATCCCACCGGGCGACACCTTCATTGCCCATGTCGACCCGGTCAAGGACGGCACCGGACTCTTCAAGTGGCGCCTGAACACCGTCGCAGAGGACAACGTGGACGGATGCGACGACGACATCGACGGCTGCGACGGCTGAATCAGCAACTGATCGGCCTGGTACGGGAATTCAGCCGCTTTCCGTCAGCACCGCGAGCGCCCGCCGGAACGCCGAGTCACGGCCCCGGGCGAACTCCTCCTTCGTAAAGACCGGTTCCTTCACGTGGGGCGGGATACCGGAGCCGTCGAAGGTGGAGCCCGACCGGGTCACGAACTCCTCGTTGGGAAGACCGAATTCCCAGCCGTTGGGCATCACCCGCTCCAACACATCGGAGAACACCCCTTGCGTCGACTGTCCGATGCGCACGGTCTTGGCGGGACGATTGATGAGCGCCTGGACGAAGCTTTCCCCCGCGCTCATGGTCGACCCGCCGGTCAGCACGGTGACCGGGCCGGTGAAGCGGGGCGCCTCGGCGGGCCGCACCCGCTGCGGCTGCGGGCGCGTGAAGCGGGCCGCGTCACGGGGGTCGTTGCGGGTCCGCTTGGCGTAGGCGGTGTAGCCGCGGTCCGTGAGTCGCCCGGCCAGGCGCAGCCCCAGTTCGTCGGATCCCCCTCCGTTGATGCGTACATCGATGACGAGGCCCCGCAGCCGGGTGGTGCGTTCTTTGGTGAAGACCGCGCCCAGAGCCTTGTCGAACGCGGCACTGTTGGCGGTGAAGCTGTTCTCTCCGGAGAAGCCGCTGAAGCCCGACAGTCGTAGGTAGCCGAGGTCGCCGGGCAGGTCGGCGTACCCGATACGGCCATTGGCATGGGGGGTGAGCTTCCGGCCTCCCAGATCGTGGCGCTCGACGTGCGCGCGCACCCGCGCGTCCAGATCCGGTGAGGGAAGGACGGTGCCCGGCCGGATACGGGCGAACCGGCCCGCGTCGGAGTCGAGGGTGACATGGGCGTCGGCGAGCGGGGCGACCATGGTGCGCAGGGTGTCGAAGAAGTCGGCGTCGGACATGCCCTCGTGCACGGTCGGACGGTAACGGTCATGCATGGCACGCCAGTTGATGCCCTTGGCGGCGAAGAACGGGTAATTCTCCTCCAGGGTCTGCCAGAAGACATCGAATGCGGCGACGCGTCCCCGGGGCGGGTCCGGATCCTGGCACCGCGGCGGCAGCCGGTCGATGCGCTGCAGATGACGCACGCCGGGAGAGCCGTCCCAGTGCCCGGACGCCCGCCCTCGGTGCCCGCTCGCCCGCACGGTGAAGCCGTCGCCGTCGACGTCGACGTAGCGCACCCCCGAGCCGCCCGCGGTGTCCGAGCGATGAGCCGTCAGCCCCTTGAGGCAGCTGACGGACGTGGTCTGGTACTCCTGCATACCGTCCTCGTCGAGGACCAGGACCGTCCCGTAGCCGTCGGTGCGCCAGACTCCGGTCGTCGGCAGAGCGGCTTCGGCAGGCGCGGGTAAGGCGGATAGCGACGCCAGCGCCAGTGACGCGACGAGCGCGAGCCGCCCCGCCGATGCCGCCGAGCGGGTCGAGAACCATCGGCCCGCGTGCTTGTCGCGCCCGTCGGGCCCGCTTCGAGTGGTCCGCATGCCGGTGCTCCCTCTCCTTCGTTCCTGTGAAGCTCCAGCATGATCAAGCGGACAGCCGAACGGCATCCGAGAAGCATCAGTCCGGCAGTAGGGAAAACCCCCGGCCGAAGCCCGGAGCGCCGGTCACACCCGCTCCGGGCAGGGGCGCCCCAGGGGGATCTGACGGAGGATCCGCTGCCGCGTCGCTATACGTCGGACCGCTGGGCGGCCATGCGCAGGCGCTTGCCGCGCAGTCCCGTCATCGCCTTGAGCGGGATCAGCACCACCCACCACAGCTTCGCGCCCGTCGGGGAGACGAAGGCGAGCGGTACGGCGACGACGAAGACCAGCACCGTCCATGCCATGTCGGCCACATCGTTGCGTGCGACGGGATCGGGCAGCGCCTCGCTGCCCAGCCACGGGCGCTTCCACACCACGACCGTCAAGGCGAGCTGCGCGGCTCCCATGGCCGCGACGGCGCCGGAGTAGACGGCCACCGACGCCGGCTGGTCCCCGTACTCGGCCAAAAGGGTGGTGGGAAACGGCATCAGGGCGATCAGGCCCAGGTTCAGCAGCCCGATCCTGATGACGGCCCCGTCCACCTCCCGTGCGTACCGGAAGATCTGGTGGTGGCCCCGCCAGAACGCCGAGATGACCACGAAGCTGAGGCCGTACGCCCAGAGGTTGGGCATCACGTCCGCCAGTGCCTGCTCGAATCCGGCAGTGCCCAGGCCGGAAGGCAGCGTGATGTCCAGCGCCAGCAGCGTCATCGCGATGGCGAACACTCCGTCGGACAGCGCGAGGAGCCGGCTCCCGCTGCCCTCGTCGTCCCGCACTCGCTGGTGGCCGTTCACGGCGACACCCTAGGGCCAGATGCCCCGAAAAGTTCCGATTGACCTCTGCCGTCAGATCTCGGGGAAGGCCTCGGGCACGCCCAGTGTCCCCGCCACGGCGCGCCAGATCGCTGCTTGGGCGGTCGGCAGGTCGATGCGCGGGTCGCCCAGCATCAGGCGGATGCCGAAGCCGTCGCTCAGCGCGAGCAGCAGCGTGCTGGTCGCCTCCACGTCACAGTCGGCGAACTCGCCGGCGTCGATGCCTCTGCGCAGCGCCTGACCGATCCAGGCGTGCAGCTGGTCGTAGAGGTCGACGGCGAGGTGCTGGGCCGTCTCGTCCCGCAGCGCCCTGACCCACAGCTCCTGCCACAGCCGCCAGTCCTGCCGGAGCTCGGCGTCCGTGGGCAGCATGTTGTGCAGAATGCGGGCCAGGACCACCGCGGCGGGCACCGTGTCGGCGTCCCGTTCGAGTTCCGTGCCGGTCTGTCCGAAGGAGTGGGTCATCGCCTCGGCGAAGAGCCGCTCACGGTTTTCGAAGTGGTAGTGCAGCAGGGCCGTCGAGACCTTGGCGCGCTCGGCGACCATGCGCATCCGGATCTTTTCGAAGCCGACCTCGGCGATCACTTCGCACGCGGCGGAGAGAATCCGCTCCCGCGTTTCGAGAGTGCGTTCGTCCTTGGTCACGTGAATGCTCCCCGGATATTCGGTACAGGTCCTGCGGGCCGCCCGGCCCGTCTCGTTCCATCTTCCCGCATCACCTTCCGCGGCCCCCCGCCGCAGGGCCGGTCAGCGATAGGTGTGGAAGCCGCGGCCGGACTTGCGGCCGAGCAGGCCCGCGTCGACCATCCGGCCCAGCAGCGGCGGCGGCGCGTAGCGCGGCTCGCGGAACTCCTCGTAAAGCGACTCGGCGATGGCCTGTGTGGTGTCGAGACCGATCAGGTCGGCCAGAGCGAGCGGCCCCAGCGGGTGTGCGCAGCCCAGGCGCATGCCCCGGTCGATGTCGGCCGCCGAGGCCACACCGGACTCGGCCATCCGCACCGCGTCCAACAGATACGGGACGAGCAGGGCGTTGACGATGAACCCGGCGCGGTCCGCGGCCTGTACGACCTCCTTGCCGAGCACGTCGGCGGCGAAGGACCGGGCCCTGCGGGTGGTGTCCTCACCGGTCAGCAGGGAGGGCACCAGCTCGACGAGCGGCAGCACCGGCACGGGGTTGAAGAAGTGCAGGCCGATGACCTGCTGGGGGCGTGCGGTGGCGGCGGCGAGCCGGATGACCGGCAGGGACGAGGTGTTGGTCGCCAGGATCGCGTCCGGGCGCCGTACCGTCGCATCCAGTCGTTCGAACACAGCCGTCTTCGCCGCCTCGTCCTCCGCGACGGCCTCGATGACCAGATCGCGGTCGGCAAGCGCCTCAAGGTCCGTGGTGACGGTGATTCTGGCGAGCGCGGCGTCGCGGTCGGGGGCGGAGAGCTTGTCGGCGGCCGTGGCGCGGTCGAGGGAGCCGGTGAGCCGGCGCAGCCCGGCGTCCGCTGCGGCCCGGCCGGTCTCGACGACGATCACGTCCCGGCCCGCCCGGGCGCACACCTCGGCGATCCCGGAGCCCATCAGGCCGCAGCCCACGACCCCGATCCGTTCGACTGCGCTGGTGGGCATCGGTCCTCCTTGATCGGTGTGCCGGGCGGCCGAGGGGTCTCGGCCGCCGCCCCGTGACGCCGGGTGGTGCGCTGCGGGGAGGGTCCGGCGTGTCCCGGTCCGACGACCGGGACACGCCGGGCGGGGGTCAGCTGGCGGTGGGCATCTGGAGTACGCCCGTGCCCCGCTTGACCAGTTCGCCGGCGATGATCAGGCGCTGGATCTCGGAGGTGCCCTCCCAGATCCGGTCCACCCGCAGCTCCCGGTAGAGCCGCTCGACGGGGTAGGAGCGGTCGTAGCCCCGGCCGCCGAAGATCTGCACACAGCGGTCGATGACCCGGCCCGCCGCCTCGCTCGCCGCGAGCTTGGCGATGGCCGCCTTGGCGTGCAGGGTCTTGCGATCGACGGTGCCCTCGGTCACCTCCCAGGCGACCTGGTGGGTGTAGGCACGGTTGACCGCGATGTCGACCGCGCAGTCCGCCAGCATGCCCTGCACCAGCTGGAAGTCGGCGATCGGGGAGCCGAACTGCCTGCGCTCCACAGCCCAGTCGCGGGCCAGCCGCAGGGCTCGCTCCGCGGCGCCCGTCGTGCGGGCCGCGATCATCAGCCGCTCCTCGGTGAACCAGGACCGGGTGATGTCGTAGCCCTTGCCGATCCCGCCCAGCACCGCGTCGTCGGGCACCGCGACGTCGGTGAAGGTGAACTCGGGGTGCTCGTAGACGAAGGTGTGCATGAACCGCGGCACCCGGGTCATCTCGATGCCCGGCGTGTCCTTGTCGACGAGGAAGAGCGTCGGCTCTCGGTCCGGGCCGGCCGCGGCGAGGACGATCATGAAGTCGGCGTGGTCGCCGACGGTGACGAACCACTTCTCGCCGTTGAGCGTCCAGCCGTCGGCGGTCCGGGTCGCGGTCGTCGCCAGGTTCTGCGGGTCGGAGCCGGCGCCGGGCTCGGTCACCGCGTAGCAGTCGCGGCGCTCGCCGCGGATGACGGGTTCGAGGTAGCGCTCGCGCTGTGCGGGGGTGCAGAAGCGCAGGGCGTTGGCGGGGCGCCACACGGTGTCCCACAGGGCGCCGGTGAGCTGTCCCAACTCCTCCTGGACGATGGCCTGTTCCATGATGGTGAGCCCTGCGCCGCCCCACTCCTGCGGCATGTTGACGGCCTGCAGACCGCTGGCGAGCACGGCGTCGCGGATCTCGGCGTGTGCCTGCGGCGGGAGGCCGTTGTTCTCCTCGCAGTCGACTTCGTACGCGGTGAGGGTTTCGGTGAGCTCGCGCGCGGTGCGCTTGAGGCCCGCCTGGCGGGGGGTGAGACGGAAGTCCATGTCAGTCCTCAAAGGTGGGGTGCCGGACCGTGGTCCGGGTGGTCCGGTGGTCGGGCGGGGTCAGGCCTGCGGCAGGTTGAGGGCGCGGGTGCCGCGCTTGATGAGCTCGTTGGCGATGATCAGGCGCTGGATCTCGGAGGTGCCCTCCCAGATCCGGTCGACGCGCAGTTCCCGGTAGAGCCGCTCGACGGGGTAGGAGCGGTCGTAGCCCCGGCCGCCGAAGATCTGCACACAGCGGTCGATGACCCGGCCCGCCGCCTCGCTCGCCGCGAGCTTCGCCGTCGAGGCCTTGGCATGCAGTGCCTTGGGGTCGACGCCCGGCTGGTCGGCCTCCCAGGCGACCTGGTGGGTGTAGGCACGGTTGACCGCGATGTCCACCGCACAGTCCGCCAGCATCCCCTGCACCAGCTGGAAGTCCGCGATGGCGGAGCCGAACTGCCTGCGCTCCACGGCCCAGTCGCGGGCCAGTTGAAGCGCCCGCTCGGCGGCGCCCGTCGTGCGGGCCGCGATCATCAGCCGTTCGTCGGTGAACCATTCCTTGGTCAGTTCGTATCCGTTGCCGACGCCGCCGAGGACGTCCTCATCGGGGACGAACACATCGGTGAAGGTGAACTCGGGGTGCCCGTTCACCGCGGAGTGCATGAACCGCGGCACCCGGGTCATCCGCACGCCCGGCGCCTGCTTGTCGACGAAGAAGAGGGTGGCCGCCCGCTCCGGACCCGCGTCGGCCTGCACGAGCAGGAAGTCGGCGATGTCGCCGCAGGTCACGAACCACTTCTCGCCGTTGAGCAGCCAACCGCCCTCGGTGCGGGTGGCGGTGCTGGTACCCGACGAGGGGTCGGAGCCGGCGCCCGGCTCGGTCACCGCGAAGGCGTCGAAGCGCTCACCGCGGATGACGGGGAGCAGATACTTCTCCCGCTGCGCCTCGGTGCCGTAGGCCAGCACGTTGGCCGGCCGCCAGGGAATGTCCCACAGGCAGTTGGTGACCTTGCCGAATTCCTCCTCGACGATGACCTGATCGAGCAGGGAGAGGCCGGGGCCGCCCCACTTCTCGGGCATGTTGATGGCGTAGACCCCGGCGTCGATCGCGGCCCGGGTCAGCTCGCGGACGGTTTCGGCGGGCAGCGGTCCCCCGGCCTCCTCGGACTGGTTCTCGTACGGATACAGCAGCTCGGTGTAGGCGGCGGCGCGGGCCTTGAGATCGGCCTGTCGGGGGGTGTAGCGGAAGTCCATGGTGTCCTCCGGGACGGCGGGCGGGGCGGGGTGTCAGGCCAGTAGGGCGCGGGCGTCGAGGGCGATGGCGCCGTCCGGGCGGACGAGCAGCGGATTGACCTCGATCTCCGTGATCTCGGGGTGGGCGGCGGCGAATGTGGTGATGCGTTCGACGGCGGCTGCCGCGGCCGCGATGTCGACGGCGGGCCGGCCCCGAACACCCTTGAGGAGAGCCGCGGTTCGCAGCCCGGCCAGCAGTTGTGCGGCGCGCTCCGCCGGGACTGGCGCCAGCGCGAACGCGACATCGTGCAGGGCCTCGGTGAGCACTCCCCCCAGGCCGACCATGGCGACCGGGCCGAACCGGGGATCGTGGTTGACTCCCACGATCAGTTCGACGCCGTCCGTCGTATCGGCCATCGCCTCCACCGAGTAGGAGCCCGCCCCGAGCCGGGCGTGCATCTCCCGGTAGGCCGTGACAAGGGAGGGCCGGTCCGGCAACCCCAGGGCGACCCCGCCGGCGTCGGACTTGTGCAGGAGGTGCAGGGCCTTGAGGACGTACGGGCCGGGGAACGCGTCGGCGGCTGCGAGCAGTTGTGCCTCGTCGGTGATCTCCCGGGCCTCCGGGAAGGCCACTCCGGCGGCGCTCAGCAGCCCGCGCACTCCGTGGTATCCGACTTCGACGACCGGCGGCGCCGCCGGTGGCAGCAGCCGCACGCCGGGTGGGCCGACGGCCTCGGGCACGGTCATGGCCGCCAGCGCCCTGGCCGCGTCCTCGGTCGACGCGAAGACCGGTATGCCTGCCTCGACGAGCGTCCGGCAGCTGGGAGCGTCCGGGAACATCGACTGCACCACGAGGGGCTTGGCCGCGCTCGTCGCCTGCCCCGCCATCTGGTGTGCCGTCTCCAGCTCACCGGCGGCGAGGGCGCTCCCGCCACCGGTGGTGCCGCTGTCGGCCGCCGGGCCGCCCAGGCCACCGGTCGCCGCGGAGTAGCCACCGAAGTAGCCGGTCAGGAGCACGGAGTCGACCTCGTCCATGCCCAGCAGGGCGGTCACGGTGTCGCCGTAGGAGTGCGGGTTCTGCTCCCCCATCCCGGCCAGATCGACCGGGTTGCCGACCGCGGACTGCTCCCACAGCAGCCTGCTGAGCTGTTCCTGTGCGTCGCCGCCGAGTTCCTGTACGTCCAGTCCGGCCGCCTCGACGGCATCCGCGGCGATCGCTCCGTGACCGCCGCCGTCGGTGCACACCGCGGTGCGGCGCCCGGTGGCGCGCCGTCCCGCGTGCAGCGCGGCGAGGACCACGGTCATCTCGTGTGGGGTGGCGACCAGGTGGACGCCCGCGTCCCGGCAGGCCGCGGCCACGACATCGGCCGAGGTGGTCAGGGCGCCGGTGTGCGACCGGGCGCTGCGGGCGGAGGCGGTGCCCCGCCCCGCGGTGAGCAGGACCACCGGCTTCCCCGCCGAGGCCGCCGCCTCCGCGAAGGCGCGGCCGTCGCCGAAGTCCTCCGCGTAGACGGCGATGGCCCGGGTGTCGTCGTGCCGTGCGGCGTCCTCGACGAGGTCGACGAGGGTGACGTCGGCCTGGTTGCCCAGGGAGACGAAGCGGGAGAATCCCAGGCCGTGCGGGGCGCACCGGAGTTGGAGTTCGAGGGCGAGGTTGCCGCTCTGGCTCAGCAGCGCGATGCCACCGGGCGCGAAACGGTCCGAGGCGAGATACAGCTCGGTGGTGTTGTCGGCGATGCCGAGGCAGTTCGGTCCGACGAGCACCGCTCCGGCGGCGCGTACGCGTGCGGCGATCGCCTCTTGTCGGGCCAGCCCCAGCGGGCCGGTCTCGGCGAAGCCGGCGGTGATACCGACGAGGGCGCGTGCCCCGCAGGCCAGGGCGTCGTCGACGGCGGCCTCGAAGCCGGGGCCGGGCACGGAGATCACCACGAGGTCGACGGGTTCGCCGATCGCGGCGAGCGAGGGGGTGGTGGTGCGCCCGAGGACCGTGCCGCCACGGCGGTTCACCAGGTGGACGGGCCGGCGGTCGGGTGCTCGCAGCGCCTGCGCGGCGACCGCGTGACCGTACTTCGCCGGGTCGTCACTGGCACCGACCACCGCGACCGACTTGGGGTCGAACAGGGCCGACAGATCACGTCCCATGGTTACCTCTCCAACTTGAGCGCGGAGTTGGGGCAGGACTCGGCGGCGGCACGGGCGGCGTCCTCGGTGGCGCCCGGCGCGGGGTCGGCGACGACGGCGGCATAGCCCCACTCGTCGAGGTCGATGAGGTCCGGGGCGGGTTCCTGGCAGAGGCCGTAGCCCTGGCAGCGGGTGGAGTCGAGGAGAAGTTTCACGGTGTTCCTTTCAGCGCGGGCAGGGGGCGGAGGTTCGCTGGTGGGGCACGGCACGGCGGGCCACACCGGGGACGGCCACGGTGAGCCGGTCGCCGGATCCGGCGGCTGCGTCGCAGGCCGGGCAGGGGGCGTCGAGATGGGAGCGGACGAGGTGGGGAAAGGACCGCAGCAGGCTGCCGGCGGTGCCTGCCGCGGCATCGAGCAGCCCGCAGGCGCCGCGGCCGGGCAGCGAGGTGGACCAGCGCTCCAGCCGTCCGGCGATATCGGGGGTCGCGGTGCCGGTGGTGAGGGTGGCGAGGGCATCGCGGATCGCGCCGGTGCCCGCCACGCAGACGCCGCACTGCCGGGCGCTCTCGGCCGCGAGATGGCTGAGTGCGGCGGAGGCGAGGGAGACCGGGCACTCGTCGGGGCCGAGGAACCGGATCGCTCCGCAGCCCAGTGCCGTGCCCGCGGCCGCCAGGGCGTCGGGGTCGAGGACGAGGTCGAGGGAGCCGGGCCCGATCAGCCCGCCGAACAGCCCGCCCAGGAGCGCTCCGGCGGGCTCGGGGGTGCCCTGGGCACGCGCCAGTGACCGCAGAGTGTGGCCGTAGGGCACCTCGGCGAGCACTGGGTCAGCGTCGCCGCCGGCGAGCGTCAGCAGCGTGGTGCGCGCCGTGCGGTATCCGTGGTCCGGTCGTGCGGCGAGGAGGGCGATACGGGCCAGGGTCTCCACGTTGGTGACGAGGGTGGGAGCGCCGCCGACGCCCTGCTCGTACGGCCGGGGCGGCTTGGCGGTCGGAAGGGCCGGGCCGCCGTCGATCCGTCGCACCACCGCGGTCTCCTCCCCCGCGACGTAGGTGTGCGGGGTGTGGACGATCTCCACCGGCAGGTGCGGTGCCCGCTCCGCGAGTGCGCGGCGGACCCGTTCGGCTGCCGTGGTGTCGGAGAGGTAGACATAGCCGCGTTCCGCGCCGGTGATCTCCGCGGCCCGTGCCAGCCCGTCGAGGACCAGGTGGGGCCGGGCCCGGAGCAGCCAGCGGTCCTTGACCGAACCGGGCTCGCCCTCCTCGCCGTTCGCGACGACGACGGGCCGGCGGCCGGCGTCGCGGACGGCGCGGAGCTTGGCGGCGGTGGGATAGCAGGCGCCGCCCCGCCCGCGCAGTCCGGCGTCGGCGATCCGGTCGAGAAGTTCGGCCGCGCTCAGGGTGTCGCCGTAGCCGCCGGTGGCCGCGTAGTCCTCGGCGTGTTCCGTCACGCCCGGTGTGACACCGAGCGCGGAAGGGGTGCCCTGTCGTATCAGGGAGGCGATCCCGGTCATCCTCGGTCTCCGTCCGGTGGGGCGGCGCGCAGGGCGCGTACCGCGCTTTCGAGGGCTGTACGGTCCGCTGCCGTCCGGCCGTACCCCGGTCCGGGGAGGCCGATCAGCATGCGGTGGTGGTCGAGCACGACCTCCGCCGCGAGGAGGGCGGCCTGCCGGTCGCCGGGTCGGGTGCCGCCGGCGACCGCCGTGACGAGGTCGGTCACCTCGGCGAGGTAGCGGAGCCAGCCGCGCTGGGTGCCGTGCATGACCAGCCGCTCGACGCGGCACTGCTCGGCTCTCGTGGCCGCCACCGGCACGTCGACCGCGTGCCGCACAGCGGTGCGCAGTGCCGCGACGGTGGCGGGCAGTTCCCGTTCGGGTTCGGGGGTGAGCCCGAGCCAGACGAGGCTCCGACGACCGCTCATGCGTGCCTCCGGGAGAGGAGTGGGGGTGGCCGGCACGGCGCGGATCGGGGGTTCGGGTTGGGGCATTGCCCGTGGCTCGGTGCCGGAAGGGTGGTGCCGTTGCGGGTGGCCGGCGGACCGGGGCGCACCGCGCCCGCTCGCTGCCGGCGTTCACCGTGGCGGAGCGCCAGGAGCAGCGAGAGCACTAAACTAACTAATCAATTAGTCAGGACACAAGTCTTGACTTCCCCGAAACCCGCCAGCAATCTGACTGACCAATTAGTCAGCACGGGATCCGATACGTCGGCAACGGGCCGGACACCTCGCCCCGGCCGCCTCAATCCCCTCGCCCCGTGCGGCAGGAGGAGCCACCCGATGCACCCCGAAGCCACCACCGCACCGCCGAAGCAGGACACCCCCGGCCAGGGACTGCCCGGCCGCTACTACACCGACCCGGCCACCGCCACCGCCGAGACCCGGCACATCTTTGCCAAGTCCTGGCAGCTGGTCTGTCATGAATCCGATCTCCCCGACCCCGGGGCGCGGCTCGCCGCCACCGTCGCCGACCGTGAGGTGCTGGTCGTACGCACCGAGGACGGCGCCCTCGCCGCCCACCTCAATGTGTGCAGGCACCGTGGAACCCGCCTGGTCACGGCCCCCGAGCCGGCCGGCAAGGCTATCCGGTGCCCGTACCACGGCTGGACCTACAAGCTCGACGGGCGCCTGGTCGGCGCGCCGGAGGCACGGCAGATCCCCTGCCTGGACAAGCCGGCGCTCGGCCTCTTCCCGGTCCGCGTCGAGTCGTTCCTCGGGTTCGTCTTCTGCAACCTCGACCCGGACGCCGTGCCGCTCGCCGAGCAGTGCGCCGGGCTGGCGGAGGCCGTCGGCCACTACGCGGGGACCGATCTGGTGCCGGTGGGCCGAAGCCGGATCCACGACCTGGCCGGCGCCGAGGTCCAGGAAGCCAACTGGAAGGTCGCGGTCGACAACTACCTGGAGGGCTATCACGTCCCGGTCGCCCACCCCGGGCTGATGCGGCTGCTCGACTACCAGGGCTACACCAGCGAGGTCGCCGAGTCCTACGTACTCTTCGCCTCGCCACTGCGCGACAAGCCGTCCTCGAACTGGGCCGAGCGGCTCTACCAGCGCGTCGCCTCCCCCATGCCGGGCCTGACCGAGGCCGACCGGCGGATCTGGCGGTACGCGGTGATCTACCCCAACACACTCATCGACTTCTACCCCGACCATGTGCTTGCCTGGACCGCCATCCCGACGGCCGTCGACCGGGTGGCCGTCCCCGGCGCTTTCTACACCCGCCGCGGGACCGGCCCACGGACCCGGCTCGCCCGTCGCCTCAACATCCACATCGGCTGGATCACCAATGACGAAGACGCCGAACTGGTGGCCCGTGTGCAGAAGGGCCTCGGTACGCCGGGCTTCGAGCCGGGCCCCCTGTCCCGCCGGGAGGCCGCCGTCGGCTGGTTCGCCGACCGGGTACGCGCCGACCTGGGCGACGCGGTGCGCTGAACCGCCCCGGTGAGGCGACTGCCCGAGCATCCCCGGCGCGCACCGCACCGCGCCGCGGCCGTCTGGTTCCGCGCGAAGGACAGGGCCTTCCGCGCCCCCGCGACCACCCCCTGAAGCAGCGCTGACCCCCTACGGAGAGGACACCGATGTCCCCCGAGGCACACCCACCACCGTCCCGACGCGGCTTTCTGCGCTCAGGCGCCGCCGCGGCACTCGGCCTCGGCGTCGCCGGCTGCGGCTTCCTGCCGGAGAGCCGGAACGCCTTCGGAGATCCGGACGAGCCGATCGACGTCAAGGCCGACGGCGATCTGGTGTATTTCAACTGGGCCGACTTCGTCGCCCCGGCCGTCTTCGACGGATTCGAGAAGGAGTACGGCGTCAAGGTCATCCAGTCGAACTTCGACTCGATGGAGGGCATGACCGCCAAGCTCAACGCCGGGAACCGCTACGACATCATCTTTCCCACCGCGAAGTGGGCGCAGCGGCTGGCCGACGGCGGACGGCTGCGCCGTATCGACCACTCCCGGCTGCGCCATGCCGATGCCGTCTTCGGGAAGTACGACTACTTCGCGGACCCCTGGTACGACCGGCGCTCCGCGCACACCGTCCCGTTCACCATGTACAAGACGGGCATCGGCTGGCGCAAGGACAAGATCGGCGACGGCCTCACCGGATCCTGGGGCGACCTGTGGAACGACCGGGCCAAGGGCCATGTCTTCGTCCTCGACGACCGCGACGAGGTGCTCGGCATGGCCGCACTCAAGCTCGGCCTGGACATCGACACGTCCGACGCGCACGATCTCGGCCGTATCACCAGCACGCTCCAGAGCCTCCGCCCCCGGCTGCGCGGCTTCTCCAGCGACAGCTACAACAACCTGCTCAACGGCAACGCGACGATGACGCAGGCGTGGAGCGGTGACATGGCCGCCATGCTCGGCCAGGCCAAGGACCCGTCCGTCCTGGGCTTCGAGGTGGCACGGGAGGGCGCGCCGATCAACTCGGACTGCTACGCGATACCCACCAACGCCCGCCACCCCGGGACGGCGATGCTCTTCATCGACTACATGCTCAGACCCGAGAACGTACGCAAGAACATCCGGTACATCGGCTACCCCATGCCGGTCGGCGGCAGTGAGGATGTCTACGCCACCCTCGTGAAGCCGTTCCCGCAGTGCCTGGTCGCCCCCGACGATCTCAAGGCCGACCTCTTCTTCCGCAATGCCTCCTCGAAGGGCGAACAGGCCCGCGATACCGCCTGGACCCACGTGAAAGCGGGCTGACATGGCACAGCGCTCCCCCTCCGGGTCTCCCCGGCCGCCACGCGGGCCCTCGGCCTCCGGCACGCGGCTGTGGACCTGGCTCATGCTCCCCGGCACCCTGTGGATGACCGGTTTCCTGATCGCCTCCCTGATCCTGGTGGCCACCCTTGCCCTGGGTACCACCGACCCCCTCGGCAACCCGCGCTTCGGGCTCAACTTCGACAACCTCGCGGCGATGGCCGATCCCACGTACCGCATCGTGCTGCTGCGCTCCCTGGGCTTCTCGCTGATCGCCTGCGCCGTCTGCCTGGTCGTGGCCTACCCCGTCGCCTACTCCATCGCCCTGCACGGCGGGCGGTTCAAAAATCTCCTGATCGCCGCGATCGTCGTGCCGTTCTTCGCCAATTACCTGGTGCGGATGTACGGCTGGTCGGTGGTGCTGTCCGACGGCGGGCCCGTGCTGAAGGTGTTGCGCGCCGTCGGCCTGGCCGACGACGGCACCAGGATTCTGCAGAGCGGTGTCGGTGTCATCGCCGGACTCGTCTACGGCTTCATCGTCTTCATGATCATCCCGTTGTACGCGGCACTGGAACGGATGGACCTCTCGCTGATCGAAGCGGGTCGCGACCTCTACGGAGGACCTTTGCGGACGTTCTTCTTCGTCACCCTCCCCGCGACCCGGCAGGGCGCGGCCGCGGGCGCCGTCCTGGTCTTCCTGCCCGCCATGGGGGACTTCGTGAGCGCCCAACTGATGGGCGGCCCGGACCAGATCATGATCGGCAACCTGATCCAGGACAAGTTCTTCCAGGGCCAGAACTGGCCCCTGGGCTCCGCCCTCACCATGCTCATGATGGCGGTGCTGTTCCTCGGGATGCTCGGCTACCTGCGGCGCACCCGCAAGGACGAGGCGGAGGCCACCCGATGACGCTGCGCTCCCCGCACCTGCGGCACCGCCGCGGCACCGACCGCAGGCCCCGCCTGGCCCTCGCGATCACCGCCGCCTTCTTCCTCCTCCTCTACCTCCCCATCGGGGTGGTCGTCCTCTTCTCCTTCAACGCCCAGAAGTCCCTCACCGTCTTCAAGGGCTTCAGCTTCCGCTGGTACACGGCGTTCTTCCAGGACAACGTGCTGATCGAATCGCTCGGGATGAGCCTGCGGGTCTCCCTCGTGGCCATGGCGGGTTCGGTGATCCTCGGGGTCGCGCTGGCCCTGGGCCTGGTGCGCAGCCGTACCCGGCTCGGGTCCCTGGCCGGCCTGATCATGCTGGTCCCGCTGATCACCCCGGAGATCGTCACCGGCGTCGCCGCCATGCTCCTCTTCAAGGGCATGGACATCACCCTCTCCTCGGGCACGGTGATGCTCGCGGAGATCACCTTCTCCATCTCCTACGTGACGGTGATCCTGCGCTCGCGGATCGCCGCCCTCAACCCGGAGGTCGAGGAGGCCGCGATGGACCTGGGGGCCACGCGCTGGCAGGCCCTGCGCCTGGTCACGCTGCCCGCTCTGCTGCCCACCATCCTGGCCGCGGCGGTGCTCGTCTTCGCCCTCGTCTTCGACGACTTCGTGCTGGCCTACTTCACCACCGGAGTGGACCCGCAGCCGCTGTCCGTCCGCATCTACTCCGCGATCCGGTTCGGTGTGCAGCCCACCATCAACGCCGTCGGCACGCTGATGCTGGCCGGCTCCATCGGCCTGATCGCTCTCGCGCTGGCCATCCCGCGTCTGTTCGGCCGCCGCGGTGGCCTCGACCTGCTCTCCGGGAAGTGACGCCATGACCTCCTCCGAATCCCCCTCCCCCGGCACCCCCTCCGCCGGGGCGGCCCCGGCCGACGCGCCCCCCGCCGTCCGGCTCGACAACGTCAGCAAGAACTACGGCGGCTCCTTCGCGGTCAAGGACCTCTCCCTGGACATCGCACCCGGCGAATTCTTCTCCCTGCTGGGCCCGTCCGGCTGCGGCAAGACCACCTCGCTGCGGATGATCGGCGGCTTCACCGACCCCACCGCCGGCACCGTCCTGCTGGGCGGTGAGGACGTGACCGCGCTGCCGCCCGACAAGCGCAACGTCAATACCGTCTTCCAGAGCTACGCCCTCTTCGACCACCTGTCGGTGGCCGACAACGTGGCCTTCGGCCTCAAGCGCAAGGGCATACCCCGGGCCGAGATCCGCGAGCGGGTCGCCACCATGCTGGAGCGGGTGCAGCTCGGCGACCTCGGCAGCCGGAAGCCGGGAACGCTCTCCGGCGGGCAGCGACAGCGGGTCGCCCTGGCGCGCGCCCTCGTCAACCGCCCCCAGGTCCTGCTGCTCGACGAGCCGCTGGCCGCGCTCGACCTCAAGCTGCGGCGGCGCATGCAGGTCGAGCTGAAGCAGATCCAGCGCGAGGTCGGCATCACGTTCGTCTTCGTCACGCACGACCAGGACGAGGCGCTCACCATGTCGGACCGGGTGGCGGTGATGAACCAGGGCCGCGTCGAGCAGTGCGGCCCCCCGGAGGATGTCTACGAACGTCCCGCCAACCAGTTCGTGGCGTCCTTCATGGGCACCTCCAACCTCGTGCCCGGTACCTACCGCTCCGGCGAGGTGGTCCTCGACTGCGGCCCCTCGCTGCCGGTCGGCGTCCGCAAGGGCGTCCCCGACGGCAGCAGCGTCAGCCTGTCGATCCGGCCCGAGAAGATCTGGCTCTCCGACTTCGAACCGGGCATGGCCCTGGTGAACGGCGTGGTGCGGGAGACCGTCTACTCCGGCCCGACCACCACCTATCTCATCGAACTCGCCCCCGGCGTCACGGTGTCCGTACTGGAGCAGAACACCTACCGCTCCCGCATGGAGGACCGCTGGAGCGGCGGCGAAAGCGTGGAGATCGGCTGGAAGCCCGAGCACTGTCTGGTCCTGGACTGACCGGCGCCCACCCGCAGCCGCCCACCCACAGCGAAGGAACACCCTTGATGAATCACGATGTCATCGTGCTGGGCGCCGGCCTCGCCGGTCTCGCCGCGGCACGGGACCTGAACGCGGCCGGCGCCGACGTCCTCGTGCTCGAAGCCCGCGACCGGGTAGGCGGACGTGTCGAGCAGACCGTGCTGCCCGACGGGCGCTTGGTCCAGCTCGGCGGGGAAGTGGTCGGCCAGGCCCACACCGCCTACCTCGCGCTTGCGGCGGAACTCGGCCTCACCCTCATCCCCAGCTACGTCGCCGAACCCGGCCGGATGGCCAGGGCCACCGCGGAAGGGGTGTCGGCCGGGGACCCGCCGCACTGGTTCGGCCCGGGCGACGAAGCCTGCCATCGCAACGCCGCCGCCGCGTTCGTGGCCCTGGCGCGGACCGTCGACCCGCACGACCCCTGGTCCCACCCGCACGCGGACACCCTCGACCGCATGTCGGTCGGTGCCTGGCTGCGCTCCGAAGGAGCGAGCCCGGCCGTCGTACGCCTCTGGGAGATCGGCCAGCTCGCCCTGGCCAGCGGTTCCTGCGAACGCACCTCCCTGCTGGCCGCGCTCCGCAAGCACGCCGCCGTCCCCGGCGATGACGCCTATGCCTACGAGGACTGGGAGGGGCTGCGCGTGGCCGAGGGGTCGGCGACCGTGGCCCTGCGCATGGCCGAGCAACTGGGCCGGCGCATCCGGCTCGAAGCGGCCGTCGACGAGGTGACGGTGCGTCCCGGAGGCTGCCGGGTCCGCCTCGCCGACGGGTCGACGCTGACCGCGAATGCCGTGGTCAGCGCCCTGCCGGTCGGCCCGCTCCGCTCGGTCGCCGTCACCGGCGTATCCGACGCCCGCCTCGCCTCGCTGCACCGCCAACGGCAAGCCGTCGCCGCCAAGTTCGCGGTGGCCTACGACAAGCCCTTCTGGCGCAGCCTGGACCTCAACGGTCTGTCCGAATGCGAGGGCGTGCTCGGCAGCACCTGGCCGCAGAGCGAGGGCATCCTCTCCGCCCTGATACCTCCCGAGCGCTACGGGGTGCTGCTGGGCATGCCGGCCGAACTGCGCGACCACGAGCTGCTCTGCGACATCGCCCGTCTCTACGGCGACGAGGCCCACCAGCCGTTCATGTCCGCTCTGCGGATGTGGGGCACCGACCCGTGGACCCAGGGCTACGTCACGCACTGGAACCCCGGCGACGTGATGGCCGTCGGGCCCCTGCACGGCACCCATGAACCGCCCTTCTACGTCTGCGGGTCCGACCAATGGGTGGCCGGCTACATGGAAGGCGCGGTACGCACCGGCCGGGAAGCGGCACAGGCGGTGCTGCGCCATGGCTGAGACCAGCCCCCTCCCCCCGGTCCTCAACCACATCGCGGGAGAGGACCGCCCGGCCGACTCCGGCGCCGCGATGGACCTCGTCAACCCCGCCACCGGCGCCGTGCACCGCAGCGCTCCCCGCTCCGGGCCCTCCGACACGGACGCCGCCTGCAGGGCGGCGGAGACCGCCTTCGCCCGCTGGTCGCTCACCACCCCCGCGGAGCGGCAGCAGGCCCTGCTGCGGATCGCCGACGCGCTTGAGGAACACGCCGACGCCCTCGTGGCCGCCGAGGTCGGGGACACCGGCAAGCAGCCGGAGCAGTTCCGCACCGAGGAACTGCCCGCGGTCATCGACACCTTCCGTTTCTTCGCGGGGGCGGCACGCAACCTGCCGGGCGCGGTGGCCGCCGAATACACCGAGGGCCGCACCTCGCTGCTGCGGCGCGAACCCGTCGGTGTCTGCGCACAGATCACGCCCTGGAACTATCCACTGATGATGGCGGCGTGGAAGGTCGCACCGGCTCTCGCGGCGGGCAACACCACTGTCCTCAAGCCCGCCGACACCACTCCGTCGTCGTCCGCGGCATTGGCCCGGGTAGCCGCGGAGTTCCTGCCGCCCGGCGTGCTCAATGTGGTCTGCGGCGACCGCGACACCGGCCGGTCTCTGACCGCGCACCCGGTGCCCCGTCTCCTGGCCGTCACCGGCAGTGTCCGGGCCGGCCAGGAGATCGCCGCCGCGGCCGCGGCGGACCTCAAGCGGGTGCACCTGGAACTGGGCGGCAACGCCCCGGTCATCGTCCATGACGACGTGGACGTCGAGGCCACCGCGGCGGAACTCGCGGCCGTCGCCTACTACAACGCCGGCCAGGACTGCACCGCCCCCACCCGGTACCTGGTGCACCGGCGCGTGCACGACGCGTTCGTGGTCGCGTTCGCCGCCTGCGCGCAGGCTCTGCGCACCGGGGCACCCGAGGAGCCCGCAGATTACGGCCCGGTCAACAGCGCGACCCAACTCGCCTCCGTGACAGGGATGTTGGCTCGTCTGCCGAGCCACGCCGAGATAGTGACGGGAGGTACGGCGCCGGAGCGGCCGGGCTGGTTCCACTCCCCCACCGTGGTGGTCGGGCTGCGCCAGAGCGACGAACTCGTCCAGGAGGAGATCTTCGGCCCGGTGGTCACCGTGCAGTCCTTCAGCGACGAGGACGAGGCACTGCGGCTGGCCAACGGTGTCCGGTTCGGTCTGGCGGCGAGCGTGTGGACCACGCGCCACGACCGGGCGATGCGGGCCACCCGGGCGCTGCATACCGGAATCGTGTGGGTGAACACCCACGGCACGACGGTGTCGGAGATGCCACACGGCGGAGTCAAACACTCCGGCTACGGCAGCGATCTGTCCCTGGCGGGCCTGCTGGACTACACCCAGGCCAAGCACGTGATGCTCTGACGCCGAACCCGGCGCCTGCTCGGGCGGCCCGTTCAGAGGGTCCTGGTCATGAACGTGCTGTTCGGGTCGGGCCGGTAGACAGCGAACGGTTCACAGCGCCGGAAACCGAACTTCTCGTACAGCCTTCTGGCAGGAAGGAAGAACTCGGCGGAACCGGTCTCCAGGCTCAGTCGAGTGAACCCCATGCGGGTCGCTTCGGTGATGATGTGTTCCAGCAGTTGGGAGGCGACCCCGCTTCTCTGCCGCGTGGGCCTGGTACGCATCGACTTCAGCTCCGCGTGGCTCGTGTCCAGCCTCTTGATCGCACCGCACCCCACCAGGCTGTCACCCTCCAGGACCGACCAGAACGTCACGTCGGGGGCTCGGAGGCCGTCGAGGTCGAGGGCGTGTTTGCTCTCCAACGGTGTGAGGGAGCGCATCTGCTGAACGTGTTCGGTGAGGAACCCGGCGATCTCCGGGCCGGAGAGGTCAGCTGTCACGATCTTCAACATGCTCATCCCTCTCCGGCTCCCGGTGCCCCAGGCATGGCGCCGACTGACGCATCCGCGTGGTGAGTTGATCCGGATCGAAACGCTATCGATCTCGACGACTGAACAGTCCGGCCAGGAGAACGAACTGGGAGGTCACGGCGGACAGTTCGCGACCGGTGGTCTCGGTGCGGCCGGTCGCAGCCGCAGGTGGGTGCTTCCTCGGTCAGCGTTCGAGCAGTCGCATGCCCGCCTCTTCGTGGGTGGCGCCGGCTGCCGGGGTGAGGTTGTTCAGCGTGTCGATCTGGGCGGCGGTCAGCTCGATGCCGTCGGCGGCAGTGTTCTCCTCGACGCGTGAGACGCACCGGGTGCCGGGGATGGGAGCGATGTCCTCGCCCTGGGCGAGCAGCCAGGCGAGCGCGGTCTGTGCGGGAGTGGCCCCCACCTCGCGGGCCACCGTCTGGACCTCGTCGGCGATGCGCAGGTTGTGCCGGAAGTTCTCCCCGGTGAAGCGGGGATTGTTCTTGCGCCAGTCGGTGTCCTCGAAGTCGTCGGTGGAGCGGATCTGCCCGGTGAGGAAGCCGTGGCCCAGCGGCGAGTAGGGCACGAACCCGATGTTCAGTTCCCGCAGCAGTGGCAGCACCTGGGCCTCGGGGTCCCGGGTCCACAGGGAGTACTCCGACTGCACCGCGGTGATCGGGTGGACCGCGTGGGCGCGGCGGATCGTGTCGGGTCCGGCTTCGGACAGGCCGATCGCGCGGATCTTGCCCTCGGCGACCAGTTCGGCGAGCGCGCCGACGGTGTCCTCGATCGGGGTGGTCGGGTCGACGCGGTGCTGGTAGTAGAGATCGATGTGGTCGGTGCCGAGCCGCTTCAGCGAGCCCTCGACAGCCGTGCGGAGGTTCTCCGGGCTGCTGTCGAGGTGCCCGGGACCACCGCCGGTGTGGGAGATGAAGCCGAACTTCGTCGCCAGGACGACCTCGTCACGACGCCCCTTCAGGGCACGCCCGACGAGTTCCTCATTGGTGTACGGGCCGTAGACCTCGGCGGTGTCGAGGAAGGTGACGCCCAGTTCCAGGGCTCGGTGAAGGGTGCGCACCGACTCGGCGTCGTCCGACCCGGCACCGCCGTAGGCGTGGGACATTCCCATCGCGCCCAGTCCGATGCGGGCGATGTCGAGGTTCCTCAGCTTGATGTGCTGCACAGCAACTACTCCTTCTTACGACTCTTTTTGGTGGTGGGTACGGGTCCGGCTCCGGGGCGGCACCCCAGGGCTCACGGGGCGGGCGAGTGGTTCACGACAGGGGGGCGGGCTTGAGCCGCAGGCCGGCGAGGCCCGTTGCTGCCACCGTGAGGGCGGCGATCACGAGGCTGATACGCAGGCCGTCCACGAAACCGCCCGGAGTGGCGACGAAGCCACCGAACACCGCGACGGCCAGGGCGCCGCCGAGCTGGCGGGAAGTGTTCAGCACCCCGCCGGCCGTGCCCGCGCGTTCAGCGGGCACGCTCTCCAGGAGCAGGGCCACCAGCGCGGTCACCGCAAGGGCGCCGCCCGCACCGACCGGCACCATCAGCGCCACCAACAGCCCGGTGGGTGCCGAGGCCGGTGCGGCCGCCATCAGCAGCAGGCCCGTCACGATGAGGCACTGCCCGGCGATCACCGGGACCCGTGCACCGAAACGCGCCATCATGCGGGCCGACACCGGCCCCATGAAGGACGTGAGCAGGGTCATCGGCAAGAACGCCGCACCGGCGGCGAGTGCGCTCAGGCCGCGGATCTGCTGCAGGTACAGGCCGAGCAGGAAGATCATCCCGTAGAAGCCGACGTTCAGGGCGAAGCCGATCAGCGCCGAGAGCCTCATCGCCGGGGTGCGCAGCAGCGGCAGTGGCGTCATCGGGTGCCTGCCACGGGCCTGCGCCAGCGCGTACACAACAGCGGCCACCACGGCCACCGCCAGAGCGATCAGGACGGGCGGGGCGCCGAAGCCGTCGGCGCCGGCCTCGATGGCCGCATACGTGAGCGCGCCCATCGCGATCACCGCGGTCACCTGCCCCACCTGGTCGAACGGCACCTCCCGCGTCGGGGAGCGGTCCGCACGCCGGAGCATCATCAGGGCCGGCAGCCCGACGGGAAGATTGACGAAGAAGATCATTCGCCAGTCGACGACGGTGAGCAGCCCTCCGGCCACGGGCCCGGCGGCGGCCCCGACCGAGCCGCCGACGCCCCACAGGGCGATCGCACGCGCCCGCTTGCCGGAATCGGGGAACGCCTCACGCAGCAGGGCCAGCGAGGAGGGCACCACCATCGCCGCGCCCACTCCCTGCACCAGCCGGGCACCGACAAGCACCCCCAGGTTCGGCGCCAGACCGCACACCGCGGAGGCCAGAACGAACAGGGCGAGACCGGCGGCGAACGCCTGCCGGGCGCCGACGCGGTCACTGACCGCTCCGGCCGTCAGCAGGAACGCGGCGAAGGCCAGCGTGTAGCCGTCCACCACCCACTGCAGCCCCGTCATCCCGCCGCCGAACCCGTCCCCGATCGCGGGCAGAGCCACATTCACGACCATCGCGTCCAGCATGATCACGAAAAAGCCGAGCAGCACGGCGGCCAGCGCCCAGCGAGAACCCGCGTCGCGCCGTGCGGGCAGATCACCGGTGGCGATCGGCGTGGATGCCTGTGAGGTGGCCAAGGGAAAATCTCCAGCGGGAGGACGGAAGGCTTGCGACATCCACCGTCGCTCCCGGCACCGTCATGCGGCAGGCCGAGCCATTCCGGGGCGCGGCGTGCCGGGGTGCGACAGGGCCCCCCTGGCACCGTGTCCCCTCCGCAGGGAGCTGCGAGCATGGGATACATGGCTGAGCAGCACAAGGACACCGGTGGCAGCGAGCTGGGACGCTTCCTGCGCGCCCGCCGCACGCAGATCACCCCCGCCGATGTCGGCCTCACCATCGGCCCCGGCGTGCGCCGCACTCCCGGCCTGCGCCGCGAGGAACTCGCCACCCTGGCAGGCGTGAGCATCGACTACTACACCCGCCTGGAGCGCGGCAAGGAGACCCGCCCCGGGCCCGGAGTCGTCGACGCCCTCGCCCGCGCCCTCCGTCTCGACGACGAGGAACACCAGCACCTGCGCGAGCTCGCCATCCGCGCGGCTCGCTATGCCCCCGAGCCCGCACCCACACCCAGCCGCACCGTGCGCCCACACCTCAAACTACTGCTGGAGACGCTCCGCCCCAGTCCCGCCTACATCGTCGGCCGCAGCATGGACGTCCTCGCCTGGAACCCCGGCGGACTCGCCCTGTACGCGGGCCTCGAAGACTGGCCGCTCAAACAGCGCAACCTCGCCCGCTATCTCTTCCTCCACCCCGCCGCCCGCGACCTGTTCCCCGACTGGGACAACTCCGTCCGCGGCTGCGTCGCCCGCCTGCGCGCCCAGGCCGGCACCGACCCCGACGCCCCCGACCTCACCAACCTCGTCGGCGAACTCCTCCTCAAGAGCGCGGACTTCGCCAAGCTCTGGGAGCGGTACGAGGTCAGGGGCCGCAGACACATCCACAAGACGATCAACCACCCCACCGTCGGCACCCTCACCCTCAGCGCGCAGTCCATGCCCCTGGAAGGAACCCCGGGCCAGCGCATGAGCGTCTACCTTGCCGAGCCCGGAACCCCCGACCACGACGCCATGGTCCTACTGGACATGACCGCTTCCGGACAGCCCGCCGCGCGACAGCACCAAGGCCCCTGACACCCGGCAGCAGACGCAAGCGTCAGTTCGTCCACGGATGATCGGCCTCCACCGGCAGCCTGCCGACGACGCCCATGGAAACCTGTCGGCATGGATACGTTCGCGGGCCGACTCGACGGCGCATGGGAGTGGTGGTCCGCCGCCATCGAGGAAGCGCAGGAAGGCCGCTGGACCCGTGATGCCGTGGAACGGCAGGTGATGAAGGACATCAGGGCCGCCACCAACGCACTGCACGGCGGACGAATGGCGCCGTTCACCGAGGACTCGTGGCACGTACGTCTCGGGCGGATCGCCAACTGGGCGGGAGTGCTCAGGTTGGCTGCCCGGGCAGGCGGGTGGCAGCTCCGACCCGTCGTGGGACACAGTCCGCCGCACCCTGCGGGCATGGCCGAGCTACTGTCCGGCATCTACGCGGTCGGCGAGCAGGGCGAGATATGGCAGAAGCAGCTCCGAGAGGGCGGGCCGCCCCCGGAGAAGGAGATCGCCAAGGCCGAGGGCTTCCTGACCGGGCCAGGCTCCATCGAGGATCTCGAGCTGTTCTTCTACGACTGAGAGCCGCCTCCGGGGCCGCACCCCTCGCCGGGGTGCGGCCCCTCAAGACAAGTGCTCAAGAAGGCCGGCCGCCGTACGGCACGGTGATGAGCTCCATGAAGTGACCTGCCGGGTCCATGAAGTACACCCCGCGACCGCCGTCATTGTGGTTGATCACGTCGGGGTGTTGCCGTTGCGGGTCGGCATAGTGCTCGATACCGAGCTTCGTGATCTGTGCGTACGCCGCATCGAACTCCTCCTCGGAGACCAGGAAGGCGTAGTGCTGCGGGGCGATCCGCTCCGCGGGGATCGTGGCGAAGTCCAGCGTGACGCCGTTGCTCAGGTGGACCGCGATGAACGGGCCCCACTCCGCTGTGATCTCAAGACCCAGCAGACCCGCGAAGAATTCGGCGGACTCCCGGTTGTCCCGGGCGTGGACGATCGTGTGGTTCAACTCAACTGACAAGGAATGCCTCCATGGGCATATCCCGACACCTCCATGCCTCACCCAGCCGGTGACCGACACGCGATGCTGCCGCAGATCTTATCGCCACTTCTTTCGGTGCGTCAGGGGTAGCCGAGGAGGTTCCGGCCTTGCCGCCGAAGTCAGTCTCACCTGCCCGCACCGCTACAGCCGGTAGATCTGCCCGGTCTGCGCGCCCTCCACCGACCGCACGTACGCCTGGGCGACGCGCTCCAGCGGCACCGAGCCCATGCCGGGGAAGAAGTCGCCGTAGGTGTCCAGGGACTCGGTGAAGACGTTGGGGGACACGGCGTTCACCCGCTGCGGTGCGAGCTCGACGGCGGCGGCGCGGACGAAGGACTCGACGGCGCCGTTGGCCAGGGAGGCGGCGGCGCCGGTGAGGATGGGCTCGTGCGCGAGGACGCCGGTGATCAGCGTGAAGGAGCCGCGCGCGGCGACGTGGGCGAGGCCCTGACGGACCAGCTCGACCTGGGAGAGGACCTTGCCGGTGAAGGCGGCCTGCCAGTCGTCCGGGCCGAGTTCGGCCAGCGGCTTGTACGGCACCGAGCCGGCCGCGCTGACCACCGCGTCCAGCGGGCCGGCCGCCTCGTAGAGTGCGGTGATCTGCGCCGGATCGCTGATGTCGTGGCGCAGGTCGCCCGAGGTGCGGCCGACGGTGCGGACCTCGTGGCCGCGGGAGGCGAGGGTCTGGTGCACGGCGCGACCGAGGGTGCCGCTCGCGCCGATCAGGAGAATGTTCTGGTGCCGGTTCGTCATGGCGGCCACGCTAAGCGGCGCCCCCTTACTCGGGGAAATGCCTTCTGCGCACCACTTATGCTTGCCAGTTATGAATGTGGAGTTGCGTCATCTGCGGGCTCTGGCGGCGATCGGCGACGAGGGCACTCTGACGGGTGCCGCTCGTGCGCTGCGCATCACCCAGCCCGCTCTCTCGCGGACCCTCACCCAGCTCGAACAGCGCCTCGGCGTGCGCCTGGTGGAGCGTACGACGCGCAGCCTGCACCTGACCGAGCCCGGCAAGCGGCTGTGGGAGAACGCGCACCGCCTTCTCGGCCAGCTCGACGACGCCCTCGCCGACGCGTCCGGGCGCGGCACGCCGCGGCCCCTGCGGCTCGTGTTCGCCTGGGCGGCGCTGGGCGGTCACACGGTGCCGCTGCTGCGCGCGTGGCGCGAGCGGCACCCGGAGGTTCCGGTGCACATCCGCCGGGCCGACGATCCGGCAGCGCTGCTCCGCCGTGGCGAGGCGGATCTGGCGTTCCTCCGGCTGCGCCCGGCGCCGGACGACCCGCATGTGGTCCACCACGCGCTGACCCGCGAGCGTCGGATGGCCGCCGTGCCCGTGAGTCATCCGCTCGCGGACCGCGCGGACGTGGCACTCGCCGAGCTGGATACGGAGACGGTGGCCTTGTGCGCGACGGCGGCGACGACCAGCGCCGAGCTGTGGCCGGCGGGCCGGCGGCCGCGCACGATGACCGTCCCGGGCGTGGACGAGTGGCTGACGACCATCGCGACAGGCGCGGCCGTCGGCGTGACTGCCGAGGGGACCGTGCACCAGCATCCACATCCGGGCGTGCGCTACCTGCCGGTGCGCGACGCCGATCCGGTCACCGTCCACCTGGCCTGGCCCACACGCCCTGCCCACCCGGCGACGGACGCCTTCCGCCGCCACACCGAGCTGCACGTCGCGGAGACCGACCCGCCCGCCCGTTCGGGCTGCTGACGCTGCGCCGACCCAGAACCCCGCGAGGCACCGGCGGAGAAACCCCGCCCGAACGCGCCGGTTAGGGCGCGCACGAGGGGCGGCGCCGCCTCACGCGGTGCGAAGGGGATCGATCACAGCGCCGGGGTTGAGGATCCCCGCGGGGTCGAGTGCCGCCTTGCCTGCCTGGAGGGCAGCGGCGAAGAGTTCGGGACGCTGCTGGTCGTACCACGGCCGGTGGTCGCGCCCCACCGCGTGATGGTGGGTGATGGTGCCTCCGCAGGCGATCAGGGCCTCTGAGACTGCCGCCTTGATCTCGTCCCACTGCTCCACCGTCCGGCCCCAAACGCCGGTGGCGTAGATGCCGAAGTAGGGCGCGGGGCCGTCGGGATAGACGTGGGTGAACCGGCAAGTCACCACGCCCGTGGCACCGGCCTGCCGCATCGCGTCCTGGGCTGCGTCGTTGACGGCTGCGCGAAGACTGTCGAATCGGTCCCACGTGCATGCGGTCTCGAAGGTCTCCACGATCATGCCTTGAGCGGCAAGTGCGTCTCGCTGATACGGCATCCGCAGGAACGAGGAGCGCCAGGAATCCGCCGCTCCGCTGCGCGCGGCCCGGTCGGCGGTATCGGTGTACCGCGGCGGCTCGGGCAGGGTGCCACCGTGATCGCGGCAGAGTTCCAGCGCGCGTTCCATCCAGGTGGTGACGGGGTGATCCGCGGATTCGAAACCGAGCAGGAGGACGGCCGTCGGGGAGTCCGCGTTGAGGAATGCCTCCATGGGGTCCAGGAGACGGCAGTTGGAGGGATGGAGTCCGGATTGGGACAGCGCGCGCACGGCTCGCACACCCGCGTCATGGTCAGCGAAGGCGACCGACGCCCCTGCCCGCCGGCGGGGCCGGTCCTGGAGCCGGACCCATGCTTGCGTGATGACGCCGAGCGACCCCTCGGAGCCGAGGAACATCCGGTCGGGGGACGGACCGGCACCCGAGGCCGGTAGCCGGCGAGACTCGATGACACCGGCGGGGGTGACCACACGGAGCGACTCGGTGAGGTCGTCGATGTGGGTGAGGAGGGTCGCGAAATGGCCCCCCGCCCGAGTGGCCAGCCAGCCGCCGAGGCTGGAGAACTCGAAGGACTGGGGGAAGAACCGGAGCGTGTAACCCCGCGGCCTGAGTTGCTCCTCCAGATGGGGGCCGAGAACCCCGGCCTGGACGAGCGCGGCCCGGCTGGTGTGGTCGACTTCGAGGACCCGGTCCATCGCGGTGAGGTCCAGGCTGACCACCCCGGAATAGTCGCCGCCGACGCGGGGCTCGACGCCTCCCACCACGGAAGAACCGCCCCCGAAGGGAACGACCGCGATGTGGGCGTCGCTGCACCAGTCCAGCACGTGGATGACCTCGGCCTCCGAGGTCGGGCGTACGACGAGGTCGGGCACGTGCGGCAGCTTTCCCAACAGCGCGCGGACGACGTCGCGGAATGCCTGCCCATGGCTGTGCGCCAACCGGTCGCGCACGTCCTCGGAGACGATCGAGGCCAGAGCCGGCGGCGCCTGGACCCTGCTCGCGCCCACTTCGAACGACTCCACCGGTGGAGCCGAGTGCACGGTCAGGTCCGCGTCCGGAAGCAGTTGCGCGACGCGTCGGCTCAGCGCCGCACGCTCCGCGCCGACCACCGCGTCCTCGACATTTCCCCATCCCCACCATGAACGCGTCGTGTGCCGCACTCCCACACCCCGATCTGAACGTTGGGTAAGTTACCGATTGGTCAGCGTGGCATAGGGTGCGGTCATGGGCAAGCAGGAGGACGGCACGCGGGGTGTGGGCACCAAGGGCATGCCCCGCAAGGACCGGGAACGACTGATCTTGGACGCGGCGGCGGAGGAGTTCGGCAGGAAGGGCTACGCGCGCGGGTCGATCGCGGCCGTCGCGGCGCAGGCGGGGATCACCAAGCCCCTGATCTACGAGTACTTCGGGTCCAAGGACGGTCTGTACCTGACCTGCCTCGACCGCGCGGGCTCTCGGCTCGTCGCGGCGGTCTCATCCGCGCAAGCGGGACCGTCCGACATCACGCGCGCCGAACGCACCCTCGGGGCCATCTTCCGGGCGCTCGAATCGCGCCTGCAGGACTGGGAACTCGTCTACGACTCAACGCTTCCGGCCGGCAGTGAGCTCTACGCCGCGGCCGCCGTACACCGCCGAGAACTCAACCGGATGGGAGCGATCGGCGTGGCCGAGTTTCTCGACTCGGCCCGGGCCGCCGATCCGCTCGATGCCGATCTCGTCACGCACCTCTGGTACGGCACCGTGGGCGCTGCGGTCGCCTGGTGGCAGCATCACCCCGAGCAGACCGCCGACGAGATGACCTCGCGATTCGAGCGGATCTTCGCGGCGCTCCTCACCCAGGCTCACCGGCCGGACCATCTCGCGTAACGAGAAGCCGACCGCGCGCGATAGGGACGCCCGACCGACGGCTGACGTGACGGAAGCCGGGCTGCCCTAGGCCCGGTGGGAGTGGAGCGCGGCCGCCCGGTTGAAGGCGTCCCGGCATGCCTGGATGGCAGGGTGCGGGCTGCGGCCGCGGCGCACGACGGTGAAGACGCGGCGTGTGCGCTGACCAGGGGGGAGCTTGCGGAGGGCGACGGTCGGGGGCTGTCCGCGCCAGACGAGGTCGGGCAGGAAGGCGGCGGCGTGTCCCTGCTCGACGAGGCGGAGATGGAGCAGAAGGTCGGTGGTCTCGAACCGCACGTCGGGTTCGAAGCCGGCGTTTCGGCACAGGGTCATGGCCCAGTGCCGGGCGGTGGTGCCTTCGGGTTCCATCACCCAGGGGTGGTCGGCGAGTGAGCGCAGGGCCGTCATCGGGTGCGCGGTATCCGGTCCGTCGGCCGCTTCGGGCAGTGCGAGGTGGAGGCCGTCGTCGAGCAGGTCTTCCTGTTCGAGTTCGGCGGGCCGCGGGTTGGGGTTGCCGGGATATTCCTCGGCAAGGACCAGGTCGAAGTCGCGGGCCTGGAGGGCGGGCAGGGACCGTTCCGGTTCTCTTTGCGTGACGTGGACGCGCAGGTGCGGGTGGCGGTCGCGGAGCAGGTCCAGGGTGGTCGGGACCAGGGCCAGGGCGGCCGTCTGGAACGAGGCGATGCGCAGTGTGCCGGTCAGGTCGGTCAGAGAGGAGGCGATGTCCGCCTCCGCGCGCTCCAGGCGTTCGAGGACCGCTTCGGTGTGGGCGACGAGGATCTCGGCCTGCTCGGTCAGCCGCACCCGCCGCCCCACCGGTTCCAGCAGCCGGACGCCGACTTCGGCTTCCAGCTGGGAGAGCTGCTGGGAGACGGACGAGGGGGCGTAGGACAGGGCCTCGGCGACGGCCGCGAGCGTGCCGCGGTGTTTGAGTTCGCGCAGCAGGCGCAGTCGGTGCAGGTCGAACATCGGCGGGCCGCCCCCCTTCGCCGTCGCGTGGCGACCGCTTCCATGGTCGGTTTTTTCGATGAGTATAGGTCGAAAACATTCGCTGGACCGATGACAGGGGGCGTCGGACCCTGGTCGTGTGACTGAACGCGCTTCCTGCCTCCGCACGCTTCCGTGGTCCGTCCGCACCGGCGCCCGTATCCGGCGGTGTGCACCCCACCGGCCGAAGTACAGGATTTCCATTCCTCGCCGCTGGGCCACTCCCCCACCTCACTCACCGAACTACCGTCGCTGTCAGCGGAGTTGGGGGCGGACGGGCGGACGGGTCTTCGTCAAGGACGAGTCGTCCCGTCTGGGCCTGACCTCGTCTCCGTACCGGTGGCTGTGGGGTCTCTGGCCCAGGCCGTCGTCACTCCCTACCGCAGCCGCCCGTACGGGTGGGCTCCGGCGCTGCGTCCACCATCGTCTGACCTCACCTGCACGGAGGACTGGATGCGGCGGCCGCCATCACCGAGGGCTCAGCCGCCAACTCGTACTCCACCACCGCGCACTGAACACCCAACACTGAAAGGCACCTGCGTTGAACCACCGCGGATTCACCTCGCAGCAGACCGCTCGGCACAGGAGCAGGAGGGGGACGGCAGGGTGCTGACCCACCTCATCGCCGCGGCCGGTGTCCTCGGCCTGCTGACGGTCATGCCCGGACCGGACATGGCGTTGGTGACCCGACGCACCCTCGCGGCCGGCCCCCGGGACGCGCTGCGGACCGTGGGCGGGATAGCGACCGGGCTGCTGATCTGGGGCGCGCTGACCGTGGCCGGGCTCGCGGCCGTGCTGGCCTCCTCGCCCGCGGCCTACCTGGTCGTCAAGCTCCTGGGCGCCGGCTACCTGGTGTTCCTGGGCGCGCAGGCGCTGTGGCAGAACCGCCGGGCCGCACCTGCCCCGACCGATACCGAGACCCACCCCGCTGCGGGGGGCCCGTGGCGGACCGGCCTGGTCAGCAACGCCCTCAACCCGAAGATCGCCGTCTTCTACACCGGTCTGCTCCCCACGCTGGCCCCGCCGCAACTGCCCGCCGCCGGGGCCATGACGCTCCTCGTCCTTCTCCACGCCACGCTCACCCTCGTCTGGCTGGGCAGCTACGTGCTCCTGCTGTCCAAGGCCGGGCGCTTCCTGGCAAAGCCGCGGATCCGCCGCGTTCTCGGCCGGACCACGGGGGTCGCGCTGATCGGCTTCGGTCTCGTGGTCGCGACCGCAGCCGGCTGATCCGCAGGCGACTGATCCGCACTCGTCACGCGCCCCCCGCTGGTGACCGCGACTCGGATGCGAGAGGGATGCGAGAGGGATGCGAAACCTTGAAACCTCCTGTTGTTCTACCACTATACGAACAAGTGGAGGTTGACCATGATCTCGTTCCCGCGTTCCGCCCAGCCCGCAACCGACCCGCAGCGCGCCTGGATTGCCGGAATTCCCTTCGCCGCCGCGATCGCCGCCGTCTTCTTCGTCCATCGCTCGGTCTCCGGCCGGCTACCCGATCCGCTCGCCACCCACTTCCGCCCGGACGGCCGGGCGGACGGCTTCTCCTCCGTCCAGGGCTTTCTGACGGGCACCCTCCTCGCGCTCCTCGTCCTCGGCGCGGGCAGTGTGGTGCTCTCCCTGATCCGGCGCACCAAGCCACCGACGCGCTGGGTGATAGCCGCAGGCTGGGGCATCGCCGTTCTGCTCGCCTGGGTGACCTGCCTGACGCTGCTGGGCAACGCACGGGCCGCCGGCGCGGACGCCGTCCGGCTGCCGATCTGGCAGGTGGCCGTGCCGCTCGGCGGAGCCGTCCTCGCCGGCGCGCTCGGCCTGCTCCTCGCCGGCCGGGACGCCGACCCGTCATCGACGCCGACCGGCGCCGCGCCCCGGCTCGCCCTCGGCGACCGCGAAATGGCGGGCTGGTCACGGACGGTGGGCTCACCCCTGCTGTGGCTGCTGGGCCTGCTGATGGCCGTCGGCGGCCTCGTCGCGGGCTTCCTCGGCACCTGGCTCTCCGGTCTGGTGCTGGTGCTCGGCGGCATGTCGGTCGTCGCGCTCACTTCTGTTCGGGTAACCGTGGACCGGCGCGGCCTGGCCCTCGCGTCGACACTGCTGCCGTACCCCTTCCGGCGTATCGCGCTCGACAAGGTGCGGGAAGCCACCAGCCGGCACATCGCCCCGGCCGCCGAATTCGGCGGCTGGGGCTACCGCGTGCGGCCGGGCCGCAGTGGCCTGGTGCTCCGCTCCGGTGAAGGGCTCGTACTACAGCTGACCAGCGGACGGGAGTTCGTGGTGACCGTCGATGACGCGGCGACCGCGGCCTCGCTGTTCAATGCCTACCTGGACCGCTCGCGTTCCCGGCAAGGAGGCTGAGGTGCTGATCCGAGTCGACCCGGGTTCCGCCGTCCCGCTGGGCGATCAGATCGCGGGATCGGTCCGCGGCGCCATCGCCGACGGCGAGGTGCACGCCGGGGAGCGGCTGCCCGCGGCCCGCGAACTCGCCGCCTCGCTCGGCGTGAACGTCCACACGGTGCTGCGCGGCTACCAGCGCCTGAAGGAGGAGGGGTTGATCGAACTCCGCCGCGGGCGCGGCGCGGTGGTCACCGGCGCCGCGTCCCCCGCCCGCGCCCGCCTCGGTGAGACCGCCGAACGGCTGATCGCCGAGGCCCGCAAGCTTGGACTGTCCGACGACGAGATCGTGACGGTGGTACGGAGGGGGCTGACGGCCCACTGACACACGGGACCCGGGCGACGGGCGACGGACCTGCCGTGGAAGGCGAGGCCCCACGCCGCCCATCCCGGCCCGTAGCCTCCGGGACAGATCAATCAGCGGCCCGGAGCGGGGCGGCAACCGTACGACCGTCGTCGAGACCGAGACCGAGACCGCGCCGCCGAGCCGCAACTCCTCACCCAACGTTCCGGGCGCATGTATCAACTCGCACCCGGCTGCGGCCCGTTGGCGGTGTGCGCCTGCCATCACGCCCTCTGCCTACGATGTCGCGCTCCCCCGAGAACCGTCCTCCCCCGTCGCTGACGGGGCGAGGAGCGCGGCGGCCAAGTGGTCGCGGAACCAGCGGTGCCCCGGGTCGGCTGAGTTGCGGGGGTGCCAGGCCATTCCGAGGTCGAGGGGGGCCAGGTCCAGGGGGACGGGGAAGGTGCGCAGTCCCAGTGCGGAGATGGTGTCGGGGAGCCAGTCGGCCAGGGTGAGCGCGACGAGGTCGGTGTTCCGGGCGAGCATCATCGCGCTCGTGTGGCTGGGCACCACGACGGCGGTCCGGCGCCGCAATCCGAGTTCCGCAAGCGCACCGTCAATGGGACCGAGGCGCTTACCGAGCCGTGAGATGCCGATGTGGTCGGCCGCTGCGAAGCGGCGGGCGTCGATCCGCCCGTCGAAGAGGGGATGACCGCTGCGCGCGACGGCGACCAGCGTCATCCGGGCGAGCCGTTGGGTTCGGATCTCCGGGTCCAGGTGCCCGAGGACGCCCAGTTCGACGTCGACCCAGCCCTGCCGCAGCGCGGGGCCGCCCTCCACCGCCTCCGGCACGAAGTCCACATTCACGTGCGGGGCCTCCGCGCGGATCCGGTCGGTCAGGGTCCCGGCGAGCCCCACCAGAAGCAGGTCGGTGGCCTGCACGGTGAAGGTGCGCTGGAGATGGACGGCGTCGAAACCGGCCCCGGGCCGCAAGACGTTGTCGCAGCTGCGCAGCAAGGCACCCACCTCCCCCCGGAGTTCCAAGGCTCGCGGAGTCGGGACCATCCCCTGGCCGGCGCGGACCAGCAGGGGGTCGCCGACAGCGCGACGGAGCCGGGCCAGGGTGCGGCTGGTTGCCGCGGGTGACGTGCCGAGTCGCTCCGCGGCACGGGTCACACTGTTCTCCTGGAGCAGGGCGTCCAGGGCTCGCAGCAGGTTGAGGTCCATTGATGCTCCTGAGCTGCATTTTTACGCCTGAGTCAATGATTAGCTGCCAATCTTTGCATTGCCGCGCAATCCTCTCGTGCCGAGAGTGGAGGTGTCCGCGAAGACGCGTGACACCCCTTCGCCTCGTCCGAGGAGCCTTCCATGCAGCAATCCCCCCGCGCCGGTCGAGAGGGCGACGTTCTGGCCGTGGTCAGCCAGAGCGGGCCCACGGTCTCGTTCTTCGACGCCGCCTGCGACCGGCACATCGGTACGGTGGAAATCCTCGCCGAGCCGCACGAGTTGTGCTTCGACCCGACGCAGCGCCTGCTGTGGTGCACAACGGCATATCACTCGGGCTACTACCACGCGCACGGCGGCCGACGCACCGAGCTGACCGTCATCGACCCCGACACACTCCGCATCGTCGAGGTCGTCGACCTCGCACCGGAACACGGGCCGCATGGGCTGGCGTTGGACACGGCGCGTCGTCGGCTCTACGTCAGCGTCGAGGGCTCGGAGGATCGGCCCGGCGGCGTCGTGGTGATCGACACCGAGACCCGTCGGCCCCTGGGCAGGATCGACACGGACGCGCCGGGCCCGCACTGGTTCGCCATCGACCCGGCGGGAAGGACGGGTTACGCCACCAACAAGGAGGCGCCGTTCGTGTCGGTCGTCGATCTCGAACGGGGAACTCTCACGGCGAAGGTCGCGGTGCCGGGCAGCGAGGGACTCGCCGTCTCCGCCGACGGTACGCAGGTCTACGTCGCAGGGCCCTATGCCGCCCTCTCCGCCACGGCCGAGGAGCGGCCGGCCACGGGAATCCGGGTCATCGAAGCCCGGACGGCATCCGTCGTCGACATCCTGCCCACGGATGACGTCGTCCTCCCTGTGCACCTGACATCGACGGGCAAGCTGCTCGTGGGCGAACTGCGTATGGAGCCCGACCCGGTGTCCCGACTCGGACGCCACGCGCCGGGTCGCCTCACGGTGTTCTCCGCCGACACCCACAAGCAGCTGGGCGAACTCGAGGTGGGGCTCGCCCCGTTGACGATCACCTCGTCGCCCGACGGCCGCATCGGGTACGTGGCCTGCGTCGCCTCGTCCACCGTGAACATCGTCGACCTGGAGACGCTGCAGGGACTGGCCCGGCTGGACATCGCCAAACTCGGCGAGCCCGGCGCCCACGGCCTGGCCTACATCCCACGGCCGGCCTGAACCCCGTAAGGACGAAGCGCCATGCCGGCCCGTCCGGTGCCACCGGCGACCGGGGCACCGGACGGGTCTCACCGCCGTCTCAGCCCGTGTGCACCTTCAATGCTGTGCGGACGGCGGATTCGAGGGCGCCTTCGATCCACGCGGGCTTGATGGATGTGTGGTCCCCCGCGAAATGCAGCGGCCCTTCGGATGTGGGGACGTCGGGGAACAGTTCCGTGTGCTGGCCGGGGAAGAGCACAGAGGCTTCACCGTAGGCGTAGTGGTCACGCATCCACGACTGGGTCTTGCACTTGTTGGTGAAGAAGACCTCGCAGCGACGGCCAAAGACAGCCTGTACTCCGGCGAGTGCGCGCAGATACCGCTCCTCGTCAGCGAAGGCGTCCCACTTGAGGGCATCGTCGGACCAGCTGTAAGAGGCGAGCATGATGCCTCCGTCGCTGCCCTCCATGGGCCGCGCATGCTCGAAGTACATGAAGCGGTTGGCGTTTTCGCTCACGGTCCCGCCGCCACGGACATGAGCGGCATCCGGTTCGCCTCTCATGACCGGCCGGAAGACGGCGAAGCACTTCTTGAGTTCGTCGGGGACCGTCACCCCCAGGCCCTTCACGGACTTGTGCGCGCCGAGATACTTGCCGTTCTTGACGTGGCCCGCCTTGTACTTGTCGTAGAGCTTGTCCTCGATGGAGTTCAACGCCTCCTTCCACTGAGCCTCGGTGAACTCCCACCAGCGCCGGGAGAATTCCAGCAGCACCTTGGTCGCGGCGTCGTAGTGCAGTTCCGTGATGGCCCGGCGCTTTCCGTAGGTGAGCGGCGGGTCGAAGGTCACGTGGCGCAGTCCGGAGAAGGGGACGGTGATGATCGCCTCGTCGCCTTCGAACACCTCCGTGACACCCCCCTCACCGGTCTGGCAGTCCTCGGAGACGGTGTGCACCCGCACCTTGCCACCGTGCTGTTCGATCCGTACGGCGCGCCTGTCGAGCCGCACTTTCCCCTTCACCGGCGCATACTGCGCGTCCGCGAGCAGCGCGGTGCCGCCCTTGATCTCCCAGAACTTGGTCTCGGGGCGGATCAGCGCGGCGGACAGGAAACTGTGAGTGAAGGAGAGGTGCAGCCGTGAGGTGAGGTTCTGGATGGTGCCGATGAGGTCAATGGTCCTGGTGTCGAGTTTGGCGACTTCGGTGAGATACCGGTACATCGACCAGTGGCCGTACTTCTTGAGGATCTCGGCCCATCCGTTGACGAGGTCTGTCCCTTCCTTGCCCCGGACGAGCTGGTGTGCGGGTTCGAAGGCGTGCGCGAGGATGGTGGCTGCGGTCTTCGCGCGGTTGGGGCCCGTGACGCCGAAGCTGTCGTTGATTCTTTCGGGGTTCTTCTCGTAGTCGGCCCGGCGCATGCGCACGCCATTGACGTGGATCCAGGTGCGGTTGGCCTTCTTCGCCGGGTTGTCGACCTCCACATCGACCAGGTAGAACTCCTGGAGCGTGAGGTCGAGCTTCTTGATCAGCGCCATGAGGAGCGGGTGACTGTCGGGCAGCCGCATGGCCCCGGCTTCGGCGTACTGCTTCGGGTCGGCGAAGGGCTGCTCACCGTCCTCGTGACCGCCCTTGCGGAACGTCTTGATACGGCCACCGACGCGGTTGCCGTTGGCCTCGATCACGACGACATCGTGGCCCGCCCGGTTGAGCAGGTCGGCGGCGAGGAGGCCGGCCGGTCCGGCCCCGACGATCAGGACTCTTTTCGTTGCCTTGGCCCGGCCGGCGGGCAGACCCTTCCGGATGGCCTTCACGTAGGCCGGGACGAGGGACTTGTCGTGCTCGTCGTAGACGGCGATGGCGCGGGCGACCGTGGTGTACGCCTTGGGGTCGGTGCCGGGTGGCGCCGCGGCCGGCACCGTTGAAGGTGCTGTGGCAGGACTCAACGCGGTCGCGGGGGCGACGGAGGCGGCGGTGAGTCCGGCAGCGAGCGCCGAGGCACCAGCTGCCGTGGCGACGGCGCGCCGTGTGGGCTGCCCGTCGTGTGAGCGAGGTAAGTGTGAGGCAGATGAAGCATCCGCCGCGAGTGCTTCTTCGCTCGATGCGTCGGTGTTCTTCGTGCTCGGAATGCTCATGTCCGGAGTGCTCATGTCGTGTGTATTCATCGCGCAATACATTTGGCGTACGAACGACGGTGAGCCAGTGCATTCACGCGGACGGGGACGGTAAACCACTCGAACCGCTACATGACGTGGCTCCCAGGACGCGGCTCCTTTGACGCTGCACCGATGCCAACGTCCGGTCCAGAAGAGGACGTTGGCGCCCTCGCCCCTTGGCGCAGAGCCGTGTCGGGCAAGGGCCACTCGCAGCGGCACCCCGTCCGGCGCAACTCGCAGGCCGGCCCGCCGAACCCGACCTCCCGGCCGGGCCCGGCGTTGCCGTGGCCCGGCGGGGCTCAGGCCGTGGTGAGGTCACCGCCCGTGCCGGCGATTTCCTCCGGGCGCAGCAGGGCCGCGAGCCGGTCGGCGGGGAGCAGGCCGTGTTCCAGGACCAGTTCGGCGACGCCTCGTCCGGTGGCGAGGGCTTCCTTGGCGATCGCGGTGGCGGCGGTGTAGCCGATGTGCGGGTTGAGCGCGGTGACCAGGCCGATGGAGTTCTCGACGCCGGCGCGGAGGGTTTCGGTGTTGGCGGTGATGCCCACCACGCAACGCTCGGCGAGGGTGCGGCAGGCGGCCCCGAGGTGGGTGATGCTCTCCGAGAGGGAGTGCAGGATGATCGGCTCGAAGGCGTTGAGCTGCAGCTGGCCCGCTTCGGCGGCCATGGTGATGGTGACGTCGTTGCCGATGACTTCGAAGGCGACCTGGTTGACGACCTCGGGGATGACCGGGTTGACCTTGCCGGGCATGATGCTCGAACCGGCCTGAACCGGAGGCAGGTTGATCTCGGCGAGGCCCGCGCGCGGACCGGAGGACAGCAGCCGCAGGTCGTTGCAGCTCTTGGAGAGCTTGACGGCGATGCGCTTGAGGACACCCGACAGGTGGACGAAGGCCCCGCAGTCCTGGGTGGCTTCGACGAGGTTGGCAGCGGTGACCAGGGGTAGGCCGGTGAGGGCCGCCAGGTGGGTGCGCGCCGCTTCGGCGTAGCCCCGGGGGGCGTTGAGGCCGGTGCCGATGGCGGTGGCACCGAGGTTGATCTCGTGGATGAGGAGGACGGCCTCAGCCAGCCGGCTCTGGTCCTCCTCCAGCATCACCGCGTAGGTCGAGAACTCCTGGCCGAGGGTCATCGGCACCGCGTCCTGAAGCTGGGTGCGCCCCATTTTGAGGACATCGCGGAACTCCTCGGCCTTGGCCGCGAACGCTTCGCGCAGGATGGTCATCGCGTCGAGCAACTCGCGTACGGCGATGATCGTGGCGACGTTGACGGCTGTCGGGTAGACGTCGTTCGTCGACTGGCTGAGGTTGACGTGTTCGTTGGGGTGCAGGTGGTGGTAGTCGCCCCTGCCGTGGCCCAGGATCTCCAGCGCGCGGTTGGCGATCACCTCGTTGGCGTTCATGTTCGTCGAGGTTCCGGCACCGCCCTGGATGACGTCGACGATGAACTGGTCGTGCAGCCGGCCGCCGGCCCTGATCTCGCGGCAGGCGGCCGCGATGGCGTCGGCCCGCTCGGGATCGAGCAGCGAGAGGTCTTCGTTGGCGCGTGCCGCGGCCTCCTTGACGGCGGCGAGCGCGTTGATCAGGTGCGGGTAGGTGGCGATCGGCGTGCCGGTGATGGGGAAGTTCTCGGCGGCGCGCTGGGTGTGGATGCCCCAGTAGGCGTCGGCGGGTATCTCCCGGTCGCCGAGCAGGTCGTGTTCGCGGCGGTGGCCGGCGGCAGTCATGGTGCGGGGGTCCTTTGTGAGGTGGGGCCGGAGGGAGAGCGGCCGCTGCGAGAGCGGTGACGCAGGGGGTGACGCAGGGGGTGACTCGGGCCGGTGAGGCCGGTCGGTGGGGGTGAGCGGGTGCCCTCACATGACGAATGACGCTCCGTCAGGACGCCTGCGCGGCAAGGGCACCCGCTGCCCGGAGCGTCCCGACCGGAGCGCCGCCGCCCAGGACGGGTGTGGTGGCGAACGCGGCGAGAACCTCGGGGTCGACGCCGCAGAGAGCCAGTGCGGCCGCCGTCACCGGCATGCGGGCGCGGTCGCCGCCGTCGGCAATCTTCACGCCGACCGCCCGCCCGTCCGGCAGTGCCGCGATCTGCACGCCCTCGAAGCCGTCCTTGGCCAGCAGACCAGGCACCGCCCGCACCAGCCGGGCGACATCCCGTCCGCTGCCGGAGACCATCTGCGGATGCTCGCGCATGGCGTGCGCGACGCGGCCCTCATCGGTGCCGGGGGCGGCCGTCGCCAGCCGAGCGGCGGCCCGGGTCAGCCCGTGCAGGGAGACGGAGAACAGCGGGGCGCCGCAGCCGTCGACCGTGACGTGGGCGATGCCCTGGCCGGTGAGGTCCTCGACGGTCGCGGCCAGTTCGTACTGCAACGGATGCCCGGGGTCCAGGTAGTTGTCCAGACGCCACCCGCGGGTGCGGGCGGTCAGCAGCATGGCGGCGTGCTTGCCCGAGCAGTTCTGGGCGAGGCGGCTGGGTCCCAGACCGCGCCGGATCCACTCCTCCCGTACGGCGGAGTCGTAGGGCAGGTCGGGGACGTTGCGCAGGGCGTCCTCGGTCAGTTGGCCGGCGTCCAGGATGCGCCGTGCGGTGGCCAGATGCTGTTCCTCACCGGAGTGGCTGGCCGCGACGAGAGCCAGCGCCGGGTCGTCCAGCGGCAAAAGCCCCGCGCGCAGCAGGCCCACCGCCTGGAGGGGCTTGATCGCCGAGCGCGGGTAGAACGCGGCCTCGATGTCGCCCGCCTGGAACTGCACGCTCCCGTCGGGCGCCAGCACCACGACCGAGCCGTGGTGGACGCCCTCGACGAGTCCTGCGCGCACGACATGGGCGAGGGGAACGTGAGCCGGTTCGCGGACGACGGGCGGCTCCCCCGCGGTGGGGTGCGGCGGCAGGGTGGTGGGCTGCGACATGATCAGTTTTCGGTGCTTTCGGTGCTGTGGGGGTTGGGGTTGTCTTCGGTGTCCCGGGGCGTGGGGACGGCGGCCGGGTGGCTGCCGCTCTCGCGTGCCGCGGCGGCGTCCTGGAGGGTGCTGACCCGGCCCCGTACCAGGAACCAGCCGCCGACCAGCGCGGCCGCGATCAGGGGGAGCGACATGACCGTGGTGCGGCCGGCGCCTCCGTCGGCCCACATCAGCACCAGGACACCCGCCAAGAAGACCAGCGTGATGATCTCGGTCCACGGCGAGCCCGGGAGCCGGTAGCCGGGGCGGACGAGCTGTCCGGCCCTGGTCTTCCGCCAGAAGAGCAGGTGACAGATCATGACCATCGCCCAGGTGCTGAGAATGCCGATCGCCGCGAAATTCAGCACGATCTCGAATGCCTTGCTCGGCACGACATAGTTCAGGCCCACGCCGAGTACGCAGACGCCCGAGGTGAGCAGGATGCCGCCGTAGGGGACCTGGCTGCGGCTCATCACTCCGGTGAATCGCGGCGCGGATCCCGACATCGCCATCGAGCGCAGAATGCGGCCGGTGGAGTAGAGGCCGGAGTTGAGGCTGGACATCGCGGCGGTGAGTACGACGAGATTCATCACGCCACCGGCGGCCGGCACCCCGACATTGGCCAGCACCGTGACAAAGGGGCTCTCGCCGGCCGAATACGCGCTCCAGGGGAGCAGCATCGCCAGGAGGACCACAGAGCCGACATAGAAGACGCCCACCCGCCACATGATGGAGTTGATCGCCCTCGGCATGATCTTCTCCGGCTCAGCCGTCTCACCGGCCGTGACGCCCACCAGCTCGACGGAGGCGTACGCGAACACCACACCCTGGATGACCAGCAGCATCGCCAGCGTCCCGGTCGGGAAGATGCCGCCGTGATCGGTGATCATCGAGGGCCCGGGAGAGTGGCCGGCCACCGGGTGCTGGGTGACGAGCAGGAAGATGCCGATGAGCATGAAGACCACCAGCGCACCGACCTTGACGATCGCGAACCAGAACTCCATCTCCCCGAATATCTTCACTGAAATCAAATTCACCGTCAGTACGACGGCGAGGGCTATCAGAGCGATCACCCACTGCGGGACATCGGAGAACATTCCCCAGTAGTGGGTATAGGTCGCCACCGCCGTGATGTCGGCGATTCCGGTGGTGGCCCAGTTCAGGAAGTACATCCAGCCCGCGACGAATGCGCCCTTCTCGCCGAGGAATTCCCGGGCGTAGGAGACGAATGCTCCCGAGGACGGCCGGTGCAGCACCAGCTCCCCCAGCGCACGCACCACGAGGAAGGCGAACAGGCCGCACAGCGCATACGCCACGGCCAGCGAAGGCCCGGCGTCGGCGAGCCGGCCACCTGCCCCGAGGAAGAGGCCGGTTCCGATGGCCCCGCCAATGGCGATCATGTTGACGTGCCGGGACTTGAGGGACTTCTGGTACCCGGCGTCACCGGCGTCCACGTGCCTGCCGTGCTGCTGCTGAGCGGGTTCGGCTCCTTCCTGCTCCTGCGGTGTTCCTTGTTGCCCGTGCCGTTCCGCCTGCTGGAGGGACTGCTCGCTCACGCGTGATCCTCGTCTTCGGTGGAGGGGTCCGTGCGGTGTTGTTGCGGCCGCACGATGGTGGTCAGCGTCGTTTCGACGCGTGCGAGGTGGTGCTCCATGGCTGCCACCGCGTCGTCCTCGGAGCGGTCGATCAGCGCCTCGACGATCGCCCGGTGTTCACGGTTGGACTGTTCGCGCCGTCCGCCGAGCTCGTTGAGGAAGGCCGACTGACGCGCCAGCGCATCGCGGATCTCTTCGATGACCCTGCGGAAGACCGGGTTACGGGCCGCCTGGGCGATGGCGAGGTGGAAGAGGCTGTCCATCGCCACCCACGCGGTGGTGTCGGTCTCCTGCTCCATCCGCTCCAGCAGATGCGTCAGGTGATCGAGATCCTCCGCCGTGCGGCGGAGCGCGGCGTAACCGGCCACCGGGATTTCCACGTGCCGGCGCACCTCGAGGAGGTCGCTCGCCACATAGTCACCGAAAGTCGGGTCCGCCACGGCGCCGTCGGAGATGACGAAGGTGCCCTTGCCGGTGCGGGAGACCGTCAGCCCCATGGTCTGGAGTGCGCGCAGCGCCTCCCGGAGCACGGGTCGGCTCACTTCCAGCCGCCGGCAGAGCTCCGCCTCGGAGGGGAGCTTGTCCCCGACCGCGTACTCGCCCCGTTCGATGGCGCCGCGCAGATGGTTCAGGACCGCTTCCATCGCGCTGATCCGCCGAGGCACATCGCCAGCTGTCTGGCTGTCTGACAGGTTCACCCCGGGATCGTCGAATCCGACCAGGGGCCATGTCAAGGGTTACGGACAGATGAAATCTCCCGGTGGAGACCGCCCGGCCCGTCCAGCCGCCGATATCCACGGCCCGCATCCACCTCGACGGGCATCATCCACAACCCCCCGGGACAGGCGGAAACATGCAGGTCGCGGGCGGTCCGCCCGGCTCCGGGGCCGCACCGGAGCCGCCCTTCCGCCAGGCAGCAGAAGGGTCACGGACGAGGGGGATCACCGACCGGATGCACGGCCGGCGCGATGGCGGCCAGCCGGCCGCTCCTCCGCAGCGCCCGCGGCCGGGGCCTACGCAGCGCAGAACTCGTTGCCCTCCGGGTCGCGCATGACCCACCAATGTCCGGCAGGTCCCTGGTCCACCTCGCCGACGCGGGTGGCGCCCAGGCCCTCCAGCCGCGCCACCAGCTCGTCGAGACCACCGGGCTCACTGTGGACGTCGATGTGCAGGCGGTTCTTGCCGACCTTGGCCTCGGGTACGTCCTGAAAGAGCAGCCGCCGCCCGCGGCCGACGCCACTGGTCTGGTCGTACGGGTCCTCGGGATGGCGGATCGCGGAGTAGCCGCGGAAGATCTTGTGGCCGCCGTGCTCGGTGATCACTTCCTCGCCGACGTGACCGGCGGCCAGCAGCTGCTCGATGAGCGCGCCGGGATTCTCCACCTCGTAGCCCAGTGCCGCGGCCCAGAAGTCCGCGAGCGCGGGCGCATTCACGCTGTCGATGACCAGTTTCCAGCTCAGTGTCATGTAGTTGGTTGTATGGGTTACTCGGACCGTGTCGCAACCTGACCCACCGGCGGCCCCTGCCCCCTCACCGGCAGGAAGGCGGAGGGCTGTCACCTGATCGGCGTCTCCCGCCCCTGCCCCTCCCCCCCCGGCATCGCCTGGTGTCGCGCGCACGCCCCTACGGCATGGTCATCGCTCGGCGCTTCTCACCTCTGAGACGGGGTGAGGGCCGGGCGGCGGGCGGTGCACAGCAGGGGCGCCCAGGAGGCGGTGTCCGTGAAGTCGTCACCGCCCCTCGGGAGTACGTCCAGGACTACACGGTCGGGTCGTAGCAGGGCCGCGTCCGCACGGCCGCTGCGCAGCCACGCGGCGAGGGTGCCGTCGTCGCCGGTCTTCCGCACATCCACGATCCGCGCGCCGAGCGCCTCGACGAGCGCGCACAGGGAGGGGGCGAGCGGCACCGCGGTCAGGACGGCGAAGGAGTCGCCGAGAACATCGTCCAGGCGCGTCCGGCCGCCGTCGACGGTCACCCAGGGCTGCGGGCAGAGAGTGCCTGCGAGGCGGCTGCGGCGCACCAGCGGGCCCGGGGGCAGGGGCCGGCTGAGGCCGCGGTCCGCCACACCGGCCACACCCGCCACCCCGGCTATGCGGCAGACCGCGCTCACGGCCGCCCGGCGCAGCGCGGCCAGGCGGTCCTGGCCGCCGGTCATGGCCCAGCCGGTCGCGACGGCTAGACGGATGACGTGTCGGGCGTGGGGCTTGCGTTCGTGTTCGTAGGTGTCCAACAGCCGCTCGTCGGAGCCCTGTTGGAGGACGTGGGCCAGCTTCCAGGTCAGGTTGTGGGCGTCGCGCAGGCCCGCGCACAGCCCCTGCCCCACGAACGGCGGTGTGAGATGGGCGGCGTCGCCGAGCAGGAAGACGCGGCCAAGGCGCCAGCGGTCGGCGATACGGGCCCGGAAGGTGTATTGCGCCTGCCGGACCACGTGAAAGTCGTCGCCGGAAGAGATGTCCACCCAGGGGGCGACCAGCTCGCGCAGCCGCTCGAAGTCGAGATCCTCGGCCTCCCGCAGCCGGAACTCCCAGCGGTAGCGGTCCTCGCCGACGCGCATGAAGGTCGCCGGCCTGCGCGGGTCGCAGACCTGGTCGACGCCCTCCCACGAGCGGACATCAGCTCCGGTGCGGACATCGACCACCGTCCAGCGTTCCTCGAAGCGCAGGTCCTCCCAGACGGCGCCGATGGCCCCGCGAGTGAGGCTGTTGGCGCCGTCGCAGCCGAGGACCGCGTCCGCCCACAGGTGTTCCTCGGCGCCGTCCCCGCGGAACGTCACGCGGACCGGGCCGTCCGGAGTCGGGGCGATGCCGGTGACTTCCACCCCGCTCCGCAGCTCGCACTCCGGACGGCGGTCCAGGGCGTCGCGCAGCAGCCGCTCCAGCTCCGGCTGGTCGAACATGCTGGTCTGGGGGAACCCGTGGTGGCCGTGGGAGGACCGCGGGAACTCGGCGATCACGCGGTGCCGGTCGTCCAGCAGGCGCAGCCCCTTGGCGGGGCGGGCGAGGGCCTCGAACTCCTCGTGGATTCCGGCGGCCTGGAGAATTCGGCGGACCTCGTCGTCCGTGGCGACGGCACGCGGGAGAGGGTAGAGGTCCCGGTGGCGTTCGAGAACGACGCTGCCGATTCCGCGCCTGGCGAGCAGGAGTGCGGCGGTCACACCCACGGGTCCGGCTCCGACGATCACGACGGGTACGCGTCGCCCCGATCCGGACGCTGCGTCCCGTGCTCCGGCCTGTTCGGCAGTCATGTGGCTCACCTCGGGGCCCGGTTGGCGTCGGCCACGGGAGTGCGCTGCTCGCCGAGGGTGATCCGCCCGTCCGGCGTGCCGATCGTCGCGGTGATCACGTCCCCTTCGTGCAGGTAGCGCGGGTTCTTGGCCTGACTCTTGAAGAACGCCTTCCACTTCACGGCGGGCGGCAGCAGCGCACCGATCTTCTCCACCGGCCCGGGCGGTGCCTTCAGAGCCGTGCCGCCGGGTGTGCCGGTCAGCAGAAGGTCACCGGGGTCGAGGCTCTGGAAGCGGGACAGCAGGGTCAGTGCCTGCGCCGGGCGGACGATCATGTCGGCGAGGGTGCGGTCCTGGCGCAGGTCACCGTTGACCGACAACTTCAGCCGCAGGTCGAGGAGATGCGCGAAGTCCTCCGGCTCCAGCAGGGTCAGATGGGTGTGAAGGTCGGGTACGACTTGCTCTCGTAGAACTGGGTCTTGGCCAGCTGCACATCACGGGCGCTGATGTCATTGGAGAGGACGAGCCCGGCCACGTAGGCGGGCAGGTCCCGCTCCGCCACCGTGGTGCCCACCGGCAGGGGTGCGCCGATGACCAGGCCGAGTTCGATCTCGTAGTCCAGGAACCTCACGTGGGAGGGGCGGACAATGGTGTCGGTCGGGCCGCTCACCGAGCCGGACGCCTTGCGGAAGAAGGTGGGCGGGATATCGCCGGTGAAGCCGGAATCCCGTGCGTGACTGCGGTAGTTGACCATCTGGGCGACCACCCGGCAAGGGGTGGTGACCGGGGAGAGTGCCGCCAGGTCGGCGACGGCGGTGCCCGCTTCACCGGAGGCGGCGGCCGCCTCCACCGCGGAGCGGTCGGCGAGGAGTTCGGCGGTGGTGGCGGCCGTGGTCTCGACCGGGACGGCTCGGTCGCCGAGGACGACCCACCAGCCTCCCCCATCGGTGCGCAGGACGTTGATGCTCATGAGGTCATCGCTTTCATCAGGCCCAGCAGGCGTGCGGGGTCGAGTTCGTTGTCGCCGCGCAGGGCCGTGAGGACCTCGCGGAGCTTGGCGGGTGACGGATTGGCACCGAAGAAGTCCCGCGTCACCGGCGGGCCCCATTGCGCGAGACCGCTCGCGGACATGGGCGCCCAGCCGGGCTCGGCGTCCCGGGCGAACACGTCGCCGTCGGCGAAGTGCTCCAGCGTGAAGTGGTCCGGGTCGCGCCAGTAGTCGAAGAGCTGGCTGCCCTGGACATGCCGGCCGATGCCCCAGCTGCGCCGGTAGCCGCGCTCGCCCAGATACTCGCCACCGGCGGCGATCGCGTCCAGGTCGGTGACCTGGTAGGCGGAGTGGACGTATCCCGTGCCGGGTCCCAGATGCATCGCGAGGGTGTGGTGGTCCACGGCCCGGCCGCCCTGGTCGCAGCGGATGAAGGCCATGGTCGGGCCGCGCTCGCGTTGCCCGTCCAGGAACAGGAAGTCGGACACGATCATGCCGAGCGTGTCCAGGTACCAGTCCAGGGTGCGGGCGAACACCCGTGTCTCCAGCACGACATGGCCCAGGCGCTGGATTCGGGAGGGCTCGCGCGGCGGGCGCTGCGTGGCGTTCGTACGGCGGTGGGCCGTGCCGAAGTTCAGGATCAGCGGCGGCTGTTCGGGCAGTGCGGGCAGCTCTGCGGCGCAGTGCACGACGCGGACCGGGAAGCCCGAGGGGTCGAGCAGATGGACCTTCTTGCCGCCGCCGGGGACGTCGGCGTCCCGTACGTCCGTACCGGTGGCGGCGGCAAGCCGGTCCAGGTCGGCCCGCTCGGCCGCGCGGAAGGCCGGGCCGGTGAACCGGGATGTGCGCCCCGCGCGGATCACCATGCAGGGCGAGCCGGAGAAGGTGCCGCGCAGCCACAGTTCGCGTGCGGTGCGGGCCGCGACCGCGAAGCCGAAGTCCCGGGCGAAGACCTCGGCCCGGTCCAGGTCGGGCTTCTCGAACTCCAGCCAGGCCAGGTCCGCCACCTTGATCACGGGGTTCCGGGACCGGCCCGGGTGCTCTCCGCGCAGGGCGCCTCGCTCGCTGTGGAGATCCTGGTGAGGCGTGGCGACGGCGTGCCCGTCGACGCGGGTTTCAGACATCGTGCCCTCCGAGCGACATTGTCGTAATGATGAAATCATCAAGTTTGATAGAGTCATCGTCAAGAGCTGAGGGGCGGGAAATGATGGATTCATCAGAACTGCGATCCGCATCGGTGCCGCGGCTAGACTCCGCGTATGCCTACGTCAGCCCCGCCCGCCAACCGCTTCGAGCGCCGTCGCGCCGAGACCCGCCAGGCGCTCGTCCGCGCCGCCCGGCAGATCCTCGCCGAGACCGGCGACACCAGCGCGAGCATCCAGGCGATCGCCGAGCGCGCGGACGTGGGTTTCGGCTCCTTCTACAACCACTTCGAGTCGAAGACGGACCTGTTCGACGCGGCGGTGGTCGACGCGCTGGAAGAGTTCGGCCAGACCTTCGACGAGCGGCTGACCGGGATCGACGACCCGGCGGAACTCGTGGCGGCGGGCTTCCGGCTCAGCGCCCGGATGGCCGACTCCCACCCGGAACTCATGCAGGTGCTCCGCCACCGCGGACTCGGCCACCTCCACGCCGACCGGGGCCTCGCCCCCCGGGCGCTGCGCGATCTGGAGGTCGGCGTCGCCTCCGGCCGCTTCTCCCTGATCGACACGACCGTGGCCCTGTCGGCGCTAGGCGGGTCTCTACTGTCCCTGGTGGAGCTGAGGTTCGCCCGCCCCGACCTCGACGGGGACGAGGCGGCGGCGAACCTGGCCGAGATGGTCCTGCGCATGCTGGGCGTTCCGCCGGACGAGTCCCGCGAGGTCGCCCGGCGCCCGCTGCCCGACCTCGACTGACGCGGGGGCCTACAGGGCGCTCGCGTGGTCCCTGTCCCGGGCCTTGGTCGACTCCTCCGGCCGGCGCTTGCCGGCGCCTCGGCGGCCGGGCAGGACCGCGAGGACGATCATCGTGCCGGCGGCCATGATGATCCCGCCGACCAGGCTTGTTCGGGCGACACCCTGGGCGAACGACTCGTGGACGGCATCGATCAGGACCTGGGCCTGCTGCGCGCCGCCGGCAGGATCCTTCGCGATGCGCTCGGCGACCGCGAGACCACCGCCCACCGAGTCCTCGGCCGCCCGCATGGCCGCGGCCGGCAGCCGGTTGCCCACCAGATCGGTCAGCTCGTCCCGGTAGGCCGTGCCCAGCAGCGAGCCCAGCACCGCGATTCCCAGGGAGCCGCCCAGCTCCAGCGCGGTGTCGTTCGCACCGCCGCCGACGCCCAGCTCCGACTCCGGGAAGGAATCCATGATGGTGTCGGTCGCAGGCGAGACACTCAGGCCGATCGCGAACCCGAGCAGCAGCATCGGCGTCAGGAAGTCGGTGTACGACGAGCCCTTGTCGACCAGCGTGAGCAGAAAGACGCCCGCCGTCCCGATCACCATGCCGGTCACCACCATCGCCTTCATGCCCAGCTTCGGGGTCAGCCGCCCGGTCACCGCGGCGCCGAGGAAGACGGCCCCGGCCAGCGGCAGCAGACGGACCCCGGTCTCCAGCGCGTCGTAGCCGAGGACGAACTGCAGGAACTGGGTGGAGTAGTAGATCGCACCGAACGTGCCGAAGAAGAAGAACAGCACCGCAACCATCGAACCGCTGAAGGGACGGATCCGGAACTTGCGCACGTCAAGCATGGGGTGCGGGTGGCGCAACTCCCAGGCCACGAAGGCCGGTAGACCCACGCCGGCGACGACGGCGGCGGCGACCGGGCCGGCACCCCAGCCGAAGTGCGGGCCCTCGATGGCCGCGTAGACCAGGGAGCCGACCGAGACGATGGAGAGCAGGCCGCCGACGTAGTCGATGCGTCCCATCCCCTGCGCCTTCGACGGCGGAACCAGGAACAGCGCGCCGACGACGGCGACCAGGGCGATGGGGACGTTGATCAGGAAGGTCGAGCCCCAGGAGTGGTCCTCCAGCAGTCGGCCGGCCACCAGCGGGCCGACGGCGATCGCGAGGCCGGAGGTGGCGGTCCAGGCGGTGATGGCCTTGGCCCGCTCGCGCTTCGGGAAGATCGCGACCAGCAGGGAGAGCGTGGCCGGCATGACGACGGCGGCGCCGATGCCCATGATCGCGCGAGCCGCGATGACCAGCTCGGTCCCGTCGACCAGGCTGCCCATCACCGAACCGCCCGCGAAGATCAGCAGGCCCGCGAGGAGGGCGCCGCGGCGGCTGTACTTGTCGCCGATCGACCCCAGCACCAGCATCAGCGCGGCGTACGGGACGGTGTAGCCGTCGATGACCCACTGCAGGTCGCTGCTGGACAGGCCGAGATCCGTCGTCATGGCCGGCGCGGCCACGATCAGGGAGGTGTTCGCCATGACGACGATCAGCAGACTCAGGCACAGCACGAGCAGGGCGGACCAGCGCCGTGCGTACGGCCCGGTCATCCTCTCGACAGGTGTGCGGGCGAGGAAGGGCATCGGGGGCTCCTAGGGGTACGAGTTAATTGCCCGTCGATGTGCAGACTAGTTTGTTGCTCATTGGTGTGCAAATATCGGGGTGGACTCGCCCCCTGCCCGAGGTACCGACGTGACCGGCCGACCAGCCCCCCACCCGTCCCGGAGCCGCAGGGCGCGCGCCACCCGCACCCGCATCCTGGAAGCGGCCCGGCAGGAGCTGGGCCGGAACCCCGACACCGGCCTCGGCGCCATCGCCGAGGCGGCCGGCGTGGCCCGTCGTACCGTGTACGCGCACTTCGCCGGCCGGGCCGCGCTCGTCGAGGGGCTCGCCGCGGATGCCGCGGAAGCGATACGCCTCGCGGTCCCCTTCGCCCGCACTCCGGCCGCGGACCCGGCGACCGAGCTGGCCCGATTCGTCCTCACCCTGTGGCCGGTTGGTGACCGCTACCGCGTGCTCATCAGGCTCGCCCGCCAGGATCCGGGAGCCGGCCGGGCGGACGAACTCCTGGCTCCCGCCCGCGATTCCGCCACCCGGATCCTCACGCTGGGGCAGCGACAGGGCGTCTTCCACTCCGCCCTTCCGCCAGGCCCTCTCAGCAGGACCCTCGAAGCACAACTGCTGGCTCTCCTGGACGGCGTCAACGCCGGCATCTGGGCGGACGACGGCACGAGCGCCGCCACCGCCGCCCTGATCGCCGCGGGTGTCGACAGCGAGGTCGCGACCTCCACGGTCCACCGAGTGCGCAGCACCGGGCCGACGTCACCGACCAAGGGAAGGACGCCACCACCGCCGCGAGAGGAGCGAGGGAGGTAGTTGCGCGCCAGCGGGCAATTATGTTCGCGGCTCGACCACAACAGATCAGAAAGCTCTGGCCAGGCGCGCTACGCCGGCGGCGGTCGAAGCCGTGTGGATGGCCGCGCGTCGACTCAATTGTCGGCAGCGCGCTCGGCGGCCACCGTCAGCGCGACGTCGTCGACCACGACGCGCGCCCGCCTCTCCGGCACGCCGGCCGCGACGAGGGTCGCGACGGCCGTCCGGCTCCCATCGTCCTCCAGCTCCCCGGAGTTGACCTCCTCCAGCAGAGCGACCGTCATCGCTTCGAGTCCGGCGCTCAGGACAGCCGGCGGCAGGAGGGTGTGGAAGACGCCGTCCCGCTGCCCTCGCTCCAGGATGGCCGTGCCCTCGTCGCGGGCCGGCGCCAGGATCTCGGCCACGCGGTCCAACCCCAGGTCCCGCCGGGCCAGCGACAGGAGGAAGCGATAGCGATCGCCCAGGTGCCACATCGAGAACACGAAATGCGCCAGCGCCCGCTCGGCCGGCTCCTCGGGCTTCGCGGCGGTGGCCAAGGTGGCGCGAAGGGCCTCGGAGGCTTCCTCGGCCAGGGCCTCCAGCAGCGCCGTCCGTCCGGGGAAATGACCGTAGAGGGTGCGCCGCACCACTCCCGACGCACGCGCGAGCTCCTCCAGGGTGAGGTCCGGGTTACGTCCGAGCTCATGGCGGGCCGTGGCCAGGATGCGTGCCCGGTTGGACCGCGCGTTGCGTCGCTGGGGAACGCGGGCCACGGGCTTGGTCACGGAAACCTCGGTGCGTCAGTGCGGGGAGGGACGAGCAGGGCGAACGGCGTACCCATTCTGACACGCAGGTCATCCGCACCCTCGGCACCGTGGGCCGCGGCCGCCCACGTCGAAGACGCGGACCGGAGCCCGGGCCCGGGCGACTGCGGCAGGGGCGGCGTCCAGGTCACCGGCGGCGGTCAGGCCGACTCGGCGTCAGATCGCCACCACCCGATCGGCAAGGAGCGATGATTTAGCGACGGCGCCGCAGTCTCCACGGCCGTACACCCGCAATGGAACACAGGAGCACCTCCCATGCGCATCGTGATCAGCGAGTTCATGAGCCTCGACGGTGTCGTGCAGGCACCGGGCGGACCCGATGAGGACACCGACGGCGGCTTCGCCCACGGCGGCTGGTCACATCCCTTCTTCGATCCGGAGGTGGTGGGCGGCGCCTTCGACGACGCGATGTCGAGGGCCGAGGCGCTCCTGTTCGGCCGGCGCACCTGGCAGACCATGGCCGCGGCCTGGCCCGAACGAGCCGGCGACCCCTTCGCCGACCGAATGAACGCCATCCCCAAGCACGTTGTGTCCCGGACGCTCCGCGACGACGAACTGACCTGGGCGAACACCACACGCATCCCCGGTGACCACCCCCTCCCCCGCATCCGGCAGCTGCACGAGACGGACGGGGGCGACCTGCTGGTCATGGGAAGTCCCACCCTCGTACGCACCCTCCTGGGCGAGGGGCTGGTCGACGAGCTTCGCCTCATGATCATGCCGGTCCTCCTCGGCGGCGGAAAAACGATCTTTCCCGACGACAGAGCACGCCGCGCACTCGAACTCGTCTCCACGGCCACCAGCCCCACCGGCGTCCACGTATCCACGTACCGGCCGGTCGCCAAGCAGTAAGGCCCCCGGGGCGGCCCACCTCTTCACGGCTCACCTGGCCGCCCCCGGCCGCGGCCGGGTATCCCGCATCGCATACGTACACGAGAGTGTTGTCGGCAAGTGGGTCACCGTTCGCGCTCGCCGGTGCGTCGCACCGTCAATGAGCGGCTGGGCCGGTCCAGTCGGTCGGCACATGGGCGATGCGGACGCGCTGCGGGTGGTCTCCGACGGGCACGGAGACGGTCTTCTTCCCCGTGGCGAAGTCGACAGCGGTGACCTGGTCGGTTCCGCTCTCCGAGATGACGCAGGACCGGCCGTCGCCGCTGACGGTGGCCCAGTAGGGCTTGGAGGCGCTGACCAGGGGGCCTTCCTGCAGGGTGCGGCGGTCGACGACGGTGACGTAGTCGTCCATGGTTCCGGCGATGCAGAGTTTGTCTCCGTCGGGGCTCATCGACATGCCGTGGTGGCGCGAGTCGTTGACCCAGGTGGTGCGGTTCTCGTCGGTGTCGGGGTTCTTCGGGAGTGTCTTGACCCGAGTGATCCTGTCCCCGGCGACGTCGTACTCCAGGAAGCCGTTGAAGAAGGACACCTGGAAGTAGAGCTTGGATTCGTCGGGGGTGAGGGCCACCGGACGGATGGCGTCGGAGAGGTCCTTGCGCCCGAAGGCGTCGAGCCTGTCACGCATGTCGATGACCTTGACCGGCTCGAAAGTGGTGGCGTCGACGATGGTGATCTTGCGGTCGCCCTTCGTCCAGTCCATGCCGGGGGCGTCGAGGTCGGTGTTGACGTCGCCGATGGCCATGTTCCAGAGGTACTTGCCGCCCTCGGCGAAGACGTTCTCGTGCGGCTTGTCACCGGTCTTGAACGAGCCCGCCTGCGCACCCGTGGTGATGTCCAGGACGTGCACGGTGTTGGAGGTGGAGGCGGATACGGCAATTCGCTTCCCGTCAGGGGACACGGCCATGTGGTCGGAGCGGAAGCCGGAGACGGGGAAACGCCAGTTGATCTTCCCGGTCGCCACATCGATGGAGACCACATCCGCGAAACTCGGGCGCGACACCACCATGGCCTTGCCGTCGGGGGTGGAGTACATGTCGTCGACGAACTGGTCGTGACCCTCCCCCGGGCCGTTCCGGATGCCCAGGAAGAACACGAGCTTGAGGGGGTTGAGGTAGATCTCCCGCAGGCGCTCGTCCTTGTCCGGGATCACGTTGATCCGCCCCAGCTTCGCGAAGGAGCCCGCGGACCTGATCACGTCCGCGGTGCCGTCCCAGTTGTTGCCGACGAACATCACCTCCTGGAGAGCCTCAGGACCGCTCCCCGGCTCGGGGCTCCGGCCGGCGTCGGCTGCCGAGGCGGCGGTCACCCCGCCCACGACCGTGAGCGCCACCGCGAGGGCCAGGGGAAGTGACGAGCGGCGGCGCGTGCGAAACGTACGCCGCACAGGGGCCGTTGCCTCGCTCGTGCGTGATCGGTGCAAGGTCATCTTCTACCTCCGAGGACGGACTGTGCGCCATGGCAGGCGCATGACATGTCGTTCACGGAAGAGCGGCCCTGGCAATGCCGGACCTTCCGCAGGTCGGACGTACTACGGACGAGATCTGAAAACGCGCGAGTTCAGATTCGGCTACGCGAAAGTAACCACGCCCGGGTGCTTCTTCAAGACGTGCGACAGGAGAGGATGGCGGGAGAACCGTCGAGGGAGGTCCGGTGGAGGGCAGGCTCAAGCAGCCGACCGGCCGGTACGCAGGGAAGTCCGCGAGCGAACGGAAGGCGGAGCGGCGCCGGAAATTTCTCGACGCGGGACTGCGGCTCTTCGGCGACAGCCCCGGCTACCGCGCGACCACCGTCGCGGCGCTGAGCGAGGCAGCCGGTCTCTCGACGCGTCAGTTCTACGAAGAGTTCCGCGGCCTCGAAGACGTACTCGCCGCTCTCCATCTCCAGGTCAACGACCTGGCGGAGGAGGCTGCCACGGAAGCGCTCGCCCGGAACGCCGCTCAACTGCCACTGCCGGAGCGCGTTGCCGCCGTCTTCCGCGCCTACGCGACCAGCGTCACCACCGATCCGCGCCGCCTGCGGATCACCTTCACCGAGATCATCGGCGTCAGCGCCCGCATGGACCGGCAGCGCCTCGCCCGCCGCTCCCGGTGGATAGAGCTGCTGTGCGCCGAGGCGGCCGCCGCGGCGGCCAGGGGAGAGATCGCCGATCGCGACTTCCGCATCACCGCGGCCGCCTTCATCGGCAGCGTCAACGGCCTTCTCCACGACTGGGCCGCCGGCTGGGTCGACGCCACGCTCGACGAGGTCATCGAAGAGCTCACCCATCTCCTGCTCGCCGGGTTCGCCGCACCCCGTTCCGGCGGCGATCCCCGTCCGTGAAGGGCGCGCACGCTGATCGCGGACCATCTCACCGGCACCAACGGTCATTTTGACCAGCTGGTGCGCTGCACGCTTTGATCTCGCTGGACCGACGCGAAGCGGGACGACGAGAGGGCGAGGGCGCGCCGCGCATGGTGGCTACGGGTGGGTAGAAGATCGCTGGGGCGGCGGTTCGAGTGGCTCTGGGCTGCGTACGCGGTCAGCACGTTCGGGACGTGGCTCGCGCTCGACGCGTTCCCGTTGATCGCGCTGCTCGTGCTGGATGCCGGGCCGACCGAGGTGTCGGTGCTGGCGGCTGCGGGTCTGGCGGTAGGGGCGGCGGTCGCGGTGCCGCTCGGTCCCTGGGTGGAGTTCCGGCGCAAGCGGCCGGTGATGGTCGCGATGGATCTGACCCGGTTCGCCGCGTTGATCAGCGTCCCCGTCGCCTTCGCGCTCGGCCGGCTCGGCTTCGCCCAGCTCCTGGTGGTGTCGGTCATCGTCGCCGCGGCGAACATCAGCTTCAAGGCGGCGAGCGGCGCGTACCTGAAAGCGCTCGTGCCGCCGCAGGACCTGCTCGTCGCGAACGGGCGGTTCGAGGCCACCACCTGGACGGCCACCGCGCTCGGCCCGCCGCTCGGCGGCGCCGCGATCGGATTGTTCGGCCCGGTGACGACTGTGCTGGCCGACGCGGTCAGCTTCCTGCTGTCGGCAGCGGGGATCCGCGCGATCGGCGGGCGGGAGCCGCACCCGGCGCGACCCGACGTACCACGGCGCCGGGCGGGCGACCTGCTCGAAGGGTGGCGCTACGTCCTTGCCCACCCGGCCCTCCGCCCCCTGTTCTTCAACACGGTGCTGGTCAACAGCCTGATCATGGCTGCCGCGCCGGTGCTCGCCGTCCTCATGCTCGACCGCCTGGGGTTCGCACCCTGGCAGTACGGCCTGGCGTTCGGCGTGCCCTGCATCGGCGGCCTCCTCGGCGCACGGCTGGCCCCCCGGCTCGTCGCGCGCTTCGGGCAGCACAAGGTAATGCTCATCTCCGGTGCGCTGCGCGCGTGCTGGCTGCCCGGGTTGGCGTTCATCCGCCCCGGCGTTGCCGGGCTCGTGCTCGTCATCGCCATCGAGTTCGGGCTGATCACCTGCATGGGCGTGTTCAACCCGGTGTTCGCCACCTACCGGCTCGACCGCATCGCGACGGACCGCATCGCCCGTACGCTCTCGGCGTGGTCGGTCACCAGCAACGCCACCATCGCCGCCATGACCGCCCTGTGGGGTCTGCTGGCCGGCATCACCGGCCCCCGCACAGCGATCGTCATCGCCGGCCTCCTCATGCTGGCAACCCCCCTCCTCCTCCCCCGGCACGCTCACACGCCGCAGCAGGGGGAACAGGAGGGAGATCCGGCCCGGAGCGCCGCATGACGCATCGCTGCTCGCCTGCTGGCCGCTGACAGCGAAAGCGGGCCGTGGCTGGTTCGCCGATGCTGGCGCCGTACGAGGCGCCGTACGAGGCGCCGTACGAGGCGCCGTAGCCGCGCTTCAACTCGCCGTGTGCGGCGGCATGTTGGTCGCAAACCCCCGGCCCGTGCTCTCCGCGAGGCTTCAAGCGGGCAGCGAGGCCAGCCAGTCGATCAGGAGCTGGTTGACCTCTTCGGGGCGCTCCTGCTGGGTCCAGTGGCCACAGCCGTCGAGGATGTGGGAGGAGACAAGGCCGGGCAGCGTGGTGGGGTAGGCCGCGATGGCCTCCGACATCCAGGTGGTGGAGGCATCCAGGCTGCCGCCGATGAACAGAGAAGGCTGGGTGAGCGGGGCGCCGTCGAAGCCGGTGAGGTCTTCCCAGTCCCGGTCCATGTTCCGGTAGCGGTTGAGCGGCCCGCTCATGCCGGTCCGCTCGAACTCCCCGACGTAGACGTCGAGATCCAGCTCACTGAGCCATCCGGGCCGCGAACCGGTCGGGAACCGGTCGCGCAGCCTCCCGCCCCGGCTGACGAAGTGCGGACCCGGCACATCGGGGGCCGGCATGGTGTCGGCGGACAGGGCGGCGTAGAAGCCCGCGAGCCAGCCACGTACGTCGGGCTCGATCTCGGCCTCGGCGCGACCGGGCTCCTGGAAGTACGAGACGTAGAACTCCTCCTCCCCACCCATCTGCGCGAAGACCTGACCGGGCCTCGGGCCGCCGGGTGGGGCGTAGGGAACGCTGATCAGTCCCACCGCGTGGAAGACCTCCGGCCTGACCAGGGCGGAGGTGGCGGCGATGGTGGACCCCCAGTCATGGCCGACGATCACCGCTGCCTGCTCGCCCAGGGCCTCCACCACCGCGGCGTTGTCGTCCACCAGGTTGAGCATCCGGTACGCGGCGACGTCCCCGGGCTTGGAGGAACGGCCGTAGCCGCGGACGTCGAGGGCGACCGCACGGTACCCGGCAGCGGCCAACGCCGACAGTTGGTGCCGCCAGGAGTACCAGGACTCCGGAAATCCGTGCACGAGCAGCACCAGGGGCCCGGTGCCCTTCTCGACCAGGTGGATCCGGCCTGCGGGCCCGGGGACCGAGCGGTGAACGATGTCCGTGGCCTGCTGCGACATGGAGCCTCCTGAGCCCGTGATCCGCCGTGCGCAATGATCGGTGCCCCGATCCTCCGGGAGCGTGTCGGACCGGGGCGAGTTTTGTTGCCGCTTCGGCAAAGCAGTGCCGTCGGGCGGTCGCGCCTCCTGAATCGCCCTGTTCACTCGAGAAACCGGTCGCCTGACCGGGACATGACGCATAATCGGCCGGATGAGATCGATCAGAGCGGCCGCCATAGGTGCCGCGCTCGTGCTCACCGTCTCCTCCTGCGGAACCGACGGCGATTCCGAGAATGCCGGCACCGGGTGCCCGTCGAGCGCCGAGTCCCGCAAACCCTCGAAGAGTTGGGACCGGCCGGCGGACTTCGACAACGACGGCTATCCCGATGCGGTGGATGTGGTGACCGGCGACCCGGCCACCGTCGACGGCACTCCGCCCGCCGTACTGAGCCGAGGCCGCATCGGACCGCTCGCGGTCTTCATGGGTGGCAAGGACGGACTGCGTCCCACCGGCCGTCCGCTGGCCGACGGCGTGGTCCCGCCGGGCGCGGGCGGCAAGTGGAAGGAGGGTTTCGGCCGCACCTACACCGCCGATCTGGACGCCGACGGCTATACCGATGTGCTCGCCGCGCAGCTGATCCCGAAGGACGAGTACGTCAACAAGTCCACCAGATCGATGGTGCTCTTCCGGGGCGGCCCGAAGGGGCTGAGCGCCGAACCGGTCACCGTCCCCTACCCGTCGGGCCCTGCCCACACCGAGTCCCCGCCCACCGCGATCGGTGACTTCAACGGGGACGACCGGGCCGATGTGCTCGCCCCGGTCCCGGGGAAGGCACCGGGTGCGATCGGCCAGATCCTCTACGGGCCGTTCGGCTCCGACGGCCGCCCCGCCTCGACCCGCACCGTCACCGTACGAGGCCCCGCCCCCGACCTCAGCTACTACTCCTCGCTGGAGTCCGCCGACATCGACGCCGACGGCCGGACCGATCTGCTGCTCACTCTTGAGACGAACGATCCCGAGGACGACTTCGAGGGCGGCACCTACCACCCTCTGCGCTGGTTCCGCGGCAGCGCCGAGGACGGCATGGTGGAGGCCGAGTCGCCCCCGGGGAAATACAGCGCGGACATCATGACCGGCACGGACTTCGACGTGGACGGCTACCCCGACACCCTGCTGCCCGGCCCCAGCCCCAAGAGCGGTGGCGCGCCCATGCTGCGCGGGGGCCCGGACGGATTCCGCCCGGGCGTACGGAGCCTGCATTCCGACGGCCTGGGCGGGCCGCTGGTCACGGGCGACATCACCGGGGACGGGCGGGCCGAGAGCGTGTCCACCATCGGGACCGGGAAGTACGCGACCACGAAGAAGATCCTGGTGTCGGAGCTCATGGCGACGAAGGACGGCGCCCGGATGCGCTCCCTGCAGCGCATCTCGCACAACGACAACGCCCTTGCGGGTACGGCCTCCAGGACCGAGTTCGGCGGCACACTGCAACTCCTCGACGCAGAGCAGGACGGCTGCAGCGACCTGCTGGCCGGCTCCACCTTCACCGGCCCCTCCTACCGGCGCGGCGGCTACTGGGTGCTCCGCGGCGGCGCGGACAGGCTGCGCACCGACGGCATCCGCCACTACGGACTGCGGGAGCTGGGCCTGCTGAAGAAGTGAACGACGGTGCCCACCAAGGCCGGTGGACACACTCGTACGGTTGTCTGCCCTGATCGCCTGTGACCCGTGGCCGGCGTCATGAGCCCCCGCCCCGCGATCGCCATCGCGGTGCGGGGGTTCCGCAATTGGCCGGCCCACTGGCCCCGTACCACCAACGCTGCGGCTTACGAGACGGCGAGTAAGAGGCTGGTGTCGGCCAAAGGGCGTTGTCCAGCCTCAGCGCGAGCCGTGTCTCAGTGCGGGGCTGCCTGAAGCACCAGGGAGTGTTCGCGCCTGCGGGCGTCGAGTGCGGACATGCCGAATGCCAGTCCACCTACGACGAACCAGGGATTCCACAGCACCAGGCTCCAGAACCGTTGCCCCGCACTCACGCTGGTGTCCAGGTGGGTCACATTCGTCATGAGCAGGAACTCAACAGCGATGCCTCTCATCGTCAGGATGAAGCCGACGATCCACCCCAGATACACCAGGATGCGCCGAGCGGCCCCACCTGGACGTGGTTGCGCGAGCAGCCATGCCAGCAGTGCGCCGACGAGGCAGAGCAGCCCCACGCCCCAGAGACCTGCCAGCACGAACCACAGCGGGCGTGTCGTGGCGAGCTGCTGCCCTGCCGACACGCTCAATCCCACATCGCCGCCGACAGCCCAGTAGAAATGCGCCCCGGCGAAGACGATCGCCCACAAGCACGCGACGTACCCCCACAGCGAGACCGACCTCGTCCTCAACACCACGCGCTCCTCATCAGCCGAACTACCAGGGCGACATGCCCCTGACTCATTCGCTCACCACCTGGCTAGTCCGAGCGCCGGGCGATGAACATGCCCAAGCCGTCCAGGATGCGTTCCAGCCCGAACTCCGCTGCCTGGTCCTGCCCACCGTGCCGGGCCGCCGAGTCCAGGGCGGCGGTGAGGGCGGGGTAGTGCTCGCCGTGCACCTCCATGAGCTCCCCTAGAGTGACGCTGAGCTGCGCTTCGGGGTTGCCCATCGGCCCCGCGGCATGGGCCTGCTGGGCGATTCCGCGCACATGGCCGACCAGCAGGACCACCGCGTCCATCCGTTCCGCTCCCGACAGACCGGTCCCCTCCAGCGCGGCGATGGCGCGTTCCGTCCAGGCCAGCTCCCTGGGCCCCAGGATCCTCGGGCCGACGGTGGCGTCCAGCAGCCAGGGGTGCCGGTGAAAGACGGCTGCCAGTTGGCGGGCCCACGCGCCGAGTTGCTCCCGCCAGCCGGCGCGGGGTTCATTCGACGGCGGGGCCTCACCGATCGCGGCCTCCACCATCAGTGCGACCAGCTCGGCCTTGCCGGGCACGTACCGGTAGAGCGCCATTTTGGTGACGTCGAGCAGCCCGGCAACCCGTTGCATGGATACGGCGGCAAGCCCCTCCGCGTCGGCGATATCGGCGCCGGCTCGCGCGATGCGGTCCAGGCTGAGCGTCGGCTTGGGCCCCCGGGAGGGCTTCGCGTGCGGGCCCCACAGCAACCGCGCCCCCTCGCTGCGCTCGTCGCCCATGTCTCCGCTCCCGTCTTCGGTCTTGCAAGGCAGCAAAACTGCGTCTACGGTACACATAAAAATTAGTGTCCATCAGACACAGTTATAGGGGAGTGGCATCCATGGGGAAGAACGTCCTGATCTCCGGAGCGAGCATCGCCGGGCCGGCGCTGGCCTATTGGCTCGGTCGCTACGGGTTCGCGCCCACGGTGGTCGAGCTGGCACCTGCCTTACGCGGCGGCGGGCAGGCCGTCGACTTCCGCAGCGAGACGCACCTGACCGTGCTGGAGCAGATGGGCGTGCTCGCGCAGCTGCGCCGGATCCAGACCGGAGGCACGCCGATGCGCTTCGTCGACGAACGCGGCCGTCAACTGCTGAGCCTGCCGGCCGAGTTCGCCGGCGGCGACGTGGAGGTGCCCCGCGGCGACCTGGCCCGGGTCCTCTACGAGCACAGCCTCCCGCACACCGAATACCTCTTCGGCGACTCCATCAGCGGCCTTACCGAGACCACTGATGGTGTACAGGTCACCTTCCGCAACAGCGCGCCCCGGGAGTTCGACCTCGTGATCGGCGCGGACGGGTTGCACTCCCATGTGCGCCGACTCACCTTCGGTCCGGAGGAGAAGTTCGTCCGTCACCTCGGCTACTACGCGGCCACCTGGCAGCTGCCCAACTATCTGAACCTTGAGCGAGGTTCGGTCGGGTTCAACACGCCCGGCCGACTCGCGAGCGTGGGCAGGGACCACCGGGACGCGGCGAAGGCCGGCGCCTTCTTCCTCTTCGCCGCCCCTCAACTCACCTACGACCGCCATGACCCCGCACAGCAGAAAGCCCTGATCGGCGACGCCTTCGCCGGGCTCGGCTGGGAGGTGCCACGACTCCTCGACTCCCTCCGGCAGGCACCGGAGATCTACTTCGACTCGATCAGCCGGGCCGACGTGCGGAATTGGTCCAAGGGGCGGATCTGCCTCGTCGGAGATGCCGCCTGCGGCGCGACCATCGGCGGCATGGGCACCGGGACCGGCGTGGTGGCCGGCTACGTCCTGGCCGGCGAACTCGCGCTGGCCGGTGGCGACCACCGCGCGGCCTTCACCCGGTACGAGAACACGATGCGCGCCTACGCCCAGGGCTGCCAGAAGGGTGGCGACCGCACGGGAAAGTTCCTCGCCCCCGGCACCGCGACCGGTATCCGTATCCGCAACGGACTGCTGGGCAGGCGCGCACTCCTGAACCGGATGCTCAAGGAAGGGCAGAAGGTCAGCACGCTCGCCCTCCCCGACTACCGATCCGCGCTCATCGCCGCGTCCGAGTGAGGAGCCCGCGCGGTGCGGGACAACGAACGTCTCCCTCCGCCGGCACACCCCCGCCGGTGGACCCGGCGGGGCGTACTCCCCCGCTCACCCGGCCTTGGCGACGGGCTCCTCCTCCGTGAAGGCCATCTCCGGGGGCGCGGCGCGGAAACCCTTGGTGAGGTAGGCGAGGTAACCGATGCCCAGGGCCAGCCAGATGGCACCGAGGGTGAGGGCCTTGCCGTCGAGATGGACGAGGAGCCAGACATCGACCGCGGCACCGATGGCGGGGGCGACCACGTAGCCGAGGGGGTGGGGACGCTCGCCGGCACGTCGGCGCTTCAGGTAGGTGGCGATGACGCTCACGTTCACGAAGGTGAAGGCCGTGAAGGCACCGAAGTTGATGAAAGAGGTGGAGGTCGCCACGTCCATCCGCACCGCGATCAGCCCCACGACTCCGGTGAGCAGGATGTTCAGGGCGGGGGTGCGGTAGCGGGGGTGCAGGTACCCGAAGACGCGGCGCGGCAGCACGGAGTCCCGGCCCATCGCGTACAGCAGCCGTGAGGCGCTGGCCTGGGCGGCGATCCCGGAGGCGAATTGGGCCACGACCAGGCCGGCGAGGAAGACGGACGAGAACACGTCGCCACCGATGGTCTTGGCGATCTCGAACGCCGCCGAGCTGGGATCGTCGAAGTCGCTGCCCGGGTGCACCAGTTGCGTGGCGTAGGCGACGGCCACGAAGACGGCGCCGCCGATGAGTGCCGTCAGCATGATCGCTCGCGGCATGGTCCGCTTCGGGTCGACGGTCTCCTCGGTGAGGGTGGTGACGGCGTCGAACCCCAGGAAGGAGTACGCGGCGAGGGCGGCGCCGGCGGAGATGCCGGCCAGGGTCGTGGCGTTGTTGGCGAAGGGTGCGGTGGAGGCGAGCGCACCGGCTCCGCCGAGGTGGAAGACGTGCCGCAGCGAGAGCAGGACGAATATCCCGATCACCAGCAGCTGAAAGATCATCAGCAGGTCGTTGGCCCGCTCCGCGGTCTTGATGCCGCGCAGATTCAGCCCCGTGGTCACCCCGATGAAGCCGATGATCCACACCCAGAGCGGGACACCCGGGAACTGCGCCTGCAGGTAGGCGCCGCCAATCAGCCAGATGACCATGGGGAGGAAGAAGTAGTCCAACAGCGTCGCCCAGCCGACCAGGAAGCCCACCCGGGAGTCGATGGCCCGCCGGACGTAGGTGTACGCGGAGCCCGCCACGGGGTGGGCGGCGGCCATCTTGCCGTAGCTGTGCGCGGTGAAGAGCATCGCGAGCAGAGCCAGCAGATAGGCCATGGGCACCGCGCCACCTGTGTCGGCGGCGACCACGCCGAAGGTGCCGAGCACGATCATCGGCGTCATGTACGCCAGGCCGAACAGGACGACACTTCTGAGCGTGAGCTCCCGTGCCAGCTGCGGGGCGGGGAGGTGATCCATTCGAGGCTCCGGGGACGAGAAGGGAACGGGGAAGGGGCGAGAAAGACGGGTGGCGGCGCGCCTCAGGAGGGGGTCCGGCCTCCCTGTCCGGGGTGCCAGCGCCGGGGATCGATCCGGCCGCCGTACAGAGGGAGGTCGATCGGGGCGTCGGCGTCCGTGAACTGCGCCCACATGCGGCTGAGCCCGGCCGTGCCGTAGGTCCGCGCCCGGGTCACATGGTCCAGGTCGAGCACGTCGGTCAGCACGGTGGCGCCCTCGCCCGGTGCTTCGGTTCGGACCAGACCCTCGGGGTCGACGACGAGGCTGCGGCCGGTGCCGAGCGGACCCGCGGTGTTCACACTCACCACGAAGACCTGATTGACGATGGCATTGGCCCTGGCGAGGACCAGCTCCTGGGCACGGTCGGAGGTGGTGGTCATGACCGGGTTGACGATGACCTCCGCGCCCATCCACGCCAGGTGACGTGCGACTTCCGGGAACCAGGCGTCGTAGCAGATGGAGAATCCGACCCGCCCCGTTCCCGGGATGTCGAAGACCACGAAGCGGTCACCGGGGACGTACGGCTCGCGCGGGCGCCACGGGAAGACCTTCCGGTAGAACGCCGCCGGCTCGCCGTCCGGGGAGAATGCCAACGCGGTGTTGAACAGCTCCCCCTCCGGCCCCCGCTCGCAGATGCTGCCGGGCAGCAGCCAGACGCCGAGATCGCGGGCGAGCCGGCCCAGCTCGGCGACGCGACGGCCGTCCAGCGGTTCCGCGGCGTCCTGGAGCTGCCGGTCCGCGTCCTCCCCCTCGTCGACCCCGCACAGGTGCAGCTCGGGGAAGACGATCAGCCGGGTCTGCGGAAAACGCCGCATCACGGCCTCCACCTCCTCGGCGAAGCCGGACACGGGCGCCCCTGCCGGGCGCGGAGGCGCCTGGACGAGGGCGATGGGGAGCGGACGGGACACGGGCAGCCACCTGCTTCATATCGGGTGCACCGAAATTAGAGCAGGATGAGCAGTTAAACAAGAGTGCTCAAGATGAGCTGTTTTCCTGAGCAGCGACTAGAGTGGCGTCATGCCTGGACCCAGCGACCAGCCCACGCCGGGCACGGCTCCCTCTCCGACGCCTTCGGCAGCTGCCGCTCCCGCGCCTCCCCCGGCCCCGTCGGACGCCGGGACCGGGAGCCCGATGGCCCTCAACGCGCCGCCCCTGAAGGGCATTCGGCAGCTGTCGGCCCTGGAGACGGTGCGCGCCCGGATAGCCCTGGCCGTCGACCTCGGGCTGCTGGCGCCGGGCGAGCGATTGCCGGCCACGGGGCAGATCGCCGAGGCCCTGGGCGTCAGCGAGATCACGGTCCGCCGCGCGCTGGTCTCCCTGGACAAAGAGGGCGTGCTGGAACGCCGCCGGGGCCGCAACGGCGGGACCCTCGTCGCCCTCCGGCCTCCCAAGGGCACGGTCGACGCGACCGCCGCCTACCGGTCGGACGCCACCGCCGCCACGGTTCACCAATTGATCGACCACCGGCTCGCCCTCGAATGCGGCATCGCGCACCTGGCCTCCGGCCACGCCGACGACGCGGCTCTAGGAAGCCTGGAGGCCCTGGTCGAGGAGATGGACGGCATTGTCGGGTGGGCGGAGTTCCACCGTTGCGACGAGCGGTTCCACCTCGCCCTGGCCGCCGCCACCGGCCTCTCGTCGATCGTGGAGCCCTACACCGCGGTGCTCCACGACCTCTACCGCTATTACCTGCCGTACCCGGTGGAGACCCTCCGCGACTCCAACGGCGAACACCGCGAGTTGATCGCCGCCCTCCGCGGGCGCGACGCCACCGCCGCCGCCCACATCGCGAAACGCCACGTCGAGGTCCTGCACCGGACCATGTTCGTCGGCCTCATGGGCAACTGAGCGGGCCGCCTTCCAGGACGGACAGATCACGGACCGCCGGAATCGACGCGCACCAGGGCGCGCATCCGGCAGATCTTGGGCGGGGTGGAGGCTTTACGGAGCCCAACACTCCTCGTGGCGGGTTTCGATCGGCCGGAAACGGCAATCCGCTTGTCATGTCCAGACGTACTCGTAGTGGCAAAGGCGAAGCAGCGAAGGTCATCGTCGTCATCGCGGACCTCACCGCGGTGATCCTCGGGCTCTGGATCCTCTTCGCGCTCCTCGACGCAAACCGCGCAAACGACCTGGTCGGTTGGGTGCAGTCGGCGGCCGGTTGGCTGGCCGGATGGTCCCACGACCTGTTCACGATGGACCCGGACTGGCTTCGGACCGTGCTCAACTACGGTCTGCCCGCCGTGGTCTACGTCCTCATCGGACACGCCCTCGCCGCCCGGGTCCGCGCCGCGGCCTGAGCCGAGCCGGCAGGGCGGCTCTCGCAGGTGGCAATGCCTTCCTTGCCCCTGCGCGGGCAGCCGCCCGGTCCGGCCTCGGGCTGCCGGGGTCAGGTCGTGAAGTGGCGGACGTACCGCCGCTGCCAGGGGGTTTCGACGGCGCGAGGGTGGTAGTTCTCGCGTACGAACTCCACGGCCCGGTCGGCCGGTACGCCGTCCAGCAGGGCGAGACAGGCCAGGGCCGTGCCGGTCCGGCCTCGGCCGCCGGCGCAGGCGATCTCGACACGCTCGGCATCGGCCCGCTCCCACGCCTCGCGGAAAACGGCGTCGGCCTCATCCCGGCTGCTGGGCAGCCAGAAATCCGGCCAGCGCAACCATCGGGCCTCCCAAGAGACTTCGGGAGGCTGCCCACCGAGCAGATGGACGGCGAAGGTGGGCATCGGCCCCTCCGGCAGCGGTCGGCGCAGCCCCCGCCCCCTCACGAGACGCCCGGAGGGCAGCCGCAGGACACCGGCGTCGGTCGCCTTCCATGGATCGGTCATCCACACACCGTAGCCACAGCGGACCGGAAGGGCCGTCTCTTCGGCGGGGTCGGGTGGAGCCTCAAAAAACGAGCCCTCCCGCGTCCCGGCTCAGCCGCCCCACGACGTCGGCCGGAACGTCCCTCCGTACATGGGCAGTTCGATCCGGTCGCCGTAGCGGGCGAGCTGGGACCAGGGACGGTTGATGCCGGCGGATCCGTACGTGCGGACGCGGGTGACTGTTTCGAGGTCGAGGACGTCGACCAGCACCTCCTCGCCGGAGCCCGCCTGCTGACGGACGGTCCCCTCGGGGTCGACGATGACGCTTTCGCCGACGCCGGCCGGGTCTGCGGCGTTGAGGTTGACGATGTAGAGCTGGTTGGTCCAGGCGTTGGCGCGCGCACAGACCAGTTCCATCTCCCGGTCGCGGGTGGTGGTGAGGGTCGGCTGGATGATGACCTCGGCGCCCAGCCAGGCCAGTTGCCTCGCCGTCTCCGGGAACGATCCGTCGTAGCAGATCGCGAGGCCCGCGCGACCGATGCCGGGCAGCTCGAACACCACGAACTCACTGCCGGGGGTGGTCTGTTCGTAGGGCTGCCACGGAAAGATCTTGCGGTATCGGGCCGCGATCTCACCCTCCGGGGAGATCGCGAGGGCGGTGTTGTAGGTGAGCCCGTCGTCGGCCTGCTCGTAGAGGCTGCCGGGGACCAGCCACAGCCCGGTCTCGCGGGCCAGGGCGCAGATCCGGTCGCTGAGCGGGCCCGGGACGGTGACCGCCGCCTTCCGCATCCAGTCGGAGCGCGCCTGCAGCAGCGGCGCTTCGGCGGCGAGCATCAGCTCGGGTACGACGACCAGCTGGACGTGCGGGAAGGTCTCACGCACCGCCCGCACCCGGTCGGCGAAGCGTTCCCAGGTGGCGTGCAGGTCGTGCGGGACGGGAGTGGTCTGGATGGCGGCGATGGCGAGTGTGCGCATGGTGATCAGTTCTCCGGGAGGGGCGGGGTGGTGACGGCGGAGGTGGTGACGGACGTGCGGCCGTCGCGGAAGAAGCGGGCGTGGCGGGAGCGGACGAGGAGCATCACGGCGCCGCCGAGCACGATCGAGCCGACGCCGAGCAGGAAGACGCCGCCGACCCCGCCGAGGGAGGTGTAGCCATAGGCGGGGTCGAACATGTCGTAGGCGCTGCGCACGAAGGCCGCCAGCATCATCAGGCCGCCCGCCACCGGCATGACGCCCTTGACCAGCAGGTCGCGCGGTGAGCGGCGCAGGTGCCCGCGGAAGTACCAGGCGCAGGCGAAGCCGGTGACGCCGTAGTAGAAGGCGATCAGCAGGCCGACGGAGAGGATGGCGTCGCCGAGGAAGTCGGTGGAGACCAGCGTGAGCAGGGACAGCACGACGGCCGCCGCGGTACCGAAGAACACCGTGCCGAAGGCAGGGGTGCGAAAGCGTGGGTGGATGCGTCCGAAGGCGGCGGGCAAGGCGCCGTGCGCGCTCATCGACAAGGTGGTGCGCGGGGTCGAGACGGTGCAGGTCAGCAGGGCGCCGATGGCGGAGACACCGATGGCGAGCTGGACGAGCTTCGCCGGGACGTCGCCGAGGACGGCGGGCGCGAGGTTGCTGAGGACGTCGGCGGCGGTCTCCTCGTCGCCGAGTCCGAGGCCGGTGGTGCCGGTGCCGGCGAAGGAGAGGGCGGCGAAGGCGGTGAACAGGTAAGTGACGACAAGGATCAGGGTGGAGGTCACGGCGGCCCTGCCGGGTGTGCGTCCGCTGTCGACCGTTTCCTCGTTGAAGGTGATCAGCGCGTCCCAGCCCCAGTAGATGAACAGGCACAGCAGCACCGCCTCGGCGAAGGCGCCGAAGCTGTCGAAGCCGAAGGGATTGAGCCAGCTCAGGGACGGGGTCGCCGCGCCGTCGTGGGCGAAGGCCGCGATGCCGAAGGCGAGCAGTGCGACGAGTTGCAGGCCGAGCATCGCGTACTGCACATGAGCCGCGAGCTGAACGCCTCGGTAGGCGACCGTGACGGCCAGTGCGAGCAGCAGCACGGCGGCGCCGGTGACAGCGAGGCCGCTGTCCGTCGCCTCGGTGAGGCCCAGCAGGCCCAGGAGCGCCGAGGCACCGACCTGAGCGAGCGCGGTCATGGCGATGACGGTGGCGACGAGGACCGTCCAGCCGCCCGCGAGCCAGCCGGCGGCGGGGCCGAAGACGCGGGTGTTCCACACGAAGGTGGTGCCGCAGTCGGGCATCTCCCGGTTCAGCTCCCGGAAGGCGAAGGCGGTGAGCAGGATCGGCACGAAGCCGAGCAGCAGGGCGGCCGGCGCGAGGTCGCCGGCCACCAAGGTCACCAGTCCCAGGGTGATGGCGATGCTGTAGGCGGGCGCGACGGAGGCGAGTCCCAGGGCGACCGTGGCGAGCAGGCCCACGGAGTCGCCGCGCAGGCCCTTGGCGGTGAGTGGTGATGCGGTGGTGGGCCTGGGGCCGGCCCTGGTGTCGTCCGTGATCATGACGGCCTCCAAGAGGGGAGTGTAAGCACCCGGATTCATTAAAGAGCGATTTAATGAAACGCCTGTGGGCCGGTCAAGTCCTGGGGAGGTATCTTTTCGGTTCGGTTCAGTCTTTGAGGGATGAGGGAACGCGGTGGCACGGACCAAGGACCAGGAGGCGCGGCGGGCTCAGCTGAGCGAGGCCGCCGGGCGGGCACTGCTCAGCAGGGGCCTCGAAGGGCTGCGGCTGCGGGACGTGGCAGAGGAGGCGGGGGTCACCCCTGCGGCGGTCCTCTACTACTACGAAGACCTCGACGCCCTGATGTACGAGACCTTCCAGCAGGCCATCGAGCGTTTCTGCCGGGACCGCGAGTCGGCGGCGGAACGCCACACGGACGCGCGGGAACGGCTGCGCAGCTGCATCGCCGCCGGAGTGGCGGACGGCCCGCACGACCGGCTGCCCCGCCTCCTCTTCGAGTACTGGCCCCGCACCCTCCGCGACCCGAAGGCCGCGGCTCTCGACAGCGCTTTGACGGAACGTCAAATCAGCGTCTACCAGGGAATTCTGGTCCTCGGCGAGGCCCAGGGCCACTTCGCCCTGACGGACGCACCCCGCATGATCGCCGCCAACTTCGTGGCGATGGAGGACGGTTACCAGATGGACGTCCTCGCCGGTCGCCGCACACAACTCGAGGTCATCACGGCGCTGCACTCGTATGGTCGAGCGGCTACGGGGGATCAGTTGGAGGGCTAGGTTGTGTCCGCAAAGTCCCTTCGTCCGCCCGGTGGGCGGGGCTCGCGGTGTCTGGTGCACTGCACTCGCTGCGCTCGCTCCGTCTCCGCTCCTCATTCAGCTGGTGGATGCCGAGCGCCCTCGCAAGGCGGAGGGGCTTCCCGGTACTGGGCGTACCGGGAAGATCCCGACAACGCAGCGAGGGTGCGTGCCAGGCGCCGCGAACCAGAAGGGACCTTGCGGACACAACCTAGGGCGCTGCGGGGCGAGACCGAGTCCCTCGGGCGGTGGCACAGCGGCACCCCGAGGGACGGGGCCCGGGCAGCTCATCAGTCCCAGGCGTTGAAGAGCACGCCGCCCAACGTGGTTGCGTCGTGGAGGCGAACCGCGCTCCATTCGCTCTGGGTGAGTGCTGAGGTGTCCACGTCGGAGAGAGGCGTGGCGAGCGTCTCGGCGCTGAGGACCACAAATCCCGCTTGGGCGAAGGTGGAGGACCACCAGGGCGGGGCGAGGAACTCCTGGCCGTACCCATGCCGCCGTTCCTGGGCGAAGGCGATCCAGGGGTGATGGGCGTGACACAGGATGACGCTCTCGCCTGCGTCGTCGATGACCGACGCGGTGTGGAAGGTGCGGGGGTATGCCCTGTCCTCCACCTCCCCCACCGTGCCTCCGGCGAGGCGGGCGGCCGCGTACAGCCCGGCGCGGAAGGCCCGCCGGTCAGTCTCCGGCAGCGAGCTGTCCTCGGGTCGGAAGAAGCCTGTCGCACCCCGCGGCAGGGAGAAGCTGCTGTTCTCGTCCATGGCCATGAGCTCATCCTGCCCAGCGCCGGAGCGCTGGGCAGGTGGGTATGGGCTATGGCCTCTCAGCCCTCCTCAAGGGCTGGTCATCCCTTCCCCCAGTTCGCGTCGCGCCGGCGCAGTTCGCGTAGCGCGATGGTGCGCTTGTGGACCTCGTCCGGGCCGTCGGCCAGGCGCAGGGTGCGCAGGTGGGCGTACATGCTGGCGAGCGGGAAGTCGTCGGAGACGCCGCCGCCCCCGTGGACCTGGATGGCGCGGTCGATCACCTTCAGCGCGACCTGGGGCGCGGCGACCTTGATCGCGGCGATCTCGGTGCGGGCCTCCTTGTTGCCGACGGTGTCCATCAAGTAGGCGGCCTTGAGGGTCAGCAGGCGCGCCATGTCGATCTCGATACGGGCTTCGGCGATCCAGTCCTGGATGTTGGCCCGGTCGGCGAGGGGTGCGCCGAACGTCGTGCGTGCCTGTGCGCGGTCGATCATGAGGTCGAGGGCTCGTTCAGCCATGCCGATGGAACGCATGCAGTGGTGGATGCGCCCCGGTCCGAGCCGCGCCTGGCTGATCATGAAGCCGTCGCCCTCGCCGGCGAGCAGGGCGGTGCGCGGCACACGGACGTTCTCGAAGAGGACCTCGGCGTGGCCCTCGCGGTCCATGTAGCCGAACACCGGCAGATTGCGCAGGACGGTGACGCCCGGGGTGTCGAGCGGTACCACCATCATGCTCTGCTGCCGGTGGCTCGGGCCGTCGGGGTCGGTCTTGCCCATGACGATGAGGACCTTGCAGTTCTTGTGGAGGGCGTTGGAGGTCCACCACTTGCGCCCGTTGAGGACGTACTCGTCGCCGTCGCGCTCCATCCGCATCTGGATGTTGCGGGCATCGGAACTGGCCGCCGCCGGCTCGGTCATGGCGAACGCCGAGGCGATCTCACCCGCGAGCAGGGGCTTCAGCCACTTCTCCTTGTGCTCCTCGGTGCCGAAGAGGGTGAGGACCTCCATGTTGCCGGTGTCGGGAGCGTTGCAGTTGGTGGCCTCGGGAGCCAGGTGCGCACTGCGTCCCATGATCTCGGCGAGCGGTGCGTATTCGAGGTTGGTGAGCCCGGGGCCCCACTCGGAGTGCGGATGGAAGAGGTTCCACAGTCCCTGCTTGCGCGCCTCGGTCTTGAGCTCTTCGAGGACCGGCGGGTGGAAGTGCGGGTCCCCCGACTCCGCCATCTGCGCCTCGTAGAGGGGCTCGGCGGGGTAGATGTGCCCGTCCATGAAGGCGAGCAGCTTGTCCTGGTACTCCTTGGCCCTGTCGGACGTTTCGAACACGGGTCCTCCCACAGTCGCGGATCGCTGTTTCACTGGTCGGTCGAAGACACCGGCCGAGGGCCCGCCGGTGCCAGCAGTTCTCGCAACTCGCGTGCGGTCGTGGCCGCTTCCCGGTGGACGACTCCCGCGAGGCCGATGCGGTGTGCGGCGGCGATGTTCTGCTGGAGGTCGTCGACCATCACGGTGTCCTCGGGCCGTACGCCGAGCCGCTCGCAGGCCGCCTGGTACGCGCGGCGCGACGGCTTGCGCACACCGATGTCGCGGGAGACGGTCACGGCGTCGAACATGGCGGGCAGGTCGAAGCCCCGATAGCAGTCGTCACCGAGGGAGTTGGAGAGCAGACCGACGCGGTGGCCTTCGGCCCGGAGCTCCGCCACCAGGGCGATCATGTCGGCGTCGGGGCTCAGCAGCGCCTGCATCCGGCTCACCAGGCCCTCGCCCTCGACCGACACGCCGTGCGCCCGCAGGCGCGCGGCGAACCCGTCCTCGAACTCCCGCTCCCCGATGCGGCCTTCTTCGTGCGCAACGAGGAGCGCGCTGCACTGCTCATCCGTTCCCAGCAACCGCAGTGGCAGCCGAGGGTCGGCGCCGAGTTCCTTCCCGAGCCCCTCGAAGGCGTCGACCACGCTGGTGGTCAGGACGCCGCCGAAGTCGAAGAGGACGGCGGTGCGGGTGCTGTTCACTTCACTGCCTCCTGGTAGCGCCGCATGCCGCGTATCCATCGGTCGTAGTCGCTGCCTTTGCGGCGGTAGAAGTCGAGCACCTGCGAGTGCGGCAGGACGAGGAACCGCTCGTCGCCGACGGCGGCCATCACGCGGTCGGCGACATCGAGCGGTTGGAGCAGGTCCCCCGAGTCCAGTACGGCGCGCGCACCTGCACGTTCGGCGGGGTCGGCCGAACGCGTCCCCGCCATGAGGAGTTCGGTCTCGACGCCCTGCGGGCAGAGGCAGCTGACGCGCACGCCCTGGTCCCCGTACGTCACCGAGAGCCACTCGGCGAACGCGACCGCGGCGTGCTTGCTGACGGAGTACGTGGCCGAGCCGATCTGCGTGAGCAGTCCCGCGGCCGACGCGGTACTGAAGAAGTAGCCTCCGCCGCGCTCGATCCAGCCCGGTACGAGCAGCCGCGCCGCACGCACATGCGCCATGACGTTGACGTCGAGCGCACTGGACCACGCGTCCTCGCTCGCGTCGAGCCCGGAGCCGCCACCCACGCCGGCATTGGCGAAGTAGAGGTCGACCGGGCCGAACTCCGACTCGGCCGCGCCGATCAGGCGCCCCAGGTCCTCGGCCGACGAGGCGTCGGCGGCCACTCCCCTGGCCCGCCCGGCATGGGCGTCGGCGAGTTGCTTCGTCGTCGCGTCGAGGCGCGCGGCGTCCAGGTCCGTCAACAGGACGCCGCGCGCGCCGTGTTCGAGGAGGCGCTGCGCGATCGCGGCGCCGATGCCGCCCGCCGCTCCCGTGACGATCGCGACCTTGCCGTTGATCTGCACGAAGTCTCCGTCCCACACATCCCGCACGGCTGCTTGACGACCGCATCGGCGGCCGTCTCCCGAGCACCGTATTTGAATCTGAGTTCAACTTCAATGGGTGGCATGGCGACGAACCGTCAGTGGCCGGGGGCCCTCACCTCCGCGGGTGACCGGCGAAGAACGACCGTACGAGGTCGCGTACGGCGGACACGGTGAGGCGCGGGCCGGCCCGGCCGACCATCGCGGCGCGCCCGGCGGCGGTCATCAGGCCGGCCCCCTGGAGCTGAGGGACGAGGGACGCGTAGTCGGTGAAGACCCAGTGCGCGGCGTCATCGAGCTGCCGCCGGACAACGGGGCCCCCATGGGCGAGGAGCGCTGCCCAGGACCGGTCCAGCCGGGCATCGCGGAAGCCGTCGGTGCCGGCCAGGAGCATCGGCCGGTCCGTCCCCTGCCGGGCCACCGGCAGGAGTTCGCCGTCCATCTGGTCGAGATACCCCTCCAGGTTGACGGCGGTGGCGATCCGCCGGTCCTCGTGGAGCGCCTGCGCGGCCGCGGTGCCGCCCGCGGAGTGCCCGTAGACGCCGACCCGGTCGAGGCCGAGGACGTCGAGGACGAAGCGGAGGTCGGCGACCCGGGTGTCGATCATGGTGCGGAAGGTGGCCGCGTCGGGCGGGCCGTGCAGGGCGGTGGGCCGGACCCGTTCGCGGCCGGGCCGCTCGTCGGGGAACTCCACCTGGCTCGCGTCCCCGGGGTGGTCGACGGTGAGGACCGTCCAGCCGTGTGAGGCGAGGTCCACCGCGAGGGAGCTGCCCGTCGTACGGGCGTCGCCGCCGCCGGGGCTGTAGAGCAGCACGGGGCGCCGGCCGGGCAGGGGCGGGGCGCCGGTCCGGGCATGCGTGAGGGTGGCCGCCCAGTCGACTCCGGACCCCGGGAGCTGTGGGTGGATCCGCTGGGCGATGTCGGCGAAGCGCGCGGCGGCGCCCGGGGTCAGCTGCGGAGCACGCGGGAAGCCGTGGCCGGGGGCAGCCGGCCGCAGGACGGTGACCATGAGTTCGCGTACGCCGATCTTGGGCTCCCAGGGGTCGTCGCGGGAGGGGTCGACGAGGTGAAGCGTGGCGGCACCGACGGGGCAGGGCCCGTCCGGTGCCGGCAGACGCAGAATCGGCGCGGTGGCGCGGTCGAGGGCGGAGGCACCGTCGGCGGCGGAGGCACGGTCGGTGCCGAGCAGCAGCGTGGCGGCCCCGGCGAGGGCGCCCTTGGCCAGGGAACGGCGACCGGGTGTGAAGGAGGAGATCATGGACGGCATCCTGGGGGCGGACACCGTATCGGGGCCAAGCTTGCGGCCTGGCCCGAAAGGCCGGCGCGGAGCGGGGGAAACGCACATGATCCGGATCCACTTCACGGCGGATGATCTCGCCCGCGTACGGTTCGCGCCGCGGCCCTCGCCCTTACCCGAACTGCAAGCGGCCCTGATGATGTTGGGCGCCCCCCACGAGGGGCTGCTGTTCGGGCGCTGGCGGGGCAGGCTGCTGCGGGCCCTGCCGAGCGTGGTTGAGCCGCTCGCGGACCTGGTGCCGGACGGGGTGCCCCCCGCCTTCCTCGACGTTCTCGGCGACACGCCGGAAGAGGGGTTCGCTCTGGTCAGGGCGGCCCGCCCGGAGGTCGTGCGGGCCGGGATCGAGGAGGTGTACGCGCGACGGCCGGCCCCGCCGTGGATCCGCGCCCTGCACTACGGGGACGCCGGTGCCTGGCGGACACTCGGGCGGGCGCAGCGGGCGGCGTACGAGTCAGTACTCGCGCCGGTGTGGCCCCAGGTCCAGGACCTGCACCGGGCGGAGTTCGCCGGCCATGCCCTCACGGTCTCCGAACAGGGTCTCGCCGTCGCCCTGGCCTCCCTGGCCCCCGGGTCACGACTGCGCGACGGGGTCTGGGAATGGCCCCTGCCGGGCGTCCCGGGTGGGCGGGAGGTACGACTCCGCGGGCGCGGGCTGGTCCTGCGGCCGACCTTCCACTGGCGGCGTGGCCCGCTCGTCCAGGATCTGCCGGACCGCCCGGTGGCACTCGCCTACCCGGCGGTCAGCCCCACGCCGGTGGGGATGCCGATCGTCCCGGACGGGGCCGCCCCGGCGGGCGAGCCTCTCGCGGACGTCCTCGGGCGCACCCGGCTCGCCCTGCTGCGCTGCTTGGACGAGGCCCTGACGACCACGGGCCTGGCGCGCCGCGCCGGCGTCAGCAACGCGACGGCTTCCGCCCATGCCTCGGCTCTGCGCGCCGCTGGTCTTCTCACCACCACCCGCACGGGCCGCTCGGTGCACCACCGGCGTACGCCCTTGGCGGAGCTGCTGCTGACCGGCAGCGCGGCCGGCGGCTGACCCGGCCGTCCGGCGCTCGAATCGGCCATCGACGTCCCCACGGCCGGCGGCGCCACCGAGCATCGGTTCGGCTCAGGCTCAGCGGGAACGGTCAAGACGCTCCACAGCCCACGGCATCAAGTCCTGGGCCAGCGCCCGGCTGTACGGGCGGGCCAGGTCGCGCAGTTCCTCGCACGCGTCGGGCCCCAGCGAGGTGTAGGGCTCGGCCGCGAGCCGGTCGGTGACCCGTTCGACGGTGGCTCGACGCTCTCGACCCTCGGCAGTGAGGACGAGATCGGCATCGTCGGTGAGCCATCCCCGCTCACGCAGGCCGTCTGTCGCGCGGGCCCAGTCCTGCGGCGACCAGGACCGGGTGGTGCGCAGGGTCTCGGCCGGGACCGCACCCGTCGCGGCGTGCGTGACCAGCGCTTCGAGGCCGTTCAACGCTGCGCCGAGCAACGCCTGGATGTGGCCGTCGCCGCGGAATTCACGGAGCAGGGTCTGCGCGTGCCACAGCACCAGATGAGGCTCGTCCGGCCACGGGAGCGCGGCGTGCGCGGCGAACAGCGGCCGTCCCTGGAGGAGTGGCTGCGCGGCTTCGGCAGCCCGTCGGGCCAGTTCGGCGGCTCTGCGCAGGCGCGTGGACGCGATGTCCTCGCCGAGGACTCGGCGCAGCGTCGCGTCGATGCCCCGCAATCGTGCGGCCAGGAACGCCGCCGGCGGAGCCGTTTCCCACGCCGCCGGAAGTGCCGCGCGTACGGCCACGGGGTTGAAGTTGTAGAAGGTGGCGATCACGAGTTCCGCGGGGGCCGGGCCGAGCGCCGCGGCGCGCGAGGCGAAGTACGCAGCCTGGCCTGACGACCCCAGCTCGCCGTAGCGTGCCTGGGCTTCGGGCGAGAAGTAGACGGCTCCGTGGTACGGCTCAAGGGTCTGCCATGTCTGGCGCGCATAGGGCGGCGTGGCGTCGGCCGCAGGTTCGGGCTTCATGGGTTCAGCGGCCTCCAGGGGCGGAGTTGCCCGGGTCCGCGGTGTCCGCGGGCGGGAACGCCGCTTCGGTCGTCTCCGGCTTCAGCGAGGCCGGGTCGATGGCCCGCTTGAGGATCTTTCCGGTCGGCCCTTTCGGGAGTGCGTCGACCACCGCCACCAGGTGCGGCACCTTGTAGGCGGAGAGGCGTTCCTTGGCCCAGTGGCGGAGATCTGCCGTGTCGAGGCGGGCGCCGGGCCGTAGGGCGACGACCGCTGCCACCTCCTCTCCGTAGTGGGCGTCCGGGACACCGATGACCGCGGCCTCGACGATGTCGGGATGCTCGTAGAGCACCTCCTCGACCTCGCGCGGGTAGACGTTGTAGCCACCCCGGATGACCAGATCCTTCTTGCGGTCGACGATGCGGAGGTCGCCGTCGGCGTCGATCGTGCCGAGGTCCCCGGTCGCCAGCCGGCCGTCGCGCAGCACCTCAGCGGTGGCATCCGGCCGGTTCCAGTACCCCTTCATCACGACGGGGCCTTTGATGTGCACCTCACCGATCCGGCCGGGCGGCAACTCCGCGCCGTCGTCACCGCGTACGGAAACCTCACAGCCGGGCAGGGCCCGGCCGACGCAGCCGGGTTTCCGGGGGCGTCGCGGGTCCTGGAACGTGGCGGCGCCTGCCGTCTCGGTGAGCCCGTACCCCTCGACGATGGCGCAGCCGAAGCGCTCCTCGAAGGCGCGCATCACCTCGACGGGCAGCGAGGCGCCGCCGGACGAGGCCAGGCGCAGGCCGGTGAAGTCCGCGGCGCCGGCGTCGTCTGCGGCACGCAGCAAGGCGTTCCACATGGTGGGTACGCCCGCGGTGAAGGTCGGACGGTCCCGGCGGAGCATGGCCAGCATGGAGGGCGCGTCGAAGCGTTCAAGCAGGGACAGGCCGGCGCCCGCGCGCATCGTGGTGGCCATGACGCATACCTGGCCGAAGACGTGAAACAACGGCAGTCCCGTCACGGCCCGGTCCTCGGCGGTGATGTCGTACACCTCGCAGAAGATCGCGGCGCAGGCGACCAGGTTGCCGTGGGTCAGCTGGGCGCCCTTGGGCCGGCCGGTGGTGCCGGAGGTGTAGAGCAGGACGGCCGTGTCGTCGTCCTCGGTGGGGTGGGGCGCGCTGTTCGCGCGGTGCGCGGAGCCGGCGTCGAGGTCGACGCGGCGGGTGAGCCGGGCGAGGTCGGAGTCCAACTCTTCGTAGGGGATGGACAGTTCGGCTGCGACCTGCTCGGGAGCCGGTGTGCTCGCGTGCCGGCCCAGGACGAGCGAGACGCCCGCGTCCGCACCGATGTACGCCAACTCCCGTTTCGGCGCCATGGTGTTGGCCGTGACGACGATGGCTCCGGCGGAGAGGGTGCCGTAGTAGGCCGCGGCGAATTCGGGGACGGAGGGGGCGACGAGCAGCACCCGATCACCGGGCCGTATGCCGTGCTCACGCAACCGGCAGGCGACGGCGGTGGCCCGGGCGCGCAGCGTCCCGTACGTCCACGGCTCGCCGGTGTCACCGCGCAGGGCGATGCGTTCGGGGGCGGCCCAGGCGTGTTCCCAGATGGCTTCAGCAGCGTTCGACATGCGCGCGCCTCCCGGGCGTCATTTGGGGTCGAGGGGGCGGAAGACGGGTGGGCGACCCTCCAGATAGCTGGCGACACCCTCCGCGGCATCGGGCTGCCGAAACGCCTCCGGCATCAGCGCGTCCGCCCGTTCGACCGCCGCGGCAAAGTCGGTGTCCAGGCCGCGGTACACCTGATCCTTGATGACGCTCATGGCCGTCGGGGAGCACCAGGTCGCCAGGTCGGTGGCGTACGCCACTGCCTCGTCGAGGATCCGGTCCGCCTCGACGAGTTTGTTGACCAGGCCCATCTCGTGGGCTTCCGCACCTCTGATCACCCGCGCCGACAGCAGCAGGTCCAGTGCTCTGCTCGGCCCCACGAGGCGCGGCAGGAGCCAGGCGATGCCGTACTCGGCGATCAGGCCGCGCCGGGCGAACGCCGTCGTGAACTTGGCGTCCGGTGTGCTGAACCGGACATCGCAGTACAACGCCTCGACGAGTCCGAGGCCGGCCACGGCGCCGTTGACCGCGGCCACCATCGGCTTGCGGACGGTCAGCGGGAACCACCGGGGCCGGCCCCGGTCGAAGCGGTCCGCCGCCTCCGCCGCCGTCAACTCCGCTGCTGCACCGGCCTGTTGCAGATCCGCCATGTCCGCGCCCGCGCAGAATCCGCGGCCCGCGCCGGTGAGGACGATCGCGCGTACGTCGGGGTCCGCCTCCGCTTCGTCGAGCGACGCGAAGTAGCGGCCCTCCAGCTCGTCGTTCCAGGCGTTGAGCCGGTCCGGTCTGTTCAGTGTGATCACCATGACCGCGCCGCGCCGCTCGACGAGAACCGTCTCCCCCACCTGCACCTGAGCACCCTGAGTCACTCGCGTGACCTCCCCAGCTCGTCCCGTTGCCCGGATCCGGATCGTGCGGTGTCCGCCGCGCATCCTGCGGGGCGGTGTGCGCCGCGCAACCCGCGGCGACGAGCCGGACACTACTGTGAAGGTGAAGCCATCTTCAATATTCATGCAAGCCCCGACTCGGGCCGTCGATGTCGGCCGGTTGGCTCCCCTCGCCACCGTGAATGAGGCGGTCAACGCCCTGCGGAGGTGCAACGCCCGAGGTCAGACGGCCACCAGCTGGTAGCATCCGCTGCCACCCGTACGTGCTCGAACGACAGGGACGGACCATCTTGGCTGCCCAGGCCCCGGCCGCAGACGGCCGGAAGCAACCGATCACCCCGCGGAGCAGGCGCGGCATGCGGACGCGCAACGCGCTCATCACCGCGGCGCGTGAAGTCTTCGAGCGCGACGGCTATCTCGATGCGCGGATCACGGACATCACCCAGGCCGCGAACGTCGCGTCGGGGTCGTTCTACACGTACTTCAACAGCAAGGAAGAGATCTTCCAGGCGCTCGTCGAGATGGTGCAGGAGGAAATGCTCCACCCGCACCTGCGCGAGCGCACCGGCATCACCGACACCCGGCAGCTCATCGACGCCGCCAACCGCGAGTATCTGCGCGCGTACCGGCGCAATGCCCGCCTCATGGCGCTCTTCGAGCAGGTCGCGCAGATCGACGAGAACTTCCTGGCGCTGCGCGTGGAGCGCGGGAACGCCTTCGCCCGGCGCAACGCCAAGATGATCCGCGCCCTCCAGCACGACGGCGAGGCCGATCCGAGCCTCGATCCGCTGGTCACCGCGCACGCGTTGTCCGTCATGGTGAGCCGCATGGCGTACATGGTGTTCGTCTTGGAGCACCGCATCCCGTTCGAGCGTCTCGTGACGACCCTCAACAAGATCTGGGAGAACGGCCTTCAGTTGAAGGAGGCGCCCCAGGAGGGCAACCGAGAGCTCCCCGCGGAGCCACCGGCCGACGCCTGACGAGGGCGGCCGAGGCGGCCGAGCGCACGGGGGTAGCCCGGCATGCGCCCCGCTCAAGGACGCACAAGGCGATCAAGGCCGTCAAGGCACTGGACGGGCCTGCACGGCGGCCAGTTGCGGACGCTTGGCGCTGCGGCCGTCGCCGGAGGAGCGGCCCCGTATGCGCCTGCCGATCCAGGGGCCCAGGAAAGCGGCCGCCCAGCGCGCCTCGGCTGCCGCGGCGCGCCACCCTGCCGGTACCGGGGTGGCCGGCGGCGGCAGCGGGTGCGTCCAGGTCTCGTCACTGCCCGGCAGTTCGAGGGCGTGCGCGACGGCGGCCGCGATGCGGTCGTGGCCGAGCGGCCCTGCGTGCAGTCGGTCGGGGCTCCAGATCCGTGGGTCGGTGACGACGTCGTGGTGGGAGGTCTCCGCGACGACGACTCCGTGGCGCCCCGCGGCGGCGCGAATGCGGTGGTTCAGGGCGACGACGCGGGGGCTGATCGGGCGCGCGAGCGGGATGATCCGCGCGACGTCGGGAAAGGTCACCGTGGCCACGCGTGCCCCTGATCCGGTCAGGGCGGCGAACATCGCTTCCAGGTGGCCTGCCACCTCGTCGGCGTCGAAGCTCGGGCGCAGCAGGTCGTTCATTCCCGCGACGACGGTGACCAGGTCGGGTCGAAGGGCGAGGGCGGGCGCGAGCTGCTGGGTGTGCACCTGGGCCGCGACGCAGCCGCGAACGGCGAGATTGGCGTACCGCACCTCGGGGGTGGTCTGCGCGAGACGCTCGGCGAGCCGGTCCGCCCATCCTCTGAGGCCGGTGTCGTCGTCTCCGTCGCCGAGGCCCTCGGTCTGACTGTCCCCGAGTGCGACATAGCGCAGGTAAGCGGTGTTCGTCATGGTGTCGGCGCCTCTCCGGCTCGGTCGGCCCACGCCGTGCGGCGTGCCAGGATTTCCAGGACCTGTTGGCCCCATCGCAGGTTCTCCTCTTCGAAGGAGAAGCCCCGCAGCAGCGTCAGATAGGGGCCGATGCGCTCACCGTCCCGCAGATACTCCTCCTCGCTCATTCCACCGAGGAGATGCCGGCGCAGCCGCTCGTAGCGGGCGAGCTTCCCGCGCGCCCAGTCCATCCGCTCCTCGATGTGCGCCCGCACCGCCTCCACGTCTCCCCCGTCGACGGCCTGGACCTTGACCATGAGTTCGTCGCGGGCGGCGGTCGGCCGGGGAGGTTTGGCGGTGAAGGCCGCGAGGTCCTGCCGTCCGGCGTCGGACAGCGTGAACATCCGCTTGTTGGGCCTGCGTTCCTGCGGAACGACCCGCGCATCGATCAGGCCCTCCCCCGCCAGGCGCTCCAGTTCGCGGTAGAGCTGCTGAGGCGTCGCCGCCCAGAAGTTCGACACCGATACATCGAAGATCTTGGCCAGGTCATAGCCGGAGGACTCGCCCTCCAGGAGCGCCGCCAGGACCGCGTACTTCAAAGACATATGGACACGCTACATCGATGCGATTACTGTCATCCACACCTACTCACCAAATTGACTATGAGGTGACCCGCGTGCACGCATTCCGCAAGGCCGTGGAAGCGAACGATCACGAGGCCATCGAGGCGCTCCTGGCCGAGAACGTCGTCTTCACCAGCCCCGTCGCCTTCCGCCCGTATCCCGGCAAGGCCATCACCGCGGCGATCCTGCGCGGGGTGTCCCGCGTCTTCGAGGACTTCCACTACGTCCGGGAGATCAACGGCGCCGACGGCCGCGACCACGCCCTCGTCTTCGCTGCCCGGGTCGGCGACCGCGAGATCACCGGGTGCGACTTCCTGCACCTCGACGAGAACGGGCTCATCGACGACTTCACCGTCATGGTCCGCCCGCTCTCGGCCGCACAGGCCCTCTCCGACGCCATGGGCGCGCAGTTCGAGCAGATCAACAGGGAGGTGCGGGCGGCGGCCGGCTGAGCGCATGTCCGCCGGGCCGTCGCTACCAGGTGCGGGCGGACTGCAGCAGGTGGTCCCGGACCAGGGCGACGTGCGGGTTGTCCGAGGTACCGGGGCGCTGCACGAGAAAGCCGGTGTTGATCGGCGGGTCGTCCGGCTCGCCCAGCAGGACCAGAGCCCCGGAGGCGAGGTCGTCCAGGCAGAGGTAGCGGGGCAGCACGCTGAATCCGGAGCCGCCGACGACCGCGGCTTTGACGGCACGCAGGTCCGGCACGGTGACGGCGGCCTGGCAGACCAGCCGCTTGCCGAAGACGTGGCGCCAGTAGCGGCGGACGATCGGCAGATCCTCGGCGTACGAGACCAGCGGTATGCCGTGCAGGGCGGCCGGGCCTTCGGCGGCTATCCGGGCGGGCCCGCCGATCCGCTCCGCCCAGGAGGGTGCCGCGACCAGTACGAACTCCTCGTCCGTCAGGGGCACGGAGGCCAGTTGCCGGCCGCGGGGGCGGACCGTGGCGATCACCAGGTCGTGCCGCCCCGCGCGCATCTCGTCAAGAAGCGGCTCCGTCAGGCCGGTGGTGATGCGCAGCCGCACGCCCTTCTCCACCAGAGGCCCAAGGGTCGGCACGACACTGTGGGACAGGAGCTCGGCCGGGCCCGCGAGGTGCACGGGTTCGGCGGAGCCGTCGCCGGCGAATCCGCTCTGGCCGGCGACGGCGGCGAGGGTGTCCAGGGGCTCTACGACGCGGGCTGCCAGCTCGTCCGCGAACGGCGAGGGGGCGGCGCCGCGCGGCAACCGCGCGAACAGCTCCCGGCCCAGCTGCCCCTCCAGGGAACGCACCTGGGCGGTGACCGTGGGCTGTGACAGACCGAGCAGGCGCGCGGCAGCCGTGAAGGACCCCGAACGGTAGACCGCGAGGAAGGTGCGCAGGAGATTGAGGTCCGGCGGTGCGGTGCCCCCGACCTGCCCTCTTCCGTTCTCGCCATCGGGATTCCTATGCCTCATATGGCCGAGCCTATTGGATTCCGATGGCTGAGGGGGCCTACCTTCGAGGAGGTCGGCGCACCGACGAGTCGAGCACCGAGTGCCGGATTCCCGTACCCACGAGCCCGGAGCGTCCAAGCGTGCGCCGCGAAGTCCTCCGCCCGGCAGGACCCGCATCCCACACCGAAAGAGCCTCACCATGTCGAAGATCCTTTTCGTGATGACCGGCGCCGACCACTGGACGCTGGCCGACGGCACCAAGCACCCCACCGGCTTCTGGGCCGAGGAAGCCGCCGCCCCGTACGAGGTGTTCAAGGCGGCGGGTCACGAGACCGTCGTCGCCACCCCGGGCGGCGTCGTGCCGCACGTCGACAAGGGAAGCCTGGCCCCCGAGGCCAACGGCGGTCAGGAAGGCGCCGCCAAGGTGTCGCAGGCCCTCGCCTCCTTCGCCGAACTCCAGCACCCCGTCAAGCTGGAGGACGTACGCCTCGACGACTACGACGCGGTCTTCTACCCCGGTGGCCACGGCCCGATGGAGGACCTCGCCGTCAATGCCGACTCCGGCAAGCTGCTGACGCGTGCCCTGGAGTCCGGCAAGCCCCTGGCGCTGGTGTGTCACGCCCCGGCCGCCATGCTGGCCGCGACCGGGCCCGACGGCGCCAATTCCTTCGCGGGCTTCCGGCTGACCGGTTTCACCAACGCCGAGGAGCGCCAGGCGGGATTCGCCGACAAGGCGGCGTGGCTGCTCCAGGACCGCCTCGTCGAGGCCGGCGTCAACTTCCGGGAGAGCGAGCCGTGGGCACCGCACGTGATCATTGACCGGAACCTGGTCACCGGGCAGAACCCCTCCTCCGCCGCCCCGCTCGCGACCGAACTTCTCAAGAAGCTGGCCTGACGGCGGGACGGAAGGACTCGACGCTGCCTCGACGCCCGCCACGGCGGCCCGAGCGGGTACGGCGACGGGCGGTCCACGACGACGGTCCGTCAGTCGCCCTCTCCCGCTTCGAGCAGCTCGCGGACCTCGTCCTCGCCGGTCTCCCGGAGTTCCTCTCCGACGAGCAGCCAGCGGGTGATCCCGACCGACGCGAGGAAGGGGAGGTCGTGGCCGGCGATCACGAGCGCGCCCTGGTAGGAGTCGAGGGCACTTGTCAGCTGCCGGACGCTCGCCAAGTCGAGGTTGTTGGTCGGCTCGTCCAGCAGCAGTAGCTGCGGCGCCGGTGCGGCGAGCATCGTCGCCGCGAGGGCGGCCCGGAAGCGCTCTCCGCCCGAGAGGGTGCCTGCCGGCTGGTCGGCACGTGCCCCCTTGAACAGGAACCGCGCGAGCTGCGCACGGATGTGGTTGTCCGTGACCCCGGGGGCCGACCGGGCCACGTTCGCGGCGACGCCTTTCTCCTCGTCCAGCACATCGAGGCGCTGCGGAAGGAACCTCAGCGGCACGAAGGTGCGAGCTTCGCCGGACAGCGGTGCGAGCTCTCCCGTCAGGGTGCGCAGCAGCGTGGTCTTACCGGCTCCGTTGCGGCCGACCAGCGCGATGCGTTCGGGGCCGTGCACATGGAGGTTGCCTTCGCGCAGCGTGCCGAACGGAAGGCGTAGCTCGTGCAGGCTCAGGACGGTGCGGCCCGCGGGCACGGCGGTGTGGGGAAGGCTCACGCGGATCTCGGCGTCGTTGCGGATCGCCTCCGCGGCCTCCTCGCGTCGTTCACGCGCCTCGTGCAAGCGGTCCTCCTGGAGGCCACGGAGCTTGTCCGCCGATTCCTGCGCGGACCGTTTGCGTTCGCCGGCGACGATTCTCGGGGCGCGCCGCTCGGCGTCCATCTTCTTGCTGTGTCGCTGCCGGCGGGCCAACTTGACCTGGGTCTCCTCCAGTTCGCGCTTCTGCCGACGCACGTCCGCCTCGGCGGCCCGCAGCATCCGTCCGGCCGCTTCCTGCTGGGTCGCCAGGGCCTCCTGGTACGCGGACCAGCCTCCGCCGTACCACGTCAGCGAGCCGGATCGCAGGTCGGCGATGCGGTCCACGCGCTCCAGCAGTTCTCGGTCGTGACTGACCACGACCAGCACTCCGGAGCGCCAGGAGTCGACGGCGTCGTAGAGCCGACGGCGCGCGAACAGGTCGAGGTTGTTGGTCGGCTCGTCGAGCAGCAGCACGTCGGGACGCTCCAGCAGCAGCGCGGCGAGGCGAAGCAGTACAGTCTCCCCGCCGGACAACTGCCCTACGGTGCGGTCGAGTTCGACGTCGCGCAGCCCGAGTGAGCCCAGGGTCGCCAGGGCCCGCTCCTCGACGTCCCAGTCGTCGCCGATCGTCTCGAAGTGCGCCTCGCTCACGTCTCCGGTCTCGATGGCGCGCAGTGCGTCGCGTCGTTCGGCGATGCCCAGCGCCTGGTCGACGCGCAGCGTCGTGTCGAGGGTGATGTTCTGCGGTAGGTAGGCGAGGTTGCCGCCGACGGTCACCGAACCCCGGGAGGGGCGGAGCCGGCCGGCCAGCAGTCGCAGCAGGGTGGACTTGCCTGTGCCGTTGGCGCCGACGAGGCCGGTGCGGCCGCGGCCGATGCCGAGGGAGAGTCCGTCGAAGACGGTCGTGCCGTCCGGCCACCGGAAGGACAGGGCGGAGCAGGTCACGGAGGCGCTGGGGGTGCTGGGGTGAGCCATGTGATTCTCGCAGTCGCAAGCGCAGGGAAGGGGGCTTCGTTTGCGAGCACCACGCGGCGACCGAACCGGGAAAAGGAGGTGCGGCCCTCCAGAAGGGTGAGGACGGCTCATGCACCGAGGTCGCATCCGCGCGGGGTCACGGGCGGCAGGCATGCCGGCTGCAGCGTGACGGGAGTACGGGCGATGCCGTACCGCGCGATGATCGCGGACCTCAGATGCGCAACGTCCACCTCTATCGGAGACAACAGGACTCGAAAACCGTACCCCACCTCCTGCGCGGGCTGCGAGAGATTTATGCGGGCCGCGCGGCTTCGCCGGAGAACACGGTCATACGCGGGAGGCGGCTCCCGAGGGCGGTCGGCCATCGGCACCATCACCCCGGACAATCACAAAAGGGCCATAGTTCGCTTGACGCTTCCGTGCGTACCGACCATGATTATGCGGCTGTTCGTATTCTGGATTGCTTCGGGGGAGATATGAGTGACGGATACGGAGCGGATGCCGCGTCCATCGACGGCAGCGCACATCTTCTGGTGGAGATCGCGGGATTGCTCCACGAAGGCCGACTCGACAAAGATATCGGCACGCTTTCGCGGACACCGCATTCACATCGCGAAGTGGCCGACGAGGTGAATGAATTCGCCCGCTTCGCCGCCGACCAGCAGCAGGACCTCGTCCTGCTGCTCACCGCACTGTCCACCGCGCTCAAGACCACCGGAAACAACTACACGAAGGTCGACGAGCAGACGCGCGATGACTTGAGGGCGCTCCTTGATTCCTCCAAGTACGAGGCACCGAAGGAGGCCACCGCGTGACTTACTACGCCGATGTGAAGTTTCTCCAGGACTGCAATCCGGCTCTCATCGAGCGAAATGCCGACGAATTCAAGCGGATGTACGACCTGCTGCACTCCGCGGCGCCGTCCGTGAAGAAGGCGGAGCGGCTCGATTGGACGAGCGTCTCCCGCAGCCACTACGAAGCGCGGATTCGTGACGTCGAGGGTCTCGTCACCGGATTGACGGAGGGATACCAGAGGGCGTGGAAAGCGCTTCTGGATTATTCGGACGCGGTGTCGCACGCCAAGCAGTTCCTCACCACTGGCGAGGAAGCCCAGTCCGCCCTCTCGGACGTCATGTCGCGAGAGGCGACTCCCGTGACGTCCAAGGCCAAGGCCGCAGAACCCATGCGCCAGTGGGAGGACCTTCGGGGGACGACCGGTTTTCTGGACGCACTGGCCGAGCTGATGGTCGACGTGGACGCCATCCGGGAGGAAGCCGACAGGTGGCACAAGCGCGCGTCCGAGGCGTTCGGCAGCGCCTTGAGAACCGAGGAGACCGCGCGCCGGGCCTGCGTCGCCGGCCTGCAGTCGGCGCGCCACCTCATCCCGAATTTCCGTACGGACTTCAAGGACGCGGCCGGTTTGATGGAACGCGTGGGCGCCTTGCAGTCCGAGGCCCGGCAGGCCGGCGACAACCCCCTTACGAAACTGGCGGGCAGCGGCAGCAAGACGGACTACTTCCCCGGTGTGGGGCCGGCCACCGTGGTGTCCCCGGCTTTGATGCGGATCAAGCGACTCTGCGCAGGGCTGTCCGAGGGAACGGGGAACAACTACTGGCTGCCCTCCGATTCGGATGAGAGCCGCCGGGACTGGATCGGCGCCAATCGAGAGATCCTCAAGGCCGCGGCCAAGGAGAACGGGCTGCCCCCGGACATGATTGCCGGCATTGCCTGGAAAGAGGTCGAAGGGGACCCGGGTGTCATCGACGATGTCGCCGATACGGTGCGCGGTCTCGGTATCGGCGGAGATGCCGACAAGACGTCCATGGGGCCGATGTCCATTCAGATCCGTCGTGCGGCCGAGGTACTCGGCTACGATCCCACGCATCTCACCGGCATGCAGCGGGACCAGGTCGAGGAAGCGGTCAAGGATCCCGCTCAGAACGCCTTCATCACCTCCGAGTATCTGGCGCAGCTGAAGGCGGAGAGTTCCTTCGCCGACGTACCCGCTGACGAGATGTCCCCCGAGCAGTACCGGGAGTTGGCCGCTCGCTACAACGGTGGTCCCTACTGGGAGAGCGATGACGCGCAGCGCTACGGCGACAGCTTCATGACGCATCTGGGTAACGCAGGGCAGGCCCTGCGGTGAACCGTCCCAGGGCGCACACCGCCGACCGGCGCGCGGGCACGTCCGGAAGCGGACGCCGAAGCGGAGGCGAAGCCGTCGGTGCCGTCATCAGCGCCGCGGTGCTGACAGCGGCGAATACGGTGGTCCTCTACGTCGTGTACCTGGCTTTGGCCATCTCGCCGGACGGCCCCTGGGATGTGCGCGAGTCGGCCGACGACGTCCGGATCCTGTCCCTGACGGGCGGGGCACTCGCCTCCGCCGTGGCCCTCCTGACGGTGTTCCTTCTGGCGACCCGATGGCTGCGCAGCAGATGGTGGCTCGCGGCGCCGGCGCTGATGCTTCTGTGTGCCGTCGTCCGATGGCTCCTCCCCTCGTAACCCCTCACTCCCCAGGGCTCGTTGGCCGCCCGCGGCGTCCGGTCTGACGCCGCGGGCGGTTCAGCGGTCGAGCAGGAGGGAGCACCCGGATGGTGCGGCGGTGCTCCGTTCAGGGATCAGAAGGTGAGCTTCCAGCTGTCGAGGTAGCCGGTGTCCTGTGCTGCCACGTCCTGCACCCGTAGCTTCCACGTCCCGTTGGCGGTCTCGCCGGCGGCGTTGACGGTGTAGGTCGCCAGGACGTTGTCCGCGGAGTCGTTGGCGCTGGAACTCTTCAGCCGGTAGGCGCTCCCATCCGGGGCCAGGAGGTCGATGACGAGGTCGCCGCGCCAGGTGTGCTTGATGTCGACGCTCACCTTGAGGGCGTCGGGGGCGTTGCCGCTGCGGCCGCTGACGCCGACCGACGAGGTCACCGCCGCGCCGGCGTCCGGCACGGGAAGGTCGGCGGCGTTCTCGTAGACGTCTCCGGACGGGGGCGTGCTGCCCGCGCTCAGCGTCCAGACGGCGTGCGCGACGGCATCGCTGTTGCGGTCCAGCGCGGTGTCGTTGATGTTCGCCGTGGTGTCGCACGAGGAGTGGTAGCAGCGGTCGAAGGACGCGCCTGCCGTGCCGCCCCACTTCTGCGCCTGGGCGGACGTCTTGGTGTAGTCGGCGCCGGTGAACAGGCCACCCACCGGGATGCCGACGTTCTTGAAGGGCGCGTGGTCCGAGCGTCCGTCGCCCTCGGTCTCGATCTCGGTGGGGATGTTGAGCGAGGCGAAGTAGCCCTTGAACACCGACTCGATCTGCGGGTCGTCGTCGTAGACGAAGTAGCCGGGGTTGGGCGACCCGATCATGTCGAAGTTCAGGTAGCCGGCGACCTTCGCACGCTCGGTGGAGGACAGGTTGTTCACGTAGTACTTGGAGCCGAGCAGGCCGAGTTCCTCCGCGCCCCACCAGCCGAAACGCAGGTGCTTCGTGGGCTGGAGGCCCTCGCGGGAGACCGCGAGCGCCGTCTCCAGAACGGCGGACGACCCCGAGCCGTTGTCGTTGATTCCGGGGCCCGAGGTGACCGAGTCGAGGTGTGCGCCGGCCATCAGGACCTGTTGGGGGTCGCCGCCCGGCCAGTCGGCGATCAGGTTCCAGCCGGTGGCACCGCCGGCGGTGAACTGCTGGAGGGTCGTGGTGTAGCCGGCCGCGTCCAGCTTGCCCTTGATGTAGTCGATCGAGGCCCGGTATCCGGCACGGCCGTGGGCCCGGTTGCCGCCGTTGGCGGTGGCTATCGACTGCAGCTGGCTCAAGTGGGCCTTGACGTTGGCCACGGGTATGTCAGGGGCGGCGACGGCCGGGGCGGCGGGCTGCGGCGGGGCGGCGGCCGTGGCCGTGGGGGCCGTGGCGAGCAACCCGAGCACCGCGCCGGCCGCGGTCACCGCCAGGGCGGCCCGGCGCGACCACGATCTTCGGTGGGTGGGCGCGGTGCGTCTTTCGGCGTGCGAGGTCATGAGGGGTCTCCGGATTCCGTAAGGGAACGAGACGGACCGTGCATGGCGCGAAGCCGATCGTCGGGGTGACCCGCCCCCACGACAAGCCTGTATTCGGACACGCCACGCCGGATATCGACCCCGGGGCCGAGCCGTGGCTCCTGAGGTGCGTCTTCGAGGCGCTGGGCGCTGTCACGAGTCGGCCTTCCTCACTCACGTCACCGTCGCCGCGAGCCGCACCACGCCCCTTCAGGACGGGTCAGCGGAAGACTTCACCACCAGGCGCTCCGGGGCCGTCCTCGGCGGAGAGGGAAGACGCAGCCCGCCCGCACCAGGGGTGATCGAGCCCAGGACGCTGGGGTGCCGGGCGCCGGTGCACGAGGGAGCCGTGGCGGGCAGGCCGTGTGCGGTGAGAAAGCCGAGGACCGCGAAGGCGTACGCCTCCTTGGCGGCAGCCGGCAGGCCGAGGTCGTCGGAGGTCTGGAGTCGGATGGCGCCGAGTTCCGTGCGGAGCAGGGTCATCAGGGTCGGGTTCCTTGTGCCGCCGCCCGAGGCGATGACCTCCGACGCCCCCACGGAGCGTGCCGCGTCGGCGACGGTCCGGGCCGTGAGCAAGGTGACCGTCGCGGTGACGTCCTCGGCCGGCAGCGGCCCGCACTCGGCCAACGCCGCCAGGAGGTACGGGAGATGGAAGAGTTCCTTGCCCGTCGTCTTGGGGGCCGGCTGGGCGTAGTACGGCTCATCGAGGAGCCGGTGGAGCAGGTGTTCGCTGAAGGAACCCCGCGCGGCCAGGGCCCCGCCCGTGTCGTAGTCCAGGCGGCCGTTGGTGAGGTGCTGGACCGCGGCGTCGATGAGGGCGTTCGCGGGGCCCGTGTCGAAGGCGATGGGGTCCTTGCCTTCCGGGAGCGCGGTGATGTTGGCGATTCCGCCGAGGTTGAGAGCAACGGGGGCTCCCGGCCTGCCTCGTAGCCACAGGGTGTCGAAGATGCTGACCAGGGGCGCGCCCTGGCCCCCGGCGGCGACGTCGCGGGCGCGCAGGTCGGAGACGACGGGGCGGCCGGTGGCCTCGGCGATCCAGGCAGGCCGGCCGATCTGGAGGGTGCCGTGGACACGTCCGTCGTCCGTCCAGTGATAGACGGTCTGTCCGTGGGAGGCGATCAGTTCGGCGCGTCCTGCGCACAGTTCACGGTCGGCGCGGGCGGCCAGGGACGCGAAGGACTGGCCGATCCGCGTATCGAGCCGGCATACGTCCTCCATCGTGGTCCCCGCCGGGGGCAGGGCCGCGGCGAGCGCGGCGCGCAGAGCGTCCGGGTACGGCTCGCTCAGCATGCCCAGGGGGGACAGTTCGAGGGTGTCGCCGACGAGTTGGAGGTCCGCTGCCGCGGCGTCGACGGCGTCGTAGGACGTGCCGGACATCAGGCCGATCACCCGCATCGCTTCGCTCTCCTCCGTCTTCGGTGGCACTGAAACTCGGTATTGGGCCCCCGGGACGGAAGCCCCGGTCGCCGCCGGGTCCCCGTCTCCGGTCGGCTCGGCCTCCGGCGGCCCGGCCGGCCCATCGTCAGTCGCGCAGGGACCGGCGATGGTCGTCGCCACGCAGTGTCAGCAGTGCCGCCACGCTGATGGCGCAGGTCACGGCCACGTAGTAGGCGGGGATGTCGGCGTCGCCGGTCCGCTTGACCAGCTCGGTGATGATGAGGCCCGCGCAGCCCGAAAAGACGGCGTTGGACAGGGCGTAGGACAGGCCGAGGCCGGTACATCTGACGCGGGTGGGGAACATCTCGGCGAGCATGGCGGGCCCGGGACCCGCCATGAGACCGACGACGGCGCCCGCGGCGAGGACCGCCAGTCCCTTGGCCGTGGTCGGGGCCGCGGGGTCCTGGAGCAGGTTCAGCAGCGGGAAGGCCAGGGCGACCACCAGGGCCGCGCCGGCCGTCATCACGGGGCGTCTGCCGATGCGGTCGCTGAGTGCGCCGGCCGGGAGGATGGCGAGGGCGAAGCCCAGGTTGGCCAGGACGGTGGCGAGGAGTGCCTGCCGGAAGCTCGCGTTCAGCGTGCTCTGCAGATACGTGGGCAGCACGACGAGGAAGGTGTAGCCGGCCGCGGACCAGCCCATCAGCCGTCCGGCGCCGAGGGCGATCGCCCGCGCCAGCTCCCCCGGCCCGGGCGCCACGGCGGGCCCGCTGACCGGCACCTCCAGTCGGGGCCCTCGCCCCGGTTGCTCCTGTCGGTCAGGGTGGTCAGGCCGGTGCAGTCGGTCCGGTGCCTCGCCGGGCTCCCCGTGCGTGCGGGTGAAGGCGGGGGTTTCCTCGATCCTCAGACGCAGCCAGAGCGCGGCGAGCCCCATGGGCAGGGTCAAAAGGAAGGGCAGGCGCCAGCCCCAGGAGTCGAGGTCCGCCTGTGTCAGCAGGAGGGTCAGCAGAGCCGCAACACCTGCGCCCCCGAGCAACCCCAGGGCCACCGTGAAGGACTGCCACGCGCCGTAGAGACCGCGTTTCCCGGGCGGCGCGAACTCCGTCATGATCGACACCGCTCCGCCGAACTCACCGCCCGCCGACAGCCCTTGTACGACGCGCAGCAGCGTGAGCAGCCACGGTGCCGCCGCTCCCAGGGTCGCGTAGGTCGGCAGCAGTCCGATGAGCGTGGTGGCTCCGGTCATCAGCAAAATGACCAGGACAAGCGTCGGCCGGCGGCCGATCCGGTCTCCGAGCCGCCCGAAGAGCGCGGCACCGACGGGGCGGAAGAAGAACGCCAGCGCGAAGGACGCGTACGTCTTGATGAGCGCCTCGACGTCGCTGCCGCCCTCGGGCGTGAAGAAGTTCGCGGCGATGACCGTCGCGAAGTAGCCGTAGACGCCGAATTCGTACCACTCGATGAAATTGCCGACGGATCCCGCCACCAGCGCCCGGCGGGAGCGGGACGGCGCGACGGTGTCCTGGGGCTGGTTGTGCACAGAGGCGGTCATGGGGCCCTCTCGCGTCGCGGATTCCGGGCGGAGACGGGAGTCCGGGAGAAGAGTCAGTTTCTCCGGCCCCTGAGAGGTCGTCAATAACCTTCACCCGCTCGCTGGATGTCGGCTTCCACGAGGCAGCACGGACACGGGCCAGGGGCGAGCCGGGTGGTCGCGTCACCGTGGAGCGGCCCGGCCTGACCAGGAGCTTCTCATTTCACTGGGTGTCGCCCGGAATCCGCACTGTATGCGCGTACACAGATGCTCGTCAATGGCTCCTGTACGCGCATACATGCCCCTTGACGTGGGCTGATCGCACAGCGGTTTCGGCGGCCAACACCCGTCCCCTCGAAGGCCGCAGAAAGTCTTGACATCCCCGCAACAAGCCCTTTAACTCCAAGCCAACTTGTGTAACGAGAACCCCGAAAATTGCCGACCTTTGTTAAAAGGATGAACTCATGGCTGGTATTCAACGGCGGACCGTGCTGGCTGCGGTGGGGGGCACGGTCGCCGCGGGCGGCGCTGTCGGCAGCGGGCTGATGGGCAGCGGTACCGCGCATGCCGCGCAACCCGCCGCCGTGCCGGCCCCCGCGAAGGCCCCTTCCGGCCCGCACGAGGCGAAGGTCAGGTCGCTGCTCGCCCGTATGACGGTCGAGGAGAAGCTCGGCCAGTTGCAGCAGTTGCCGTGGTCGTACAACACCGGGCCGGGCGGCTCGGAGACCAAGGACGTCGAGGACGCGGCCCGCAAGGGTCGGCTGGGGTCCGTCCTCAGCATCTTCGGTGCGCGCAGCAGCAACGCCCTGCAGCGGATCGCCGTGGAGGAGTCGCGGCTGGGCATCCCGCTGCTGTTCGGGCTGGACGTGATCCACGGCTTCTGGACCACCTTCCCCATCCCCCTCGCCCAGGCGGCCAGTTTCGACCCGGAGGTGAGCAAGCGGGACGGGGAGGTGTCGGCGAAGGAGGCCCGCTCCAGCGGGGTGCACTGGACGTTCGCCCCGATGATGGACGTCACGCACGAGCCACGCTGGGGACGCATCGCCGAGAGCTGCGGCGAGGACCCGTACCTCACCTCTGCGTTCGCCGCCGCCAAGGTCCACGGCTACCAGGGCAAGGACGCCGGTGACCTCGGCGCGAAGGACCGCCTGGCCGCCTGCGCAAAGCACTTCGTCGCCTACGGGGGCGCCGAGGGCGGGCGCGACTACAACACGGTCGACGTCTCCGAGTCCCGGCTGCGCAATCTCTATCTGCCGCCGTTCAAGGCAGCGCTGGATGCCGGCGTGGCGACCGTGATGGCGTCGTTCAACACCATCGGCGGCGTGCCGGCCCACGGCAACACCCACACCCTCACCGAAATCCTCAAGGGTGAGTGGGGCTTCGACGGCATGGTGGTGAGCGACTGGACCGGTGTCCAGGAGCTGATCGCCCACGGCTTCGCGGAGGACGGCGCGGACGCCGCACAGATCAGCCTCAATGCCGGTGTCGACATGGAGATGACCAGCACCAACCTCACCGCGCACGGCAAGCAGCTGCTCAAGAGCGGCCGGATCAAGGCCGACCGGCTGGACGAGGCGGTGTCACGGATCCTGCGGCTGAAGTTCGAGCTCGGTCTCTTCGCGCATCCGTATGTGGAGCAGTCCGCCGAGATCACCGAGCCGTCGAAGGAGGCGCGGGCCGCGGCGCGGGAGACCGGGGCGCGGTCGATGGTGCTGCTGAAGAACGCGGACGACATGCTGCCGCTGAGCGCGTCCGCCTCCTCTATCGCCGTGGTGGGGCCGTTCGGCGACTCCTCGGACCTGCTGGGGACCTGGGTGATGCCCGCTGCGCAGGAGAAGTTCCCCTCGGTGAAGGTGCTGGACGCGGTGCGCAAGGCCGCGCCCGGTGCGAAGGTCCGCTACGCCCGGGGCGTGGACGCGGAGGGCAAGGACGTGAGCGGCATCCCCGAGGCCGTCGCGGCGGCCAAGGCTGCCGACGTCACCATCGTCGTGGTCGGCGAGCCCCCGGCGATCAGCGGGGAGGCCGCCGCGCGCAGCGACATCGGCCTGCCCGGTGCGCAGGAGAAGCTGATCGCCGCGGTCGCGAAGACCGGCAAGCCCTTTGTCGTCGTCCTGGTCAACGGCCGCCCGCTGACCATCGGCGACTGGCTGGAGCAGGCTCCCGCCGTCCTGGAGGCGTGGCACCCGGGCATCGAGGCCGGAAACGCCATCGCGGACGTGCTCTTCGGCGCCGTCAATCCGGGCGGCAAGCTTCCGGCGACCTTCCCGCGCAGCGCCGGGCAGATCCCCGTCTACTACAACCACGAGAACACGGGCCGCCCTTACGACCCCGACAACAAGTACACCTCCAAGTACCTGGACCTGCCCAACGGGCCGCAGTTCGCCTTCGGATACGGGCTCAGCTACACCACCTTCGAGGTCGGTGAGCCTCGGCTGAGCAGCAGCGGTGTCACGGCCACGGCCCTGCGCAAGGGAGACACAGTCGAGGTCGCGGTCTCCGTCACGAACACCGGGAATCGTGCGGGCGATGAGGTCGTGCAGCTGTACGTCCACGACCGCGCGGCCAGCATCGCCCAGCCCGTACGCAGGCTGCGCGGTTTCCGCCGGGTCGGCCTCGCGGCGGGCAAGAGCCGGACCGTACGCTTCCAGCTCGGCGCCGAGGACCTCGGCTTCTGGAGCAACGATCCGGACGGCGAATTCCGCATCGAGCCGGGTGCGATCGATGTGTATGTCGGTAACAGTTCGCAGGCCAAGGCCAAGGGCACGCTGACGATCCGCTAGAGCAGCCGGAGGAAACGGGCTCGCCTTCCCGGAGGGCTCCCCGGTTTGGAGGTCGGGGACGGACGTCGACATCCGTCCCCGGCCCGCCGGCTTCACCGCGCCGCGGGACAGCCACAACTCCCAGAACCCACGCCCCGCCCACTCCGCCGCGCCACGGCCTACGTCGGAGCGCAACCACAGCTTTCGCGCAGTACGACCTGCACGGGCAGTTGGCGGTGTGCCGGGGTGCGCCGCTCCTGACTCACCTGATCGGTGAGGAGCTCCACCGCGACCCGCCCGAGGGCGTCCATCGGCTGGCGGACGGTGGTCAGGCCCGGCCGCAGAAAGCGGCCCGCGTCGAGGCCGTCGAAGCCCGTGACCGCGATGTCGCCCGGCACCTTCACGCCGTTGCGGACCAGCACATCGATGACTCCGAGCGCGATCTGATCGCTGCTGCACACGATCGCCTCCGGCAGGCTTCCCCCGCTCAGCATCTCTTCGGTCATCGCACGGGCGTCGACGCGGAAGCCCGTGCCGCGCAGCTGAGGTTCGTCGGGAACGGGCAGCTGCGCAGCCCGCAGGGCCGAGCGGAAGCCCTGGAAACGTTCCGCGCCATCGGCGCTCCGCCGCTCCTCCAGACCGACGAACCACACATCCCGCAACCCGTGCCCGGCCAGCAGATGGTCCGTCATCGCCCGCATCCCGCCGAAGTTGTCCACCGTCACATGGCTGAGCGGCGAGTCGGCCTCGGGGGGAGCGGCGATCACGACGACCGGGATACGGCGGGCGACGTGTTCGAGCACCTCGTCCGGCACCACGCCCGGCAGCACCACGAGTCCGTCGACGCGGCCCGCCACCTCGCTGATCATCGCGTGGCCCGGGTCGTCGTCACCCCATCCGAGCATCAGCGCGAAGCCGCGGACCGTGCACTCCAGCTGGGCACCGCGCAGCACCTCGTCGGCGAACAAGGGGTAGAGCCGCGGCTCGGCCAGGTCCCGGGTGAACGATACGGGTGCGCCCTTCTCCAGCGGCGGAAGGGCGAACTCGTCCGGCTCGTGCCTGCCCCAGGTGCACAGCCCGAGCACGCCGGTCCGCCGAGCTGCCAGACCCCGGGCGCTCCCACTGGGGACGTACCCCAACGCGACCACGACCGAGCGGATCTTCTCCCGGGTGGCCTCCGCCACCTTCTCGGGCTGCCGGAAATACCGCGACACCGTCGCAGTAGAGACACCCGCGACGGAAGCGACGTCATAAACCGTCGGCACTCTGTCCACCTGCACCGCCGCATCCCTCCCCCGCCAGGATACGCGCCCGCTTCGCGCCGGCACCGGTGAGATCGCAGGTCAGGCCTTGGTGAAGCACATCGTGTAGCGGGTGTACTTGCTCGAGTAGTGCATGACGTAGACGTACTGCGGTCCACACTTGGCGTCCGCGCCGAAGTTCCTCTCACCCATCTTGTACTCGGCCTCGGCGGAGCCGCATTCGACGATCACCGGAAGCGGATCCTCCTGGGAGCCTTCGACCTTGATGCAGTCACCGACCTTCGGATCGTGCGTCTTGTTCTCCTCGGCCTGCGCGGACTGCGAGGCCTCGGCCTTGGCCTTGCCGCCGTTGGGGTTGGTGTTGTAGTCCCACACGTACCAGGCACCGCCACCGAAGATCGCCAGGACCACGACGACGGTCAGCAGCGCCTGCAAGGGGCTCCTCTGCTGGGGCCGCTGGGGCCCGCGCGGCGGCTGCGGGGCCCCGTACTGCTGCGGGGCCTTCGGAGCCCCGTACTGCTGGGGAGCCTGCGGAGCGCCGTACTGCTGCTGGTATGCCTGCGGAGCACCGTACGGCTGCTGCGGCGGCTGATACTGCGGCTGGTGCTGGTAGGGCGGCGGCGGTGTGGACACGACTGAGATCCCCCATGAATGAACTGCAAGAACGGAGGTCAACGCGCTGTTGACCGATGCAGGCTACCTGCCGACGCGTGCCTGTCGACCGGCAGCCCGGGTGGGGGCGGCTTATCAGTGCCTGCGGGCAGGTTGATGGCCTGTCACGTCCTTGGATAGGGAACATTCCCCCCTCGCGGGACACCTTCGCCACCGCGTCCGCGGCCGGACGCTGCCGGGAGCCGACCCGGCCCTGAGGCGCCCCGGTCGCGGGTGGGCCCTCGCGATGAGACGGTGGAACCGGGAAGAGTCGGCAAAGCGCCATGCCCATAAATGGACATGGGACCTCGCAGCGCGGCAGCGCCGTGCGGGATCGCCGTGTGCCCGCTTCGCGCCGACATCCATCCGCAAGCGTTCGCAGCCTCGATGGTGCGCACAAGCCGTGCGGACTGCGCCCGGGGTGGCGGCAAGGGGAGAGTCATGAAGGCAGCCGTATACGAGGGACCGCGCACAGTGACCATCAAGGATGTGCCGGACCCGACGATCGAGCATCCCTGCGACATCCTGGTGAAGATCACCAGCACCAACATCTGCGGCTCCGACCTGCACATGTACGAAGGGCGCACGTCCTTCGAGACGGGCCGCACCCTGGGGCACGAGAACCTGGGAATGGTCGTCGAGGTCGGCACCGCGGTGACGAAGGTCAAGGTCGGCGAGTATGTGGTGCTGCCGTTCAACATCGCGTGCGGCTTCTGCAAGCAGTGTGAGCGCGGCCTGACGAACTACTGCCTGACCATGCAGCCGGAGCCGGACATGGCCGGGGCCGCCTACGGTTTCGCGGAGATGGGGTCCTACCAGGGCGGACAGGCGGAGTACCTGCGGGTGCCCTACGGCGACTTCAACGCCCTGCGGCTGGGTGAGGACGCCGCCGAGCGCCAGGTGGACTACGTGATGCTGGCGGACATCTTCCCCACCGGCTACCACGCCGCGGAGATGGCCAACGTCAAACCGGGAGACCAGACGATCGTCTACGGCGCGGGCCCGGTGGGGCTGATGGCTGCCTACTCCGCATTGCTCAAGGGCGCGGGCCGGGTCTGGGTGGCCGACCACCACCCCGACCGGTTGCGCGTGGCGGAGGAGCTCGGCGCCATCCCGATCAACACCGCCGAGCAGAACCCCTCGGACGTCGTGAAGGAAGCCACCCTCGGGCTGGGCGCCGACAACGGCTGCGAGTGCGTCGGCTACCAGGCGCACGACGCGCAGGGACATGAGGACGCCACCCTCACGCTGAACGGGCTGATCGACTCGGTCCGCTTCACCGGCGACCTCGGCGTGGTGGGTGTGTTCCTGCCCGAGGACCCCGGCGGGAAGGAGGCGCAGGGAAAGCTCGAAGCCCAGGGCAAGGTCCCGCTCGACTACGGCCTGATGTGGTTCAAGGGGCAGAAGATGGGCACCGGCCAGGCGCCGGTGAAGCGGTACAACCGGGCCCTGCGAGATCTGATCGCCGCCGGGAAGGCCGAACCCAGCGTCATCGTCTCCCACGAACTCAGCCTCGACGAGGCCCCCAGCGCCTACGAGCACTTCGACGACCGCGACGAGGGCTGGACCAAGATCGTCCTGCATCCCGGCGGCGCCGCGTAACGGCTGAGGCCAGGGTGACCCGCCAGGCGCCCGCCGCTCTCCCGGCCCGCTGTGGTGGGCCGGGAGAAGTGCTGTGGGGCGCGGCGTCCGGGTAGCCCCCAAGCATCCCCGGAGGGGAAGACGGGTACGGACCTACTTCGCTTGCGGGGTGTCGGCCTTCTTCAGCATCGCCTTGATCGCGTAGACGTCGCTGTAGTTGGCGGGGCCGCTCATGGTGTCGTTGTAGTGGGCGTTGGCGGAGAAGTAACTCATGTTCACGGCGAGGCGGTCCTGGCCGAGTTCGAGCCGGTAGGTGGTGCCCTTCTTCAGCCGTGCCTTGGCGAAGGTCGAGCCGCGCACCGTGGACCAACTGCCGGTGTTCGGCATGGCGATGACGTCTTCGGTGACCAGCTCGCCGGTGGCGTCGTCGTAGACGCGCAGCATCTTCATGCCGCCGGCCACACCGGTGTTGACGGGGTTGCCGACTGCCGCGTCGGCCTGGAGGAGGTACTCGCCGTCGGCCTTCGGCGTGATCCGGGCGGCAAGCTTGTCGCCCGGCGCGGTTCCCCAGTCGGCGTAGTAGGTCCCGTTGTCGTTGGTGGTCTTCTTCCCACCGGTCGCCTCGAAGTCCTCACCGGTGACCTTCTGGACGCGGTCGTGGCCCGGCCCCCAGTAGCACTCCGGCTCGGCGTGCTGGGAGGTGTTACCGCTGGAGGCGTAGCGCAGGCGGGCGCTGTAGCAGTGGGATACGGAGTCCATGTCGGCGGAACGGTCGTCCACCCAGGTCTGCCGGCCGCCCTTGACGGGGACGCCCTTGGCGATCACGGCGCCGTCCCGCAGGACGTCCATGGTGACCTCGGAGGGGTCCTCGTCGCTGGTGTCGACGGACAACTGAAGCCTGTTTCCAACGGAGTTGGGGGCTACGCGCCGCACATCGGGCGTGGTGGGGCCGTACAACGCCTCCTTGGAGGAAAGGTCCACAGGTTGCGCGGCGGCCTCGCCGGAACCCACTGTCGGCGCGCCCATCGTGACCACCAGCTCGGCGGTACCGTCGCCGAGCATGTCCTCGGTGAGCGGCCGGTCGGCGTTGATCCGCTTGCCGTTCAGCGTCATCGACGACACCTCGAAGGCGCCCTGCTCGGCCTTCCCCGAAGGGAGGTCGAGCGTGATGTCCAGCTTGTGGCCGCGGTAGTTCAGGCCGTTGAGGGTGGCGCGCCGGCTGTCGGCGAAGTAGGTGTCGCGGAGTTTCGCCGGCAGGAACGGCGTGATGCGCAGGCCGTCTTCCTGGGCGTCGATACCGAAGATGCTCTGCTGCACCATCGACATCATCCCGGCCACGCTCCACAGCTGCCGGTCCGAGTTGATGGCGGTGTCGGTCTCGCCGGTGGTGAGGTTGATGTTCTCCTTGTTGGTACCGAACAGCGCGGCTCCCCGTACCAAGGAGTTGGCCTGTTGCGTCGCCACGCCGTCGTTGCCGGTCTTGGCCGCCGCCCGCATCATGTAGGCGGTGACGAAGGGCCAGATGCCGTTGTTGTGATAAGCCTCGACGCCCTGCTGCTGCGGCCAGAGCACGGACGGGCCGTACTGCGTCTGCGGGTAGTTCTTGACGGCCTTCGCCGCCTGACCGGGCGTCGCCACGCCGGTGAGCACGGCAAGCGAGGTGCCCAGCGCGTCGTAGCGGTCGACCGGCGAGGTGTCCAGTTCGGTGGAGAGCATCTGGGAGAACTGGCCCTTCTCCGGCAGCCAGAACTTCGTACGGACCGCCTTGAGCAGGTCGTCGGCCCACCTGCGGTACTTCCCGGCCGCCGCCCGCTCACCGGCGCCGGCCGCGAGGTGGGAAGCGGTGTCGAGGGCGACCCAGTGGGCGACGTTCGTGGACAGCGAGCGGGACGAGGCGATGGTCGCCACATCGTCCTTGGTCCAGTCCGGGTAGCTCTGCTCACGCCAGTCGAGGAAGGAATGCTCGCCCCGGTACAGCCCGTCGCCGGTGTCGAAGACGACCTTCCGGTCGTGCTCGACGGTGTTACGGATGGCGTCGTATGCCTTGGCGGCGAACGCCTGGCGCTTGCCGTCCGGAAGCCAGTTGATGATTTCGCCGGCCCCCAGGGCCCACACGACCCGGTCGGTGGAGTTGGGGTAGCTGCCGCCGGTGCCGGTGTCCTGGATGATCTGGGTGTCCCCGGACCCGTCGCGGCGGTCGCTGAGCTTGAAGGCCAGCGTATTGCGCATCCGTTCCGGGTCGGCCGGGGTCAGGCCCAGGTCGGCGGAGTAGGAGACGTCCCGGGTCCAGACGTACGTCCAGGACTTGCCGGTGATGTAACAGCCGCCGGGGCAGTCGACCGGATCGCCGTGGTTGTAGGAGCCGTCGCTGACCCGGTCGGTCCTGTTGAGGGCCGCGTCGTCGTGGGCCATCGCGTACAGCCCGTCGAGCAGCACCGACCCGGACCTCAGTGTCGGCGTGCCGGGCGCCTCCGTGAAGACGCGTTCGCCGGTGAGCGAGCTGCTCAGCTTGTACGTACGCCGGCAGTCGTCACTGACGTCGGTCACGGTCAGGGTTGCGGAGCCGGTGCCGTCCTTGAACCGGCCGGGCCCTGCGGGAACATGACATTCTGCAGTGCCTTTCGCGCCGCCGGCCCTCGATGAGGTGGCGGTCGCCGGCTGAACGGTGGAGAGCAGGGCAGCCGTGACAGCGAAGGTCAGGACGGCCTTCGCCGAGGGCCTGCCGGAGGTACGCCGCGGCTGCGGGCGCGAGGAGGTACTCATACTGCTCCTTGGCGGTGTCGCCCGACCGACGAGCGGTGGCGGACCGGCGTAGCTGCGTCTACGCCTTCCTCCGCATCCGGTCGGGGAGAAGGGGCGGAATGCACGGGGCGGATACGCGGTGAGCGGAGAACGGTACGGAGGTGAGGAGGGGCGGTGGGATCAGCCCATCTCCTCCAGTGCCTTGCCCTTGGTCTCCGGCACCCACTTGAGGATGAAGGGGATCGAGAGCGCGGCAAAGGCCGTGTAGATGAGGTACGCGCCCGACAGGTTCCAGTCGGACAGGTTGGGGAAGGTCACGGTGATCAGCCAGTTGGCGACCCACTGGGCCGAGGCGGCGACGCCCAGCGCCGCGGCCCGGATCCGGTTCGGGAACATCTCGCCGAGCAGCACCCAGACGACCACTCCCCAGGAGAGCGCGAAGAAGAGGACGAAGGAGTGCGCGGCGACGAGCGCGACGGTGCCCTGAAGGTCGGGCATGGCGATGTCCGTGCCGGTACCGGTCTTGTACGAGAAAGCCCAGGCGGCGATGCCCAGGGAGACCGCCATGCCGGCGGAGCCGATGAGCGCCAGCGGCTTGCGGCCGATGCGGTCGACGAAGGCCATCGCGATGACGGTGCCGACGATGTTGATGATCGAGGTCGTGAAGCTGTAGAAGAACGAGCTGCTCGGGTCGATGCCGACGGACTGCCACAGCGATGACGAGTAGTAGAAGATCACGTTGATGCCGACGAGCTGCTGGAAGACCGAAAGCCCGATGCCGATCCAGACGACCGGGAGCAGGCCGGCCCGGCCGCCCAGCAGGTCCTTGAAGGTCGACTTCAGCTCGCCGCGCAGGGCGGTCTCGATCTCGCCGACGCGGACGTCGAGGTCGACCCGCTTCCCCTCGACCTCGGCAAGCACCTGCTTCGCCGCGTCGAGGCGACCGACCGAGATCAGGAAGCGGGGCGACTCGGGGATCCGGTACGAGAGCAGTCCGTAGAGCACGGCGGGCAGAACCATCACGCCGAGCATCCACTGCCAGGCTTCCAGGCCCGCCAGCGTGCCGCGCTGGTCACCGTCGGCGAGACCGAGGATGCCCCAGTTCACCAGCTGGGAGACGGCGATACCGATGACGATCGCGGCCTGTTGGAAGGACGCGAGCCGGCCACGGTAGGCGGGCGGGGCCACCTCGGCGATGTAGGCCGGCCCGATGACCGAGGCCATACCGATGGCGCCGCCACCCAGAACGCGCCACATCGTCAGGTCCCACAGGCCGAACGGCAGCGCCGAGCCGACCGCGCTGAGAGTGAACAGCGCCGCGGCTATCCGCATGACCTTGATGCGGCCGAGCCGATCGGCGAGGCGTCCCGCTGTCGCGGCACCCAGGGCACATCCGATGAGGGCGGCGGCGATGACCTGGGCGAGGGTGGAGGGGCCGACGCCGAAGCGACCCCGGATGGCTTCGACCGCACCGTTGATGACGGAGCTGTCGTATCCGAAGAGGAAGCCGCCCATCGCGGCGGCTGCCGTGATGAAGATGACGTGGCCGAGTTGCTCCGGCCCGGCCTCACGGCCCTCGGTCGGCGGTGACTGCACGGTGCTGCTCACGGTGTACTCCTTGACCCCGCCGAGCGGCGGGGCGCGCGGCGACGTTCCGGGACAGGCAGATTGCCCTTCGGGCGGCGCACGACGCAGCCGCTAGGTGAAGGTGAAAACGACGTTGCAGAGACTATGCGTTCGGATTTCGAAGTCAACAGTCTTCACACGACGGATATTGGGATGCAGCCTCAGGTTTTGCTTACAAGCCTTGAAGAAATGGCTCCCGTCATCACCGAAGGGCGCGAGCGGAACTCCCGACGCACCGAAGAGGGAAGGAAACGGTGGATACGGGACGCACGTGACCCAAGTGCGCACAGTGGCCACGCGGCAGGCTGGGACGGCGAAGGCGGAACGGGCTCGACCGCAAAGACGTCCGAGAGCTACCTCGCCGGCCTCCACCTCCGCGCCTCGATGATCTGGGCCCGACCTCGTGCAGGCAACTGGTGGTCCCCGGCCATCCCGGTTGGCCGGGTTGAACACGGCAGTTGGCCACCGGAGTGCTGCCCTGGGCGTGGCTCCGCGCCTACCGGAAGCCGAGCTGCGGATCGGTGCCGACCAGATCGGCGCCGGCGGCCCACAGGCGCGCAGCGACGGCCGGGTCTGCCATATGAGCGGGGACAGGCTCACGCCGAGGTCGGCCACGCAGGCCGAAGACCCTCGGCCCCCACAGCTGCCCTCCCTGCACTTCCGAGTCGAGGACGGCACGGACGACGGGCCATGCTCCGGCGTCCTTGCCCTGCACGACGAGCCCGGCGGGCGAGGCTCGCAGCCGCTCGCCTGGGGTTGTCGTGCTTACCGGCGGGCGGGACGGGGTGAGGGAATCCAGTGCGCCGCCGGGGTGGGCCACCACACTGAGCACCGTGCTGCCGACGGCTCGCAGGCGGCGATCGAGTTCGAAGCCAAAACTCATCTGCGCCACCTTCGACCGGCCGTAGGTGCGCTTGGGCCGGTAGTCCCGGGTCGACTGCAGATCGTCGAGGTCCAGTCGCTCGGACCGCGCCGCGAAGCTTCCCACCGTCACGATGCGGGCCGCCGACGCCGCGGACAGCAGGGGGGCCAGCCACCGGGTGAGTGCGAAGTGGCCGAGGTGGTTGGTGCCGAACATCAGCTCGTGGCCGTCCTCGGTCTCCCGACGCGGCGGGTCGTCGAGCGCGACCCCTGCGTTGTGGACCACCGCGTCGAGATGATCGAGGTCCAGCCTGTCCACGGCGGCCTTCAGGGACGACAGGTCGGCAAGGTCCAGTTGAAGGTGCCGCACCTGCGCGCCGGCGACGCGCGAGCGGATCGAGGCCATGGCGGCGTCGGCCTTCGCGGCGTCCCGGCTGCCGAGTACGACGACGGCGCCGGTGGCGGCGAGCTGCTCCGCGGCGAAGTAGCCGATCCCGGCGTTACCCCCGGTGACCAGGAAGATCCTGCCCTCGGCAGACGGCAGCCGGTGAACGTCCCACGGCCGGCTCCGGGATACGGAAGACACGATGACAGGCTCCTCGCGCTCTGGGTCCCATGGTCATGGGAAGCCTCAACCCGACCACGGTCGCAACCTTCACCGACAGACCGCCGACAGACTTCCGACACTCCTCCGGAGAACGGCAGGGAGCCAGAAGGCCGCTACGCCACGACCGGCGCGGAACTGGGAGCGAGCGCAGCCGGGGGACACACTCAGTGGTCAACTCGGGCGCTCAGCCACACCGCTTGATCACAACCGCACACCGACCCTGGTGCGACCGTCACGTAGCGGGACTGTCGCACCGAGAGGATCGGAGGGCGGCGGCGCTCAGTCCTCGACGCTCTCCGCCAGCCGGAAGGGCCCCGCGGCCCCGGGACCGAACATCACCGGCAGGCTGCGCCCATGCGGCAGAACGACGAGCGGCTCGTCACGATATTCCCTGAGAAAGTTCTCCAGCGGCTCCCAGATGAGGCTCCGATAGCCGGACTCCGACCGCTGCCCCTCGAAGGAGAGGGTCAGCGCAGCATCCATCACCGTGACGCTTATCGAGTCCACCCCCAGCCACTCTCCGCCGATCCACGCTTCGAGCCTTACGTATGACATGGCGTAAGAGTGCCTTGTTCAGCAGGTCAGCCGCAATCGTCTGCGTGCGCGCCGCCGGCGAGGAGAGTGCAATGAGGTGCCGGGAAGTCGGCCGGCGGGTGATCGCGAGGCCCCACTGCGTCGGCGCACGGCGTCAGCCACGGCGCCGGGCGCGGCATCGACCCGCTCCCCACGTCGCCCCGCGCCTTCCGGCCGCGACGTGGCGCGTGACAACGGCGGCCCGCGCGGGACCGGACCGTGCACCGGTGAGGGCAGGCACGGGCGATCTCCGCAGGGGCGGCACACGTACGATGCCCACCAGCGGTGTCATGAGTGAGGACACTACGAGTCAGAACGCCGTTCAGCAATACTGAACAGGGAGCTGTTTCATGGTCCAGGCGGTGCACAGGGCTGTCCACGTCCTCCGGGAGCTCGCCACGGCGACCCCGCGCCTCGGCGTGACCGAACTGGCCGACCGCATCGGGATCGCGAAGCCGACCGTCCACGCCCTGCTGCGCACGCTGGAGGCGGAGAGCCTGGTCGTCCAGGACCGGGAGACGGGCAAATACCAGCTGGGGCCCGGCCTGGTGGCCCTGAGCAATGCCTACCTGGACTCGCACGAGCTGCGCACCCGCGCGGTGACCTGGGCCGATCTCCTCGCCACCCAGGCCGGTGCGGCCGTATGGGTGGGCGTTCTGACGAACCATCACATCCTTGTCATCCACCACGCGTTCCGCCCCGGCGGGTCGGTGCAGGTACTGGAGACCGGGGCCAGCCTGCCCTGGAACACCTGCGCCCTCGGGAAGGCCGTCGCGGCATTCCTCCCGGCCGACCGCCGTACCGAGCTACTGGCGGGCGAGCTGCCGAGGGTCACCGGCTCCAGCATCGACGATCCGGCACAGCTCTCCGCGCAGCTGGATCAGGTGCGCAAGACCGGATACGCCCTGGACGACCAGGAGTTGACGTTGGGCGATGCCGGTATCGCGGCACCCGTGTTCGACCGCACCGGCGAGGTGGTGGGCGGCCTCGGCCTGGTGGGACCCGTCGAGCGCCTGCTGGTGGACAGTGCGCGGCAGGAGTGCGCCATCGCCGTACGCGAAGTGGCGCGGAGCCTTTCGCGGGACCTGGGAGCGCCGCGCAACGCGGGGTTGCGCGCCGGCGGCTGACAGCCGACCGGGCAGCGCCGTCCGTTCGTTGAGCGTTCATCAACTCGCCCCCGTCGGGCGGCAATCGGCCGGAGATGCACTCTCGACCGGACCACCCTGCGAGAAGTCCTTGACGGAGTCGGGGTCGCTGGGCTTTGCTCTGCATGGGCATTCGGTAATGCCGAACGCCTTTCGGATCGATTCAGTGGTCCGAGTCTCACCGCTCAAGGCTGCGCGGGTCACGGGGGAGCGAAGGAGCGCCTGGCATGCGGAGAACTGCAGAGAAAACTGATGATTTACCCGAGGCGCCTCCCGGCGTCCCCTCCGCCACCGGAGGTCCGGGGGCGGCCTCCCCTCCTGCCAACGGCCTTGGCAGCACGGCCGTGCGGGAGCGGTGCGTGGTCCTCGCCGACGCCGCCGGAGTCGTGACGCCGCGCGGCACAGCACCGACGCGCAGCGCTGGACGATCCGCACCCGAAGGAGGACCGGTGGATTTTTCACTCGCCCTTGGCTGGATGCAGAACACTGCCGCGGCCATGAACCGAAATCAGGAGTACCTGACCCAACTTGATTCGGCCATCGGGGACGGCGATCACGGAGCCAATATGGCGCGTGGCTTCGGAGCGGTGCGCGACCGGCTCGACGACGGATCGCGAAGACCCGCCTCGGTCAGCGAGATCCTGGTGATGACCGGCAGCTCCCTGCTGTCCGTGGTCGGGGGCGCCTCCGGGCCGCTGTTCGGCAGCGCGTTCCGGGCCGTCGGCGAGGCGCTCGGCACCGCGTCGCGCATCGACGCCCCACACTTCGCGGCAGCGCTCGCCGCCGGACTGGAAAAGGCCCAGCAGCTGGGTGCGGCCGTGCCCGGCGACAAGACCATGATCGACGCTTACGCACCCGCCGTCAGCGCCTTCCGCGACGCGGCAGCAGCCGGTGCCGACTTCCGCACGGCCGCCCACGCCGCGGCCGACGCGGCCGAAGCCGGCATGCGGGCCACGGTCCCCTTGCAGGCCAGGAAGGGCCGGGCGGCGTACCTCGGGTTGCGCAGCATCGGCCACAAGGACCCGGGCGCGGCATCGACGGCCTATGTCTTCCGTGCTCTCGCCGACACGACAGACGCACGGTGAACGGCACCGCCTCCACCACCTCGCGCCTCGGCGGAATTTCGCGTACGGGCATGGTGCAGTCCGGGCCCTGGCGCCCGTAGGACGGCATCCCGCCGTACGGACGACGTCGCGACGGGCCGGCAGGCGCCGTCGCCCCTCATCAGCCGAGCCCCGTGGCCGGGGCTGTCGGTGGGCTGCTCGCCCGCAGCGCCGACGCAGCGCATCCGGCCGCCAAGCCGGGGCGGCACCATGCCGCCCCGGACCTCATCCGCAACCACAGATCGGATCAACGTGACCGCCCATTCCATCGACCATGTCGAGTTCTTCGTGGGGGACGTCAACCAGGCCGCCCACTACTACCGCGGTACCTACGGCTTCCGGGTAGTGGCCGAGGCGGGCCCGCTCACCGGACTCGCCGGGGCACGCTCCCTCGTACTGGCCCACGGGGGCGTCCGCGTGGTGCTGACCTCGGCCCTGCACGCCGATCACGCCGCGGCACGGTTCGTCCGCAAGCACGGCGACGGCGTACGCGACGTGGCCCTGCGGACCACCGACGCCGCCGGCGACTTCGAGCGGGCGGTGGCGGCCGGGGCATACGCTGTCGCCGAACCCGCGACCTTCGGGGACGACGGCGGCCGGGTCATCCGGGCCACCGTCGCCGCGACCAACGACCTGGTGCACACCTTCGTCCAACGTGACGATCCGTCAGGTGCTTTTCTCCCGGGCCGGTATCGCCCCACGGGCGAAGCCGACGCGACGGATCCGGGGCTGCTCCGCTCGATCGATCACCTGGCTCTGTGCCTGCGCCCCGGCTCGCTGGAGAGCATGGTCGACTTCTACCAGCGCGCCCTGGGCCTGCGGCACACCTACGACGAGTACATCGTCGTCGGCGGCCAGGCCATGGCATCCAAGGTCGTGCAGGACGAGACCAGAGGCGTCACCTTCACCATGGTGGAGCCGGACCCCGTCAGTAACCGCGGGCAGCTCAACGACTTCCTCGACGGCTTCGACGGCCCCGGCGTCCAGCATGTCGCCTACGGAACCGACGACATCGTCCGGGCGGCACGCGAACTACGCTCCACCGGCGTGGAGTTGCTCTCGACACCGGCGGGCTACTACGCAGCCCTGGCCGAGCGGGGCATCGAGGTGGACATCGACACCGCGGTGCTCCAGGACCTGGGCCTCCTCGCCGACCGGGACGAATGGGGCCAGCTGGTCCAGGTGTTCACCCGCTCCCCCTACGCCCGCCGGACGGTCTTCTTCGAGCTGATCCAGCGGCTCGAAGCCCGCACCTTCGGGAGCGGCAACATCAAGGCTCTCTACGAGGCCGTGGAGCGCGAGCGCACCGACGATGCACAGGTCGCCGTGCCTGTCGGTGCCGCGGCGGGGGCCGAGGGGTGACCCCGCCATCGACTGTCCCGGCCGACCCGCACAGCGGGCCGGAGGGGCCCACGGCGCTGTTACCGCGGGACTATGCGGCGGCGGCCCGCGAGCGGCTCGACGGGCCGGTGTGGGACTACATCGCCGGCGGCAGCGGCGACGAGGTGAGCCTGCGCGGCGACCGTGCGGCCTACGACCGCTACCGGCTGCGCCCGCGGGTCCTCGTGGACGTGTCCCACTGCGAGTTGAGCACCACGCTGCTCGGCCGTCCGGTGGCGTTCCCCGTGGGCATCGCGCCGATGGCGTACCACCGTCTGGTCCACCCGGAGGGCGAGACCGCCACGGTCCGTGCGGCCGGCGAGGTGGGGGCGCTCACCATCGCCAGCACCTTCGCGAGCAAGACGCTGGAGGAGACCGCCCGCGCCGCGACCGGTCCGCTGTGGCTGCAGCTGTACGTGTTGCGCCGCAGGGAGATCACCGAGTCGCTGGTCCGCCGGGCCGAGGCCGCCGGCTACCGGGCCCTGGTGATCACCGTCGACACTCCGCGCATGGCGCGCCGGGAGCGGGACCTGCGCAACGGCTTCAGCCTGCCGTCGCACATCCGGCCGGTCAATCTCGACGCGGACCACACGGCCGGGCTGCACCGGGGCCGATCCGGCAGTTCCACGCTGGCCGAACACTCCGCCCGGCACCATGACGCCGCCTTCACCTGGGAGGACCTGGCCTGGTTGCGCTCGCTGACCGATCTGCCTCTGGTGCTCAAGGGGGTACTCACCGCGCAGGACGCCCTTCGGGCGGCCGATCTGGGCGTCGAGGGGCTGGTCGTCTCGACCCACGGGGGCCGTCAACTCGACGGCGCGGTGGCGGCCTTGGACGCGCTGCCGGAAGTCGTCGCGGCGGTCGAGGGCCGGTGCGAGGTCCTGGTCGACGGCGGTGTCCGGCGCGGTACGGACGTACTCAAGGCGCTGGCGCTCGGAGCGCGCGCGGTGCTGGTCGGCCGCCCCGTCCTCTGGGGGCTGGCCGTCGACGGCGCCGCCGGTGTCGAGCAGGTGCTGTCCACCCTCCAGGACGAGTTGGCGGAGGCCATGGCACTGACCGGCCGGCCCCGCCTGGACACGATCGACCGGGAGCTCCTGAACGGCCCCTCCGGTTTCGCGAACCACTCCATCACTCACGACAGGGACATGGCATGACGACGAACGATTCCCGCTTTGCGCTGACCGCTGCCGAGCAGGAGCTGCTGCCCTCCGACGACGAGGTGCAGTTCTACCAGGAGCACGGCTGGTATCTGTCGAAGAAGCTGCTGAGCGACGAGGAGGTCGACCTCCTCGACTCCGCGACCGACCGCTTCTACGCCGGGCACCGGGACCGTTCCCTGCCGACGCGGCCGCCGCGCCTCGCGTACTGGGAGCCCGACAAGGGCGACATCCACCGCCACAACGACTACATCTTCTACGAGGACGACACGATCCGCAGCATCCTGTCGAAGCCGATCATCGCGGCGGTCGCGGCACGCATCGCGGAAACCAGCCAAATACGGCTGTGGAACAGCACCCTCATCCACAAGCCGCCGCGCGCGGACGACGCCCGCAACATCGTGCCCTGGCACTTCGACCGCCACTACTGGCAGACCTGCTCCTCCGACGAGATGCTCACCGCCTTCATCCCCTTCCACGACTGTGGCGAGGAGATGGGGACGATCACGATGGTCGACGGCAGCCACCGGTGGAAGGAGATCGGCGGCGACGACTCCACCAACCGCCACTTCGCCGAGCGCGACCGCTCCGAACTGGAGGACATGCTCTCGGAGAACGCCGCCTTCAACCAGGCGGAGGTGCGCAAGGTCCCGGTCACCATCCCGAAGGGACACATCAACTTCCACCACTGCCGCACCTACCACGGCAGCGGATACAACGTCAGCGACCGTCCCCGCCGGGCCATTTCCCTGCACCTTCAGGACCGCTCCAACCAGTGGCGCCCCTTCGAGCTGTCCTCCGGGGACCAGGTCATCTACAACAACGACGTGCTCGTCCGGGCGGACGAGCAGGGCAACCCCGACTACACCGACCCGAGCTTCTGCCCCGTCCTGTGGGAGGGCCCCCGGTGAGTGACGGCTCCCCCACCACCGTTCTGCCTGCCGGAGAGCTGCACGGCTCGCTCGGTGATCCGCTCATGGAGGTGATGAACTTCCTCAACGAGGTCACCTCCCGCCATCCGGAGGCGATCTCCTTCGGTCCCGGCCGCCCCTACGAGGGGCTGTTCGAGGTCGAGCGCATCGGCTACTACCTCGACGCCTACAAGCGGCACCTCTCCGAGGATCTGGGCCGCACCCCGGACGAGGTCCGGACCATGCTGTTCCAGTACGGGCGCACCAACGGCCAGATCCACGAGCTGGTGGCCCGCACCCTGCGCAACGACGAGGGCATCGACGCGGACCCCGCGTCCCTGGTGGTCACCGTGGGCTGCCAGGAGGGCATGTTCATCACCTTGCGCGCCCTGTTCGCCGAGCCCTCGGACGTCCTGCTCGTCTCGTCACCGTGCTACGTCGGCATCACCGGAGCGGCACGGCTGCTCGACATCGAGACCGCACATGTCCCCGAGGGCGAGAGCGGACTCGATCCCGACGTGCTGCGACGGACGGTCGCCGAGCTGCGGGCGGCCGGCAAGCGGCCGCGAGCGCTCTATGTGGTGCCGGACTTCTCCAACCCGACCGGCACCTGCATGCCCCTGGCCACCCGCCATCGACTGCTCGGCCTGGCCGAGGAGGAGGATCTGCTCCTCCTGGAGGACAATCCGTACGGCTTCTTCACCCGGACCGGCACCGGCCTGCCCACGCTCAAGGCGCTGGACGACCGACAGCGAGTGATCTACCTGGGCTCCTTCGCCAAGACCTGCTTCCCGGGAGCCCGCGTCGGCTACGTGGTCGCGGACCAGCAGGTGCAGGCCCGGGACGGCAGCCGGACGCTCCTGGCGGACGAACTGTCCAAGATCAAAGGCATGGTGACGGTCAACACGCCGGCGCTCAGTCAGGCGGTCATCGGAGGGATGCTCCTCACCCACGACTTCCGCCTGCGGGAGGCCAACAAGCCGGCCGCCGACTTCTACCAGGGGAACCTGACGGTCCTGCTGGACTCTCTTGAGCGTCTGCTTCCCCGGAAGCGGCGTGAGGCGGCAGGCATCCACTGGAACTCGCCGGAAGGTGGCTTCTTTCTCACCCTGACGCTCCCCGTCCCGGCGGACAATGCGCTCCTCGAAGAGTCCGCCCGCGACCATGGAGTGATCTGGACGCCTATGAGTTACTTCTATCCCGACGGCGGCGGCAAGCATCAGCTGAGGCTGTCTCTCAGCTATCTGACGCCTGATCAAGTTATTGAAGGCGCACGGCGGTTGGTCGGCCTGCTCGAGGGGAGCTGCCTGTGAACGCCGTGCTCTATGTCGTGACCGTGCTGATCTGGGGATCCACCTGGCTGGCCATCAAGGGCCAGCTCGGGGATGTGCACCCCACGGCGTCGGTCGCCTACCGGTTCGCGCTGGCCGCCGTCATCCTGCTGGCATTCGCCCGCCTGCGCGGCCTGCCGCTGCGCTATCCACTGCGCGTCCACGGGCAGTTCGCCCTGATGGGCCTGCTGATGTTCTCCACCAACTTCGTCTGCTTCTACTTCGCGGAAGGCCACCTCACCACCGGTCTGGTCTCGATCATCTTCGCGATGTCGCTGGTGCTGAACATGGCATTCGCCCGCCTCTTCTTCCGGCGCACGGTCACCGCGAAGATGCTGGTCGGCGGAGGCATCGGGCTGCTGGGGATCGCCACCGTGTTCTGGCCGGAGTTCCAGAACTTCAATCTGTCCTCGGGGTCGGGGCGCGGCATCGTGCTCTCCGCCCTCGGCACCCTGGTGTTCTGCCTGGGCAACGTGGTCTCCGGCAAGACGCAGGCCGCGGGCATCCCGGTGATCCAGGGCACCGGGTACGCCATGGCGTACGGGGCGTTGCTGATGGCGCCGTTCGCCGCATTCCTGGGTGACGGCGCCCTGTTCGAACCCACGCTGGAGTACACCGGCTCGCTCGTCTACCTCGCCGTTTTCGGCTCGGTGGTCGGCTTCGGTGCCTATCTCACCCTGCTCGGCCGGATCGGCGGGGAGCGTGCGGCCTACGCGATGGTGCTCTTCCCGATCGTGGCGCTCCTGCTGTCCACGGTGTTCGAGGACTTCCACTGGACACTGCGGGACGTGCTGGGCGTCGTCCTGATCCTGATCGGCAACGCCGTGATGCTGACCAACCCGGCGCTGTTGCGGCGGCTGACCGGCAACCGGGCGCCCACGGAACCGGCAGCACCCGCGCCGGCCGAACGGTAACCCTTCCGGAGTCCCGTACGGTCCCGCCCGCCCGGGCGGGCCCGTGCGGGTCCACCGTCCACCCCACCATGGTCGAGGAGCCCCCCTTGCACACCGCTGCAGTCGTCGGCACCGGTCTCATCGGCACATCGATCGCCCTGGCGCTGACCGGCCGGGGAGTGACCACCCACATCATCGACCGCGACCCGGAAAGCCTGCGCCTGGCTGTCGCACGCGGCGCGGGAACGCCCGAGCCACCGCCGGCCCCCGTGGACATCGCGGTCATCGCCGTGCCGCCGTCCGCCGTCGCCCGTACCCTCGCGGACCACCAGAAAGCCGAGTTGGCCCGGGTGTACACGGATGTGGCGAGCGTCAAGGCACTCCCCCACGCCGAGTACCTGGCCCTCGGCTGTGACACCACCACCGTGGTGGGCGGGCACCCGCTGGCCGGACGGGAACGTTCCGGCCCGCTGTCGGCGCGCGCCGACCTCTTCCACGACCGTCACTGGGTGCTCACGCCCACTCCGGAGACCGGCGAGAGCACACTCAACCGCGCCCTGGAGCTGGTGTCGCTGTGCGGGGCGGTACCCGTACTGCTCGACGCGGCAGCCCACGACCGGGCCGTGGCACTGGTCTCCCATCTCCCCCACCTGATGGCGAGCCTCACCGCTGCCCGGCTGCTGGACGGGGAGGACTTCGCCGTACGGCTGGCCGGCCGTGGCATGCGCGACGTCACCCGGATCGCCGCGGGCGACGCCGGGCTGTGGGCCGACATCCTCGCCGCCAACGCCGCCGCCGTCGGACCCCTGCTGGCGGAACTGACCACGGACCTCCGCAGAACGGCCGATGCCCTGAGCCTGCTCACCGAAGCGGCACCGGAGCAGCAGGACGCCGCGCTTTCGGACCTGACCGAGATCTTGCGGCGCGGCAGCGAGGGCCGGGCCCGCATCGCCACCACCCACGGCGGCGGAGGCGCGGACGCCCATGCCCTCCTCTCGGTCGCCGTCGGTGACCAGGGCCGGCAGCTGGCGCGGCTGCTCGATGACGTCGGTGAGGCGAGAGTGGATCTGGAGGGCATGGTGCTCCCGGAGGCCGGCGCGCCCGCTCACGCGTCGGTCGGCCTGCGTGTCGCCCCGGACGTCGCACGCCCGCTGACCGACGCCCTGCGCGATCGGGGCTGGGCGGTCCGCTAGGGCTGTCTTCAAGTCCCGTCTGCCTCGCGGCGTCCGGCACGCACGCTCGCGCACGTCGAACCACACCTGCCGACCGACCCGGCGCAGCCGCGTAGCGCAAGGCGCCGGAGCCCTGTTGAGCCGGCGGAGTCCCGATGCGAGAGTGTCGGCGGGGCCCGCCGGGAACCGACCAGCCGTACCGAGCCCGACCGCCCGACCAGCCCGGACAAGGAGCAGCAGGAGCATGCCGCACATCACCGTCGAGTACGACAAAGCCCTGGACCGTTCGTTCGACCGCCGCCGCTTCGCACTCGAACTGCACGCGCTGGCGGCCAAAACGGTCGAAGGAATCACCGTCGAGAGCTGCAAGACACGCTTCCGGCACGCCGAAGAGGTCGTCATCGCGAACGGTGAGCCGGGGCAGGCGCTGATCCATATCGACTTCGCGATCCTGCCGGGCCGTACGGCCGAGGCCAAGTCGGCACTGAGCGGTGCGGTACTCGAACTCGTCCGCCTCCACACCGCGTCGGTGCCGGGCACCGCGGTACACGCCTCCGTGGATATCTGGGATCTCAGCACGGCATACAGCAAGCACGTGGAGCCCGCGCCGGCCGAACCGCGGCTTCAAGCATGAGTGCGCCCGTACGCTCGCGCATCTCCACGTACGCGATCGCCACCTCGGACGGTCAGTTGTTGTTGACGCGGCTCTCCGAGGCGTCAGCGGTCTTCGCACCCGGGTTGTGGCATCTGCCCGGTGGGGGCGTCGATCCAGGTGAGCAACCTCCCGAGGCCCTCGCGCGCGAGCTGCACGAGGAGACCGGCCTCGAACTGCTCGACGCCCGCCTGGTCGACGCACGAACCTATACGGCCGACCGGCTCGGGGTGCGCTGGCATTTGGTGGGACTCTTCTATGCCGTCGAGTTCGCCCCGGGACCTCTCGCGGTCACCAAGGCCGGTGACTCGACCGACGCCGCCGCGTGGATGCCGCCGGCCGGGCTCCGGGAGTCGTCACTGTCCCCGGCGGCGATCGACGCAGTGGCGATGATCCGTACGGGACAGGTGCGGCCGTGACGACTCCCCGATCCGTTCGCACGACTGCCACGCCCTCGTAACGTCACGCCGTTGACCAGGCCGGTAGCGCGCTGCGAGCATCGACGCATGGTTTCCACGCTGTGTTGTCCGGGCCGCGGCCACTGATCCTCCGGGGGTCCGGTGGCCGACGTCGTCGTCCTGCCGACCGAGCGAGGAGCCCATGGCCGCCGTTGCCACCCCTGCCCGCCCGCCCCTGCTGATCGCACCCGCGCTGCCGTACCCGCCACCGGAGGTACGGGCCGCGCCGAGGGACGGTGCGGGCGTGGTGCTGCGGGCGGTCCTGCGTGGCGGTCCGCTCGCCCGCACCGCCCTGGCGCGGGCGACCGGCCTCAGCCCCGCCGCCGTCTCCCGGCACACCGCGGAACTCATCGGGCTCGGGCTGCTGCGTGAGCTGCCGCCGGTGGCCGGGCCACCGCGGGCCGGACGTCCGCAGATGCCGGTGGAGGTGGATCCCGCCCACCACGCGGCGTGCGGGGTGCACATAGCCGTGGACATGATGACGTTCACGCTGGTGGATCTGCGCGGGGCGGTGCTGGCCGAGGAGCGGATCCGGCACCGGCGGTCGGCGGGCGACGTGCTGGGGCGGATCCGGTCGTACCTGCCGGGATTCCTGGCGCGCCGGTCGCGTCACCGCTCGGTGCTGGGACTGGGCGTGGTGACCGGTGGCTGGGTGGACAGCGAGCGGGGCACGGTCGTCGAGCACTCCCTGCTGGGGTGGCGCAACGTCCCCGTGCGCCAGGTGCTCTCCGCGGCGACGCGGCTTCCGGTGCACGTGGACGGGCACGCGCGGGCCCTCGCGCGGGCGGAGCTGCTGTTCGGCGCCGGGAGCGGCAGCGCGGAGCTGGTGCAGCTGTTCGTCGGCAATGTGGTGGACGCGGCCATCGCGACCGGTGGCGGGGTGCTGCGCGGCCGCAGCTCCGGGGCGGGGGACATCGCGCATCTGCCGCTGGGGGTGCCGGGGCCGCCGTGCGCGTGCGGCCGCAGCGGATGCCTCCAGGCCACGGTGTCCGAACACACCCTGGGCCGAAGGGCGTTCGCGGAAGGACTGATCGAGAGGCCGGATTTCGCGCTGTTGCTGGAGCGGGCCCTGGACGGCCATCCGGCGGCATTGCGCATGTTCCGGGAGCGGTTGCGGATGGTGGGCCGGGCGGCGGCACTGCTGCTGGACGTGCTCAATCCGGAGCTGCTGGTGGTCGCCGAGGCCGCCGTGGTGCACCTGCCGGACCTCATGGCCGACCTGCACGAGGAGGTCGCCGCGCATTCCCACCTGTGCGCCGACCCCGAGCACGTCGTGGTGCCCACCAGCTTCGGTGAGCAGGTGCTGGCGGTGTCGGCGGGCGCGGTGGTGCTGGACGCCGTCCACCGCCGCCCCATGGAGTTGCGTACGGCCGGTTCCGCATGAGGGCCGACGCCAACGGGCCGGAGGAAGCGCCTGCTTCGAGGGTCTCCGGGGCGCCGGCGGGGGTTTCTTCCACCGCGTCGCAAACCATTGCCCGGGGCGCGCAGCCCGACAAGAATCGAGGCATGGACGCGACAGTGAGGACCGCGGCGCACAGCGCCGCCGGGCGAGGGGCGGCAGTGGGCCGCCCGGGGGAATCCCTCCGCACTCGCCTCCCTCAGCGCGCCTCCCGGCCCGACGGTCCCGGCAGTTGTCGCCGCGACTGTCCCCTCTGTCTGCGCTGTCCGCGCCGTCCGCACGCGCTGCGCTGACCCCCTCGGGTCCCGCAGCTCCCCTTGATGCGCCTCAGGCGCCGACAGCCCCGTTGCCGCATGTGCTTCTTCGTGCTCCGGAGGCCCGCTGCGGCCTGTCCGGATCCCTCCCCCGCTTCTCCCCGGCGCCTGCCTCTCGCTGCGCTCCCCATTCCGAGGAACTGTTGATGACCACAAACGACCGGCAACTCCATCTCAATCTCTTCCTGATGGGTGTCGGCCACCACGAGGCCGCGTGGCGACATCCGCGCACCGATCCCTCACGGGTGTCCGACATCGCGCACTTCCAGGACTTGGCGCGCAAGGCGGAGGAGGCCGCGTTCGACTCGGTGTTCCTCGCCGACGGCCTGGAGGTGCGCAGCCCCGTCCAGTACGGGCTGGTGAACCACTTCGAGCCGCTGACCCTGCTGTCCGCGATCGCGGCCGTCACCACGCGCATCGGGGTGATCGGCACCGCCTCGACGGGATTCAGCGAACCGTTCAACCTGGCCCGGCAGTTCGCCTCGCTGGACCATCTCAGCCACGGCCGCGCCGGGTGGAACATCGTCACCTCCGCCGGTGACCGGGCCGCTCAGAACTTCAGCCGGGACGCCAATCAGGCGCACGCGGAACGCTACGCGCGGGCCGCGGAGTTCCTGGAGGTCACCCAGGCGCTGTGGGACAGCTGGGAGGACGGCGCGCTCGTGCTGGACCGGGATTCCGGTGCGTACGCGGATCCGTCGAAGGTGCACGAGATCAACCACAGCGGAGCGCACTTCCGCGTCCGGGGCCCGCTGAACGTACCGCGCAGCCCGCAGGGCAGGCCGCTGCTGGTGCAGGCGGGATCGTCGGAGGACGGCAAGGCGTTCGCGGCGCGCTACGCGGAGGCGGTGTTCACCGCCCAGCAGACACTGGCGGACGCACAAGCCTTCTACCAGGACCTCAAGCGGCGATCCGCCGCGCACGGCCGCGATCCGGAGGGGCTGAAGGTGCTTCCCGGCATCGTGCCGGTGATCGGGTCCACGGAGGCCGAGGCTCGGGAACTGGACCGGGAGCTGAACGAGCTGATCACCCCGCAGCGCGCGGTGTCCGTGCTCTCCACGACCCTGGGCGTCGACCTCACGGACCATCCGCTCGATGCGCCGCTGCCCCCACTGCCGCCGGTCAGCGCCGTCAACGGTGCGAAGAGCCGATTCGAACTGATCCGGGACCTGGCCGAACGCGAGGGGCTGACTTTGCGTCAGCTGATCGGGCGGCTCGGTGGTGGCCGCGGGCACCAGGTGTTCGCCGGTACGCCGGAGCAGATCGCCGATTTCATCGAGGAGTGGTTCCGCGAGGGCGCGGCGGACGGCTTCAATGTGATGCCTCCGCTGCTGCCGGCGGGGCTCGACGACTTCGTCGACCACGTCCTGCCCCTGCTGCGCAAGCGCGGGCTGTTCCGCGAGGGATACACCGGCTCGACCCTGCGCGAGCACTACGGCCTGCCGCTGCCGACAGCCGGGGCGGTGGCGGCATGAGCCTCACCCGACGCGCGCTGGCCGCCGGCATCGGCGGGGCGGTGGTCGCCGCCGGCCTGGGCGCCACCGGAATCGCCACGGCCCGCGAGGACCGGGGCCGCTCGGGCCGCCGGCCGCAGACCCGGACCATCCGCTACCAGGGCTCGGCGGGCGCGGTCACTCCTCTTGAACTCGCTGCCGGGCTCGGATACTTGGAGGACGTGCGGCTGGAGTGGATCGGCAACAGCACCAGCGGCCCGCAGGACATCCAGGCCACGGTCACCGGCGACACCGATATCGGCGGGGCCTTCAACGGCGCCATCATCCGGCTGGTCGCGGCGGGCGCCCCTATCACGTCGCTGTACAGCTACTACGGCGTCGACGCCAAGGTGTGGTCGGGGTACTACGTCCGCGAGGACAGCCCGGTACGCACCGTGCGGGACCTCGCCGACCGTACGGTGGGCGCCAACACGCTGGGCGGGCAGGCCGACGACGTGCTGCGGATGCGGCTGCGGTCGGCGGGCCTTCCCGCGGACCGGGCGCGGTCGGCGCAGATCGTGGTGGTCCCGCCGGTCAGCGCCGAACAGGCTCTGCGTTCGGGCCAGTTGGATGTGGCCGTGCTCGGCGGCATCCTGCGCGACGCCGCGCTGGAACGTGGCGGCATCCGGCCGGTCTTCAACGACTACCAGGTGCTGGGTGCCTTCAGCTGCGGGTGCCAGGTGATGCGGGACGGCTTCGTGCACGACAACCCGGACACCGTACGCGCCGTGGTCGGCGCGGTGGCCCGCGCGCTCGCCTGGAGCCAGCGCCGGCCCGCCCCGCAGGTCATCGACCGGTTCCGGCGCATCCTCAAGGACCGAAAGCGCGCCGAGGACGCCGCGGCGCTGCAGTTCTGGAAGGGCTACGGCGTCGCCGGACGGGGCGGCGTGATCGCCGCACGTGAACTGTCCGTGTGGCGGGACCGGCTGGTGGACGACGGCATCGTCGACCGCCGCGACGCACCTCTCGACCGGCTGTACACCAACCGGTTCAACCCCTACTCAGGAGCGGCATGAGCAGCTCGATCGTCTTCGAAAACGTCACCAAGACCTTTCCGTCCCGTGAGGGCGAGGAGTTGACCGCGCTGCGGGACGTCGGCCTGGAGATCGCCCCCGGTGAGTTCACGGTGGTGGTCGGCCCGAGCGGATGCGGCAAGTCCACCCTGCTGGATCTGCTGGCCGGGCTGGCCACGCCGAGCAGCGGCCGTGTCCTGGTGGACGGGGTGCCGGTGCTCGGGCCCGGCCTGGACCGGGGCGTGGTCTTCCAGCAGTACGCGCTGCTGCCGTGGCGCGACGCACGCGGCAATGTCGAGTTCGGTCTGGAGGCGAAGGGCGTGCCGCGCCGGGAGCGCCGCGAGCGGGCGCAGGAGTACCTCGAACTCGTCGGCCTGACCGGCTTCGGCGACCGCTATCCGCACGAGCTGTCGGGCGGGATGCGGCAGCGGGTGGCCATTGCCCGCTCCCTGGCCTTCGACCCCGATGTACTGCTGATGGACGAGCCGTTCGCCGCACTGGACGCCCAGACGCGGGAGCTGCTGCAGGAGGAGTTGCTGCGCATCTGGGAGCGGACCGGCAAGACCGTCGTGTTCATCACGCACGGCATCGACGAGGCCGTGTACCTGGGGCAGCGGGTGGCCGTACTTACCTCGCGCCCCGGGCGGATCAAGGAAGTCATCGACGTCGGTCTCGGCGACCGGCGTACCGGAGATGTGCGCTCCAGCCCGGAGTTCGCGCAGCTCAGGCACCGTATTTGGGAGCAACTGCAGGACGAGGTCCGGCAGGCGGCCCGCGAGGGAGAGGAGGCGGTGGCGCGTGTCTGAGACATTGCAGCTCGACCGCGAACGGACAGTTGCCGAGCCTGTAGCCGCCGGAGCCGCGCTACCACCCCGACCGAACCCGGCGCGGCGTGCGGCACGCCTCGCGGGCGCCGTGGCCAAGCGCTCGGTGGCCATCGTCGCGCTGCTCGCCCTGTGGGAGGTGACGCCGCGAGCGGGTCTGGTCGACAGTGTGTTCCTGCCGCCGTTCTCCGAGGTGGTCGGCGCGTGGCTGGAGGCGGCGGGCAGCGGGCTGCTCTGGGACAACCTCCAGGCCAGCGTGGTCCGTTCGGTGGCGGGTCTGGCCATCGCGGTGGTGATCGCGATCCCGCTGGGAGTGCTGATCGGCTGGTACAGGACCGCTGCCGAGCTGCTGGGGCCGTTGCTGGAGCTGTTCCGCAACACCGCCGCGTTGGCCCTGCTGCCGGTCTTCGTCCTGCTGCTCGGCCTCGGTGAGAACTCCAAGATCTCGCTGGTCGTCTACGCATCCACCTGGCCCATCCTGCTCAACACCGTCAGCGCGGTACGCGGAGTGGACGCCCTGCTGGTCAAGTCCGCCCGCTCGCTGGGCTTCTCCTCCCTGCAGCTCTTTCGCAAGGTGGTGCTGCCCGCGTCGCTGCCCACCATCTTCACCGGTATCCGGCTGGCCGGCGCCGCGTCCATCCTGGTGCTGGTCGCCGCGGAGATGACCGGGGCGAAGGCGGGCCTCGGCTACATGATCAACGCCGCGCAGTTCAACTTCGCGGTGCCGCAGATGTACGCGGGCATCGTGACCATCGCGCTGCTCGGCCTGGCCTTCAATCAGGTCCTGGTGTCGCTGGAGCGCCGTTTCTCACGCTGGCGCGTCGAGCCCTCCCAGTAGCCCTCCGCGCAGCCGGCCGGCGCATCTCTCCACCCACCCGATCCCTCCGTACCTCACCCGTCATCACCTCCGGCTTCACGCCCCACCCCCCACCCCCCACACCCCACGCCTCACGCCTCACGCCTCACGCCTCCGAAAGGACATCCGTCATGACCGCACCCGTTTCCTCCGCCGTCTCCCTCGACGTCGTCAAGGTCTCCGGGAACATCGGCGCCGAGATCCACGGCGTCGACCTCTCGGCAGACCTGCCCGCCCCGGCCATCGAGGCCATCCGGGCCGCCCTGCTGGAGCACAAGGTGATCTTCTTCCGCGGCCAGGATCTGGACGCCGCGCGCCAGGAGCGCTTCGCCCGCCGGTTCGGCAGCCCGACCACGGCGCACCCCACGATCCCCTCGCTGGACGGCGCCCCTGCCGTGCTCGACCTGGACTACGGCCGTACCGCCGGGCGCGCCAACCACTGGCACACCGACGTGACCTTCGTGCAGCGGCCGCCGCTCGGCTCCATCCTGCGCGCGGTGACACTGCCCCCGTACGGCGGCGACACGGTGTGGGCGAACACGGTCACCGCGTACGAGCGGCTGCCGAAGGAACTGCGCACGCTGGCCGACGAGTTGTGGGCGGTGCATTCCAACGCGTACGACTACGCCGCCTACAAGCCGTCGGACGACAGCGAGGCCGCCCGCCGGCACCGCGAGATCTTCACCTCGACCGAGTACGTCACTGAGCACCCGGTGGTGCGGGTGCACCCCGAGACCGGTGAACGCTCACTGGTGCTGGGCGGCTTCGTGCGGCGTTTCGTCGGCTGGAACGCCGACGACTCCCGTGAGCTGTTCAAGCTGTTCCAGTCCTATGTGACGAGCCTGGAGAACACCGTGCGGTGGCGCTGGGCGCCGGGCGATGTGGCCTTCTGGGACAACCGCGCCACGCAGCACTACGCCGTCGCCGACTACGGCACCCTGGCCCGCCGCGTGCAGCGGATCACCCTGGCGGGCGACACACCCGTGGCCGTCGACGGCTCGACCAGCCGCTCGGTCACCGGCGACGACACCGCCTACAACACGGCCCTGGCCCAGCCGGGTGATGCCACGCAGTAACGCGCACCCGGACACGGCGACCGCTCGCTCTGCGGGCCCGGCATCTGCGCCGGGCCCGCAGGCGTGCGTGCGCACACATGAGAGCCCCGACTGGACGGGGGAGACCAGCCGGGGCGTTTGTGGGTGTGCGCTACCAAAGGCGGTCACCTCTCGGCGAAAGGCTCCATGAGACTTCAGCCGAACGATCTTTCTCATGGGCAATAAGTCGGGCCCGGGGTCACAGTTCCCTTGGCAGCCACATAGACAACAACGACGACCTGTCCCCATTTGTTCCCGCGGAAGCCCGGCGGGAACAGGTTGTTCCAGGTCTTTTTGCGGGCTGCCGCGACCGGCAGGAGCGCGGCAGGTGGACGGCCGGCTGCGACCCACCGACGTGCGAAGGACAGTGGGCCGCAGCCTGTTCCCGCCGGGTGGCGGGCCGTAGCCCGACGGTAACGGCGAACAGCCCTCGGCGCGACGAAGCCACCGCCGAACGGAGCCCCGCCCGTACGCCGCGAGGCCCCACGCCCTCCCCGCCGCGCAAGCCGGCCCCATCTGCCCGGCCGGTCCCGGCCCGGCGACACTTCCCGCCACGCGCCCCAGATCACCGTCGCGCCACACGCGTCCCGCCGTGCGGCGTGGAACGAATGCGGGATGGTGGATACAGGGTGTTCATTCACCGAGGAAATGCGCTGAGGAAGGTGGCTGCATGAGCGGCACGGGCCTGGGGCCCGCTGACCGGATGCTGGGTGACCTCATCGCCGCCAGTCACGTGATCACGCTGGAGCAGATCCCGGAGGTGGTCGCCAAGCACGCCGTGCGCGTGGGCTGGTCGCAGGTGCTGATCTATCTGGCCGACCTGCAACAGGAGTCCTTGCACCTGTTGGCCGCAGGCGGGTCGGCCACGGGGGCGGGGAGCGCGGACGAGCCCACCGAGTTGCAGGTGGAGGGCACACTCGCCGGACGGGCCTTCCAGACGGGCGGCATCGTCAGGGGCGCGGCGTCCTCGGCGGGGCAGTGGTGGGTGCCGTTGCTGGACGGTACGGAACGTCTGGGGGTGGTGCGGGTGTCCGCCGGTGAAGCCGGTGCCCCGGTCGCCGACGATCTGCGCACCGTGGCCGGGATGATCGCCTTCATGGTGGTCAGCAAGCGCGCGACCAGCGACGTGTACGCGGGTCTGGTGCGGCGCCGAGGGATGAACGTGGCGGCCGAGATGGAGTGGCGCCTGATGCCCCCGCGGACCTGCGCCACCGACCGGGTGCTGATCAGCGCCGTGATGGAACCCGCCTACGAGATCAGCGGCGACGTCTTCGACTACGCGGTCGGCGTGGACACCGTCCACTTCGCCGTCTTCGACGCCATGGGCCACGACACGGCCGCAGGACTGACCGCGGCGCTCGCCCTGGCCGCCTACCGCAACCACAGGCGCGACGGTTCCGACATGCCGGAGACGGCCGCAGCCATCGAAAGAGCCCTGGTCGAACAGTTCAGCGGCGCGCGCTACGCCACCGGGATCATGGCCGAGTTGAACTTCGCGACGGGATTGCTGAGCTGGACGAGCCTGGGGCACCCCGAACCGGTGATCATCCGACGCGGCCGTACGGCCTGGAGCCTGGCCTGCTCGCCCGCGCCGCCCGCGGGAGCCGACCTCGGCCTGGAACCCGCCGTGTGCCACGAGCAGCTGGAGCCCGGCGACCGTCTGCTCCTGTACAGCGACGGCATCACCGAGGCGCGCAACAGGGACGGAGAGGAGTTCGGCCTGGACGGCCTGACCGACTTCCTGCTGCGCCACCACGCCGATGGCCTGCCGGTGCCGGAAACGCTGCGCCGTCTCATCCGGCACCATCTGCGGTACCACAACGGCCGGCTCAACGATGACGCGACCGTCCTGCTGCTGGAGTGGAGCGGACCCGATCCCTACCGCCCCGCCCGGGTCGAGGCCCTGACCGGCCTGCCTCCGCACACCACGCCGAAGGACGCCATGGCGGAGCGCGACGTGCCGCCCGGCACGGACGTCGAGGAAGGGTAAGACGTCCTCGACGTGCTGGGTCTCGTATCGAGACCCGCCGTATCCTGAGCCCATGAGACGGTCCTCCTTCGCCAACTGGCCCTGCTCGATCGCCCGCACCATGGACCTGCTGGGCGACTGGTGGACGCCGCTGGTGCTGCGGGAGGCGTTCTACGGAGTCCGGCGGTTCGACGAGTTCCAGCAGTCGCTGGGCATCGCCCGCAACACCCTCACGGACCGGTTGCGGCGGCTGGTGGAGGAGGGGCTGATGGAGAAGCGGCCCTACCAGACCCAGCCGGTGCGGCACGACTACGTCCTCACCGAGATGGGCCGTGACTTCTTCGGCGTGCTGTTGGCCATGAATGCCTGGGGCGACCGGTGGCTCGCCGACGAGCAGGGGCCGCCGATCGTGTTCCACCACGACCGCTGCGGGCACGAGAGCCGCGCCGCGGTGGTCTGCGACGACTGCGGTGAGCCGATGACCGCCGACGACACCCGGCCGCGGCTGGGCCCGGGCTACCCCGCGCGGCTGGCCGAGCGCCCGGACGTACGCGAGCGGTTCGCGGACTGACGCGACGGTCCCACCGGTCCGAAGATCCCCTTCTGTCTCGGCACCCTCTTGACGAGTGAGTTCATCTACGCAACTTTAGAGGCCAGCCCCTGTTTTGCAGGGATCTTCGGACGGTCGAGGAGGCTTCACGGTCGTGGAGTGGACGGGCGCGCGCTATGCGGACAAGCCGACGGTCGAGGTGTCGATCCGGATCGACGCACCACCGGAGCGGGTGTGGGAAGTGGTCTGCGACATCGAGACGATGCCGCGGATGAGTCCCGAGCTGTGGTCGGTGGAGTGGCTGGACGGCCGCACCGGGCCGTGTCTCGGGGCGCGCTTCGTCGGACACAACCGGCACGAGGCCTTCGGGGAGTGGTCCACCACCTCGCACCTCGTGGAGTACGAGCCGCCGCGCGTCTTCGCCTGGGCGGTCGAGGACATCGAGCGCCCCTCCGCCGTCTGGCGGTTCACCCTCACCCCGCAGGAAGGCGGCGGCACGCTGCTTCGCCAGTGGATGCAGCTGGGGCCCGGCCGCTCCGGACTCTCGTACGCCATCGATCGCATGCCGGTGAAAGAGCAGTCGATCGTCTTTGTGCGCATGCGGGAATTCGAGACCAATATCGGCAGCACTCTCACCGCGATCAAGGAGCTGGCCGAAGGCGGGCCTGACCTGCCTTCCGTCCTCCCGGACGGGACCTTCGGAAAGGCGAGTGAATAATGCGTACGTCCACCACGATCGAGGCGTCCGGCGGTAATTGGCGGGAAACCGTCGACTTTGTGCGCGAGGCGGAGCAGCTGGGCCTGGACATCTGCTGGGTGGCCGAGGCGTGGGGATCCGAGGCGCCGTCACCCCTGGGATTTCTCGCCGCACGCACCGAGCGCATGCTGCTCGGCTCCGGGATCATTCAGCTCGGTACGCGCACACCAACGGCCATCGCCCGGGCGGCAATCACCCTGTCGAACATTTCCGAGGGACGTTTCCTGCTGGGCCTCGGCCCGTCCGGTCCGCAGGTCATCGAGGGTCTGCACGGCGTACCGTTCGCCCGGCCGCTGGCGCGCACGCGGGAAACCGTCGACATCGTGCGGCAGGCCGCGACCGGCGGGAAAATCTCCTACGCCGGGCGAGAGTTCACCATTCCGCTGCCCGATAACGACGCCAGATCCATGCGCCTTTCGATGCGCTCCGAATACGACATCCCGGTCTACCTCGCGACCCTCTCGCCGAAAATGCTCCAGCTGACCGGGGAGGTCGCGGACGGCTGGCTGGGCACCAGCTTCGTACCGGAGGGCGCAGGCCAGGCCTATTTCTCCCACCTGGACAAGGGCCTTGCCACCGCGGGCCGTAAGCGCACCGATCTCGATATCTGCCAGGGCGCGGAGGTCGCGTTCGCCGAGGACGAGGACGCATTGCGGGCGATGGTCGCCGGCCGGAAGAAGGAGCTGGCATTCAGTCTGGGCGGGATGGGCTCCGCCACCACGAACTTCTACAACGACGCCTACAGCCGCCAGGGCTGGGCCGAGACCGCGGCCGAGGTACGGGAGCGCTGGCAGTGCGGTGACCGGGACGGCGCGGCCGAACTCGTCACCGACGAGATGGTGCTCGGCACGACGCTGATCGGCACCGAGGACATGGTGCGGGAGCGCCTGCGGGTATGGCGCGACGCCGGGGTCGACACCGTCCGCTTCTACCCCGCGGGCGAGACCCTCGAAGCCCGGCTCACGACTCTCGGCAGGGCTCTGGACCTGACCCGCGCCATGGAGCCGAAGGCGGCCGGGTAGCGGAGCGCGGGCTCGGGCGGCGTCGTGCGGGACACCGCTTCGCTACCGGGCGGGAGGTGGGGCAGCGACACCACCCAGGCGTACGACGACGAGCGCGATGTCGTCGCGGGCGCCGGCGCTGACGCCGAGACGGGCCAGCAGCGCATCGGCGAGCCGCTCGGGGCTGAGGCGGCTCACGCGCGCGAGGGCGTCGGTCAGGCGGGCGAGGCCGGCGTCGATGTCCTCGCCTCGGCGTTCGATGAGCCCGTCGGTGTACAGCACCAGGGTGTCACCCGCGCCGTAGGAGAGCTGCGCCTCGGGACGGGCGACATGGTCGGGGCGGGCGCCCAGCGGCGGGTCGGTGGCCCGGTCCAGGAGGTCACAGGTGCCGTCCGGGTGCAGAAGTACGGGCGGCGGGTGGCCGGCGCTGCTGTAGGTGATGCGGTGCGCGCCGACGTTGATCATCACCTTGATCGCGGTGGTGGCCAGCGCCCCCTCGACCGAGCGGGCGTACAGGCCGAGCACCTCCAGCGCCTTCGCAGGTCCCTCCACGGCACGGGTGGCGGCACTCAGCGCACTGCGCAGCATCCCCATGACGGTGGCGGCTTCCAGCCCGTGGCCGACGACATCGCCGACCGCGACGGCGAAGCCGTTTCCCGGCAGGTCGACGACGTCGTACCAGTCGCCGCACACATTCAGCGAGCCGATGGCGGGCAGATAGCGCACCGCGATGTCGCGGTGCCCGGCCAGGTCCGGCGAGTGGAGCATCGCCTCCTGCAGGGTGACGGCCACCTGGCGTTCGCGGGCATGCGCCTGGCGCAGCTCCTCGTTGAGGCGTTGCAGCTCCCGGGCCCGGGCGTAGAGCTCGCTCTCCATCCCCTCCTCCCGCTCGCTCAGGTTGCCGCCGGTCATCCGCAGCTGGGTACGGCGGGCGCGGACGAACGCGGTCACGTCCTCGACCCGGTGAAGGATCCACGCCACCGAGCCGTCCACGCCGAGGACGGGAGTGTTGATCGTGGACCACCAACGCTCCTCGAACCGGCCCGGCCGGTGCACGAGGGGGATGTCGTACTTCTGCAGCGCCATGGGGTCCTGGGTGCGGGACGACAGCACGCGGTGCAGGGACGCGTTCAGTGTGCGCACCCCGTCGGCGTCCGGGTCCGCGGGATTGTCCGGGAAAGCATCGAAGACGTACTGCCCCACGAGGTGGGCACGGCTGCGCCCGGTGGCCCTGCAGTAGGCCCGGTTCGCATCGACGATCACCAGGTCAGGTCCCAGCACCAGACAGGGGCTCGGGGTGGCGGCGAACAGCGCCGCGTAGTCGATCTGAGATGTCGTCACATGCTCCTGCCAGGTGGCCCGCGAGATCGAGATCATCCCAATTTACGAGCCGTGCGCCCCGAGCAGGCGCCGCAACACCGCCCGCCATCGACTCGGAAGGGCCACCGCGACGTTCCGCGGCGCCACCGATGCCGGCGAAGGGCCGAGCCCGACTTTCCCTCGGCGGACCCGCGGTGTCGCGGGCGGGGAGGACCGGGCCGTCATGAGGGGCGGCAGGAATCGAACCCACATCTTCCGGTTCTGGAGACCGGTGCTCTGGCCCTTTGAGCTACGCCCCTCGGCAAGGGAGCTTGGCACCGGTCGGCGAAGGGGTAAAGCCCTTTCTCTCATCCCGGCATTTCGGGCGCTGAAGATCCACAGAAAGGACCACGGAACGGGCGCGCGACGGGCGGGGACCCTGGTCGTCGAGGTGCGCTCGGGGCCGGCGGCCCCTCGGGCCGCCGCGGCCGCACCGGACGCCGGAAGTGACCGCAATCACAGCGCGCGAGGTCCCGTCTTGACGGATTGGCTCTGCCCGATCTTGACTGCCAGGTACCCCACCACGTTTCCCTCCACGTTTCCCTCCACGACGAAGGTCTAGAACACATGCCGGTTGACGTCTCCGCCGCCACTGAAGTCGCGCAGTTCCTGCTCGGCGACTCCTTCGCCTGCCTGGCCGGTCGTTCGGCCTGGCGGCAGGGTGGCATCACCCACCGCCATTACACGTGGCTCGGGGACGATACGGCGGCCATGGAGATGACCGCGGACCTGGAGGCCTACGTGAAGACGGTGGACTGGGCCGCCAAGCCCTTCACGAGCTTCATCGCCACCTTCTCCGGCCCGCTGGACCTGCCGGAGACCGAGTTCGAGCGTCTGATGTGGCAGCAGCTGCAGGCCGTGCACGACCACGACAGCCTGACCCACCCCTGGGCCGACGGCTACGACCACGACCCGGCGTCCGGCGCCTTCGCCTACAGCGTCGCCGGTCACCCGTTCTTCGTGATCGGACTGCACGAGTCGCACCGCCGCGTGGGCCGCCGCCCACCCTTCCCGATGCTCGCCTTCAACTCCCACGAGCAGTTCAACCGAATAAAGGCAGCCGGCCTGTGGGACCGCCTGCAGGAGAAGATCCGCAAGCAGGACATCGAGCTGCAGGGCGACATCAACCCCAACCTCCTGGAGTACGAGCAGCTCTCCGAGGCCCGGCGCTACTCGGGCCGGCCGAAGCCGGCCGACTGGGAGTGCCCCTTCAGCGCCCGCACGGACCGCGAGCCCGTCGGCGCGCAGCCGAGCGTGGTCGGCCAACCCGTCGGGTGACCGCAGGCCCCGGCGCGGCCCGGGGCCCGGCCGGACGCGGCACCTGAGGCAGGCCCGACCGCTGGGCCCGCCCGCGGCCGCCGGACTGTCCGGCGGCGCGCTCATGGGGGCGTACGGCCGCCCGTCGCACCGCGGACCGTCCACCGCTGCGGTCCGTCGCACCGCGGCATCAGGAGACGACGTCCCCCAGCGGCTTGCCCTCGATGTGGTTCACGGCGTTCTGCACGGCGGCCAGGGCGATGCGGACGAGGGTTTCGCGGGTGACGCCGCCGACGTGCGGCGAGAGCACGACGTTGGGGGCGCGGAGCAGCCGCAGGCCCGCCGTGGGCGGTTCGGGGTCGAAGACGTCGATGCCCGCGCCGGCGAGCGCGCCGGCCTCCAGCGCGTCCGCGAGAGCGTCCTGGTCGATCAGGGCGCCCCGCGCGGTGTTGATGACGAAGGCGGTCGGCTTGAGGAGCGCCAGCCGCTCGGCGTCGAGGAGATGTCGGGTCCGGTCGGTGAGCGGGGCGTGCAGGCTGACGTAATCGGACGTCCGCAGCAGCTCCTCCAGCTCCACATGGCGCGCGCCACCGAGCGCGGTCTCGGTCTCCGGGGCGGCGGGCCTCGGACCTGCGTAGACCACGCTCATGTCGAACGCGACGGCACGGCGGGCGACCTCCTGACCGATGTGGCCGAGCCCGACGACGCCGAGGGTCTTGCCGGACAGCTCGGTGAGGGAGTGCTGGAGTCGCGGCAGCGCCCAGTCGGCGTCGACGAGCGCGGTGTGGGCCGGGATCAGTTGCTTGGCGAGGGCGAGCATGAGCGCGAAGGTCTGCTCTGCGACGTTCTGCTTCTCCGCGCCGCTGGAGCCGATGCTGCACACGAGGACACCGCGCTCACGCGCCGCCTCCAGGTCGACGTAGTCGAACCCGTGGCTGGCGCACTGGACCAGCTCCAGGGCCGGCGCCGCCGCGATGTGCTCGGCGGTGACCGGCCCGAGCCCGGTGATGATGACGTGGGCCTCGCGCAGGGCCGTGGGGTCCTCGTCGGCGGTCTCCACGACGGTGACGCGGGCCTGTCCGGGGAAGACCTGGGCGAGCGCGCCTCCGGCGGCGCGGCCGCCCACATGGGGCGAGACGACGGCAAGGACGTTCTTCACGGTGTTCGTCGCGGTGGTGGTCACGTGGCTCCTAGGGAAATCGTGCGAGGGGTGGCGGGAGGGCATCTGCGCACCTGAGGGGGCTACGCCACGCGCTGGAGTGCTTCCGGGGTGAGCCCGTCCAAGGTGGGGTACCCGTCGACGGCCATGATCAGGTCGGCTTCGGCCAGCAGGGAGCGGAGGACGTGCACGATGCCCTCGGTGCCGCCGAGAGCCAGACCGTAGGCGTAGGGACGCCCGATCCCCACGGCGGTGGCCCCCAGCGCGATGGCCTTCACGATGTCCGCGCCACTGCGGACGCCTGAGTCGAACAGCACCGGCAGCCCGTCGGCGGCCTCCACGACCGCGGGGAGCATGTCGAGGGCGGGCAGCCCCCCGTTGGCCTGCCGGCCTCCGTGGTTGGAGCAGTAGATGCCGTCCACGCCCCCGTCCTTGGCGCGGCGTACGTCCTCGGGATGGCAGATGCCCTTGACGATCAGCGGCAGGTCGGTCAGCGACCGCAGCCAGGGCAGGTCCGCCCAGGTCAGCGGATTGCCGAAGATCTGCGTCCAGCGCAGCACGGCGGCCTGCGGCGCCTCCTCCGGGGTGCGCTCCAGACCGGCGCGGAACACCGGATCCGAGGTGTAGTTGGCCAGGCAATGTCCCCGTAGCTGCGGGAAGTTGCCGGTCGCCAGGTCCCGCGGTCGCCAGCCGGTCACCCAGGTGTCCAGGGTGACCACGATGCCCTTGAAGCCGGCTTCCTCGGCGCGCCGCACCAGGCTCTGCGCCAAGTCCCGGTCGGTCGGGGTGTAGAGCTGGAAGAAGCCGGGCGTGTCGCCGAGTTCGGCTGCGACCTGCTCCATCGGGTCGACGGACAGCGTGGAGGCGACCATCGGCACCCCGGTGTGGGCGGCGGCCCGCGCGGTGGCCACGTCGCCGTGCCCGTCCTGCGCGCACAGACCGATGACACCGATCGGCGCCGCGAAGACGGGCGAGGGCAGTGTCATCCCGAACAGCTCGACCGACAGGTCACGCTCCGCGGCGCCGACGAACATCCTCGGGATGAGCCCCCACCGGGCGAACGCGCTGACATTGGCCCGCTGCGTTCGCTCGTCCCCGGCGCCACCGCAGACGTACGACCACACGGAGGGCGGCAGCACCGCCTCCGCTCTGGCCTCCAGTTCCTCGAAGCTCATCGGGAAGCGTGGCATCACGCCGCCGAGCCCGTTGAGGTAGATCTCGTCCTGATAGGAACCGAACGTCCGACGCATCAGCCCGCCTCTTCCTTCCCGGAGCACCAGTGACGAGCACGCTGTGCTCGCCCGACAAGGTTGCGATACTGCACTGTGCCGCCCGCCTTATTGCAGGAATCCCGCAGAGGAGAGGTGCAGATGCAGGATCCGGCCACGTTGCTGAGCGAGGACGACCTGGCGCTCATCAACGCACTGCAACTGCGACCACGCGCCTCCTGGACCGAACTGGGACGCGCCCTCGGGGTGGATCCCGTCACCGTGGCCCGGCGCTGGAGCCGGCTGTCCGAGCGCGGCGAGGCGTGGATCGGCCTCTCCCCCGGGCCGCGGCTCTTCGAGCAGGTCTGCACCGCCTTCCTGGAGATCGAGTGCTCCCTCGGCGACCCCGCCGCCGTGGCACGCTCGCTGAGCCGGCACCCCCATATGCTCACCATCGAGCGCGCGGCCGGCGCGCACGATCTCCTCGCGACCGTGGCCACCCGCGACCTGCCCGCCCTGTCCCGCTACGCCCTCGACATCCTGCCCGCGGTATCCGGTGTGAGCGCCGTCCGCCCGCGGATCGTGACCCATATGTTCACCGAGGGCGGGCACTGGCGGATCGCCGCACTCGCCCCGGGGCAGCGTGCCCAACTCGCCGCCGGTGCCGAGGCGTTGCCCACCGACCACGGCCCGGGCGAAATCACCGCATCCGACCGAGCGATCCTCGGTCACCTGGTGAACGACGGCAGAGCCTCCTACCAGTCACTGGCGGCCGCGCTGGACGTCAGTGCCTCCACGGTCAAGCGGCGCACCGACCAGCTCAGCCGCCTCGGCCTGCTCCGCTTCCGCTGCGACTTCGCCCGCCCGCTCGGCGGCTGGCCCGTCTCCGTCACTTTCTGGGCCAAGGTGCCGCCGTCGGACCTGCCCGACGTCGGGCAGGCCCTCATCCGGCTCCCGGAGACCCGCAACTGCGCCGCGATCAGCGGCACCGAAAACCTCATCCTCCAGGCGAGCCTGCATTCCGTCACCGACGTCCTCCGCTTCGAGACCCAGCTCGCCGCGACCCACCCCAGCCTCGACATCGCCGAGCGGGTGATCACCCTCCGGCACGAGAAACTCCTGGGCCACCTTCTGGACGCGCACGGCCGCTCGGTGAGCGTCATCCCGCCCGACGTCTGGAGCGACGTCGGCGCCTGGCCTGACTCCGAGGTCTGATCCGACCGCGGGCCGGTCGGCGGAGAGCCGCGCGCATTGCGGTCGTTCATTCCCGGAGAGCGAACGACGCCCGCTCGTGCCACCGCACGCCGTCGTGCACCATGAGTTCCACCGACGAGACGTGTGACGTGCGGGGCAGGCCGGCAAGGAGCTCGGCCTCGATCCTGTCCAGGACGTCGGCTTCCTGACCTTGAGCGTCGGTCAGGTGGGGGATGACGTCGGCGAACCGGCCGCCGAACGGCGGGGCCTCCGGCCACCGGTCGCCGATGGCCCGCGTGAGCTGCCGCAGCGGCGTATCCGGTTCCGGAACGAGATACTGCACCTCGGGAAACCGCCCGCATCGCGCGAATCGCACATCGAATGCCCTGTGCTTCTCCAGGACTTCGGCGATGGCGGCGCGGACGCGAACGTCGATGCGGCCCGCTTCGAGGAACGGAAAGAGCACCGTCACATGCGCGGGCACACCGGCTCGGGCCGAGGGATCCAGCCGCTCCCGCCAGGCGCGGACCGTCGCTTCCACCTCGGGCACCTTGACCACGAGGCCCGTCCGTCCCGCGTGAAAATCACTGGAGTTGTCCGCCATGACACACCAGGATGGCACTTGCGATCATGGGTACGTTCAGCGGCCACAGCCGCGCCGGACGGGTCGGCCGATCCGTCGCCACGGAGAGGGAGTCGCCTCGTGTCACCTGTCATTCCCCCGGACCCGACCGTGGTGCACCCGATGCCCGACCAGCCGCGGGTGGTGCTGTTGAAGCCCCTGGTCACCTCGCCGTTGATCGAGGTCGGGGAGTTCTCCTACTACGACGATCCGGACGACCCCACCGCGTTCGAGACCCGCAACGTGCTGTACCACTACGGACCGGAGAAGCTGCGCATCGGGAAGTTCTGCGCGCTGGGCGAGGGCGTGCGGTTCGTCATGAACGGCGCCAATCACCGCATGGACGGGCCCTCCACGTTCCCGTTCCCGATCATGGGAGGTTCGTGGGCCGAGCACTTCGGTCTGATCACCGGCCTTCCCGGACGGGGCGACACGGTGGTCGGCCACGACGTCTGGTTCGGGTACCGGGCCATGGTCATGCCCGGCGTTCGTATCGGCCACGGAGCGATCGTCGCGTCCGGTTCCGTCGTCGTCGATGACGTACCGGATTACGGCATCGTCGGAGGCAACCCGGCCAAGCTCGTCCGCCGCCGGTACGACGACGCGGACATCGCCCGTCTGCTGGCGCTGGCCTGGTGGGACTGGCCCATCCAGCACCTGAGCGAGCACCTGCCGACGATCATGTCCGGCAGCGTCGACGACCTGGAAGCCGCGGCCCCGAGCAAGGGGTAGCGGCGGGTGCGCCCCGGAGCGGGTGGACGCAGGAGTCCGGCGGCCTTGGGGCGGCGAACGTCCGGGCGGATACTTGATGCATGAACGTCTCGGCACGAGGGCTCCTCGGTCTGCGCGAGCGGATAGGCAGCAGCCTGTTCCACCGCGTCGCAGGCCCGGAGGGGCCGGTCAACCGAGCCCGCATCCACGGCGCGCCGGGGCCTCGCTGGTTCGGCCCGGACCGGCCCATCCGTACCGTCCACGGCGACGCCTCGATGTTCATCGGTGGCCTGCGTGCCTTGTTGTTGCAGTCGCTGCATCCGCTGGCCATGGCCGCCGTGGCGGCGCATTCCGGCTACCGCGGCGACCCCTGGGGCCGGCTCCAGCGCACCAGCACATTCCTCGCCGTGACGACGTTCGGCCCCGCCGCGGACGCACAGCAGACGGTCGACCACGTACGAGCGGTGCACGAGCGCGTGGCGGGGACCACCGCCACCGGGGAGAAGTACCACGCCGCGGATCCGCACCTCCTCGCCTGGGTGCACATCGCCGAGGTCGACAGCTTTCTGTGCGCTCACCGGCTCTACGGCGCGCACCCACTGGACGCCGCGGGGCGCGACGCGTACATCGCCGACGCCGCACGGGTGGCGACCGCACTCGGCGTGCTCGACCCGCCGCGTGACCAGGCCGAGCTGGAGGACCGGTTGGCCGCCTACCTGCCGGAGCTCCGCGCCTCACAAGAGGCGCGCGAGGCGGCGCGCTTCATCCTCCTGCACCCGCCCCTGCCCTGGGTCGCCCGGCTCCCCTACGCCGTCCTGGCCCTGAACGCGGTCGCCTCCCTCCCGCCATGGGCCCGCAGACACCTCGGGTTGCCTCGCGTCCCGGGGACCGAGAGCCGCTTCATCCGCATGACCGGACGTGCCCTCACCTCGGCCATCCGATGGGCCATGACACCTCCCCGGGCGACCTCCCGCACCGACTGACCTCGGGGTGGTCGACCGAGCACGGCGCACTCCGGCGGACCTTCCTCCCGGCACGCGTGGCGGGGGCTCTCCGCAGCGCCTGGCGCGCCTGCGGTGCGCACTCCGCGCATATGCCCCTCAACATTTCCGGAGGCAACCCGATTGCCCTCCACCTGTTGCGCCATCGGTTCGTGTGCCTGCCCCTTGGAAGAGCAAGGAAAAGCAGGACAACACCCCCACTCGATGACCTCGCCAGGCGGTAGGTTCCCATGCCAGCTACGCCCAAGACGCTCAAGGAACTGGACAAGCAGGCCAGAGCCGCCGCTCGTCGCTACGGCGAAACGAGTGCCCAGCGGCAGGCGACCCGACGTGAGCTGGACGAAGGGGTGAAGTTCCCCGATTCGCCGGAGGCCCTCGCGGCCCGCGCGACCCGGCTGCTCGACCGGGGCGGCGTACCGGCCGCGGCTGCCGTGGCGAAGATCCACGCGGATCCGCTGGATGTGCCCGTGACGAACGAGCGCATCATCGGTACCTCCAAGGAGCTCCAGGCATGGAACTTCCTGCCGCGCGGCGTGCGGGCCGCAGGCACCGTCGCCCGGATCTCGATCCGCGAGAACGGCCGGGAGCTGCCGCAGGGCACCGGCTTCCTGGTGTCGCCCCGGCTGCTGATGACCAATCATCATGTGCTGCCCGACGAGGCCACCGCACAGAGCTGCTTCGTGGAGTTCAACGCCCAGGTCACCATCGACAACACCCCGGACGCGGCGACGCGTCTGGAACTCGACCCGGGGGCCTTCTTCCTCGCGGACGAGCGGCTCGACTTCGCGCTGGTGCAGCTCGCGCACGCCGCCGGTACCCCCGCCCCGGGCGAGACGTTCGGCTGGAACAGGATCAGCGTCCAACAGGGCAAGCTGGTCGTCGGCGAACCCGTGAACGTCATCGGCCACCCCAGTGGCCGCTTCAAGGAGATCGCCGTACGCGACAACGCCCTGCTCGTCCGGCTGGACGACTTCCTGCACTACGAGACCGACACCGAGCCAGGCAACTCCGGCTCCCCGGTCTTCAACGACCAGTGGGAAGTGGTCGCGCTGCACCACTCCGGCGTGCCCAGGACGGACGGCGAGGGACGCATTCTGCGCAAGGACGGCCAGCTGTGGCAGCCGGGTGACGGCGACGACGCCGTCGACTACGTTTCCAACGAGGGCGTGCGCATCAGCTCCATCCTGCGTCATCTCGCCGGGGCGCAACTGGATCCCGCCCGCCGTGCGCTCCTGGCCGAGATGGGCCCCGACTCCGGGCTCCAGCAGGGCGCCGACATCACCGCCCAGCCGGACAGGGCGCCGACTCCCCCGCCCGCCGTGCGCGCCACCACCGAGAGCGCCGGGGTGCGTGTCGGTCTCCGGGCTCGGAGCACCGCGTTCGGCGGCCGTCGGCATCTGGTCTTCCTGCACGGCAGGAGCCAGGAGGAAAAGTATCCCGAGGAGATGCGGCGGGAGTGGACCGGCGGGCTGAACAAGGGGCTCACCCTCGCGGGCGTCGCTCCGATCGACCCGGCGGACGTCTGGCTGCCGTTCTACGGCACCACGTTGATGGGTGCTCTCGCGCGGCAGGAATCCGCCCCACGCCAATTCGAGGAACTGACCACCGGTTCCACGGCTGAGGCCTTCGCGCCCGCAGGTGCCGCGAGGGATACGTACGAGGAGCTGATCGCCGAGGCCGCGGGCCGGGCGGGCATGCCCCAGGACGGCCCGCCCGCCACCGAAGGGTTCGGGAACACGCTGGTGGGCGCCCTGCAAGGGCAGTTGAGCTGGCTCGCCGCCAAGACGGACCTGGACGAGTGGGTGATCGCCACGATCCTCCGGGACGTCGCCGCCTACCTCGACGACCGTGCCGTCCGGCAGGCAGTCCTGGACTGCGTCCTTGAGACGATGCCCACCTCCGGCAAGCTCGTCCTGGTCACCCACAGCCTCGGCACCGTGGTCGGCATGGACCTCATCCCGAAGCTCCCGAAGGAGCTGGAGGTCGACCTGCTGGTCACCGCCGGCAGCCCGTTGGGCATGAACGGCGTCTACGAGCGATTGCTCATCCCCGGCGCCAAGCGCCCGCAAGGCATTCGCGAGTGGGTCAACGCCTGGTGCCCGACCGACACCGTGGCGATCGGCTGCCCGCTCGACGACTCCTGGGGGAAGCTGACCGAGCGGGCCGTCACCAATCCGCGCGACCGGTCCCACAACATCGACGAGTACCTCGCCCACCCGGAAGTCGCGTCGGAGATCGGACGGGCGATCACCGCGGCCTGACGGGAACCTGTCCGCGCCTCGTGCCCTCGGCCGGTCACGGCCGAGCGGCGTCCTTCCTGTCGTTGTCGGTCTCGCCGGAGCCCTGCACGTCGTCAGGGACTTGCCGCGGAGGCGTCGGAACGGACGGGTCCGCCCGCCGCGGCAGGCGTCCCTGGGTCGCGGCAAGGGCGGCGCCGCACAGCAGGACGAGCGCGCCCACCGCCTGCAAGGACCCAAAGGTCTCCCCGAGGAAGAGCGTGGCGCATACGGTGTTGACGACCGGGACCGTGAACATCATCAACGAAGCGGAAGCGGGCCCCACGGCTTGCACGCCCCGGTAGTACAGGAGGTTGGCGACGGCGGCGGCGCACAGCGCCAGGTATGCCGCGTTCAGCCAGACACCGGGCGGGAGTTCGCCCCAGCGGACGTCCGGAAGGTCGGGCGTGGCGACGAGGCCCAGGAGCACGGCCCCGGCGCACGTCGCGTACGTGGTCGCGCGCAAGGGATCGATGCCGGCGAGCACCTTGGGACCGGCGAGAGTGTAGGCGGCCCAGCACACGGCGCTGAGCAGAAAAAGCGCGTCGCCGGCGAGCCGGGTGCCGCTGCCGTGTGTGCTGCCCCCCGCCCCCAGGAAGAAGAGCACGGCTCCGGTGAGTCCGAGGCCCAGGCCGGCCAGCCGTCCGCCCGATGCCCGTTCCCGGCCCGTGATCAGCAGGAACAGGCTGGTGAGCACCGGGCTCATGACGGGTATGAGGATGCCCGCGTCCAAGGAAGGGGCGAGCGAGAGGCCCCAGAAGAAGGCCCCGTTGTAGGCGAACACTCCCAGGATTCCGGCCATCGCCGCTCGTCCGCCTGCCCGCCACGGTGCGTCCGGTCGCCGACCGCCGAACAGCGCCACGGCCACCAGCAGCGCGACGGCTGCGCCTGCGAACCTCATCAGCGCGGCCACGGTGTGCGGGACGTGTTCCACCACCGACTTCGAGCTGGAGAAGGCACTGCCCCACAGCAGCATGGTGACCATCAAGAACAGATACGGGCTGCTCAGGCCCCTTTTCGTTGGCATGCGTCGACTCTGCCGAACAGGAGCCGTCCCGTCTTGAACGTGCGTGCGCACGTCATAATGTGTAGATGGCAACGGCTGGCAGCTGGGTGCGGTACTGGCGGGACGAGGACCGCCCCGTGGAGGCGATGCACGCGCACTTCCGGGACCACGTGTACCCGCCGCACGCGCACGACACGTACTCCTTCGGCATCACCGACGCCGGTGCCCAGCGCTTCCGCTGCCGCGGCGCGGCCCACACCAGCGGCGCCGGCATGGTGATGGCTTTCAACCCGGACGAGGTCCACGACGGCCGGGCCGCGGCGGAGCTGGGCTACCGGTACCGCATCGTGCACCTGGGCCCTTCCGTGGTGCGTGAGGTGCTCACCGACGCGGGCGACGGGCGCGCCGGAGCCCTCCCGCTGTTCGCCCACCCGGTGCTGACCGACCCGGCCCTCGCGGACGCGCTAACCCGGCTGCACGCCGCCCTGGCCGGTGGCGCCGATCCGCTGGTCCGCGATGAGCGCCTCACGGCGGCCGTCCGGGCGATGGCGCACCGTGGCGCCGCCTCCGCCGTCCGTGCGGGCCGCACGCCGTCCGACGGCATGCGGCAGCAGGCCGCCCGGCGGGCGCGGGCGCTGCTGGACGAGGCGTATCCGGAGCAGGTGTCCGCCGAGCGCCTGGCGGAGGCAGCCGGGTGCAGCCGGTTCACTCTCTACCGGGCCTTCCGGGCCGAGTTCGGTCTGGCGCCCAGCGACTACCAGCGGCAACTGCGTCTGCGCCGCGCCCGTTCGCTGCTGATGGCCGGTACCGCACCCGCCGCCGCCGCGGCCGCCACCGGCTTCGCCGATCAGGCCCACTTCACCCGCTGGTTCCACCGCGTCTACGGCATCACACCCGGCGTCTTCAGCCGCGCCTGACACCGTGGGTGCGCTCGATCCCGCCCCGGCACGCCCGGCCGTGAGCGGCGCCGGGTCAGCCGGCGCTCCCGCCACTCTTGTGGCCGAGTGCGGTGATGTCCGCGGAGCGGCTGCCGGCGGGCTGGAGGTCGGCCCAGGCGTGCAGAGCGGCGCCGGCCGTGCCGTTGACGAGGGTGCGCTGCGGCTGCTGGGCGGGGGTGGGCCGCGGGCTGGTCTCGCCCAGGTGGCGCAGGGTCGCCTCGGGCCCCTGATCGCGGCGGATGGCGGCGAGTTCTTCCAGGTCCCAGACCATCGTGCCGACCACCGTCCTGCGGGGTCCGCGGCGTTGGACGACGCCGCGTACGAGCAGGAGCCCGGAGTGGAAGACGGTGTGGGCGCACGCCTCGTGGGAGTCCTCGAAAAAGGCGAGGTCGACCATGCCGGAGCCGTCCTCCAGGGTGACGAAGATGATCCGTCGGCCCGAGCGGATGGGCGGGGTCTGGGTGGAGGCCCGTACGCCGGCGACCAGGACGCTCTGCCCTGCGGCCATGCCCGCGAGGTGCCGGGCGTCGGTGGCGCCGATCTCGCGCAGCAGGCGGTGGTGGTGCTCCATGAGGTGACGGGAGACGTCGATACCGAGGACCTGCAGTTCGCTGCCGAGTTCTTCGCGGCCGGTCATCTCCGGCAGCCCGCTCGGCTCCGCGGTCACGGTGCTGCCGTCCAGGGGCAGTTGACCGTCGCCCTGCCGGCCGCGGGCGTGCCGGTGCAGCTCCGCGATCTGCAGGAGGAGGTCGCGGCGGGTGAGGTCGCCGCGTACGGAGTCGAGGGCGCCGATCTCCACGAGGTGTTCCGCGGTGGGGCGGGCGGGGCGGGCGCGCTCCCAGAAGTCCTGCAGGCTGGTGTAGGGACGGCCGGCGGCGATGCGCTCCACCTGATCGTCGCTGATGCCCTTGACCGCCGACAGGGCGAGGCGGACGCCCCAGGTGCCGTCGGCGCCCTTCTCGACGGTGTGGGTCTGCCGGGAGTGGTTGATGTCGACGGTCAGGACGGGGACGTCGTGGCGGCGGGCATCGGCGACGATGACACGCTTGGGCCACATCCCCGGATCGTGCTCCAGCAGGCCGGCGTAGAGGGCGGCCGGGTGGTGGGCCTTGAGCCACGCCGACTGCAGCGCCGGCACCGCGAAGGCCACCGCGTGGGCCCGGCAGAACCCATAGGCGCCGAAGGCTTCGATGATGTCCCAGACGCGCTCGCGGGCCTCGGGGGCGTAGCCGCGTGCGGCTGCCTTCCGGTGGAACCAGTCGCGCAGCGCGGGCAGGCGTGCGGCGTCGCCCAGGGCTCGGCGCGCGACCTCGGCGAGTGCCAGGTCGCAACCGGTCAACCGGGCGAGCATGAGGATGATCTGTTCGTGCCAGATGGTGACGCCGTAGGTGTCGTGCAGGATCGGTTCGAGGTCGGGGTGCGGATAGGCGGGGGCCGCGCCGTGGCGGGCGGCGATGTACTGCTCCGGCATACCGCCGGCGACCGGGCCGGGCCGGAAGAGGCTGATGTCGGCGATGACGTCCTGCGGGTCGCGGGGCTGCAGCCTGCCGAGGAGGTCCTGCTGGCCCGGTGATTCGAGCTGGAAGAGTCCGATGGTGTCGCTGGCCTGGATGAGCTTGAAGGAGAAGAAGTCGTCGAGGGGCACCTGGCGGCCGTCGTCGAGGTCGATGTCCTGGCCGGTGGTGCGGCGGACCTCCGCGACGGCGTGCGCCATGGCCGACTGCATCCGGACGCCCAGCACATCGAGCTTGATCAGGCCGAGGTCTTCGACGTCCTCCTTGTCGGCCTGGACCATGGGGTAGTCGCCGCCTGGGGTGGGCTGCACGGGGAGCCGGTCCAGCAGGCCGGCATCGGTGAGGATCACCCCGCACGGGTGCATGGCGATGCCGCGCGGCAGGCCGTCGAGGCCCTCGGCGAGCTCCCACAGCGGGCCGTACGCCTCGGCCTCGGCGGCGAGCGGCCGCAGCTCCGGCAGCTCGGCGAGGGCCGCGGTCACGTCGCAGGCCCGGATGTGCGGGAACGCTTTGGCGATCTTGTCGACGAGATGGGGGGCGATGCCGAGCGCCATCCCCGTGTCCCGGAGCGCGTGCCGGGCGCGGTAGGTCTCCGGCATGGCGGTGACCGCCACCCGTTCGGTGCCGAACCGCTCGATGATGCGGTCGTAGACGTCCAGCCGGCGGGCCGACTCCACATCGATGTCGATGTCGGGCAGCGAGGAGCGGCGTTCGGAGAGGAACCGCTCGAAGAGCAGCCGGTGGTCGAGCGGATTCGCCGTGGCGATGTACAGGGCGTGGTTGACCATGCTCCCGGCGCCGGAGCCGCGGGCAGCGACCCGAATCCCCATCTCCCGGACATCGGCGACGACTTGGGCGACGGTGAGGAAGTAGGTGGCGAAGCCGAGCCGGCCGATCACCGCCAGCTCCTCCTCCAGACGCCGCACGGCCTCCGCGTCGCGGTCCAGGCCGCGGCGGGCCATGCCGGCTTCGCAGCGCTGCCGCAGCAGCCGGTCGGCGTCCCCCGGCGCGGATCCGGCGCCGACCGTCTCCGGCTCGGGGAAGCGGGGCGTGCCCAGCCCCAGGTCGGCCACGGGGTCGATCCTGCACCGGTCGGCGGTCCGCTCCGTCTCGGCGAGCAGCTGAGCGGCACGCCCGGAGCCGGCACCCGCCGCCGCGGTGATCCGGCCCGCGACTTCCAGCAGGGCGGCGGGGCCTTTCAGCCACCGCTCCCCCGTATCGAGGCGGCGGCGGTCGATGGGCCGTAGCAGGCGGGCCGCGTCCAGCACGTCGGCGAGGCGGTGCCGGTCGGGATCGGCGTAGCGCACCGCGTTGGTCAGCACGGACGGGATTCCGAGCCGGTCACCCAGGGCGAGGGTGCGGCCGGCGAGCCGTACGGAGCCGGGACCGCTGCCCGCGAGCCCGAAGGAGAGCACCTCCAGCCGCAGCGAAACGCCCGCGGCCTCCAGCTCACGCCACGGCGCCAGCAGCCGCTCGGCCTCGTCCGGCCGGGCGGCCGAGAGGGCACGCACCGGCTCGGAGACCGGGCCGAGGAGGACGGTCAGCCCCTCCCCCGCGTGTTCGGCCAGCGCGGGCCAGGGGATCACCGGCGAGCCGCCCGCGGCTTGTGTGTGGGCGGCCGACACCAGGCGGCACAGTCGCGCCCAGCCTGCCCGGTTCCGGGCGAGGAGGGTGACGCGGAGCGGTGGCTCGCTGACGTGGGCTCCGCCGCGCACCGGGGTGCGCCGGCGATTCAAGGCGGGCGCGGGGGCGTAAGGGGCGACGGCGGCGTCGACGCCGAAGATCGGCCGTACGCCGTGGACGGCGCAGGCGTGGGCGAAGCGGACGTGGCCGGTGACGGTGTCCCGGTCGGTGAGCGCCATCGCCGTGATGCCGCGCTCGGCGGCGCGGCGGACCAGATCCTCGGGGTGCGAGGCGCCGTAGCGCGCGGAGAAGCCGGAGGCGACGTGCAGGTGTACGGCACTCACCGGGCGCCACCTCCCTCGCATCCCTCCATAGACGGATTTCGCCACCATGGCTTGATATCCACTCTAGACCAAGTTCGAGCAGATGTTCGAATGAGGGGCGGCCGGGCCTCCGCGCCGTACAGCTGTCACCGGAGCCTTGACACGGCGTGACGGAGCAGCTGTCACCTACGGTGCCCAGGACCGGCAGTCGCGTGCCGCACTCCCGCGGCCTCCGCGTACACACAGCCGAAAGGAATCCGCCACACGAGAAACGGAATGCCCGGCCAACTGCCCCTGGTTGAAGCTGACATGACTGTGGGAGTAGCACTCAACGCGACCGGCCCCGACAACCAGATCGACGCCACCGTGCGGCTCGCCGAGGAGGCCGCGGCCGCGGGCCTGCGGTCCGCCTGGTTCGGGCAGACCTTCGGCGCCGACTCGCCTCAGCTCGCGGCGATCGTCGGGCGCGCGGTACCAGGACTGCAGGTGGGCACGTCCGCGATCCCCGTGTTCGGACGGCACCCGTTGCTCGTCTCGAGCCAGGCCCAGACCGCGCAGGCGGCCACCCACGGCCGCTACCACCTCGGCCTCGCGCTCGGCACCAAGCTCCTGACCGAGGCAGGCTTCGGCATCCCCTTCGAGCGGCCGGTCGCCCGCCTGCGTGAATTCCTCACCGCGCTACGGCAGTTGACCGAGACCGGCGCCGCCGACTTCCACGGCGAGCTGCTCACCGCGACGACGCCGATCCCCGCCCGGGTGCCGGGCGCCGAGGCCGGCGTGCCGCTGCTCGTCGCCGCGATGGGCCCGCAGGCACTTCGCGCCAGCGGTGAGCTGGCGGACGGGATCCTGCCCTATCTCGCCGGGCCGCGCGCCCTGGCCGAGCACATCGTGCCGGCCGTCACCGCGGCCGCGGAGGCCGCGGGCCGTCCTGCGCCCCGGATCGTGGCGCTGGTGTACGGCGTGGTCACCGACGACGTCGACGCCGTGCGCGAGACGGTCACGGAGCAGCTGGCGTTCTACGAGCAGATCCCGTCCTACGCGCGGGTCGTCGCGCTCTCCGGCGGCACACGGGCCGCCGATGTCGCCGTGATCGGCGACGAGAGGACGGTCGCCGCCGAGGTGCGGCGCTACCGGGACGCCGGCGCGACCGAAGTGGTCTTCTCGGGAACGGAGGTCGCCGGGGACGCCGACCGGCGGCGCACCTGGGCACTCCTCGGGGAACTGGCGGGCTGAGGTCGCCGGCGCCCCACGCGCCGCCGTCAGTCGCGCAAGGACTCGATGCCCTGGGCCAGGATGAGTTCCTGCATCAGCGAACGGCCCTTGTCCGGGTCGTCCGGCCACGGCGTCCAGCCGTGGCCGACCGGGCAGATCAGCCGCGCCGGGTCCGTCCAGTGCCCCATGGCAGTCCACCCGCGGTCGGCGTCGCACTCCGGACACCGCAGGGTCGTCACGCGGAGGAACGGGGCGTACTGCCCGTCCTGGGTCCGCCCCGCCGCCCCGCCGTCGTCACCCGGCACGGCTGCCGGATCCACCTCATGGACCCGGATCTGGTCGCGTACCTCGATCGCCCAGAACGCACCCTCCGGCACCTCGCCCCGATCCCGCTCGTCACTCCCCATACCGGCACCCTCCTCGGACCACACCCGTCCCCCATGACGCTAGTCCAGCGCCCGCGACCTGCGTCACCTGCGGTGGACCCGCCACACGGCTCACTCCGCTACCGGCGGATGCCGCCCGATACCGCTCTGCGCCCCGGATCGTTGCCTCATCCGCGTGGTCGTCCGGCGCGTCGGTTGTGCGGCCCTTGACCGTTCGGCACGGTGACAGCGTGCGCCCTCCCCTCCTTCTCGCCGCCGCCGCGATCGTGCTGCTCGCCACCACCGGTTGCGTCTCCCTCCCCGACCATGGCTCACCCCGGGCCCCCGACCGGTCGCCGGAGGTGCACACGGTCGCGCCGGCCCGCCCCTCGGCGCAGCTGACGCCGACGCAGGAACCGCCCCGCGAACAGGTGGTGGCGGTGGGTGGCGCCCGCGCGGCCGAGAGCCATGTGCGTCAGGAGAAAGCGCCCGCACGCGAGGACGCCCCCCGGCAGCGAGCGCAGCAGCCGCGCCGTTGGCAGGCACCGCGCGCTCGCCATGTGCCGCGGCAGCGCGTCCGAGAGCGGCCGACCTCCGCCCCGGCGCCCGTCCGGCAGAAGCCGAAGCGCCCTACGGCGGCGGCCCCGAGCCCGCGCGCGACGGTCGACTCAAGAGTGGTGTGCCACCTGGCGTCCGGGAACGTCCGCGCGGACCTGATGCGTCTGTGCCGGGGGATGTACGGCCGTTGAGGCTGCCGGCCGCCCGATGCACGATGGCCCGGTGCCGCTGACGACGATCAGATGATGCCGGTCAAGCCCTCGATCGCCGTCCGCGCCCACTCCTGCGCCCCCACCGCCGTACCGGCCGCCACTCCGGTCGCGACCGGAGCCAGCGCTCCCTTGAGCATGGCGAGCGCGCGGCGGAGCCGGCCTTCCTCCGGGGCGTCCGGCTGCGTGATCGTCGCGAGGACCTCTCGGGCCGCGGACTCGGCGTCCTCGCGGTCCTGATCGGCGAGGCCGGCCTGCGGCAGCTGCCGGAGCAGGTCGGTGACCCGGTCGGCGAGTGCCTCAAAGCCCGGGGCAACGGTGCTGTTGTTCTGCTGGTTCTGGGTGACCGTGTCGTTGTTCCAGGCGAACTGGGTGCCTGAGACCTCGGCGTTGAACACCGGCCCGTCGTAGTTGTTGACGTTCTGTGCGTCGGTCATGTGCGGGAACCGTCCTCGTTGGTCTGCTGCTGGATGGCGTGGTTGTTGTTCCAGGCCAGCTGCGCTCCGTGGACCGCGGCATTGAAGACCGGGCCGTAGAAGTTGTTGACGATCGTCGGCGGACGCTCGTCCGGCTTGGCGACCTGCTTGACGACCGGCAGCGACGTGCGGAGCGAGACCACGTCGACGCGGCCATTGTCCTGCACCGCGACACCCTGCGTGCCGTTCACGCAACAGTCCACCAGACGGCCCCCGCACGTGTCGTCGAAGCTCGCGCCCGCGGCGGCGCAGTCGACGAACTCGCCGTTCACGACGTCCAGGTAGGCGGAGTCCTTTCCGCAGAGGCCGAATGCCTCCGAGCCGGTCACGGTCAGATTCCTCGCGACGACTCTCGCCTTGCCGAATCCGATGGCCCCGCCGGCGCTCACCGTTTTGACGTCGCAGTCGTGGACGAACAGCTGGGCGTCCTCGCCGGCGCCGAAGCCCAGCAGCCCGCGCTCCGCCGAAACGCGGGTGAGCGTGACGCGGGACTGGCCGAGGACGGTCACCGCGACCATGTCGAAGCCACGGAACCCGGCGTCGGTGACGTCGGCGGTGGTACCTCCGTTGCCCCGGGTCTCCAGGCCCGACGGGCAGTTCTCCACGCGGACTTGCTCGAACACGGCCCTGGACTCGTCGAAGACCCGCAGGGCGGAACCCGTCAGCCCCTCGATCTCGACCCCGGTGAAACGGCCCCTGGCGGCCTCGGTGACGGCAATGCCGACGTTGCCTCCCGAGATGCGGCAGCCGTTGACCTCCGGAGCGCCGCCCTTGGTCGAGAACACCGCGACGTTTCCCGCGCCGAGGACCTCGCAGTCCTCGAACCTGCCACGGCCAGAGGTCTGGACGTTGATGCCGGTGTCGCGGCACTCGATGAACGCGCAGCCGCGCACCACCGGGTCGGCGCCGCTCGCCACTCCGATCCCGTGCTGCGCATCGGTGACGCGCGTGCCGTCCACGGAGCCCTTCGACTGCTCGATGAACATGATGGCCTCGGCGTGCACGGCGTTGATCGCGCAGCCGGCCACGGTGAGTTCCGCCCGCGTGTCCGCCATGAGGGCCGCCTTGCCGGTGCCGGTCACTTCGCACCCGGTGACCTCGGCACGCGCATCGCTGACGCGCACGCCATGGATCCGGCTGCCCCCGATCCAGCTGTCGCGGACCGCGACATGGGCGCCTTCGATCACCGCGACCGAGTTGTCGGCGGCGTCGGTGAACCGGCAGCGCTCGATGAGCCCCGCGGACCCGGAGAAGAGAGACCGCCCGTGCAGGATCGCGCTGTCCCGCAGCGTCACGGAGGTGTTCGGCCTCGCGTGCACGCTGACGCCGTTGTGCGCCCGGATCTCGCAGTGTTCGAGGGTGAGCGTTCCCGCGTGGCAGCCGACGACATCGGCGTCGCGGCCGATCAGCACGAGGCCGTGGACAGCCACCGCCCCGAAGGCGTCGAGGACGGCACCGCGAGGCCGGCTCACCACCACGGAGCCCGGACCGTCGACCGCGGCCAACCGGACCTCGCCCTGGACGGTGAGCGCCTCCTCGTAACGGCCGGGCGCGATCTCGATCAGCGCGGGCCGGCCCCGTCCGGCCGCGGCGGAGAGAGCGGAAGAGATGTCGGGGTAAGCGCGACGACCGCCGCGCGGCGAGACGAGATACCTCGCGACCATGCCCGCCTTTCCCCCCACCATGCCGCCTACTTGGCCGTCGATGTTACCCGAGCGGGTGAACGACGGCGGCTGCCCAGGCGGCCGCCCGCAGGGAATTCACCTGCACAACAGGCCCTGGGGGCAGCACACTTGGCTCACAGGTCGAGGTCGGCGTATACCGCGGCGTGGTCGGAAGCCTGGTCGGCCTTCGAAGTGACGGTCGCGAACGACTTGAAGGTGCCGGGCGCGAAAATTCCGCGCCGCTCCACCTTCACGTCCTCCACCAGGTCCCACAGCGCGGGCGCGAGCATCACGTAGTCGAACTTCTGCTCGAGCGAGGTGCCCGTCCCATGGGTGCCGGGCGCTCCTGTGTACGTCCGGTGGCTCATCACGTCCTGCAAGCCGGTCTCAAGAAGCACCCCCAGCGGCTCGCTGTCCGGGCCGTCGTTGAGGTCTCCGGCGACCACGACGTTCGCGGACCGTTCGAGGGCCTTCTTGTAGATGTCCCGTACCCGCTCGGCCTGGGCCTTTCGCTTCTTGGTGGTGGCGGCCGGGTCGCCGATCTTGCTCTTGAAGTGGTTGCCGAGGATCCACAGCGGCTTTCCGCCCGGGAGCTCGATCTCGAACTCCGGGCAGTCCCGGCTGAAGATCGGCCGGCCTGCCGCGCTGTCGAAGATATGCGACCGCAGCGAGGTGATCGGCAGGCGGCTGTACAGGCCGATGTCGATGCCACGGCTGTCATTGCCGTCGATCAGCATGTTGAACGGATACCTCTTCGCGCCCATCAGGTCGCTCAGCACCTGCTCCTGGAAACGGTGCAGGGTGAGCCGGTCCTCGACCTCGACCGTGAGCAGCACGTCTGCGTCGACCTCGGCGATCACCAGACCGGTGTTGTGGACGGCCTCCTCATCGAGGTCGTCGCGGACCAGCTCCGCCCAACCGACCCAGTGGGCACGCCCCTTGGCGACGATTTCGATGCCGCCGCCGCGCTTGGTCCGGAAGAGCTTGGCGCCGCCGCGGGTCTCGTTCACCAGGATGGGGCGGCTCTTGGACTGGGAGGCGGCGACGTCGTACTTCTGGAGGAGTTCGACGATCTTGTCCTTGTCATCGGCCGTGTAGGTGGCGTGGTCGAGGAGGGAGACCAGGGCGGCGAAGTCCTCCAGTGTCTCGCGCCGCTCCTCCGGATCGGGAAGGGCGAAGACACGAGGCCGGTGGAAGAGGTTCTCGGTGTTGAAGGTGGCGATGCGGAGAGTCATGGCGCCTCCCGTCGCGGCGCGGGTACACGCGGCCGACCGGGCAGGCGCGCCGCCGAGGTCACTGCTCGCCGACACTTCCAATTCTCCGAGCATGGACGTGACCTGTCCAACGGAGCGGACGCGCACGGCGAAGCGGGAAGAGCCGGAAGCGGGAAGAGCCAAAGCGGTTGAAGAAGATACGGTGGCGCGGCCGTGGCAGGTGACGTCCCCTACGGCGCTGTGCCCGCGCCTTTGCGCGGCGCGTCCGAAGCTGTGCCCCCGCCGCCCTTCCGCCCACGTTGAGCGCAGCCGTGGCGAAGCCTTCGGCGAGCGTCGGCGCCTCCGTCGCCTCGTACAGCGCTTGCGAGATCAGCGTGGAGCCCACGGCGGACGAGAGGGCGCCCTGGGCGAAGACGAGACCGATCACCGCCACCGGACTCCCGGCCGCCCTCACGAACGCGGCCCAGCCCACCAGCAGGGCCACGCCGCCGGTCAGAGAAGGATCGACGTGGCGCGGCCCTTGGCGTGCGGTGCGACCATGCCGGTCGCCGTCACCAGGGCGACCGCCAGGAACCCGGCGTTCGCCGGCGCCGCGACGACGCGAGTGGTCAGCAGCACCGCGTAGCTGGTGGTGACCGCACCGAGCACACGGGCGAGCAGGAAGGTGAGGAGAAAAGGCCAGGAACGAGCGCCGTTGCGACCAGCGCATGCTCACCGCAGCCAACAGCGGCGCGCCGATGACCATCCCGACGGCGAATGCCGACGTGAGCGAACTTGCCGCCGACAGGGACACCCGCATATCGCGAGCGATGTCCGGCACCAGACCGGCCAACATGAACTCGGGAGTGCCCCGGGCGAATACCGCCAGGCCGAGCAGAGGGAGGACGAGGGGCACAGCAAAGCTCCGCAACTGTGTCAGGGATCATGAAGGCATCGGGTCTGCCTCGGCAATGCCCGTATCGGGGTCGGCTTCGGAAATCGACTGTCCGATCGGCCGGGCGCGGCCGACCCGCGAAAGGACCTGCATGCGTCACGCCCGCGACACACGCACAAGGTCAAAAACTGTCCGCACTACGGCAATCCGGTGACAGTGATCGCGGTCAGCGGAGCCCTCGGCTCATGAACCCAGGGCTAGGGCGTGTCCGCAAAGTCATGGGAGCCACAGTCGGAGGCAGGCGAGGGTGACCAGGGCTTTGTAGTGGTGGGCTCGTTTGTCGTAGCGGGTGGCGAGGGCTTTGTTCTGCTTGAGGCGGTTGAAGCATCGTTCGACGACGTTGCGGCGGCGGTAGACGGTGCGGTCGAGGCGGCACGGGCTCTCGCCGCGTCGCCTGCGTCCGCTGATCTGGTCGATGCGTTCGGGGATCGTGCAGGCGATGCCGCGTTTACGCAGGTAGGCGCGGATCTTGCGGGACGAGTAGCCCTTGTCGCCGAGCACTCGCCGTGGCCGGGTGCGTGGCCGGCCCCGCCCGCAGCGGGTGATGCGGATGCGGGCCATGACCGGTTCGAACTGCGTGCAGTCGTTGACGTTTCCGCCTGTGATCGTGAAGGCCAGAGGCTGCCCGCGTC
>NZ_JBIRGO010000019.1:0-164806 GCF_044328065.1 Streptomyces sp. NPDC017993
CCACGGCCGTGGTGAGCTGGCTGACGGCGGTGCCGCTCGCGGGAACTTCCAGTCGCACCGTCATCGAATACGAGACGCTAGGCGCCGTTGCCATGAGTGACTTCCTCTGCTTTTCCTGTGGTGCTGTTGTCTACCGCCGGGCAGTCCGAAGCCGGACTCCGGAGAGTCCCCTCGTCCGCCGCCGGGCCGGTCCCGTACGTCTGTGTCCCGCCGAAGGCGCCCGCGTGACCGTCGGCAGCCGGCGTCCTCTCGTCAGCGGCAGCCTGCCGACCAGAACTTCGGTCACACGAGCCTGTCGCACTCCTTGGTCGAGGTTCCGCTCAGCTCAAATCCGCGGCAGTGCTGGTGACTATGCAGCAGCAGGGGTTGCCAGTCACCCTTGCGTTCATTTCGTTCGGAGTCACGGGGCACCGGAGTCCTCCAGGACGAAGCGGCCGCTGTCACCCCAGGGCGTGACAGCGGCCGCTTCGTCCTGGAGGACGCGCGGGGACCGGTGGGCGGCACGGAGCCCTCCGCAACCTTCGCGGAGTCGGTACGGGGCCTAGTCCGGGCGGCGTTCCCCGCGCACATTTCACCGCGCGGGGCGGTCACTCCATGAAATGCAGGACATTGCGGTACGGCCCCCCGGAGACCTGCACCCTCGTCGACCAACTCGGCTTTTCGGCAGGCACCTTGGTGTCCATCTGCATAGCCCGCACCGCCTCGCCGTCCTTGCTGAACACCCACAGGGAGGGCCCCGAATACGACGTCGTGGCGGTCTCCCACTCGACGCGGTCGCCCACCGCATCGGAGATGTCGCCATCGCTGGTGTCGTGCGCGAACACCTGAAGCCGGTCCCATGCGAAGCCGGTCATTTTCGCCAGGGGCAGTGGATGGCCCTTGATTGCCCTATCCACCTTTTTCTGGAGGGCTTTGTCCGTGGTGCTCACCACCGCCGGCTCTCGGAACACGTACCAGACGGCGCCCAGCGTGACGACCGCGACCAGCACGGCAGTCACTTTCCGCTTCAGGCTTCCCTCCCGGTCGATCACCACGGTCCTCCCCTGTTGCACCGCTACCTGCACTTTTTCGGCGAGCTGGGCCGGAGTGGCCGTCGGGTTCTCCACGGCAATGCGGCGCCCCAGCTCGTTGTTGTGCAGATCCATCGCCTCACGGTCCGACGGATTACCCGACATCCGCTCGTGCGCCGATCCGTAGCGCTCTGCCCAGTCCACGCCGTACCGCTGCGCCATCAGCGAATTCCAGTACGTGTGCCGGAAGGCGTCCATGTGCCCGTCTTGCTCGTCGTCGGGGAACCGTGCCTGGCACTGTTCCCATGCCTGGTCCCTGATTTCCATGAAGTCGAGCTTCTCGCCGGCGCTGAGTTCGGAAAGGATGTCTGCCTCGCCCTGAGTGACGTCCTCCCCGAAGTACGTGGTCATGCCTTCCGGATCGTCAGTGACCTGGTACTGACGCAGCATCTCCTTGGGGCTGAGCCTCCGCCCCATATGTACCCGGACGTTGAAGGCGTTCCTTTGGGTACCGCCATCGTCCTTCAGATCCCAGGCGATCCTCTCGTCGGCCCGTTCCCCCATCCGGAGCGCATCGTGAATCTGCGCCTGTGCCGCTCTTAGCTCTTCCCCCAGAGGGCCGCTGACCAGAACCGGATCGTCAAGCATCGTCGCAAGCCACCCGCCCTCGCCACAGCCGGTCGAGCGGATCCCCCCGGGAGGAGCATCACCTGCGGTGCGCCCGTGCGAGGGTGGGCGGTGACCTCGCCCGCCACCCCGTACACGACGGCCGGCAGCTTCGGAGCGAGCCCTCGCCCGGCGGGCCTGAGGCGGTGACTTCACCGTCGCGCAGGACGTAGAGCCGCTTGCCGCGTTGCGACAGGGTGCCTCGGACGAGGTCCCCCATGGCCGGTACGGCTCTGGTGCGTGGCGCGGGGTTTTCTGGGATGCTGCCGTCCGACCCGCGACGGCGGAACGAGGAGCCGGTGAGAATCCGGCACGGTACCGCCACTGTGAGGGGGGAGCCAACTTGCCACCGCCACGGCCTTCTTGTGGGGCCGGCGGCGGGGGCGGCGTCGCACCCGAGTCAGGAGACTCACGCCGTCGTACCTCGGCAAACCGGGGCGGATCTCCCCGAGAGAGGATGGTGGCATTCGTGTGCTCGCGTGCGTGCCTCGGCTGGTGTACGGCCTGCGTTCCTTCGTGGGGAGGGGGCGGCCGGCCCGCGGTGGGGGCGAAGAAGCGCAGGTCGTTTGCCCGGTCCGCGTCGAGGGGGACCGGCGCTTCCCGCGGCGCCGAGGACATCGTCCACTACGCCTCGTTCCGCGCACCGAACCGGCCGGTACGCACGTGGTGACCGCCGAGGATTTGGCCGAAGTCTCCACCGTCGGACCGTACTTCGCCATCTCCTGCGGACCACGAGGCGACGCCGAACGCTTCCGTCCCCTGACCGACCTCTACACCGACCACGACGCCCTGGATCGGTACGTACGCGCCCTAGGGCGGCGGCTGGGGACCGACCAGGCCAGGGTGGCCGCCTCCACCCTGCACATCGGCACGGCCGCCCGTCTGTGGTCCGTCGCCCTGGCCACCACCGCGCTGACCGGCCGGGTACCCGACCTGGCGCCCGAGCGGCTGTGGTGGCGGGCCCCCGAGACCGGCCCCATCGAGCTGTGGCTGCCCGAACCAGGGGAAGCCCCGGGGGATGACGCGCCCGACGTGCTCCACCGGACCGTCGTCGTGCGCAATCTGCTGCCGTTGGGCGACGCCGTACGACGCGCTACCGGGGTGTCCCCGCACGCTTTGCGGGGCAACGCGGCATCGGCGCTCGTCGGCGCCCTGCAGACGCTGCTGGCTCGCGTCCCCGACGCCCCGTGTTCGCCCGTCCCGCTCGCGAGTGCCCTGCTGACGCGGGAGCCACTCGCGAGCGCGGGCGTGTTCACCGTCAGCCCCCTCGAGTACCGCCGCCACAACTGCTGCCTCTATTACCGCGTTCCGGGCATGGGGACATGCGGCGAATGCGTCCTCAACGACAAGAAGACGCGCGCATGACCGGCCCCGAGCTCCCTGGCCCCGTGCTCTCGACTGAAGGCCATGGCGCAGGTTCAATGCGTCGGCGCCGCGGCCGGGTGGTCCGAGTTGGCTGTTGTGCAGGGGTGTCGGCGGCGCAGGAAGCGGAGCAGCAGCGGAGGCAGTAGTGCGCACTGCACGGCGACGGCTGTCCAGAAGAGGCCGGGATGGCCGGTCCGCTCGGCCAGCGCGTAGCCCTCTCCTCCCGCGATGCCGCTGACGAACGCGCCGATTCCGGCTGCCAGCCGCTGACGGCCGAAGACGACGGCGGGTGGGCGGGGGGACCGGGCCAGGGCTTCGAGATCGTTCTTGAGGAAGAGGACGATCTCGCCGAGGCAGATGAGCAGGGCTCCGGCCAGGATGGTGGTGGGAGAGCCGACGGCGAGGGTGCCCATGCCGAGGGCCAGCGCGGCGAAGCCCAGGAGCAGGGCGCGGGTGTAGGGCAGGCGGGCGATCCAGTCGGACAGCAGCGGCTGCGCGACCACGAGCAGCGCGGCGTAGACGGCCAGGACCAGGCCGTAGAACACCGTCGAGGTCCGGGGCACGGCGTAGACCGCGAGGTAGTGCTGGAAGAACATGAAGACGTACACGCTCAGCACGGTGATCGCGAACGGCAGGACCGGCAGTCCGGCGCGTGCACTGTCCCGGCTGTCACGTGCCTGGTCCCGGCCTTCCCCGTGTGGGGGCGGTCGGTCGGCGCCGTCGCCGTCTTCCGTTTCTTCCGGCCCGCGTTCGGGGTGTTCCACGGGCAGCAGGGCGTGCCCCGCGGTGACGGCCGCGAACAGCACGGTGACCGCGGTGAAGAGTCCCATGGAGGCGCTGAGGACGAAGGGCGCGGCGGCGAGCGGGCCCAGCGCGATACCGGCGTTGAGGGCGGAGCTGCTCGCGGACAGCAGCAGGGGGCGCTGTTCCTCCTCGACGCGGTGCAGCAGATACGCCTTGTTGGCGGGTAGATAGAGAGCGGCGCCGCAGGAGACGAGGAAGAGCGCGGTGACGGCCGCGGCCGGATGGCCGAGTCCCGGCAGGAAGCCGGCGAAGCCGGCCGTCCGGATGACGAGCGCGAGCAGCATGGTGCGCTGCAGCCCGATGCGCTCGGCGACCGCGGCCCCTACGACGCCGCCGGAGAACTGCACGAACGAGGCGACGGCGAGCACCACGCCGACGGTGCCGAGGCCGATGCCCAGCCGTTGATGCAGCAGGACCGACATGAAGGGCAGTACCGCGAAGCTGCCCAGCGGGATGAGGAACGATCCGGCCAGCAGGACGTACTGCGGTCCGGTGAGGTGGGCGAGCTGTGCGAGCCGGGCGGTCGACGGTGTCCGTGTGACGTGGGGCGGGATGATGTCACCCCTGGCCATCGGCCGTGACGGCCGGACGTATGCTTCCGGCGGCGCTGAGCGCCCGGTGCAGGGCCAACTCGGCGGTGGCGGCTTCGGCCAGCACGATGCCGGTGCAGCTGCGCTGATCGCCCAGGTGCTCCACCCGCTGCCCCGGGGCGGCCGTGGGGTACCACTCGGGGGAGCCGGGGAAGGCGGGCAGACCGTCAAGTCCGGTCCAGCCGGTGAGAGTTCCGGGTCGGTCGGGGTAGACGAGCACGAAGCCGGTGGCGGGGCCGGGAACCGGGGCGGGGTCGGTAGCGGCAAGGGTGTCCAGCAGTGCGGGGTGGCGGCCGAGAGCCGTGTCGACCATGGCGTCGTAGACGTTGGTGCCCAGGGAGCGGCACAGGGCCTCGCCGACGAGCGCGCCGCCGATGCGGCGGTTGATCTCCACCAGTTCCGGGCCCTCGGTGGTGAGGACGAACTCCACGTGCGCGAAGCCGGTGTCATGGCCCGCGGTCTTCAGTACGCGTCCCACCCAGTGCTGGATCAGGTCGAGTTCGGCGTGGGGGAGGGCGACGGGGAAGGCCGCGGCCTCTTCGCGGACGGAGGGCTCGGGGGACATCTGGCGGCTGAGGACGCCCAGGAGCTTCGCGTCGCCGTTCCAACTGAGGGTTTCCGCGCTGTAGACCGGGCCGCAGAAGAGGGGCTCGGCGAACAGCTGCCCGGTGAAGGGGCGTTGGGCGGCCTGGGACAGGGCGGTGTGCAGTTGTCCCTCGTCGCGCACCAGCCAGACGTTGCGGGAGGAGGTGCCCGCGGAGTCCTTCAGGACCGTGGGCAGACCGATCTCGCGAAGGATCTCGGCGGCCGCGGAGGGATCGGCCGGGACGGTGAGGGCTCGGCCGCGGCTCAGGCCGTGCGTGTGGAGGAGGCTGCGCACGCGGCTCTTGTCCCTCAGCAGGCGGACCGCGGCGGGGTCCGGTCCGGGGAGGCCGAACTTGGCGGCGAGGTCGGCGCCCGGAATGCTCCAGGTGTCGGTCGAGTTGACGATCCCGCGCAGGTCGGGCAGGGAGGCCAAGGCGTCGGCGCAGGCGGACTCGTCGGTCGTGTCGACGTCGACGACATCGAGTGCTCCCCGGTCGAGGCGTGCGAGTTCATGGCGGTAGACGGACCGGTCGCCGGTGAGCAGGCACAGCCGATGCCCGGCGTTTTCGGCCGCCTCCGCAAGGCGTCCCAGTCCGAAGGTGAGTGCTTCCAGGGCGGCGATGGTCACGATGCCGGGTCCTCCTTGGTCGGTGCGGCGAGCGGTGCCGGTGCTTGCGGAGACTCTTGCGCCGACGACGACGTCGGCGTGGGTGTGGCCGCGGAGGCCGGTGGGGAGGCCACGGCTTGTGCGGGCACGGTCTCCCTGCGTACGTCGAAGCGCCGTCGTTTCCACTCCATCACCGACCAGGGCGGGGCGAGGTCGGCGAGGGCGGTGATCTGGTGTGGTTTGAGGGTGCGCGGGTCGAGGGCTTCGTGGTGGCGGGCGAAGACGCGTTCGGTGTAACGGTGTCCGGTGTCGGCGCCGATGACCAGGTGCATGTGGTCCGGGTGGCGGGCGGCCTCCCAGCCCGCTACGAGGTGGGCGGCGCCGGTGGACAGGCCGGCGAACACGGCGTGTTCCCGCAGCAGGCCGACGGCGCCGGCCATGGCGTGGCGGAAGTCGAGCCAGTGCAGCGTGTCGTAGAGGTCGTGGCGGACGTTGTCGAAGGGGATGGAGCTGCCGATGCCGGCGATGATCGCATCGGGGTCGCTGAAGTCCTCGCTGCCGAAGGTCACACTGCCGAAGGGCTGGATTCCCCGTAGGCGGACGGACCGGCCGCGCCGGCGCAGCGGGCGGACGAGGCCGCCGGTGGAGGACCCGGTGCCCACGGCCCCTACCACTACCAACGGCGCATCGGGCAGGGCGCGGTCGACCAGGTCGGCGAACTCGCGGTAGCCGGTGTAGTGCACGGCGTCGTGGTACTGGCGCATCCAGTGCATGCCGGGCTGCTCGGTCAGCAGTTGCCGGACCCGGCGGACCCGGCGTTCCTGGTCGAGCCTCAGGTCCTCGGAGGGCGGCATCTGGTCCACGGTGGCGCCGAGGACCTCCAGTTGGGCGCGCATCGCCGCGTCGACGGTGGTGGAGGCGACGATGTGGCAGCCCAGACCGTAGCGGTGACACGCCATGGCCAGGGCCAGTGCGTAGATGCCGCTGGAGCTGTCGAGAAGGGTCTGGCCCGGTCGGACGACCCCCCGCTCCAGCAGGGTGCGGACCGCGCCGAGGGCGGCGTAGACCTTCAGGGTCTCGAAGCGGGCGAGCACGACGTTGTCGGACAGCCGAAGCAGGTCGGGCGCCTTGATCGCGTCGGTGATGTGCTCGTGGACCAGGGCGGTGGGGGCGAGTGCGGTGCGCGTCGGGTTCACGGTCACCGCCCGACCGATCGCAGGTAGCGGCCCAGGTTCTCGGCTCCGGTGACATTGCGCGGGCCGCTGACGGCGTCGCCGTAGGAGATGACGAAGAAGCGCTTGTTCTTCACGGCGGGCACCGACTTCAGGGCGGGGCGGGAGGTGAGGTAGTCGATCTTGTCCTTGGCGGGCTGGTCGGCGTAGTCGACGATCACGATCACTTCGGGCTTGGCCTTGACCACCGGTTCCCAGCCGACCGTCGTCCAGCCCTTGTCGAGATCGTGGAAGACGTTGGATCCGCCGGCGGCGGCGATGATGCCGTCGGGTGCGGCGTGGCGGCCCGCGGTGAACGGCTGGTCGGTGCCCGAGTCGTAGACGAACACCTTGGCGGGTTCGCCCTTGTCGGGCCAGGTCTTCTTCAGCGCGGTGAGACGGTTCTTGAGATCGGTGACGAGCTTGTCGGCCCGTTGCTCCACGCCGAAGATCCGGCCCAGGTTTCCCAGGTCGGTGTAGAGGGCTTCCATGGGTGTCACGTCGACGCTCTTGTCGCCGTAGTCCCAGCAGGTCTCGGTGTGCAGGTAACTGGCGATACCGACCTTCTTCAACAGGGCGGGCGTGATGCCGCGTTCCTCGCTGAAGCCGGAGTTCCAACCGGCCAGCACCCAGTCGGCCTCGGCGTCGACAACGATCTCCCGGGTGATGCGCTCGGTGCCGAGGCGCTCGGCCTTGGCGTAGTCCTTGCGCCAGGGCGAGCCTTTGATGGAGGGGTCCCCGAGTTTGTTCATGACGTAGCCGCGCATCCGGTCGGCCAGGCCGAGGGAGAACATCTTCTCCGCGCCGCTGACGTCGTAGGCGACCGGACGCTGCGGCTGGGCGTAGGTGATGTCCCGGCCGCAGTTGGAGACGGTGACGGTATCGGATCCGTCCTTCGCCGTCGGCTCGACCTCGGCGCCGCAACCGGTGATCGCCAGGAGCCCGGCCGCCAGTCCGGCGGCGAGGGCACGGGAGCGCACCCGGGGCAGTGGTCGTCGGATTCGTCGGATCATGCGTGCGGTCCTTCCGATGGGGCTACGGCAGGTGTGCGGATGCCGTTGGGCGCCGGGGAGAGGTCGTAGAGCAGTTGGGGGATTCCGGTCCGCGGGTGGGGCACGACCGTCGCGTCGACGCCGAACACCTTGCGGACCAGCGCGGGCGTCAGGACCTCCGCCGGATCACCGGAGGAGACGAGGGAGCCGGAGCCCAGTACGGCGATGCGGTCACAGACCTGGGCCGCGAGGTTGAGGTCGTGCAGGGCCGTCAGCACGGTCAGTCCGGACCCGCGCAGGAAGGACAGCAGCTCCACCTGGTGCCGTACGTCCAGGTGATTGGTCGGCTCGTCGAGGACCAGGACACGGGGCTCCTGGACCAGCGCCCGCGCGACGAGGACACGCTGGCGCTCCCCGCCGGAGAGGGTCAGCACGCTGCGGCCGGCGAGGTGCGCGATGTCCAGCCGTTCCATCGCCTGCCGGCACAGGGCACGCTCGTGAGCGGTCAGGGGCCGGTTGCCCCGGGCGTGCGGGGCGCGGCCCAGCGCCACCACCTCCTCGACGGTGAAGTCGAGTTCGGTGTGGCTCTCCTGTGTCAGGGCGGCGATCGACCGGGCGCTGTCACGCAGTTTCCGCGAGGTGAGGTCGCTGCCATCGAGCAGGACGGCCCCGGACGTGGGCTTCAGCGCCCGGTAGACGCAGCGCAGCGCGGTGGACTTGCCGCTGCCGTTGGGGCCGACGAGCCCCACGATCCGGCCGGCGGCCACATCGATGCTCAGCCGGTCGACCAGGGCGCGACCGGCCGCCTCGACCGTCAGGTCGCGCAGGGAGAGGACCATGTCCATCTACCGGCCTCCGAACAGATAGCCGCGGCGGCGCATCAGCACGATGAACACGGGCACACCGATCAGCGCGGTGATCACGCCGAGCGGCAGTTCCTCGGGCGCGAAGACGGTCCGCGCCACCAGATCGACCCACACCATGAAGCAGGCTCCGGCGAGCGGCGCGACCGCGAGCACCCGCCGGTGGGTGGAGCCGACCCAGATCCGCACCACGTGCGGCAGGACCAGTCCGACGAAGCCGATCGCGCCACTGACCGCGACGATCAGCCCGGTGACGGCCGCGGTCAGCACGAACATCCCGCGCCGCAGCGCCTCCGCGTCCACGCCCAGGCTGGCGGCGGTCTCGTCCCCGAGCGACAACACATCCAGCGACCGGCTCCGACGCAGCAGCACCACGATCGCCACCAGGACCGCCGCTGCCGCCGGTGGCAGCGACTCCCAGGACGCCGACCCCAGACTGCCCAGCAGCCAGAACAGCACCGTCCGCGCGGCCTGCCCGTTCGGAGAGAGGAAGACCAGGACGCTCATGAGCGCCTGGAACCCGTACGCCAGCGCCACCCCGGTCAGGACCAGCCGCAGCGGCGTCAGCCCCAGCGGGCTGCGCGCGGCCAGATAGACCAGCACCGTGGCACCGAGGGCGCCGAGGAACGCCGCGGCCGAAAGGGCGTAGACCCCCAGCCCCGCGAAGACCCCGAACACCACCACCGCGGTCGCCCCGACGGACGCGCCGGACGAGATGCCCAGGACGAATGGGTCCGCGAGGGCGTTGCGCACCAGTGCCTGGATGGCCACGCCGACGACCGAGAGCCCCGCCCCGACCACCACGGCGAGCAACACCCTGGGGGTACGCACATGCCAGACGATGGAGTACCCGGTCACCTCGTCCGCGCCGATGCTGCCACCGGTCACGGCCGCGGACAGGAAATGCACGACGTCGCCAAGCGGTACGACGGTGGGCCCCAGCGCGATACCCGCCAGGACGGAGACCACTAGGGCCGCCGAGAGCGCCACCAAGGTGGTCGGCAGCCTGCCGCGGCCCGCGGGACGGCCCTCCGGATCCTGGTGATTCTCCTCCGGCGGGAGGGCGGCGGAGGGGCCTGCCGGCGAGATGGCGGACGGCATTCCGGAAATGGCCTCGCTCATGACGCCCCCTCACGGGTGCCCCGCACGATCAGTCGCTGCGAGTGGTTGTCGTACGGGGCGCCGTCGAAGCCCCCGTAGCACCGCACGTCCGTGAAGCCGACCGCCTCGAACAGCGCACGCAACTCGGCCGCGCTGTAGAGGAAGGAGGTGATCGACGCCTCGCGCGCCACCCCGTCGCGCACCAGCGTCCAGTCGGTGCGCAGCCGCGTCCAGCTGTCCAGGACGGTGTCGCGCTGCACCACGTACGCGCCGTCGCCGAGTTCGACGAGCTTGGGGCGGCCGATCCAGCCCGCGAGGACCTCCTTGCCCATCACATCGACGAGCAGCTGTCCGCCCGGCACCAGCGAGTCATGGGCGTTGCGCAACACCCGCTCGTTGTCCCGTGGATCGTCGAAGTAGCCGAACGACGTGAAGACGTTGAGCACCACGTCGTACGACTCCGGCTCGACGTGCGTCAGCATGTCCGCCTGCACCAGCCGGACATCGACGCCGGCCTCCTCGCAGGCCGCGCGGGCCCGCTTCAACATGACCGGACTGAGGTCCACCCCCGTCACCTCATAGCCGCGACGGGCCAGCGGCGTCAGATACAGGCCGGGCCCGCAGCACAGGTCCAGCACGCGGCTTCCGGCCGGGAAGTCGAGCAGCGGCGAGCCGGCCACGACGCCCGCCGTCTCCGTGCGCCTGCGCTCGGAGAACATCGTCTCGGAGAAGTCCGACCAGAATCCGTCGTCCTCGTACCAATGCATACGGCTGCAACCTCGCTCCAGTGCCGGGTCAGGTCGGACGCCGCAGCGCCGCGACCTGGTCAGTGCGGGCCTTTCACTACACGGGTCGGTTGCCAAGGCCCGTGAGTTCCCGGCAAGTTCACCATCGGCTCAGGAGAAGGCTGTTCAGTCGGGAAGAGCGGCCGGTACGTCGGCAGGGTGGCGGGGACCGAGGAATACCGCCACCCCTCTGCCGCCGGGTGCCGGGTGGGTGGCCTGGCGCCAGCGGAGCCGCCGATAGAAACCGAGAGCGCCGCCGGCCCGCGCGGAAGTGAGCAGCCACGAGCGGCCATTGGCGGTCTCCGCGGTGAGCGCGCCGAGCAGGGCGGCGCCCAGACCGCTGCCACGCACCCGCGTGTGCACGGCCAGTTCGTCGACCTCTTGGGCGCCGCACAGCCAGCTTCCGGTGCGCTCGGCCCCCAGGGCGGCGGCCGCCTCGGGATAGCAACGGCCGGTGGGAAACGGGGCGGGGGTGGTCCAGGCGGTGGCGAACCCCACTATCGTGCCCTCGTCGAAGGCGAGCGCGGCCAGGAACCCTGGGCGGCGGGTGTCCTCGGCCAGCCGGGCCAGGTAGGTCTCGGCGAGTGCGGGGTCCTCCCGCCACGGTGGTGCGCCGAAGGCGTCGGCGTATACGGCGCGGATGCCGTCGGCGTACGGGGCGAGCCGTTCGCCTGCGACCAGGCGGACGCCTCCGGCCATCAGGCGGCCTTCCCGGCGAGGGGCCGGGCGACCGGGTGCAGCGTCGCGTATTCCAGGGGAGCCGACGGGTCGATCGAGACATCCAGCGGCGCGGGCTCCGCACCCGCCCGGACCAGGAGATCCCCGATGGCGGCGATCATCGCGCCGTTGTCCGTGCACAGCCCCATGGGTGCCGCGGACCTGGCGTTGCGGACGACGGCGGGGACGGCCGTGCGGGCGCGGCGCCCGCGCCGGTCAGTCAAGGAGAGCGGCCGAGAGCGTCTCGCGGTGGGCCGTCAGCCAGCCCTGCATGCGGTCCCAGCGTTGCCAACCACCGTGCTGTGCAAGTGACTTGATATAGGGCGGGTCACCGCCGGCCACACGGGTGGCGACGAAGGCCCGGCAGGTTGCGGTGGCCTGTTCGATGACGCCGGGCAGCTCGGTACGTTCCTGTGCCGAGAGGCCGTAGCTGTCCGCGAAGATCCGCAACCGTTCGTGCGCATCCAGCTCGGGTGGGTAGAGGGCGGCCGCGGAGTCCGGGTCGAGCATGGGCACCCAGTAACGGGCGGTCATGGCGACGTCCCAGATGGCGCGGCCCGGTGCGGCCATGTCGGAATCGATCAGGGCAGCGGCACGGCCGTCGCGGAAGACGACGTTGTCCGGGCACACGTCGTTGTGGCACAGCATCGTTCCTCCCTCCGGATCGGCCAGGTCCCGGGGCCAGTCGACGCGGGTGTCCACCGCGATGGCTGCGTGCGCCTCGTGCAGTCGCCGCAGCAGCTTGCCCACCGACCTCAGCGCGGTCTCCGTCATCACCCAGCGGGGGAACGGCGGCAGGGCGACATCGCCGGAGAGGAAGGTCAGTTGCTCACGGCCATCCGCGGTGAGACGGACGGGGACCGGAGCTGCGTCGAAGCCGTGCTCATTCAGCGCGAGAAGGTGAGCGTGCAGGGCGCGCGCGGTGCGCGGTGCCCGGACCTTCGACCAACGCACCCCGACGGAAGACCGCGCCTGCGTTCACCATGCCGCCGACCAGCGCTTCGCCGTCCGCCGCCGCACCCTCAGCCGTCATGCCCTGCACGCTACTGCCAGGCCGGCGGCGCGAGGGCAGGTCTCGAACGCCGCACGCCTCGTCCCCTGCGGGTCGCTCCTGCCCGTAGGGCCGGTCCGGGCCGGACACCACGGTGTCCGGCCCGGACTCAAGGGGTCAGGAGCCGTCGGCGGCCAGCTCGCTGCGGATCTCGCGGGCGGCGGTGACGAGGTTCTCCAGGGACGCCCGCGTCTCGGGCCAGCCGCGGGTCTTCAGTCCGCAGTCGGGGTTGACCCACAGCCGCTCGGCCGGGATGGCCTCAAGTCCCCTGCGGAGAAGCGCTGCTGCCTCTTCGGCGCTCGGGACACGCGGGGAGTGGATGTCGTAGACGCCTGGGCCGGCTTCACGCGGGTAGCCGTGCTGTGCCAGTTCGCGGGCGACCTGCATGTGGGAGCGGGCGGCCTCCAGGCTGATGACGTCGGCGTCGAGGGCGTCGATGGCCTGGACGATGTCGCCGAACTCCGCGTAGCACATGTGCGTGTGGACCTGGGTGTCCGGCCGTACGCCACTGGTGGTGAGGCGGAACGCCTCGGTCGCCCAGTCCAGGTAGGCGGCGTGCTCGGCGGCGCGCAGCGGCAGCGTCTCGCGCAGCGCCGGCTCGTCGACCTGGATGACGGAGGTACCGGCCGCCTCCAGGTCGTTGACCTCGTCGCGCAGGGCGAGCGCCACCTGGCGGGCGGTGTCGCCGAGCGGCTGGTCGTCACGCACGAAGGACCAGGCGAGCATGGTGACCGGGCCGGTGAGCATGCCCTTGACGGGCCGTTCGGTGAGCGACTGGGCGTAGCGGGTCCAGCGCACCGTCATCGGCTCGGGGCGGGAGATGTCCCCGGCGAGGACCGGCGGGCGGACGTAGCGGGTGCCGTAGGACTGCACCCAGCCGTGCTGGGTGGCCAGGTAGCCGGTCAGCTGTTCGGCGAAGTACTGCACCATGTCGTTGCGTTCGGGCTCGCCGTGCACCAGGACGTCGATCCCGGCCTTCTCCTGGAAGGAGAGGACCTCGCGGATCTCGTCCTTGATCCGGTCCTCGTAGCCTGCCGTGTCGATCCGCCCGGCCCGCAGATCGGCCCGTGCCGTGCGCAGCTCGGTGGTCTGCGGGAACGAACCGATCGTCGTCGTGGGCAGCAGCGGCAGTCCGAGGTGCGTGCGCTGGGCGGCGGTCCGCTCGGGATACGGCTGGGAGCGGCGCCCGTCGGCGTCGGTGACGGCCGCGGTGCGGGCCCGCACCGCGGGATCGTGGGTGAGCGCGGACCCGGACCGGGACGCGAGATCGTCGCGGTTCGCGGCGAGTTCGCCGGCGATGGCTTCCGTGCCCCGCGCCAGACCGCGCGCCAGAACGGCGATCTCTCGCGTCTTCTGCCGGGCGAAGGCCAGCCAGCGGGCGATCTGCGGGTCGATGTCGCGTTCGGCGGTGGCGTCCAGCGGGACGTGCAGCAGCGAGCAGGAGGCCGAGACGTCGACGTGGTCGGCGAGACCGAGGAGCGTGCCCAGCGTGGACAGCGACTTCTCGTAGTCGTTGATCCAGATATTGCGGCCGTTGACGACGCCCGCGACCAGGCGCTTGCCCGACAGCCCGCCCGCCGCTGCGAGGTCTTGCAGGTTGGCGGCGCCCGACTCGGTGAAGTCGATGGCCACACCCTCGACCGGGGCCTTGGCCAGGACGTTCAGCGCGTCGCCGAGCCGACCGAAGTACGAGGCGGCCAGGAGCTTCGGGCGGTCGGTGGCTTCGCCGAGTTCACGGTAGGCACGGGCGGCGGCGTTCAGTTCGGCCGGCGTGCGGTCCTGGACCAGGGCGGGTTCGTCGAGCTGCACCCACTCCGCGCCCGCTGCCCGCAGGTCGGCGAGGACCTCGGCGTACACCGGAAGGAGCCGGTCGAGCAGGGTCAGCGGCTCGAAGTCCGCGGCCACCCCCGGAGCGGGCTTGGCCAGCAGGAGGTAGGTGACCGGCCCGACGAGGACCGGGCGGGCGGAGTGCCCGAGCGCGAGTGCTTCCTTCAGCTCGGCGACCTGTTTGGTGGAGTCGGCGGTGAAGACCGTGTCCGGGCCGAGCTCGGGGACCAGGTAGTGGTAGTTGGTGTCGAACCACTTGGTCATTTCCAGCGGGGCGACATCCTGGTTGCCCCGCGCCATCGCGAAGTAGCCGTCGAGCGCGTCGGCGTCGACCGCCGCGCGGTGCCGCTCGGGGACAGCGCCGACCATGACACTGGTGTCCAGGACATGGTCGTAGTACGAGAAATCGCCGGACGGCACTTCGTGGATGCCGGCGTCGGCCAGTTGCTGCCAGTTCGCACGGCGCAGTTCTGCCGCGGTCTGCCGGAGGGCGTCGGCGTCGACGCGGCCCTTCCAGTAGCCCTCGATGGCCTTCTTCAGTTCCCGGTGCTGTCCCTGGCGGGGGTAGCCGTACACGGTGGCCCGTGCTGCCGCGGCTGCGGACTTCGCTGTCACGGAACTCTCCTTCGCGAAGATGTCTCGTTGGTGTCCCGGAGACGGAACGAGAGCGCGAAGGGAACGACAGACCGGGCGGACCACGCGGTGATGTCGTCGCGTATGCCGCTCGATATGTACGCCGACCCGCCCACGAGGTCACCGGGATGGCCGCACGCGATCGGTCGCGTGCGGGCAACGGGCAGGTCTTCGGACTCGTGGGCCCGTCTCGTACGCGTACGAGACACCTACTGGCCGTCGCTTCCCAGACCCGGCCGGGCCCAGTGCGTATGACGGCGTTCGTTCCCACTCACCGCTGCGGGGCAGTCCCGGATTCCCACCGGGTTCCCTCTTGCGACGCTCCCGCCTGGCGGACGGGGCGAACCAGCTGCACTCGTCACCCTAGAGGGACAACCAGCGGGCGCACACCCCGGACCGAATCGCGGACGGTGACAAGAGACACGGGCCGTGCACGCATAACAGTGCGCGAGGGTGCGGGACAGCCTCGTCAGGCGTCCCGCACCCCCGCAGCACAGCAGTCGCGGCCCCTCAGCCCCGACCAGACCCGGGTCCCTCAACCCCGGTCGTATGTGTGGAACCCGCGGCCCGTCTTGCGGCCGAGCAGCCCCGCCTCGACCATCCGCAGCAGCAGGGGAGGCGGCGCGTACAGGGGTTCCTTGAACTCTTCGTACAGCGATGCGGCGATGGAGGAGACCGTGTCGAGGCCGATCAGGTCGGCCAGCTTGAGCGGTCCCATCGGGTGCGCGCAGCCCAGCTCCATCCCGGCGTCCACGTCCGCCGCGGAGGCGAAGCCGGATTCGGACATCCGGATCGCCGACAGCAGGTAGGGGATGAGCAGGGCGTTGACGACGAACCCGGCGCGGTCCTGGGAGCGGACCACGGTCTTGCCCAGTGCCGTGGCGACGAACTCCTCGGCCGTCGCGGCGACGGCCGGTGAGGTGTGCAGGGACGTGACGACCTCCACGAGGGGCAGCACGGGCACCGGGTTGAAGAAGTGCAGACCGAGGACGTGGTCGGCGCGCCGGGTGGCCATGCCCAGCCGCATGACGGGGATGGCGGAGGTGTTGGTGGCCAGGATCGCCTGTGGATCTTCGATGATCTTGTCGAGGGCGGTGAACACCTCGGTCTTGGCCTCGGTGTTCTCGACGACCGCCTCGACGACGAGCTGCCGGTCGGCGAGGTCGACGAGGCTGCCGGTGAAGACCATCCGCGCGAGGGAGTCCTCCGCGGTGATCCGGTCCAGCTTTCCCCGCTGGACGGCGCGTTCGAGGGAGACGGCCACCCGCTCACGGGCGGCACGGGCGGCTACCGCGTCCGCCTCACAGACGACGGTGTCGAGCCCGGCGCGGGCGCACACCTCGGCGATGCCGGCGCCCATCTGGCCGCCACCCACCACGCCGACCCGTCGGATGTGCCGGCTCATGAGCGTGCCTCCGTCTGCTGGACGAGGTGCCGGGAGTAGGCGTCCGGGGTGAAGAAGGGCGGCAACTCCTTTGCCATCGCCGTCCGTTCGAAGAGGCCGCGGACCGCCTCGACCCGGGCCCAGGGGAACTCCGCCCCCAGGGCGGCGGTCTCGTCGTCGAGCACTCGCAGGACCGTCTCCCGGTCGATGACGCGATGCCGCAGCCATTGCCAGATCTGCACGCGGGCGATCTCGGCGGTCGCCGCGTCCTCCATCAGACCGTACAGCGCGACCGCCCCGCTGCCGCGCAGCCAGGCGTCGAAATAGCGCAGCGCGACCGCGATGTTGGTCCGCACGCCCTCCCGAGTGGGCGGATCGCTGATACGGCGCACCGACAGCAGGTCCGTCGCGGTCACCTCCACATCGTCACGGGTGCGCTCGATCTGGTGCGGCCGCTCGCCCAGAACGTCGTCGAAGACCGCGCGGCAGACGGGGACGAGGCCGGGGTGGGCGACCCAGGAACCGTCGAAGCCGTCCTCCGCCTCGCGCTCCTTGTCCAGCCGGACCTTGGCCAGCGCGGCCTCGTTGGCCTCCGCGTCCTTGGACGGCACCTGGGCGGCCATGCCACCGATCGCATGGGCACCGCGCTTGTGACAGGTGCGCACCAGCAACTCGGTGTACGCCCGCATGAACGGAGCGGTCATCGTGACCTTCGCCCGGTCCGGCAGCAGGAAGTCGGTGCGGTGCCCGAACGTCTTGATCAAGCTGAACAGGTAGTCCCACCGGCCCGCGTTGAGCCCGGAACTGTGCTCGCGCAGCGCGTGGAGGATCTCCTCCATCTCGAAGGCCGCGGTGATCGTCTCGATGAGGACGGTGGCGCGCACGGTGCCGCGGGGGATCCCCAGGAGTTCCTGGGCGAGGACGAAGACGTCGTTCCACAGGCGCGCCTCGTAGTGGTTCTCCAGCTTGGGAAGGTAGAAGTACGGGCCCTTCCCGGCGTCGATCTGCCGCTGCGCGCAGTGGAAGAAGTACAGCCCGAAATCGACGAGTGCGGCGGGCACGGGCCGGCCGTCCCACTCCAGGTGCTCTTCGAGGAGATGCCAGCCGCGGGGACGGACAACGATGGTGGCGACCTGGTCTCCGAGACGGTACGCCTTGCCCTCGGGAGTGGTGAAGTCGATGCGGCGCTCGATGGCGTCGAGCAGGGTGAGCTGGCCTTCGACGATGTTGTCCCAGGTGGGGGAGGTGGCGTCCTCGAAGTCCGCCATCCAGACGTCCGCCCCCGAGTTGAGGGCGTTGACGGCCATGCGGGGTTCCGGAGGGCCGGTGATCTCCACCCGCCGGTCGCTCAGGCCGGGCGCCGGCGGTGCCACGCGCCAGGACGGATCCGCACGGACCGCGGCCGTGGCGATGGAGAAGTCCAGGCCGTGCCCGGAGGCGAGCCGCGATGCCCGCCGCGTGCGCTCCTTCAGGAGCTCCGGGCGGCGTTCTCCGAAGGCGGCGGCGAGGTGGCCGATGAAGTCCAGAGCCTCCGGCGTGAGGATCTCCTCATGACGGTGCCCTGGTGCCGCGAGGACCTGGACGCGGTGCGTCAGTGCGCTGGTGGACATGCGGGTCTCCTGACGAGGGGAGGAGCGGGGCCGGACGGAGACGGTCGTCCGGCCCCGCTTGATCATGGGCCGACGGTTACGCGGGCGCCGTGGGGCGGCCTAGTGGAACTGCTCTTCCTCCGTGGAGCCGGCGAGCGCGGTCGTGGAGGACGTCGGGTTGAGGGCGGTGGAGACCTGGTCGAAGTAGCCGGTGCCGACCTCGCGCTGGTGCTTGACCGCGGTGAACCCCTGCGCCTGGGCGGCGAACTCCTTCTCCTGGAGGTCGACGTAGGCCGTCATGCCGGACTCGGCGTAGCCGCGCGCGAGGTCGAACATGCCGTGGTTGAGGGAGTGGAACCCGGCCAGGGTGATGAACTGGAACCGGTAGCCCATCGCGCCGAGTTCGCGCTGGAACTTGGCGATCTGGTCGTCGTCCAGCGCGGCCTTCCAGTTGAAGGACGGGGAGCAGTTGTAGGCGAGCATCTGGTCGGGGTGCTCGGCGTGGATCGCCTCGGCGAATTCGCGGGCCTGCGCCAGGTCAGGCGTACCGGTCTCGACCCAGATCAGGTCGGCGTACGGCGCGTAGGCCAGACCGCGGGCGATCACCGGGGCCATGCCGTTCCGCACGCGGTAGAAGCCCTCCGCGGTGCGCTCGCCCGTGACGAACTCGGCGTCGCGCTCGTCGACGTCACTGGTCAGCAGGTTCGCCGCGAGGGCGTCCGTGCGGGCGACGATGAGCGTGGGCACGTCGGCGATGTCCGCGGCGAGGCGGGCGGCGTTGAGGGTGCGGATGTGCTGCCCGGTGGGGACGAGGACCTTGCCGCCGAGGTGGCCGCACTTCTTCTCCGAGGCGAGCTGGTCCTCGTAGTGGATACCGGCGGCGCCGGCCGCGATCATCGCCTTGGTCAGTTCGAAGGCGTTGAGCGGGCCGCCGAAGCCGGCCTCGGCGTCGGCCACGATCGGCGCGAGCCAGTCGATGGGGTCACTGCCGCCCTCGGCGGTGGCGATCTGGTCGGCGCGCAGCAGCGCGTTGTTGATCCGGCGCACGACCTGGGGAACGGAGTTTGCCGGGTAGAGGCTCTGGTCGGGGTAGGTGTGACCGGCCTGGTTGGCGTCGGCGGCGACCTGCCAGCCGGACAGGTAGATGGCCTCCAGACCCGCCTTCACCTGCTGCACGGCCTGGCCGCCGGTCAGTGCGCCCAGGGCGTGGATGTAGTCGCGCTCGTGCAGCTGCCGCCACAGTCGCTCGGCGCCGCGCCGGGCCAGCGTGTGCTCCTCGCGGACACTGCCCGACAGCCGGACCACATCCTCCGCGCTGTAGGTGCGCTCGATCCCCTTCCAACGCGGATCGGACGCCCACCGCTGCTCGAGCTGCTCGGCCGCTGTCGTCTTCGCCTCTGCCATGACCTTCACCGTCTCCATGAGTCGCCTGGTCTGCCAATGTCTCCTCAGCCGTGCACCGGTTCTGAGGAGAGTGGCACTGCGTGTCTTGTATGGGTGCGGCCCGCCGTCCCTTCGAGGGCGACGCTGAGCAATGCTGCCTGGCTGTCGGGCAGAAGCTGCCGGGATCTCCGACGTCAGGGCATGAATCGCGCCCGGTTATCTGCCTCGGCTGCCAGGATTCGGCGGGCCGCACTGGAACCCTGACACTGGCACCGAGTGCCATCAATCATGGACGTGTGCCAAGTTCTGCGAATCTTCTCCGCTTGATTTGCCAAGGTTGCGAAGGGTCGAGGAGAAGGAATGCCGCGTACGCTGGAGCCCACGTCGACGGCTGCGCACACGGCCGGACCGACAGGTGACCGGACGGGACAGGAGCGCCGTGAGCAAGACATACGCGGGAGCGCGGCTGCGGCGCCTGCGCGAGGAACGCCGGATGAGTCAGGCGGAACTGGCCCGGGTCCTGGCCATCTCGCCCAGCTACCTGAACCAGATGGAGCACGACTCCCGCCCGCTCACCGTGCCCGTGCTGCTCAGGCTCACCGAAGCCTTCGGCGTCGACCCCGGCTTCTTCTCGGAGCGCGACACCGGCAGACTCGTCGCCGACCTGCGCGAGGCACTGGCGGGTGAGGTCGCCGAGGCCCGGGTCTCACCGTCCGATCTGGCGGAACTCGCCTCCCGGATGCCGGCCGTCGCGAAGGTGCTGCTGGATCTGGGCCGACGCGGTCAAGTCCTCGCCGAGCGGATCGCCGGGGAGGCCGACGATCGGGACGGCGCGCCCGTCGCGCCCCGCTCACCCCACGAGGAGATCCGGGAGTTCTTCTACCGCCGCCAGAACTACCTGCACGACGCCGATCTCGCTGCCGAGGACCTGGCCCGCCGCATCGGCATCCGGCCGGGCGACGTCGTCCGGGTGCTTTCCGACAGGCTCACCGAGACGCACGGTGTCCGTGTGACGACCGAGGCCACCGAGCGCCTGCACCACTACGACGAGACCTCTCGCACCCTGCACCTCTCCAGCCGGCTCCGGCCTGGTCAGCAGGCGTTCCGCATGGCCACCCAACTCGCCCTGCTCGAATTCGGCGACGAACTGGACCGCCTGGCCGAGGAGGACTTCCCGACCGGGTCGGCCACGCACGCACTGACGCGCATCGGCATCGCCAACTACTACGCGGCCGCTCTGATCCTTCCCTACCGCGCCTTCCACACTGCCGCCGAGAACGTGCGGTACGACATCGAGCGCCTCACCGACCACTTCGGACTCGGCTACGAAACCGTCTGCCACCGCCTCAGCACCCTCCAGCGGCCCCGCCTGCGCGGCGTGCCGTTCTCCTTCGTTCGTGTCGACCGCGCCGGCAACATGTCCAAACGCCAGTCCGCCACCGGATTCCACTTCTCCCGCGCGGGCGGCACCTGCCCGCTGTGGAACGTCTACGAGGCCTTCGCGGCGCCGGGCCGCATCCACGTCCAGATCGCCTCCATGCCCGACGGTCAGCGCTACTTGTGGACCGCCCGCGCGATCACGCGGCACCGCGGCGGCTGGGGCGAACCCGGCAAGACGTTCGCCATCGGCCTCGGCTGCGAAATCCGGCACGCCTCCCGGCTCGTCTACTCCGACGGCCTCGACCTCGACAACGCCTCCGCCGCGACCCCGATCGGCATGGGCTGCCGCATCTGCGAACGCCTCGACTGCCCGCAGCGCGCGGTTCCGCCTCTGGGGCGCCCGCTCGCGATCGACGAGAACAGCAGCACGTTCGTTCCGTATCCGGTGGCCGACCGTACGCAGTGATCTTTCCCCGAGCTCGGTGACCGGTCAGTGCACTCCGTGCGGCCGGAACTGGATGCTGATGCGTCCTCCGGTGGCTCGGGTCGACTTGGGGATGGCGTGCTCCCAGGTGCGCTGGCAGGAGCCGCCCATCACGATCAGGTCGCCGTGTCCGATCGGGCGGCGGACGGCCTTGCCGCCGTGGCGCGGGCGGAGCAGCAGGTCGCGGGGTGCCCCCACGGAGAGGATGGCGACCATCGTGTCCTCGCGGGCGCCCCGGCCGATACGGTCGCCGTGCCAGGCCACGCTGTCGCGCCCGTCCCGGTAGTGGCACAGTCCGGCCGTCGTGAACGGCTCACCGAGCTCTGCGGCGTAGTGCGCTGAGAGGGTTTCTCGCGCCTCGTCGAGGACCGGGTGCGGCAGGGGTTCGCCGTCGCGGTAGAAGGCGAGCAGGCGCGGCACGTCCACGACCCTCTCGTACATCTGCCGGCGCTCGGCCTTCCACGGGACGTCCGTGGCCAGCCGCTCGAACAGGACATCAGCGCCACTGAGCCAGCCGGGCAGGAGGTCGATCCAGGCTCCGTCGCCGAGGACCGTCCTGCGGACCCCCTCCAGCGGGCCCAGGCGCACGTCGTCGCTCTGATCGAAGAGCGATCCTTGGAGCTGGTGCGTTGCCATGCGGTCAGTGTAGACCCGATTCGAACGTGTGCACTAATTCGAACGTCGATCGCTTGCACCTCTTCGGGCCGCACGGGTCAGTGTTCCTGCAGGGGCAGGGGCAGGGGCAGGGGCAGGGGCAGGGGCAGGGGCCGGGGCAGGGCCGGGGCAGGGCCGGGGCGCAGGCTTCGGCGATCCTGCTCGCATCGGTGGCGTCGGCAACGGCGCAGGGAGAGCGCCGGGTGCCCGCCACGATGGGCTCGGCCGGCCCCCTGTGGTGTGACGCCACCACGTCATGAGCAGCGCGAGCGGCTGGAGCCCCGGCCGTGCTCGCCCCGTGGGCCGGGTTGCCCGTGCGGCCTGTCACCGGGTGCGTTCGCTCCCGTACAGTCCGTGGTGCCAACGCTCCATCAGGGACCCAGCCCAGTCGGCCGACAGGAGAAGAACGTGGCCACCGAAGCCAGCCCTGGCCCCCTCCCGTACATCCCCCGAACGGGGCTGCCGGTCCCCGAAGTCCAACCCGCGCTCGTGGAGCGGTGGCGCTCCCAGGGCGGCGAACTGGTCGATCTCCTGTCCCAGGTGCGCGAGCGGTGCGGCGGCGTCGCGGCGTTCCGCCTCGGGCCGGACCCCACTGTCCTCGTCACCGACCCGGACGCGGTCCAACACGTACTCGCCCGTCACCCGGACCGCTACGTCAAGCGGTCCCACCGCGCCCGCCTGCTGATCGGCGACGGCGTCCTCGCCGCCACCGGCGCGGCGTGGAAGCAGCAACGCCGCCTACTGCAATCCCAGTTCACCGGTCCCGGGATGCGCCGCTACGAACAGCGGATCACCGACGCGGCCCGGACAACAGCCGGTCGCTGGGCCGGCTACGCCCGCACCGGACAGACCCTTGATGTCGGGCGGGAGATGCACCGCTTTGCCCTGGACACCATCTGGCGCTCGCTCACCGGGCACCCCCTCGATGACGGGACCGAGCGCGAACTGACCGCCGTGGCAGCCGTCGTAGCGGCCCTTCCGACGCTGCCCGCCGATGCCACCGACGCCCAGAACGCCGTCGCCGCCGATCTCGCCCGGATCGACGCGGTCGCCCGGCACGCCATCGAGGCCGCCCGCGACGGCACGGCCGGCCCCGACGGCCCGGGGCTGCTGCATGTCCTGCTCGACGCCGCCACCGAGCGCCCCGAGTACACCGACCGGCTGATCCGCGACGAACTGGTCACGCTGCTCGTGGCCGGACATGAGACCACCGCCACCACCCTGACCTGGCTCTACCTGCTCCTCGACCGGTACCCCACCGCCCGCGAACAGGCCCTCGCGGTCGGCGGCGAAGACCCCGCACGACGACGCCGGGCCATCCAGGCCCTGATCCATGAGACGCTCCGGCTCTACCCGTCCGCCTGGATCCTGCCCCGTCATGCCACCGAGGACGACACCCTCGCCGGCCACACCGTCGCGGCGGGCACCGACATCCTGGTCTGCCCCTACCTCACGCACCGCGACCGCGAACTGTGGCCGGACCCGGAGCACTTCGACCCCCGGCGCTTCCTCACCCCCGACGGCCGGACCACTCACCCGGGCGCCTACTTCCCCTTCGGTATCGGCCCCCGCGCCTGCCTGGGTCTGCAATTCGCACTCCGCGAAGCGACCATCCTGCTCGAACACCTGCTGCCGGCCTACGCCCTGGCCTTCCACTCCGCCCCGACGACGACCACCTTCGGCATCACCGTCCGCCCCGGCGGCCCCACCCCCGCAACCCTGAAGCGGGCACAGTGCGGGTAGGCCTCGTGGCCACGGTCGAGAGGGAGGCCTGCCGGCTCCTTCGGGACCTGTTGGCCAACGCGCGCCAGGCAAAGGGACTCGGCGGCCTGATCACCGACGCCGGCGGCCAAGCGATCCGCCTCGGCGAAGGCGTCAACGCGGACGCCGACGGCGTGGTGGTCGTCCGGGTGACGACCTCGTCATTTGCAACCTGATGCCGATCCTGACTGCGAAGGGCGTCGCTCTCGAGGAGTAGTCGGCCCGTGCACCGTTGCGGGAGGTCAGAAAAACAGTGACGTGGCAGTGGAGGCGGAAGGGGCATCGTCGGGTCCGGCTCCGGCTCCGCCCACGACGGTGCCGGCCACGGCCCGGCCGGATGTGCCGCACGTCCGTCCTGCAACGCGCGGCACTGCCCGGTTCCGGGCCCGGTCGCGGTGCTTACGCGTCCGGGGGGAGCCAGAGGGCGAGGGTGGCGCGGAACGCCTCGATACGGGTGCGCCAGACGGCGTCGATCTGATCGGTGTCTTCGGGGCCGTTGACGCCTGCCTCGGTGTTCGGGAGGACCCCGAGGTCCGCGATGAAGCCGGCGAGTGCGGTGCGGTACTGCTGCGCGCCCTCATCCGTGCAGAGTTGGTGACGGGCGTCGTTGGTGAGCTGATCCGTGCCCGTCACGGCGCGGCGTGCGTCGGCCTGGGGGTCCTTCGGGGCGTCGTAGCTGCCGAAGACGACGGGCAGGTTCTGGAAGTCTTCGAGTAACCGGGTCTGGATTGCCGGTTCGAAGTCGTCCTTGGTGCAGAGCGCTTCCGCGATCACGCCCGCGTCATTGGCGAAGCCTTCGTCGGTGGGGTGGGCGTAGCCATCGGGGAGTGCAGGGGCGGAGAAGGATGTCTGGGGGATTTCCGGGTCGTCTGCGGCTTGGGCACTGCCTGCGGGAGCCAGGCAGGCACATGTCACTGCGACGGCCACGGCGAACCTGGTGGGAGTGGAGGGCTTCATGATGACTCTCCCTGCCGTAACGCACCTCAAGGTGAGGTGTGGTCACGGGGCGCCTACCCGCGCAGGCCCGCATCTCTGTGATAGCCAAAGCACTTCAGCATATCGAGGTATGGTGTGCACAAATTTTCGCATGCTGACGCGGGTGGCCGACGGCGGGTTGCCCTGAGGTCGGGCCCGCGTCCCTCTCCGACGCGGGCTGAGAGACTCAAGGAATGAAGCGGACGACTGACCAGAACACACGCCGTCTGCTGGCGAGCGGCTTGGTCTTTGTAGCGGTCATCGCGGCTGCCGGCGGATTCGGCCACAATCTGTGGCCCGGCCTCGCCATCTCGATCATCGCTCTGCTCTCAGCGGCATTCTTGTGGCGGCCCCGAACCAGATCAAGCACGCCATTTCCGACCGCAGAGAGCTGAGCGAACGAAGAATGCCCTCACGGGCTTCCGGGCCGTGCCCAAACGTTCCGAAAACGCGGCGCATGTCTGCCATGGCACGTTGACCGTCGCAGTCGTACGCTCCGCCCCTGACTCGCGGTGCGGTTCCAGTCGGCTTCAGTCGGCGCGACCCGTCGCCGCCACCGTTACGCCCAGGCCGATCATCGCGAAGCCGCCCGCCCCGCCGACCATCGAAAGCCGACGGTCCGAGCGGGCGAACCAGGAACGGGCCGCCGAGGCTCCCAGGCCCCACAGGGTGTCCGTGATCATGCCGATGGCGACCGGGACCAGGCCCAACACCATCATCTGAAGGGGGACATGGCCCGCCGAGTGGTCCACGAACTGCGGCAGCACCGCCGCGAAGAAGACGAGGCCCTTCGGATTGGTGACGCCCACGAAAATCCCGTCCAGGATCGTGCGCAGATCGCCACGCTGCTCACCCGCCGGGGCCTCCATGTCCGCCGCGCGCATCTCTTTGCGGTGGCGGAACGCCTGCACGCCCAGGTAGACGAGATACGCCGCTCCGGCCATCTTCACGCCCATGAACACTGCCGCCGAGCTTTCCACCAGAGCGCCGAGGCCCCACGCCACAGCGATCACCAGGGCGTACGAACCAACCAAGTTGCCAAGGACCGTCGCGAGCGCCGTGCGGCGGCCGTGTGCGAGGGCTCTGCCGATCACGAACAGCACACTCGGCCCCGGAATCACGATCACCAGTAGCGATATCGCCGCGAACGCGAGAACGCTCTCCGTGGACACCATGTGTCCGTCACCTCCTGAATTGCATTTCAGGGGGCAATACAAGCAGATGGCGGACCGCCGACTCCAGGCTCGTCCACATGCCGACGTCACCGGGTACCGGCGGACGCTGCCCCGCAAGCAGAACAGCTCGCGCCTACTGCACCATGGGCCCGTAGCCACAGCCGCGATCCCGTTGCTGGGCACGCGAGCGGCCCAACCGTCAGGCGTCGAAGCGGCGGCGGGCGGTCTCGATATGACCGAGGTATCGATGGGTCCAGTCGCACATTCCGTCAACTGTCTCTCGCAGGGCCCGGCCCGACTCCGTGAGGGTGTACTCGACCCGCGGCGGCACGGTGGGGTGCACGCACCGCTCGACCAGGCCGTTGCGCTCCAGCATGCGCAGGTTCTGGGTGAGCATCTTGTGGCTGATGCCCTCGATCTCGTTGCGCAACTCGGTGAAACGCAAGGTGCGTTCACCCACAGCTTCGATGATCAGGAGCGCCCACTTGTTGGCGACGTCCGAGAAGATCTCCCGCGCCAAGGAGTCCGCGCGTGTCAGGTCTGCTTCGTCCTTGGGCGAGCCCTTGAACTGCTTGGTCACCATGAGGTTCCCCAGTCACCGAAAAGTGCGTTCTTCCATGTCAGCAGCCACTCTCCTACGGTGCCTGAGTAACCACAAGAGACCGAAGATGTCTCTTCGGACATGGAGGCAGGCAGCATGGCCATCACTCTGATGAACCCCGGCGGGTTGCCCGCGATTGACGTCTACCGGCAGGTGTCGATCGCATCCGGGTCGAAACTGGTCTTCGTCGCCGGGCAGGTCGCCTGGGATGCGGAGGGGGCCACGGTCGGCGGAGGCGACCTCGCCGCGCAGGTCGAGCAGTGCTACCTCAACATCGGAACTGCCCTGGCCGCGGCCGGTGGTTCTTTCGACGACGTGGCGAAACTGACCGTCTACGTCGTCGACTGGACCCCCGACAAGATGCCCCTGCTCCTGGAGGGGATCTCAAGGGCGGCCGGAAAGCTGGGGGCAGCGCCGGTCCCGCCGGCCACACTGCTGGGTGTAGCGGCACTGGACGTGCCAGACCATCTGGTCGAGATCGAAGCCACCGCGGTCCTCGACTGAACAGGCCGACGAACCGGCAGGGACGTGTCTCGGTCTGCCAAGAGGGCCCATCAGATTGACCCGTGGTGTGACGTGGTCCGAGGCCCGCTCTCGGCCCTTCGTCCTAGATCCGCTGACGGATGTGGTGCGGTGCCTCAAGCCATAACCTCGCTCCATGACGTCAGTTGATTCTCGTCCCAGCGGCCCCCGCAGCCAGGAGCAACGCAAGCGCGAGGCGCTGGAACGGCTCACGCGGGACAACGATGTATGGGTCGCTACGGCCGACACCACCGGCGAGCCGTGCCTGGTTCCGCTCGCCTTCTGGTGGGACGGCGAGGCCGTGTGGCTGGCCACCCGCGCCACCAACCCGACCGGGCGCAACCTGTCTGCCACGGGGCAGGTCCGCCTCAGCTTCGGCCATACCCGGGACGTAGTCCTTGTCCACGGCACCGCGCGCACGCTGACCCGCGAGGAGCTGCCGGCTGAGGTGGGCGATGCCTTCGCGGCCAAGGACGGCTGGGATCCTCGGAAGGATCACCCCTCGTATGTCTTCTACCAGGTCATCCCAGAAGTTCTGCAGGCGTGGGGAACGGTTCCCGAGATGAAGGGACGGACTCTTATGCGGGAGGGGAAGTGGCTGGTCTAAAACCCGCCTCGACCTGCAAAGCGTCACTCGTCGATGGGCGCGCCGCGACGAGGACCGTCGTCTCGTAGTGGACCGCGAGCGGCAGGCCCGGCCCCCCCCCCCCGACCGGGCCTGCTCGCGGTGGTAGGGGTCAGGCGGTGCGGAGCGCGGGGTCGCTGGTGCCGGGCTCGCCTGTCTCGACGTGTCCTGCGAGCCGGCGCAGGTAGGTGCTGTCGCTGTCGGAGTGAATGCGGAGGTCGTACCAGCGCTTGCTGTGACCGAGGTCGACCCAGCGGGTCTTCCGGCCGCCCGCCTCGATGGTGATCTCGCTGCTCTTGCCGCCGTAGGCGTTGGTGATGGTGAGGCGGCAGGCGGTCTTGGTGGGGTTGGTGATGTTGAGTTTGATGCGGCCGGTGAGTTCGTCGTGGTGGCCGGTGACTTCCGGGCTCGCGGTCGCGGCCGTGCCCTCGTACGTACGCAGGTAGCCGTTGGGGCCGTGCGCGGTCAGGTCGTACGTCCCGTCGGAGGGGCCGGTGCTCCAGGTGTCGGAGATCTTTTTGCCGGCTTCGGTGGTGTAGGTCCAGGGCCCGTCGTCGCGGTTGCCGGAGGTGACGAGGAAACAGGCTCCGGTTTCGTCACCCGGGGTGAAGGTGAGCTTGATGTTGCCGCTGGAGGGCCTGAGGGCCGCGGTGACGAGGGGCACGTAGGGCAGGGGCCGGGTGGGCTTGGTGCCCTTTTCCTGCTTGGGCAGGGTCGGGGCGGCCGGCGGTGAGTGGGTGTAGCTGCTGTGCCGCTCCTTGTCCGGCGGCTGATATGCGTCGGTGCTGGGCAGCGGTGCGTGCTTGGTGTGTTTGAGGCTGAAGTCGAAGGCGGAGGTGAGGTCGCCGCAGATGGCGCGGCGCCAGGGCGAGATGTGCGGTTCATGGACTCCGAAGCGGCGTTCCATGAACTGGATGATGGAGGTGTGGTCGAAGACCTCGGAGCAGACGTAGCCGCCGGTCGACCACGGGGAGACGACGAGCGTGGGGACGCGCATGCCGAGCCCGTACGGTCCTGCGCTGTAGCTGCTGTCGCCGGGGAAGATGTCGAGCTCGGTGTCGACGGTGGACGCACCCCAGGAGGAGTCGGCCGGCGGGTAGGGCGGGGGCACGTGGTCGAAGTAGCCGTCGTTCTCGTCGTAAGTGATGAACAGGGCGGTCTTGCTCCAGACCTCGGGGTTGGACGTCAGCGCGTCCAGGACCTGGGAGATGTACCAGGCGCCGTAATTCGCCGGCCAGTTGGGGTGTTCACAGAACGCTTCCGGGGCGGCGACCCAGGAGATTTTCGGCAGGGTGCCGGCCTTGACGTCCGACCGGAGGTCATCGAGAAGATGGCCGCTCTTCTTGATGTTCGTTCCCTTGCATGCCTTTTCGTAGAGCGGGTCACCCGGCTTGGCGTTGCGGAACTGATTGAAGAACATCAGCGAGTTGTCGGCATAGTTTCCGCGGTAGGCGTCTTCGAGGGCGCCCCAGAGACCTTCCTCGGTGAGGCCGTCGCCGATGTCCTGGTAGATCTTCCACGACACCCCGGCCTTCTCCAGGCGCTCGGGATAGGTGGTCCAGTCGTAGCCGGCTTCCTCGTTACCGAGGACCGGTCCGCCGCCCTTGCCGTCGTTTCCGACGTGGCCGCTGTAGAGGTAGTAGCGGTTGGGGTCGGTGGCTCCCATGAAGGAGCAGTGGTAGGAGTCGCAGACCGTGAAGGCGTCGGCCAGGGCGTAGTGGAACGGTATGTCTTCCCTGGTCAGGTGGGCCATGGTGCCGGACGACTTGGCCGAGATCCAGTCGTCGTACTTGCCCTTGTTCCACGCCTGATGACCGGTTTCCCAGTCATGGTCGAGTCCGGCGATGAACTGCATTCCCAGATCGTCGGCGTCCGGGTGGTAAGGCAGGACCTCCTCGCCACTGCCGGACTGGTGCCATACGGATTTTCCGCTCTCCAGCGTCAGCGGCCGCGGGTCACCGAACCCCCGGACGCCCTTGAGCGTGCCGTAGTAGTGGTCGAAGGAGCGGTTTTCCTGCATGAGCACAACGATGTGCTCGACGTCCTCGATCGATCCTGACCGGCCGGAGGCGGGGATGCCGGTGGCGCGCATGATGCTGGCGGACAGGGCCGCGAAGCCGGCGGTGCCACCCGCTACCTGGAGGAAGCGCCGGCGGTTGAATTCAGGCATGGAGCTGTACCTCTGAAACGTGGGGGAGAGGGTCGGTCACCGTAATCCGGCTCGCCCTTGAGACGTCAAATAGTGCGAAGGAAAGGTGAAGGACCGGGAATATTTCAGCTTCAGAAGCAACGTGCCGTGCCTTCTGGGCCTCGCCATATTGGGCCTGCTCGACGAGGCCGAAAACGACAACCTGGGCTGCCGTTGCCGCCACGGCGAGCAGGGCCAGCCTGGGATCAGCGCTCTGCGGCGGGACGGGGGATTCGTCGCATGGTTAATGCAGCGGTTCCGTGGGTGTGTGCCGAATCAGTCGACCGGTTTGCCGGGTTCGTCGTGGGTGGAGCAGTGGATACCGCCGCCACCGGAAGCGATGGTGTCGATCCGGATCGGCACGATGTCGCGCTGGGGGAAGTGCTCCTGCAGGATGCTCCGGGCGCGATGGTCGGCCTTCCGGTCGCCGAACTTGGGTATGAACACGGAGTCGTTGGCGACGTAGAAGTTGGCGTAGGTCGACACGAAGTCGTCGCCCTCACCGGCGATCTTGTCCGGGTCGGGCTGGGGCAGATCGATGATCTCGAAGGACCGGCCCCTGGCGTCCGTCGCCTTGCTGAGGACGGCCTTCGCCTGGTCGGCCGCGCGTGACCAGGAGTCGGCGGGCATGCCGGGGAAGGCCCTGTCCAGGAGCACCACACCGGGCGCGGCGAAGCGAACCAGGCTGTCCACGTGCGCGTCGGTGATGTCCTGGCCGCGTACGCCGGCCAGCCAGATCACCTTCTTCATGCCCAAGGTCTGCTTGAGCTCGGCCTCGATCTGATCCCGGCTCTTTCCGCGGTTGCGGTTGTCGTTGACGATCGAGCTCTCGGTGATGAGGAGGGTGCCCTCGCCGTCGGTCTCGAAGGAGCCGCCCTCGGCGACGAGGGGAGCCTTCTTGCGGGGGATCCCGTACTTGGACAGGAGGGTGCGACCCACCCGGGCGTCGTTCGGGTGTTGCTGCTTGTTGCCCCACCCGTTGAAGTTGAAGTCGATGCCGAGGGTGTCGCCGTCCCGCTCCACGAACACCGGCACCGTGTCACGCGCCCACAGGTCGTCGACCGCCAGCGGGATGACCTCGACGTCCCGCCCGCACGCCTTCTGCGCCGCCGCCTGCTGGTCGGGCCTGGCCATCATCACGACGTACTCGTACTCCGCGATCGCGCGGGCGACGCGCGCGATGTCCTCGCGTACGTAGGGGAGGTCCTCCTCCCACACCGCCTCAAGCGCGGGCCACGCCATGAAGGTACGCGCGTGGCTTTCCCACTCGGCACCCATGCGCACGCCCTTGGCTGCCGTGCCCTCACCGGCGGTGCTTGCGGCCCCCGTCAGTTTGTCGCCGGAGTCGCAAGCCGAAGCGCCCAGGACGACAGCCCCGGCCCCGGCGAGTGCGCGGAGGGCTGACCTGCGGGAAGGGAGGGGAAGGGGCACGGTGAACTCCAACCATCGTGATGGGGATCAAGCTATCCGTCGACATCGCGTGACGCTCGACGAGCGCGGCGCGGACGGGCGTGACACGTGAAGGGGTGCGATGCGGGCAGAGCCGATCGCTGTCGCGACTCTGGCACAAACTGAAAATTCAGTCAAAGAAATCAGTCAAAGAGCTGAGAGCGGTACGCCGCAGCTGCGACAGTTCCACCGCGATGGCCTCGCGCATGAGCACGCGGGTGTGAGTCAAGGGCAGGGCCTCGCTGAGCCACCGTGTGCTGAGGTTCACCAATGCGGCGGTGAGTCGAAGTGGTGGGAGACGTGCGCCGTGGAGGTGCCTGCCTCGGCGGCGATCTCCGGCATGCGGGGGCCCCGGACTCCGTGCCGTTCGATGACCCCCCTGGCCTCCGCTTTCAGGATGGCCTTCCTGCGGTCGGCCCTCACCTCGTTCCCTCCTCGCGCACGGCCGGTCGTCGCCTCGCATGGACCACACATTGGCTGAAACTTTAGTCAGGGTAGGGTCGTCCCCCCAGCCGGCCCGCAGTCGCCACGTCACCGCATGCGGGTGCGGACACCGCTCTGTCCCGCGTTCGGGGCCCGTCACGGTGGTCGCGAGCCGTTACCGCGAGAGTGGCTGTCGAGGAGCCGTCAGGTCGGGCTGCGCTCCGTTCGGCCACCGGTCGCCCGAGATCACCGGGCAGGGAACGGCCCGGTAGGGTTCGGATCCATGGCGCCTCGCACTACTCAGATCCTCGAAGCGGCCGCACGGCTGATCGCCCGTCGCGGGGTCCGCGGCCTGCGCGTCGAAGAGCTCGCCGCCGAGGCCGGTGTCTCGACAGGGCTGATCTATTACCACTTCAAGGACCGCACCGGGATCCTGCGCCATACGCTGGAGTTCATCAACGACCGCGCCGAGCGCTACACCACGGGCCGCGACCCGGACGCCGAACCTCTGGCCCCCCGCGCGGAACTGGCGGAGACCCTCCTCCTGGAACTGCAGGACACCCCGGAGATCAGGGAGAACAGCTCGGCCTGGGGCGAGTTGAGGGCGAGCGCCGTCTTCGACGAGGTGCTGCGGGAGGACCTCGCCCGGGCGACCCTGGTCTGGGTCCAGGAGGTGGCGGCCCTTCTCGGTCAGGTACAGCCGATGGCCCCGGCGCCGGCCCTGGCCGCGGCCGGCGAGCGCCTCACCGCCCTGCTGGAAGGGCTCAGCATGCGCTGGCTCAGCGGCGGAGTGCAGCTCGACCACGCGCGTGACCTGGTGCGCGGCGCCATCGACGCCGAACTGGCACTGCTGCGGGAGAAGTAACCTCAGGCGCCTGCGGGCGCCGTCCTGCCACTGTCTCCGCTGCCGGTACGCAAGATTCACGACCATCAGCGATCAATCGGCGATCACACCGTCTCCCAGGGTGGGGCTCTTCCCGTCTGAACTCTCGACTGAAATTTCAGTTGGGCGAGCCCACAGGCCCGCAGTGGTTCGTGGGAGCGCACGCCGTCCGGCCCGCGCCCGCGAGGTGCAGATGGTCTTCCAGGAGCCCCTATCTGTCCCTCGACCCGAGGACGGCGACCATCCCCGGCTGGGTTGGTCCAGGCTGTTGTGCTGAGCGGAACACCCGCCGTCCTCAGCAGCCGCGCGCGGCTCAGTGGGCCGCTCGCCGGCCAAGGGCACCAAGCGCAACAGAGGTCGAGGCGTGATCCGGCTACCCGGCCAGAAGCGGCCCGCGGGCCGTCATCGACGGAGCCTCCGCCAGGCCATCGTCACCTGGCCCGGCGGGTGCCCGACACCCTCAGGGCGCGTGATCGCTGCGCAGTCCGGACGGTCTCATCAACAAGAGAGCATGAGGGTTGGCTGTTCTGGGCGCGATCACGCGGCTGCGCCCGTACCTTCGCCTCATGGACTTCAACATCACAGCGGAAGAGGAGACCCTCGTGTTCCGAATCGCGGAGCGGGCGGGGGCCGGCGACTCCCCAACAGATGACGATCTGGCGGGGGAGCTTGGTGACGAGGTCCGACCGCAGCTGCAGAGCCTCCTTGAAAAGGGCTGGCTCGTCGTCGACACCGAACGCTCTCTGAGCCTCTCCAGGATTGCTCAGGTGGCCATCTCAAGTCGGCGGGAGACCGGCGGTTCGGGAGCCTGACGACGCCCCCGCCTCATGACGGGAAACTCCCCGTTGCCGACCTCAACACAACGCAAGCCCCGCCCCGTCCCACCGCGCCGTCCGCCGGATGGCGGTACGGCGCGGCCGGTGGAGGGCGCGGCCGGTGTGTGGGACGGCGTACGACCAACGGGCGGAGGACGCACCCGACCGGTGCGCTGAGGCATGCACGCGACGGCTGAACGGCCACAGTGCGAAGAGGGCCGAGCCCGCCATCGCCTACCAAGGCGCGCACCTCACCGACCTTCATCCTCACTTGCACCCGCGCTGACCAAGAGGCAGAACCCAGAACCTGACCGGCGTCGGGCCTGACCGGTGTCGGCCTAGCCGATGTCGGGCTCGGACCGTACCTCGATCGGTTCCCCCGTCCGCTCCATCTCCAGGACGACGAGCTCGTTCAGCCCCTGCCGCCACAGATGGCTCGGCGCGTACAGGGTGGCCTGCGGCCCGAGGGACCAGTACCGGCCGAGCGTGAACCCGTTGAGCCACACCATGCCCTTGTCCCAGCCCGGAAAGGCGAGGAAGCCGTCCGCGGGCGTGTCCACGTGGATCCGCGCCCGGTGGAACGCGGGGCCGGTCGGCGTGTCTCCGCTGCCGAACTTCAGCGCCGAGAGGTTGTCGAGAGGCAGCCGGCGGATCTCCCAGTCGCTCAGTTCCTCGTCGTCGAGGAGAACCTTGCCGCTGATTCCCTTGGGGTCATTGAGCCCCTGGCCGAAGTTGACCCGCCCGGTGGGATCGACCAGGAGGTCGAGGGTGCTGGACGCGCCGGCCACGGTGAAGTCGACGGTGTGCTCCGGCTGATTACGGTCGAAGGTGCCGATGCGCGTGCCGTCGCCGAACACCAGCGCGCGGTCGCCCAGGCCCGTGATGCTCAGCCCCTTGGTCCCCTGCGGCCCGGGCACTCGGGTGCGGTAGTGGATCAGCCCGTACGGCTGCCCTAGCGCCTCCATGTGGACGGGAGCGGCGCGCCGCACCGGAGTGCTCAGCACGTCGAGCGCCTCCAGGAGCGGCACCGACTCACGGACGGCGACCCGCTGGGCCGGCATACGGCGGGGCGTCGCCGGCAGGGGCGTGCTCGGCAACGTGGTGTATTCGGCCAGCACTTCACGCACCTTGTGGAACTTCTCGGTGAGTTCGCCGGATTCGCTGATCGGGGAGTCGTAGTCATAGCTGGTGACGGTGGGCTGGTAGTCGCTGCCGCTCAGGTTGGCACCCGCGGACCAGCCGAAGCTCGTTCCGCCCACCGCCATATAGAAGTTGATGGATGCTCCCGCTTCGAGGAGCTTCGCCACGTCGGCGGCGGTCTGCGCCGGGTCGGTGGTGTGGTGCTGTTCTCCCCAGTGGTCGAACCAGCCGTCCCAGAACTCCGTGCAGAAGAGGGGCTTGTCCGGCTGGAATTTGCGCAGCTCCGCGAAGGGCCCGGTGGGGTCCCCGGCGAAGTTGACGGTGGACAGGAGGTCGGGAAGGCTGCCGGCCTCCAGCATTTCCTGGGTGGCTCCGTTGGAGCAGAACAGCAGGCTGTCCACGCCCTGCGCCCGCATGGTGTCCCGCAGATGCTCCAGGTGCGCATGGTCGTCGCCGTAGCTGCCGTACTCGTTCTCGACCTGCATGGCGATGATGGGCCCGCCGCGTGTGGCCTGCAGATCGACGAACCGGGGCAGCAATTCGGCGAACCAGGCGTCAACCGCCCGCTCGTAGGCGGGGTCGGAGCGGCGCAGTGGGGCGTCCTTGTCCTTGAGGAGCCAGGCAGGCAGGCCACCGAAGTCCCATTCCGCGCAGATGTACGGTCCGGGCCGCACGATCACCTTGAGCCCGACCTCGTCCGCGGTCCGCACGAAGGCGGTGACATCACGCCATCCGGTGAAGTCGGCCTTGTCCTCGTACGGTTGGTGGAAGTTCCAGGCGACGTAGGTCTCCACCGTGTTCAGGCCCATGGCCCGCATCCGCAGCAACCGGTCGCGCCAGTCCTTGGGGTGCGTCCGGAAGTAGTGGAAGGCACCCGAGAGGATCCGGAACGGCTTGCCGTCCAGCAGGAACTCGCTCCCGCGGATGGTCAGTCCTCTCGGGCTGTCGGCCTGGGCGATGGTCGTACGGCCGCTGCCCAGCATGACACCCGCGGACGCGGCCCCCACCACGGCCGCGCTCAGAAATCTACGTCGGTTCAACTCCGTCATGTCCGCTCTCCTCGACTCGAACGACCCGTCACCCAAGGTTCGAAGATGTTCAGTGGTGCGCGTTTCTGTGCATGGAGAGTGTTGTGTAGAACAGAATCGAGCACAAGGGGTCGTGAATGGCCACGGTGAACCAAGCGGGCGGGGCAAGTGCGGTGTCGTGTGCTGTCGTTCGGGGATGCCGGCGGCCAGGTCTCTTGCGCAGGAGCGCACGGACAACCGCGCTGGTCTGCGGGCAACGGCGTGCTGGTGAGCGGTGCGTCACGAGTCGGCCCGCCGGACCCCGCGGACGTGGAGGAGGGTCTTCTGCGTAGTTCGGGTTCTGGGGAGGCACCATCCCGTCCGCCGAGTAGCGGTGCGTCTCCGTCTCCCACTGGTGGTAGCCGCGCATCCACGCCTTCATCGCGTCGACATAGCGGTCGACGGCATTGCGGTCCTCGTCGCTCAGCGACAACGTCGAGCAGACTCCCGGGAGTTGACGCTCCAAGGCCGAGAAGGTCTCGATATGAGACATGGCGAGGCCGTGGACGTGGTCCAAGGCTTCGCCGCGGGAGAGGTTCCGTTCGCGTTGCACCACCAGCACGGCGTTGTCGACATCACCGCGGGGCTCCTCCTTGTGGACGGCGTACACGTCGTTGCACAGCAGAGGGACATCGGTGGCGGCCTGCCGCATCATGCGCAACTGCGGTGTGTGGAAGACGGCAGGCGGTACGTGGAACCGGCCGATTCGCTCGCCGTAGTCCATCAGGGTGCAGGTGCCGGCCATGCCCCGTCGTACCTGCAGGAAATGCTCCATCGAGGGGACAGTGCCGCCGACCCGGTCCAACGCCTCGCCGACGTAGGCCGCGAAGTAGTACTCCCAGTTGTGGGCGGCCCGCGCGCACCACGACGGCGCCATGCCCTGCACGCTCCGGTCCCAGAACGAACCGATGAGTGTCATCGAAGAGGAAGAAGAACGCCATCTGGTCCACCCCCAGGACCAGTTCGTCGCGCGCTGCGTAGGGGTAGCCGTATCCGGCCAGCTGCGCCATGTCCCAGCTCAGATACCACTCCTCCGCCGCGTCGGTCGCGAGCATCCCGTGCGATTGCAGACGCTCCAGATTGATCTCACGCGCGTACGGAACATGCGGACTGCTCCGCAACGGGAAGGGAATGCCGAAACCAGGGAGGTGGGCGTCGGTCACGTGTGGGCCCCTCATCAGCCGGCGCTGCATGAACACCACCGACGACAACAGAACACTTGGCGGTGGCGGAACGGCGCATGCTCGCAGGCTTGGGGCACGAAGACGTGCCCCTGTCTGCCGTGCGTGTCCAGACCACCGCTTCCCGTGGTTCTCCGGACCTGATCGACCGACCTCAAAAGGCTGTTGGAGCAGTTCAAGCGGGGCGCCGATGTCGACGTGCCGACCTGCTGTAGGTATCTGACCTTGCCCTTCTCCCACCGACACGAATACGGGTACGGGGCCACCGCTCAGCAGTGGCCCCGTACCCGTACGTGGTGCCTGTTTCCCGGCCGGACGTGGACCTGGTGTGGGACTACTGGTGCGCATCCTCCGGGGCCTGGGCCTTACGGAGAACCATTGCGGACCCGCCACCCCGGCGCTCCGGCTCGGCGACCGCCTGGACCCGGCCGTCGGCGAGGAACTCCAGGGCGGCGACGGCGCCGATCTCCGGTGAGGGGGTGAAGGTTTTCGGCGCCTCGACGAAGTGCTGGCCGAGGCGTTCCAGCGCGTCGCGATCAGGCGACTTGAGGAACGCCGGTTCGGCCTCGGTTTCCTCGCGGTTGCGCTGCGAGATCCGTGGCGCAGCGACCGCTTCGGGAAGGGGCATCCCCAGGTCGACTCGGTTGACCAGGGTCTGCAGCACGGTCGTGATGATCGTGGCGCCGCCGGGCGAGCCGACGGCGATGAGCGGCCGGCCGTCCTTCAGGACGATCGTCGGGGACATGCTGCTGCGCGGGCGCTTGCCGGGGCCGGGCAGGTTCGGGTCGGGTACGCCCTTGGTGATCGGGGTGAAGTCGAAGTCGGTCAGCTCGTTGTTGAGCAGGAAGCCGCGTCCGGGCACCGTGATCGCGGAGCCGCCGGTCTGCTCGATGGTGAGGGTGTACGACACCACGTTGCCCCAGCGATCGGAGGCCACCAGGTGAGTGGTCGAGGGGCCTTCGTAGGGCTCCGTGCTGCCGGTCCCCTTCGCGCAGCCGCTACCGGGGTGGCGCGGATCTGCGGGAGCGACCGGGCTGGTCAGGGTGGCGGTAGGGCTGATCAGGCAGGCGCGGGCCTTGGCGAACTTCTTGGAGAGCAGCTCGTCGGTGGGAACGTCGGAGAAGTCGGGGTCGCCCACCCACCGGTTGCGGTCGGCGAACGCGATGCGGCTGGCCTCGAGGTAGTGGTGCAGCGCCTGGACCCGGTCCTTGGCGGAAAGGCGGGAGTGTTCCAGCATGTTGAGCGCCTGGCCGACGGTGGTGCCACCGGAGGAGGAAGGCGCCATCGAGTACACATCGAGGCCGCGGTAGGTGGTGTGAGTCGGGTCGCGGCGCAGCGCGGTGTACTTCGCGAGGTCGCCGGCCGCCATCAGGCCGGGACGGACCCTCTTGTCGGCGCCCGGCGCCACCGGCGGGTGCTGGACGGTCCGCACGACGTCGCGCCCGATCCCGCCCCGGTAGAGCGCGTTCATCCCCTCCCGGGCGAGTTGCCGGTACGTACGGGCGAGGTCCGGGTTGCGAAAACGCGATCCCACGACCGGGAGCTCACCGTGTGGCAGGAAGAGCTTCGCGGTGGAGGAGATATCCCGGAAGCGCTCCTCATTCATCTTGGTCTGGGCGCGGAACTCGTCGTTGACGACGAAGCCGCGCTCGGCAAGCCGGGTGGCGGACCGCAGGGCCTTGGCGGGGGAGATCGTGCCCCAGTCGCGCAGCGCCTTCCGCCAGGTGGCCGGTGTACCCGGTACACCCACGGAGAGGCCGGAGTTGACCGCCTCGTCGAAGGGGATGGGCTTACCCGTCGAAGGGCTGATGAAGGCGTCCGATGCCATCCGGGCCGGCGCGGTCTCCCGGCCGTCGATGGTGCTGACCTTGCCGGTGCGGGCGTTGTAGTACGTGAAATAGCCCCCGCCCCCGATACCCGCCGAGTACGGCTCAACGACTCCCAGGGCCGCGGCGGTGGCGACCGCGGCGTCGACGGCATTGCCGCCGTGGCGCAGCACCTTCATGCCGGCCTTGGAGGCGTAGGGGTTGACGCTGGAGACTGCGCCGCCTTTGCCGGTGGCGACGGCTTCCTTGGCGGGCGGCTTTGCTGTGGATGCTGACGCGGTGGGAGATGACCCGGCGCCCGGCCGGGCATGGGCGCTGAGGGTGAGAACCAGGGGGACGGCGATCACCGCGGCGGATACCGCGGCGACCAAGGTGCGACGGACAGGCAACGAAGCCTCCGGGTGTTACGGGGGGAGCTGAGATGGATGAAACCCTGGCAGGAGGTGATCGCCACGGCAACGATTGATAGCAAGAATTGCGCTACTCCTGAGTTTCCTATGAGGTGACGTGGCAGCCGCAGGCCGACGCGATATCGGTGTCCGTGGTCCAGGTGCGGTCAGCCACGGGGATGCGGTGCACACGTCGGCACGCACGCAGGTCCTGCCGGGCGGGGATTTCTGATCCCAGAAGCAGCGTTTCAGCCCGCCAGACGGCTGCCGGGGCAGCGGTCTGGGTCGGGCTCGTGGCTGCGGACGATTTCGTGTGTGACCGGAGCGGTGTCCCCGCGGCCGAGCAGACCACCGGAACACGGGCGGCATGAGGCCACCTTCGGCGCTGCGTTGCGTCGCCCATTCTTAGCCCGCTCGGGTCATGTCCGCGCCAGGGATGGCAAGGATCCGGTGCGTACCAAGGGGAGGAGAGCCACGGAGCGCGAAAATGGCGGTCGTTGCGGTGCTGGCCTGTGAGTGGAGCGGTGATGAGGAGGGGATCGGTGACCGAGCCGTATGGAGGCGATGAGCCTGCCGCGCTTCAGGGCTGGGCCCGCGGGTCGAAGGCTGCAGATTTCTCCGGTCATTGGGCGGTGAGGGCAATGGGCAGCTTGAGGCGATCCGGCTATCCAACGGACGGTGAGAGCTCGGCCGCTGCGTTCGCCTCGTCGCGGGATCTGTCAGCCGCTTCGGCTGCTCAGTGGGCCGTGTACGCGCCCCGGCCGCATGACACGGCCAACGGGCAGGGGAGGCACTCCCGGTGACAGGAAACCCCGCCCCCGCACCAGAGGGCGCCGCAGGCACAGGGCCGGAAGAGGAGTCGGAGTTCCGCAAGGACATGGGCCCGTGGGCCAATTTCGCCCTCGGTTTCACCTACCTCTCCCCGGTGGTCAGCACCTACACCCTCTTCGCCACGGCACTGGCGACCGGCGGGCCGCCGATGATCTGGGCGTTCGTCCTGGCAGGGGCCGGCCAGTTCCTGGTCGCGCTCGTCTTCGGTGAGATCGTGGCGCAATATCCCATCGCGGGCGGGGTCTACCCGTGGGCCCGTCGGCTGTGGGGCACACGCTGGGCGTGGATGACCGGCTGGGTCTACATGTGGGCGCTGCTGGTCACCATCACCAGCGTCGCTTACGGTGCCGGGCCGTACATCGCCATCCTGATCGGCTTCGAACCAACCGTGCACACCACAGTGCTGTGCACGGTCGCGCTCATCATCGTGGCGGTTCTGATCAACTACGCGGGGACCAAGGCCCTGTCGTGGGCGGCCATGATCGGTTTCAGCGCGGAGCTGATCGGCGCGCTCATCGTGGGCATCTATCTGCTGGCCACCCACCGCGCCCACGGCCTGGGCGTCATCTTCGACACCTACGGGACACAGGGCGACGGTTCGTACGCCCCGGTGTTTCTCGCCGCCGCCATCATCGGCTTCTACCAGTACTACGGCTTCGAGGCCTGCGGCGACACCGCCGAAGAGGTCGCGCATCCAGGGCGGGTCATCCCCAAGGCCATGCGCCGCACCATCTACGTCGGGGGAGCGGCGGCCACCTTCACCTGCCTGTCACTGCTCCTGTCCGTGACCGACTACCGAGCGGTGATCGCCGGGGAGGACACCGATCCTGTCGTGAACTTGCTCTTCGACGCGATGGGCGAGACGGGGGCACGACTCGTGATGGCCGTGGTGCTCATCTCGTTCCTGTCCTGCACCATCAGCCTCCAGGCAGCCGCCGGCCGGCTGATCTACTCCTACGCCCGCGACAAAATGATCGTCGGCCACCAGCTGCTCCGCAGGTTCTCCCATGCCCGCGCCGTCCCCGGCTTCGCCCTGCTGACGGCAGCGGTCATCCCCGCACTGATCGCGTTCGGCTCCCTCGTCTCCGCCGACGCGCTGACCAAGATCGTGTCATTCGCCATCCTCGGCATCTACGGCTCGTTCCAGATGGTCGTCCTGGCCGCTCTCCGCGCACGCCTCAAGGGCTGGAAGCCCGCCGGAGAGTTCGTCATGGGCAGGTGGGGGCTGCTGGTCAACGTCGGTGCGCTGGCCTACGGCATCTTCGCCATCATCAACATTGCCTGGGCCCGCACTCCGGAAGATCCTTGGTACGACAACTACATCGTGCTGCTGTGCGGCGGACTGGTGGTCGGGGTCGGGCTCCTCTACATGTTCACCACCCACCACTACGGGCGCAGCGACGCGCCGTCCGGCGTCGCGATTCCCGAGCGCCGGAACTGACCAGCGGCAGGCCTGCCCGTGACCGCGTGGCAGTGCTCCAGAACTCCCCTCTGTCGCTGTGATGTTGACCATGAGGCGACGGCTCGGGGCAACACGCTCCACCGCCCGGCCCGGCAACCGCTGAAGGCCGGCCAGGCCGACGTCATCCGAGCGGGACAGGCCCTGGAGCTGCGGGAAGTCCGGCGGCCAGGCGCCCATGACGTGCCGTCAGGCAACGGGGTTCGGACGGGATGGCGTCAAGCGCCGGGGTCGTTGCCCCTGGCCGGAGACGGTGTCGCTGCACGGCCGGATGGAACCCCGGCCGGGATTCAGTCGTCTCTCCTCTCGCGAATACGCCCCGACCGGTTTCGTCAAGAACATCGGCAGAAGCGATCAAAAATGGCCATGATTCGATCGCTTTTGCCGTGTTTCTCGTAGAGATGAGTCAGAAGGCGCTACGTGTCCCCGGCCCAGACCACCGGATGTTGCGGCGCCCCGAGCCCTGAAGGAGAGGTATGCGACCGTTCGCTCTGAGCTTTGCCCGTCCGTTGGCTCAGTCGTCGTCCGCCGTGCCGTACACCTATGACGCCACACGGCAGTTGAACGTTCTCCCAGACGGCCGCCCGGCGGCGCACAGCAGGGCGGTGCTGCTGGCCACCGGCACCACCGCGTCCACTGCCGGCTCCAAGACCCACTTCGACGACTGATCCGCGATGACCGTCCTGATTCTCACCTGCGAGGAGGACATGACGGCGGACATGGTGGTGGCGAGGCTGCACGAACTCGGCACCCCGCTCGTCCGTCTCGACCCAGCCGACCTTCCCGGGGAGGTCGCCCTGTCGGCGGAGTACGTCAAGGGCGACTTCGAGGGCTACCTCAAGGCGGGCGAACGCGTGGTGAGTCTGAGCAGTCTGCGGTCCGTATGGGTCCGCCGCCCCGGCACGCCCGGGGCACGCGCCCCGGAGCCGTCCGCATGGCTCACGGCCGAGTCCGAGCATGCCCTGGACGGTGCGCTCGACTGCACCAGTGCACGCTGGATGAACCATCCCGTCGCGTCCGCGCGAGCACGTCGCAAGCCCTGGCAATTGCGCGCCGCCCACCACAGCGGATTCCCCGTGCCCCCCACCGTGATCACCTCATTCCCCACGGTCGCCCGGCAGTTCGCCAGGACGCATCGGGATGTCGTGGTGAAATCGGTGTCCGGCGGGCACCCCACCGATCCGCCGATGCTGCTGCCGACCACGCGCATCAGTCCGGACGCGGACTTCTCCGGGGTGGCGGCAGGTCCGACCCTGCTCCAGCTGCATATCCCCAAGCGGGCCGATGTCCGGCTCACCTGCGTCGGAGGGCAGCTCTTCGCCGCCCGTAGGAAGGCCGACCCCGAAGAGGTGGACAGCCGCTTCGGTGAGGGCGGCCTGTGGGAGCCGGTCGAGGTGCCGGACCGCGTCCGAGACGCGGTGGACTCCTATATGCATCACGCCCAACTCTCCTACGGGGCCTTCGACTTCGCTGAGGACGCCGACCGGACGTGGTGGTTCCTGGAGTGCAACCAGGGCGGCCAGTTCGGCTTCATCGAGCTCGACACCGACCAGCCCATCGCTCAGGCCGTGGCCGCTTGGCTCGCAGCCGAGCCCTCCGCCCGCTGAGGCCACCGCCGAGGACCTCGCCGGGTGGCGGCGACCACTCGGCGATATGCCGGGGGTGAACGTCCCCGACCCGTGCTCGCGCGTGCCGCCCCACGCCCCTGCAGCCGATCGCTTGGTGAAGCGAGTCCGGCGGGAAGAGCCTTCGGGAGGACGGCTCACTGTACGGGCGGCACTCCTCGCCAATTGATTTTCTGTCGCCTGATTTTCTGTCGCCGTTTCCCGTTTCCCGGTCATGCTTCCCGCGTCACTGATCAGATGATCGGAAGAATGCGCCTTTTCGTGCGTGCCTCGGATGCCGAAGTGTCGTCAACCAATGAGCAACCTCTCAAACAACTTTGGGCTTTGAGTGCTTGTTACGAGGGAGTGCTCTGCGTGTTCTCGTAGCGCTGCGGTCCGTGGTGCGCGACCATACGGACGCCGAGACAGGCTCGATCATCGACGTCTGGTCAGACGTTTCCAGCCGACGGGCGCCGTGGCGCGCTACCGCGGATCGCTGTGCTCGACACCAGCAAAAGCAACCAACTCAAGAGCAAGCAGTCAGCAAAAGGAAACACCGAGACAGGAAGAAGGACGGACGTGTCCGGCAGTGAAAGCGAGAACCCGGTAATCCCTTCCCCGACCCCTACGGCGACTCGACCCAGGACGAACCGGGACTGGTGGCCGAATCAGCTGGACCTTCAGGTTCTCCACCAGCACTCGCCTCGGTCCAACCCGATGGGCGAGGACTTCAACTACGCGGAAGAGTTCGCGACTCTCGACCTCGACGCGCTGAAGCGAGACGTCTTCGAGGTGATGACGGCGTCGCAGGACTGGTGGCCTGCCGACTACGGCCACTACGGGCCGCTCTTCATCCGGATGAGTTGGCATTCCGCGGGAACGTACCGCATCGCCGATGGCCGGGGCGGTGGCGGCGCCGGCGCTCAGCGCTTTGCCCCCCTCAACTCTTGGCCGGACAACGCGAGCCTCGACAAGGCACGGCGTTTGCTCTGGCCGGTCAAGCAGAAGTACGGCCGGAAAATCTCCTGGGCCGATCTTCTGGTCTTCGCCGGCAACTGCGCCATGGAATCGATGGGGTTCAAGACGTTCGGGTTCGGCTTCGGGCGGGAGGATGTCTGGGAACCCGAGGAGATCTTCTGGGGGCCCGAGGACACCTGGCTCGGAGATGAGCGCTACAGCGGCGACAGGGAACTCACCGGTCCTTTCGGTGCCGTGCAGATGGGACTGATCTACGTCAATCCCGAGGGGCCCAACGGCAACCCGGATCCGATGGCCGCCGCCAGGGATATTCGCGAGACCTTCGGGCGTATGGCCATGAATGACGAGGAGACGGCTGCGCTCATCATCGGCGGCCACACATTCGGCAAGTGCCATGGGGCAGTCGATCCCGAGTACATCGGTCCGGAACCCGAGGCCAGCCCCATCGAGCAGCAGGGCATCGGCTGGCGGAACACCTGCGGCAGCGGCAAGGGCGCCGATGCGCTCACCAGTGGGCTCGAGGGCGCATGGACCTCCGCGCCGACGACGTGGGACAACGGGTACCTGGACAACCTGTTCAGGTACGACTGGGAGCTGACGACGAGCCCCGCCGGTGCGCAGCAGTGGACTCCCAAGGATCCCGCGGCCCAGGGCACTGTGCCTGATGCGCACGATCCGTCGAAGAGGCACGCTCCCATGATGCTGACGACGGACCTCGCGCTGAGGGTGGATCCGATCTACGGCCCGATCGTGAAGAGCTTCCACGAGAACCCGGACAAGCTCGCGGATGCGTTCGCCAAGGCTTGGTACAAGTTGCTGCACCGCGACATGGGGCCCCTCTCGCGTTACCTCGGCCCGTGGATTGCCGAGCCGCAGCTGTGGCAGGACCCTGTCCCCGAGGTCGATCACGCGCTGGTCGCGGACAAGGACATCGCTGCCCTCAAGGGAAGGATCCTCGCCTCGGGGCTGTCCATTTCCCAGCTGGTCACCACCGCTTGGGCGGCGGCGGCGAGCTTCCGCGGCACCGACAAGCGCGGCGGGGCCAACGGGGCGCGGATTCGACTCGCGCCGCAGAAGGACTGGGAGCTCAATGACCTGCCCGAGGTGACCGAGGTGGTCCAGACCCTTGAGCAGATCCGGCAGGACTTCAACGGCTCACAGGCCGGCGGGGCGAAGATTTCGCTCGCTGACCTGGTCGTCCTGGGCGGGTGCGTGGCCGTCGAGAAGGCGGCGAAGGACGCCGGGCACGACATCACCGTCCCGTTCGCACCGGGGCGCACGGACGCCTCGCAGGAGCAGACCGACGTGGAGTCGTTCGCCGTGCTCGAACCGAGCGCGGATGGGTTCCGCAACTACCTCCGAGCCGGGGAGAAGTTGGCGGCGGAGACTCTCCTGCTGGACCGGGCCAACCTGTTGACGCTGACCGCCCCCGAGATGACGGTTCTGATGGGCGGCATGCGGGCCCTGAACGCCAACTTCAGGCGATCCCCGCACGGCGTCTTCACCGACCGCCCCGAGACATTGACCAACGACTTCTTCGTCAACCTGCTCGACTCGGGCACGGAGTGGAAGGTGTCCACCGCGACTGAGAACGTGTTCGAAGGTCGGGATCGCGCCACGGACGAGGTCAAGTGGACCGCCACCGCCGTCGACCTCATCTTCGGATCGCACTCCCAGCTCCGAGCGGTCTCGGAGGTCTACGCGTGCCAGGACGCGGGAGAGAAGTTCGCGCGTGACTTCGTGGCCGCGTGGGACAAGGTCATGAACCTCGATCGGTTCGACCTCGCCTGAGCCCGGTGTCCCGGTCGGCCACTCGTCGGCCGGCCGGGACGTCCTCGGGATCAGGTCAAGGCGTGCGACGAGCGGTCCGTGCAGCGTGCCCTGAGCGGGGCCCGCACGTTATTCGGTCATGAAGATCACTTCCGTGAAGCAGGGCCAGGGCCTGGAGGCCTGCCAGGCAGGCCAGTTCTGCCTGTACGAGAACGAGAACTACAACGCGTCGGGCAGCGCCCGCATCTGGATCTTCGCTCCCGACGCGGGCAAGCAGTGGGAGGGCTGGAACTTCAACGGCCTGACCGTCGCCAACAGGGGTCGGTCCGCCGCGAACAACCTCGCCGAGCACGACGTGTGTCTCTACGACAACTGGAGCGAGCCCCAGTCCACCGACTGCATTTTGATGGAGCGAGGGGACCGGCTCCCCAGCCTGAACAACGTCAGCAGCGGAGAGGGCGGAAGGAAGATCGAGCACAACGGGACCCTCCACGACGGCGGCCCGGCCCCCGAGCCGCACGGTGCCACCGTCCACATGAACAACCGTCTCGGCTCCATCACCACGACCAAGAACACCGGCCCGTCGCAGCGGCCCTCGTTCGGCGAAGTCCTGAGGAAACCGGTACGGATGGAACGGCATCTGGGCGACGACTCCGATCTGATCAAGTGACCCAGCCCATCTGACAGACCTGCAGAGCAGCGCCCCGTACCGGCTCTCGGTGCGGGGCGCCGTCGGTTGCCTGCACCGCGACGGTGTGAATCCAAGGAGAAGCAGTGGAAGTTCCTGACGCGCCACACGGGAACGGCGTGAGCCCTACAGTGCGGCAACCCCGGACAGTTGGGCCCCGCCGGGCGCTCCTTGCGGGGATCCGGTCTGCCGGCACCGCGGCCGGCTGCATCCTGGCGTACTACCTGCTCCCCATGGACGGCGAGTTCACCGGCGGTACTGCGGCCGGCCTCGTGGTCGGTCTGGTGGCCCTGGTGCTGCTTTTCGCCGGGCAGATCCTTTTGATCACGCGGTCCTCCGCCCCTCGGCTGCGCGCCGTGGAGGCACTCTCCACCACGGTCCCGCTGTTCCTTTGCCTGTTCTCGACCGCCTACTACCTGCTGGAGCGCGGCGAACCGGGCAGTTTCAGCGAGCCCCTCACCAGAACCGACGCGCTGTACTTCACCCTCACCGTGTTCAGCACAGTCGGTTTCGGCGACATCACCCCCCAAACCGCGCCGGCACGCGTGGTCACGATGGGACAGATGACCGGCAACATCCTGCTGGTCGCCGTTGCTGCCCGGGTGATGGTCGGCGCGGTCCAGGCCGGACTGCGCCGACTCAGGAACGAGGTCTGACGAGCCCGGCGGAGGCGAGCCGTCCGCCGGCACGGGTTTACGGCGGGCCCCGGGGAGCGTCCGGGCAGCTCGTAGCCCGACCGTGTGACGTGCCCGGCTGAAATGCGGCTGCGTGGCGTGCCGGTCCGTCTCGCCCGCAGCGCAGGGTGCTTTGGTCTGGGGGCCGAGTATGCGACGGCTCCTGTGTCTGTCCTGGCGGGCCGGCCGACTCATGGTCTTCCTCATGGGCGGCGCCCGGTCTCTGCGGGCGTGCCGTCCGAAACGCCGAAGGAGAGATCGTCGTGGCAGGGAAAGTCGACGAGAAGCGCGGGGTGGTGTCCGCGCAGCTTCTCAGGGGGCAGAAGGCGCTGGTGACCGGTGCCAACTCGGGCATCGGCCTCGCGACCGCCATTGCCCTGGGCCGGGCCGGAGCGGACGTGGTGGTGAACTACGTCGCCGGTGCGGACGAGGCAGAGAATGTCGTGAAGGAGATCGAGGGCTTCGGGGTCCGCGCCTACGCCCACGAGGCCGACGTGTCCGACGAGGACCAGGTGTCCGCCATGGTCGCGCGGGTGGTCGAGGAGTTCGGCACCATCGACATCATGGTGGCCAACGCGGGCCTCCAGCGGGACGCAGCCGTGACGGAGATGACGCTCGCCCAGTGGCAGAAGGTCATCGACGTCAACCTGACCGGCCAGTTCCTGTGTGCGCGGGAGGCCGCCAAGGAGTTCATCCGGCGCGGCGTGGTGGAGGAGGTCTCCCGTTCGGCGGGAAAGATCATCTGCATGAGCTCGGTCCACCAGGTCATCCCCTGGGCGGGGCACGTGAACTACGCCTCCTCCAAGGGCGGTGTGGGCATGCTGATGCAGACTCTCGCCCAGGAGCTGGCCCCCAAGCGGATCAGGGTCAACGCGGTCGCACCCGGCGCCATCCGCACGCCGATCAACCGCGACGCGTGGTCCACCCCCGAGGCCGAGGCCGAGCTCTTGCGCCTGATCCCGTACCGCCGCGTCGGCGACCCGGACGACATCGCCAACGCCGTCGTCGCCATGGCGTCCGACCTGCTCGACTACGTCGTCGGCAGCACCCTCTACGTCGACGGCGGAATGACGCTTTTCCCCGGCTTCGCCACCGGAGGCTGATCTCCGATGCAGGATCACGTCACGCCCCGCCGGGTGGTGATCCTCGGCGGGGGGTTCGCCGGGCTGTTCGCCGCCCGTGCCCTACGAAGGTCACCGGTCGCGGTGACCGTGGTCGACCACTGCGCCCACCACCTCTTCCAACCGCTTCTCTATCAGTGCGCCTCCGGAATCCTGTCCGAGGGGCAGATCGCGCAACCACTCCGCGCGGTCCTGCGGCGCCATCACAACGTGAGCTGTGTGCTCGCCGAAGCCACCGATGTGGATGCCGGCGCCCGGCTGGTGCACGCCCGGCGACCCGAGGGCGGGGCTGTACAGCTGCCCTACGACGACCTGATCGTCGCGGTCGGCATGCGCCAGTCCTACTTCGGGCACAACGAGTTCGCGGCGCACGCCCCTGGAATGAAGACCCTGGACGACGCGCTGGAGATCCGCCGGCGGATCTACCGGGCGTTCGAGATGGCCGAAACGGCCGGGGACGACCGGGAAAGGCAGCAGTGGCTCACCTTCGCGCTCGTCGGCGCCGGGCCGACCGGCGTCGAACTCGCGGGACAGATCCGGGAGATCGCCGGTCACACGCTCGACCGGGAGTTCCGGCAGATTGATTCCCCCAAGGCCAGGGTGCTGCTCTTCGAGGGGTCCAACGCGGTGTTGGGCACGTTCGGCCCCTCGCTGGCGCATCGTGCGGCCCGAAGCCTGCAGGGCCTCGGTGTGGAGATCCACCTGGGCACGGTGGTCACCGACGTCGATGCGCAGGGCCTGACGGTGAAGGACCATGACGGCAGGACGACCCGGTTCGACGCGCGCACCGTCCTGTGGACCGCGGGCGTGGAGGCCCCGCCGATCGCCGCCGCGCTGGCCCGGGCAACCGGCGCCGAGCAGGACCGGGCCGGCCGCATCCTCGTCGCACCCGACCTCACCGTCCCCGGCCATCCGGAGATCCGCATCACGGGCGACGTGATGAGCCTGAACCGGCTGCCGGGCCTGGCCGAGGTCGCCATGCAGTCGGGCACCTACGCGGGCCGCAGCGTACGCCACGCGGTCGAAGGCAGGACGAAAGAGCCGAAGCCGTTCAGGTACGTGGATCTCGGCAGCGCCGCCTACATCGCCCGCGGCCGGGCCGTCGTCAAGGCCGGCCCGCTGCACCTGTCGGGCTTCACCGCCTGGCTCGCCTGGCTCTTCATCCACCTGGCCTTCCTCACCGGCTTCCGCAACAGGCTGGGAGCGGTGCTCAGCTGGTCCGTCGCCTTCGCCACCAGCTCGCGCCGCGAACGCGCCTTCACCATGCCCGACTCCGACGCGCTTTCGGCCAGGGCGCCCGGGCCGAAGGCGCCTCCACCGCCTCCCTGATCCCGGGTCCGGCCGACCCTTAAGGGGCGTCCATCCGCATCCTGTCCTTCCTCAGCCCCGCCCGCAGGGCAGACCATCGAGGCGCACATGCTCAGCACCGCCGTCCTTCTGGCGAACAGCACCCCGGCCCAACTCCTGCCGGCCCGGGAGCTGATGGCCTTCACCCTGGGCTCGCACATCCTGCTGGTCCCGTTCGGCGTGGCACTGCCGTTCATCACCTTGCTCATGCACCACCGGGCGCTCCGCCGCAATGATCCCGTCGCCCTCACACTCGCCCGGCGCTGGTCGGCGGTGATGGCCGTCCAGTTCGCCATCGGCATCGTCACCGGCACCGTGCTGTCCTTCGAACTCGGCCTGCTGTGGCCGGGCATGATGGGCCGCTGGGGGGACGTCTTCGGTCTCGGGTTCGGTATCGAGGCGTGGGCCTTCTTCCTGGAGGCCGTCCTGATCGCGATCTACCTCTACGGCTGGCGCCGGCTCAAGCCCTGGACGCACTTCTGGCTGGCCGTACCGCTGCCGCCGACCGCCCTGATGGGGGCGTTCGGCATCATCGCGGCCAACTCCTGGATGAACACCCCACAGGGGTTCCGCCTGGACGCCCAGGGCAATCCCGTCGACGTCAATGTGCAGCAGGCGATCTTCACACCGATGTTCGGCCCGGAGTACTGGCACTTCGTGGTCGCGATGCTCCTGACCGCCGGCTACGTGGTCGCCGGCGTGTACGCGGTCGGTTGGTTGCGCGGGCGCCGCGACCGCTACCACCGGCTCGGCTTCACCGTGCCGTTCACGGTTGCCGCGATCCTCACACCGGTCCAGTTCATGCTCGGCGACTCCGCCGCTCGCGCCGTCTTCCACAAGCAGCCGGTCAAGTTCGCCGCCACGGAACTCGTCTGGAAGACCGACACCCATGTGCCCGAGTACCTCTTCGGTCGGTTGCGCAGCGACGGGACGATCTCCGGCGGAATCAAGATCCCTCAACTGGACTCGATCCTCGCCGGCTTCAAGCCCAGCACGCAGGTGACCGGGCTGACCTCGGTGCCGGCCGCCGACCGCCCCACCGTCGTCCAGGCCACCATCGCCCATTGGGCCTTCGACATCATGGTCACCGTCGGCAGCGCGCTGATCCTGCTGGCGCTCTGGTACGCCTGGTCCTGGTGGCGGCATCGGGACAATCCCGGCAGCCGCTGGTTCTACCGCTGCGCCGCGATCGCGGGAGTCGCGTGCCTGGTCACCGTTGAATGTGGGTGGATCACCACGGAGGTCGGCCGTCAGCCCTGGATCGTCTACCACCACATGAGGGTCTCGGAGGCGGTGACCGACACCCGTGCCTCGTCTCTGTGGGCGATGCTCGGCATCGTCATGGTCGTGTACGTGGCCGTGTTCGCCGGGTTCCTCGCGGTCGTGCTGAAGATGCGCACCCGCTGGCGCATCGCCGACGAGGGCTCGGCCGCCGCGCGCGCCGAACTGCCGCCGGAGACCGACACCCCCTATGGCCCCAGAAGCGAGCCCGAGGCTGCCGCCACCGGGGCCGCGCCGCCCGGTGGCGGGTCCGACCACACCCCTGGCGGTGCGTCGTAGTGGCCGAGTTCATCGCATGGGTGTTGGTGCTCGCCATCGCCGCCTATGCCTGTGCCGGTGGCGCTGACTACGGCGCCGGCTTCTGGGACCTCCTCGCCGGCGGCGCGGAGCGTGGCAAGCGGCCCCGCTGGTTGATCGACCACGCCATGGCACCGGTCTGGGAGGTCAACAACGTCTGGTTGATCTTCGTTCTGGTCCTCATGTGGACCGGCTTCCCGAGGGTGTTCCAGGCGATCTTCTCGGCGATGTGGCTGCCGCTCGTGCTCGCCGCCGTCGGCCTGGTGCTCCGCGGCGCCGGTTTCGCCCTGCGCAAGCCGTCCCGTCGACTGGCCCAACGACGCATCTACGGCGCGGTGTTCGCCGTCTCGTCGCTGGTCACGCCGTTCTTCCTCGGGGTGGTGCTCGGCGGCGTCGCCTCCGGGCGGGTCAAGGTGGGCACGACCGCCTCCGCGGACGCCTGGGCCAATGGAACCTCTGTTCTCGCGGGTCTCCTGGCCATCGCCGCCACCGCGTTCCTCGGGGCCGTCTTCCTCTGCTCCGACGCCCTGCGGTTCGGCGCGGACGACCTCGTCGACTACTTCCGCCTGCGGGCGCTGATCGCCTTCGCGGCGGTCGTCGTCCTCGCCCTCATCGGCCTGCCTGTCACCCACAGCAGCGCCCGGTATGTCTGGGAGGGCCTCACCGGGGGACCGGGCCTGCTGCTGATCATCCTGGCCGCGGTCTGCGGCCTGGCCACAGTGCTGCTTCTGTGGCGCCGGGCCTACGGCTGGTCCCGCTACACCTCGGTGGCGAGCGTCGCACTTGCCATCGGCGCCTGGGGCTTCGCGCAGCGGCCCTACGCGCTGCCCACCTCGCTGACGGTGGCCGAGGCGGCCGGTTCTCCGCACTCCCTGCGCTGGCTGGTGATCGTCACGGCCATCGCGATCGTCCTGGTCGGCCCGGCACTGGTCCTGCTCTACCGGCTCGACACGATGGGTGAGCTGGAGGAGCTCACCGACGCCGACACCCGGGCCGCCAGAACCCCGGGGGACAACCTGTAGTGACGCTCAGCCGGTTCGCGTGGCGGCGGAGCCGTCAGCTCAGCCGGGCGGCGATGTGGTCGCCGACCCTCAGAGCGTTGGCGATGGCCGTCAGTGACGGGTTCACCGCGCCGATGCTGGGGAAGAAGCTGGTGTCCACGACGTAGAGGTTGTCGAGGTCGTGGGCCTTGCAGTTGACGTCGAGCGCCGAACTCTCCGGGTCGTCGCCGAACCGCACGGTGCCGGCCTGGTGCGCCGTGGCGCCGATCGGCATGCCCTTGTGCAGGTAGATGCTGTGATCCAGCAGGTGGTGCTCGTGCATGCCCAGGCTCCCGAGCATCCCCCGCAGCTTGTGCTGGAGGCGATTCAATCCGGCGATGTTGTTCTTCTCGTCGAGGGCCAGGTGGATGTCGTCGTCCTTGTCGAGGGTGACCCGGCTCTCGGGCAGCGGAAGGTCCTCTCCGCACAGCCAGAAGTCGACGGCATGGTGCGCCAGTACCTCGAAGGGCATGTCGGGCAGGACCGTGCCTGCCCAGCGTGGCGCCTCGCCGTGAATCTGGTCGGCATCCGACTTGCCCAGCATCTGGATGCCGCCCAGCGGGTACTCCCAGTCGTCCGCGCCCAGGTACCAGTCGTTCAGCGCCAGGGTCTTCTGGAATCTGGTGGGGTTCGGTTCTTTCGACACCGCCATCAGCGCCAGGTTGTTGTGACGCATGTAGTGGCGTCCCACCACGTCCGAGCTGTTGGCCAGGCCGCCGGGGTGCTTGTCGTTGGCCGAACGCAGCAGCAGAACAGCGGAGTTGACCGCGCCGGCAGCGACCACCACGATGTCGGCGCTGAATTCCTCGGTCGCTCCGTTCTTGAGCTCGGCGACGACCCTGGTGACGGTGCGTCCGGTCGGGTCCGTCTCCAGGCGCCGCACATCGGAGTCGGTCACCATCGTGACGTTGTCGTACCGGAGCGCCGGGTCGACGCAGATCACCTGCGCGTCGGACTTGGCGCCCATCAGGCAGGGGAAGCCGTCGACCCGGTCGCAGCGGATGCAGACGCTGTCGTGGGTGGCCCGGCCGTTCTCGTCCTGGGTGAGGTTCACGCCGATGGGCAGGTGGAAGGGGTGCAGGCCGGCCTTCGCAAGATCGTCGCTGAGCTGCTGGATGCGCGCCTCGTGCTCGACCGGTGGGTAGGCGTACTGCGCGCCGGCCGGCCCGCCGGTGGGGTCCTCGCCGTGCCGGCCGTGCACCAGGTAGAGGTGCTCGGCCTCGGTGTAGTACGGCTCCAGGTCCTCGTAGCGGATCGGCCACGCCGGAGAGATGCCGTCGTGGTGGCGCAGCTCGCCGAAGTCCTCGGGCCGGAGCCGGAAGAGCGCGGCGCCGTAGAACTTGGTGTTGCCCCCGACGTAGTAGTTCACCTCCGGCGGGAACCGATTGCCGTGCCTGTCGTACCAGAACTCCGGCGCACGGTACTTGCCCTTGACGAAGACGGCGGTGGAGTCCCAGTTGTCCCGCTCCCGTGGCAGATAGCCGCCGCGCTCCAGGATCAAAACCCGCTTCCCCGTGGGGGCCAGCCGGTGCGCGAGCGTGCCGCCGCCCGCTCCCGTCCCGATGATGATGACGTCGTAGCGCTCGTCGTCGGCCATGCGAGGTCCCGTTCTAGGAGTCGATGACTGTCCTGGCCGTAAGCGCCCACCCGGAGGGACGGCTGCGCTGTGCTGTACCGGACGGGCCCTCGCGCAATCGGGACATTCGGTTTCAATTTTCAAAGTAACGGGTGGGCCGGCTGACGGCGACCCGGCCGATTCGAACGAATGTGCGGTCACTCGATCTCCCGCAGGGCGAGTACCGCCCTGTCGACGATCGCCTGTGGATCGGCCGACGCATCGACCGTCATGCCCGGCTCGTCCGGGCGCAGCGGCTCAAGGGCGGCGTACTGGGAGTCCACCAGCCGGGCAGGCATGAAATGGTCCACACGGCCTGCGACCCGGCGGTCGGCGGCCACTCGGTCGAGCGCCAGGTGCAGGAACCACACGCCTGGGCCTGCCCTGCGGAACAGATCCCGGTACGCGTACCTGAGGGCCGAGCACGCCACCACCCCGCCCTTGCCGGCGCCGGCTGCCTCCCGGATCCATGCGGCGATGGACAGCAGCCACGGCCGGCGATCGTCGTCGTCGAGCGGTCGGCCCGCAGCCATCTTGGCGCGGTTCGCGGCCGGGTGAACGTCGTCCGCCTCCAGGAAGGGCACCATGAGCCGCTGCGCGAGCAGCAGTCCCACGGTGGACTTGCCCGATCCCGAGACACCCATGACCACCACGACCGTGGGCACCGGGGTCACAGGACGGCGATGGGGTTGACCGGCGAGCCGGTGGCGTCCGGCAGCCTCAGCGGGGCGATCACGCAGAGGAAAGACCAGCGTCCCTCCGCCTCGCAGACCGGTGCCAGGTCCTCGAACTGCAGGTAGTCCAGCAGGTGAACGCCCATGGCGTGGACCGCCAGCACATGCACGGGGAAGGCGACGCCCTCGGTGGAACTCGGGGCCGTGTCGTTGTTCCCGTCGCCGCCGAGCACGGCGACCCGTCGGTCCGCCAGGAACTCCAGCGCGGACGGGTGGAGCCCGGCGCGCTCATGTGCCGTGTGCCAGGGCCCGAGTTCGGCGCGGCGCCGGCGGTGGCCGACCCGGACGAACAGGAGGTCGCCCTCGGTCACGCGGACGTGCTGGGCGGTCTCGGCCGCGAGGAGGTCGTCGGTGGTGACGTGGTCACCCGGTTCGAGCCACGGCACGCCGCGCAGCCGCGGGATGTCCAACAGCACGCCGCGACCGACGATCCCGTCGCGAGCCGTCTCGATGGAGAGCGCCGTCGCCCCGTCCGCCGTGACGCTGCTCGCGGCCACGCCGCCGTGCAGCGTGCCGTCGTAGATCACGTGGCAGAGGGCGTCGATGTGGCTGTCGGCGTCGCCGTGCACGTTCATCGCGAAGCGGTCCATCGCGAAGTGGAGTCCACCCGAGGTGTCTTCCTCCGGCTGCCCGTTCATCCGGTGCCTCGCGGGCTCCGGATTGTCCGGACCTGGCAGCGTCTCCACCGGCGCGGCGAGCGTGACCGTCCGGCCGGTCCGCACCTCCCGGGCGGCGGCCACGACCCGGGCAGGAGTGAGAGCGTCCAGAGCGCCCCGGTCAGTCGTGGCCCAGGCGGCGCACGAGCGCAGGCGCCGGTACAGCACGTCGAACTCGTCCTCGGTCAGCCGTGGCGGTCCTGCCGGACGGGCACGCGTGACCACCGGTCAGCGCCCCTGCTCCGCGTCGAGTGCCTTGTCGAGGGTGGTGGCCGCCATGATCAGCGACAGTTGGGTGAACGCCTGCGGGAAGTTGCCCAGTTGCTCCCCGCTCGGACCGACCTCCTCGGCGAACAGCCCGACGTGGTTGGCGTAGGTCTGCATCTTCTCGAAGGTGTAGCGGGCCTGGGAAAGCCGCCCCGCCCGGGCCAGCGCGTCGACGTACAGGAAGGTGCACAGACTGAAGGTGCCCTCGGAACCGCGCAGCCCGTCCGGTGATGCCGCCGGGTCGTAGCGGTAGACGAGGCTGTCGAAGACGAGCTTGCGGTCCATCGCGTCGAGCGTGGAGAGCCAGACCGGGTCCTTCGGGGCGATGAAGCCGACGCTCGGCATGAGCAGGAGGGAAGCGTCCAGGACGTCGCCGCCGTAGTGCTGGACGAAGGCGCCCTCGCTCTCGCTCCAGCCGCGTTCCATGACCTGCTCGAAGATGGTGTCCCTGGCGTTGCGCCACTTCTCCAGGTCGGCGGGCCTGCGGAACTGCTCGGCCAGAGCCATTGCGTGATCGAAGGCGACCCAGGACATCACCCGGCTGTAGGTGAAGTCCTGGCGGCCGCCGCGGGTCTCCCAGATGCCCTCGTCCGGCCGGTCCCAGGAGTCGGCGAACCAGTCCAGCATCCTGGCCAGCGCCTTCCATGCCGGGTAGGTGGCCTGCGGCATGATCTCGCGGCCCTGGGACAGCGCGTAGATGGCCTCGCCGTAGATGTCCAGCTGGAGCTGGTCGGCGGCGCCGTTGCCGATACGGACGGGGAAGGAGCCCCGGTAGCCCTCGAAGTGTTCGAGTGTCTCCTCCGGCAGGTCGGGGTTGCCGTCGATCCGGTACATCGTCTGGAGCGGCTCTGCCTCCTTGCCCTCGCGCTCGTGCAGCCTGGCCACCAGCCAGTGCAGGAAGGCGGTGGCCTCCTCGACGAAGCCGAGGTCCAGCATGGCCCGCACGGACAGCGCGCCGTCGCGTACCCAGGTGAACCGGTAGTCCCAGTTGCGCTCTCCGCCGACCTGCTCGGGCAGGCCCATGGTGGCCGCCGCGATCAGGGCGCCGGTGGGGGCGTAGGTGAGGAGCTTGAGGGTGATGGCCGAGCGGTGCACCAGCTCGGGCCAGCGGCCCCGGTAGCGGGACTTGCGCAACCAGTGCTGCCAGAACTGGCCGGTCTCCTCGACCTGTGCGGTGAGCCCGTCGACCGAGAGAGGTGCGGGTGCCTCGCCACCGGGCTCGCAGACGGTGAACACGGCGCCGCCCGACTCACCGGCGCTCAGCGTCACCCTGCCGCGCACGTCCTGGCCGTCCCGCGCCAGCGGGAAAGAAGCCTGCAAGTGCGCGTCCATCCCCGGGGACCGGAACAAGCCGCTGTTGTCGCCGAGTTCCAGATGGTGCTCGGCGCGGCCGTAGTCGAAACGCGGCCGGCACTCGAGCGTGAAGTCGACGGACCCCCGCACGGCACGCACGACGCGTATCAGGGTGTGACGGTCGGTAGCGGTGCGGGTTTGGTCCGGAGGCATGAAGTCGACCACCTCGCCCACCCCGTCCGGTGACATGAATCGGGTCACCAAAATGGCCGTGTCGGGGTAGTAGAGCTGCTTGCAGATCGCGTCGGGGTGCTCGGGGGCGAGCCGCATGTACCCGCCGCGGTCATGGTCGAGCAGGGCGGCGAAGACGCTGGGCGAGTCGAACCGGGGAGCGGCGAACCAGTCGACGACGCCCTGCGACGAGACGAGTGCGGCGGTCTGCAGGTCGCCCACCAGGCCGTGTTCGGCGATGGGAGGGTAGCGGTCCATGGCTGCTCCGCAGTCTCGGAAATGCCCCCCACGTCCACTATCGGCCACCCGGGTGGTCCTTGCCCGTCGGAGCCGGTCGACGACCGTTTGCCTTCGGCGCTGATCCCCCCCTCCGGGCGTTACCGAGTGGAGTCGGTCGGTAACAGATGGGCGTCGTTGTGGCGGTCGGTGCAGCGATCGCTCGTACGGCAGGTGAAGCGACCGTTTCGCCCGGCTGCTGCCCGTCGGCCCCAAGTGGGCGAACGCTTCGGCCGATTCCGCGCGCGGGAACGTGTTGCGCTTGACCGTGCCGGTGCGGGCCCGCACTCTCCCGACGAGAGGGCCGACACCGCAGGCCACCACTACGCCCGTGTCCACGAACGCCGGCCGGGCGAGCTGAGGAGGCCATGCGTGCAGGAGAGCCGCACCGGACGGCAAGTGACCCTCCGCCACGGCGCGCACAGTGCCGTCATCGTTGAACTGGGCGCGGCGCTCCGGTCGTACTCGGTCGGCGAGCGAGCCGTGATCGACGGATTCGGCGAGCAGGAACAGATCACCGGCGGGCGCGGCCAGATCCTGGTTCCGTGGCCCAACCGGATCCGCGATGGCCGGTATCCCTGGGACGGGCAGGACCTGCAGTTGCCGCTCACCGAGCCGGCCGGCGGCAACGCCATCCACGGGTTGCTCCGGTGGGTCGCGTGGCGCGTCGTGGAGGCGAGCGACAGCCGCGCGGTCCTGGAGGTTCCGTTGTGGCCGCAGCCGGGGTACCCGTTCCACCTCCACGTCCAGGTCGAGTACGTCCTGGGCGAGGGTGGGCTCGGCGTCTCCGTCGCCGCGCGCAACCTTGACGCGAGCGCCGCACCCTGCGGTTTCGGCCAGCACCCTTACGTCCTTGCGGGCACCGCGGTCGTCGATCAGGCGGTGCTGACGGTCCCCGCGCGGACGTGGCTGCGCACCGACGAGCGTGGCCTGCCGGTGGCCGCCGAGCCGGTCGCCGGGACCGACTACGACTTGCGTACGCCTCGGGCTCTCGGGTCGCTCGAACTGGACACCCCGTTCGGCGACCTCGACCGGGACGCGGACGGGCGGGCCGTGGTCCGTCTGGCCCACCCGTCGGGTGCGTTCGGTACGGACGTGTGGCTGGGTGAAGGCGCCGACTACGTCCAGCTCTACACCGGCGACGCCCTCCCGCCGGGGGAGCGCCGTCGCGCGGTCGCCATCGAACCGATGACCTGCCCGCCGGATGCCTTCCGTAGCGGCACCGGGCTCGTCACCCTCGAGCCCGGCGAGCGGCACACCGTCCGGTGGGGGATCGCTCCGTGGGGAGAGTGACGGCGCGCGTCCGCCGGAGTAGCCGTAACGCGGGCCCTAGGAGACCGGGTGTGGTCTTGGCTGACGCGCAGTGGGTCGCGGGCCGAGCCGTTGTTGCTCGATGCGGCGGCTCGCTAAATGCGTGGTGGCGCGGGGAACTTCGGCGGTAGGGTCCGGCCCGGCACGCGAGGATTCGTCAGGCTCGGCCATGCGAATCGGCTGATCATGAGAGGAACGTTCCGTGGAGGGATTCGATCCCAGGACGAGCTTCGGCTTTGAGGTGTCCCAGCGGTACGACGACGATCCACGCGGTGATGAGGACGAGACCGTCGCGTTCCTGGCCCAGCTCGCAGGGCAGCAGAACGCCCTGGAACTCGCAGTGGGTACCGGCCGGGTCGCGCTGCCCCTCCTGCGGGCGGGGGTACGGGTGGACGGGATCGAGCTGTCGCAGGACATGGTCGATCGGATGCGTGAGAAGCCGGGTGGCGATCAAGTGGACGTGACCATGGGCGACATGTCCCGCGTCACGACCGGCCGCACCTACGGGCTGGCCTACCTGGTCTTCAACACGATCGGCAATCTGCTCACCCAGGAAGACCAGGTCCGATGCTTCCAGAACGCCGCCGACCATCTCACCGACGACGGCGTGTTCGTCCTCGAATGCCGCATCCCCACCGCGCCCGCACGCCCCGGTCATCAGTACCTCGACACCGAGCAGGTCGGCCTTGAGCACGTCGACCTCGATGCCGGTCAGTACGACCCACTGACCCAGGTGCTCGACCTGAACCACATCCGCATCACCAGCGCGGGTATCAGGCTTTCCCCCATCAGGCTACGACTGGCCCACCCGCCCGAGTTCGACCTCATGGCCCGCATCGCTGGACTACGGCTTCGCGAACGGTGGGGCGGGTGGAACGGCGAGCCGTACACCGCGCAGAGCTGGCGCCACATCAGCGTCTACGAACGCGCAGAGCCCACGGCGTAAGAGACGCGCTGCCTTCCGGCGGGACCCGCCCCCGATGCGATCAGGAGGGCCCCAAGTCGGCGGACAGCCAGTGTTCCGGCTGCATGTAGATGGCGACGTGCTCACCGAGATGGGTGTGGTCGTACTCCACGAAGTCGGCGACCTTGCCGTGCGGGAGGTACCGCGCGGCCATCTCCCAGGATCGCTCGCGACTGTCCGGTTCTGTCCTGGTGACCGGCCCCTCCACCGATACGTAGCGCACCGTCGGCTCGGCCCGCTGCACCATGAGGCTGAACCGCCCTGCGGAGCGAATCGCTCGACCTTTTCGAGAATCCGGTCCCGTACGCACCCACAGGTCGCCGCCCGGCGTGTACTGGTACCAGATGGGCACTGTCAGCGGTGCTCGGTCCGGCCGCTCGACCACCGACAGTGCACCGATGTGAGGTTCCGCCAGAAATTGCTCTCGTTCTCGCCTCGACAGTGCCATGTGCCCGACCCTAGACCGACCGACAGCTCACAGACGTGCAGAAACAGGCCAAGGCGAGGTCGGGAGGTCTTTCGTCACCGGGGAGGAGATGGTGGGCGGCTTCGGCCCGGTGCAGCTGGTTATCCGGCCACGGACCCGGATACGGCTACGGCGTGGACGAACCGTCGGGTTCCCGCTGCTCGGTGACGGTGACGGTGATGGCCCGGGCGGGGCAAAGGACGGTGGCCTCGTGGGTGGCCGCGTGGTCCTGGTGGGGCGGCTGGGAGATCAGCAGCACCACCCGGCCGTCCTCGGTGTCCTGGTCGAACACTTCGGGGGCGGTCAGGGCGCACATCCCGGCGCCGACGCAACGGTCACGGTCGATGGTGACGGTGATGGTGGCAGCCACGGGACTACTCCTTGTCCCAGGTGACCGGGAGCTGGTGCACCCCGTAGATGGTCGAGAAGGTGCGCAGGGGCACCTCCTCGGGCGGGACGGCCAGGCGCAGCGTCGGGAAGCGGGTGAGCAGTGCCGGGAGGGCGACGCGCATTTCGACGCGGGCCAGTTGCTGGCCCAGGCACTGGTGGATGCCATGACCGAAGCCCAGATGCCCGGTGGCCTTGCGGTGCAGGTCGAGCGTGTCAGGGTCGGGGAAGCGCCTAGGGTCGCGGTTGGCGGCCTCCATCGACAAGGTGACCGTCTCCTCGGCCTTGATCAGCCGGCCGTCCAGCTCGACGTCCTCCAGTGCCGACTTGATGGAGGTGTGGGTGATGGTCAGGTAGCGCATCAGCTCCTCGACGGCCTGGTCGGCGAGGCCCGGATCGTCGCGCAGGGCGGCGAGCTGGTCCGGATTGCTCAGCAGGGCGAAGGTGCCGTGCGCGATCATGTTGGCGGTGGTGTCGAGGCCGGCGCCGAGCAGGAAGCCGCCGACACCGGCGAGCTCCTCATCGGTGAGGTCACTTGTGGTCAGGTCGCTGAGCAGGTCGTCGGTGGGATCGGCACGCTTGGCCAGTACCAGCGCGTACAGGTACTCCTGCAGCCCGGTCCAGGCCGCGTACCTCTCCTCCTCGGTGGACCTGAGGTCGGTCAGCGTCAGCGCCTGCCGCTGGAAGATCTCCCGGTCGGACGAGGGCACGCCCAGCAGTTCACAGATGATCAGTGCGGGGATGGGCTGCGCGAAGGCCTCCACCAGGTCCACCGACGGCCCCTGGCCCTCCATGGCGTCCAGGTGCTCCTCGGTGATCTGCTCCACACGGTCGGTCAGTTCGCGCATCCGGCGGACCGTGAACTTGCCGGCGAGCAGCTTCCGGTAGCGGGTGTGCTCGGGGGCGTCCATGCCGGTCATGTCGCCGACCGGTGCCGGGGGCAGGCCGCCTTCGGGCCCGCCGGGGAGCGGGTAGTGCATCAGCTCGTAGCGTGAACTGAAGCGGGAGTCGGCGAATATCGCGCGGACCGTGGAGTAGCCGGTGGCAAGCCAGCCCTCGTGCCCGTCGGGGTAGGTCATCCGACGGAGCGGTTGCTCCTCACGCAGCTGCGCCAGTTCGGCGGGCGGGTCGAAGGGGCAGCCGGTGGGGCGATTGATCGGCAGCTCGGAGAGCGGTGCCGCTTCCCCGGTGGTCCTGTCGGGCGAGTGGGGCGACGGTTCGTGCTGCATGGTTTCTCCAGAGGTGAGTCGGTTGCGGTGTTCCGAGGTGCGGCGCCGGGCGAGGTGCCGGGCGCCGCGAAGCGGCCGGTGCGCCGGGGCGTTCATCGCTTGGCGTCGCGGTCGAAGGCGGAGCGCGCCCACAGGTAGCCGACCAGGGTCAGACCGACGCACCAGATGAGCGCGAGGAGCCCGCTGTTGCCGATCCCGGTGCCCATCAGCAGGCCGCGCAGGGTCTCGATGACCGGTGTGAAGGGCTGGTATTCGGCGAACCAGCGCAGCCCGGCGGGCATCGACTCCGGCGGGACGATGGCGCTGCCGAGGAAGGGCAGGAACGTCAGCGGCATGGGCATGTTGCTGGCGGTCTCGACGTTCTTGGCGATCAGACCCATGGCGGCCGCCAGCCAGGTGAGCGCCAGGGTGAGCAGGGCCAGGAGGCCGGTGCCGGCGAGCCACTCGATGGGGGTGGCGCTGGGGCGGAAGCCCATCAGCAGGGCGACGCCGATGACCAGCGTGATGCTGAGCAGGGTCTGGATGACGCTTCCGACGACATGGCCGGTCAGGAACGCGGCGCGGGAGATCGACATCGTACGGAACCGGTTGACGATGCCCTCGGTCATGTCGGAGCAGACACTGATGGCGGTGGACAGCGCTCCGGAGGTCGCGGCCATCAGGATGATGCCGGGCGCGACGTAGTCGATGTACTCGCCGCCGCCGGTGGGCGCAGCACCGATGCCGCTCCCCAGGGCGCCGCCGAAGACGTAGTTGAACAGCAGCAGCATCACCAGGGGCATCGCGACGACCGAGACGGTCATGGAGGGGTAGCGCAGCGCGTGCTTCAGATTGCGCCGCACCATCGTCATCGAATCCCTGGCGGCGTAGGACACGGTGGTCATCGGGCGTTCTCCATCTGTGAGTTGGTCCCGGCGGCGGGCTGGGCCCGGCCGGTGAGGGTGAGGAAGACGTCGTCGAGGTCGGGGGTGCGCACGGTGAGCGACTCGGCGGTGATCGACGCGGCGTCGAGGGCGTCCAGGACGGCACGCAGGGTGGGGATGCTGCCGTCGCTGGGGATGTTCAGGGCTAGCGCTTCGTCGTCGCGGGTGTCGGAACCGAAGAGGGCGGTCGCCGCGTCGAGCCCGTCCATGTCGGTGAACTGGAGACGGATGTGTCCGCCGGGGATGAGGCGCTTCAGCTCCTCCGCGGTGCCTTCGGCGACCAGCTTGCCGTGGTCGAGTACGGCAATGCGGTCGGCGAGCTGGTCGGCCTCCTCCAGGTACTGCGTGGTCAGGAAGATGGTGACGCCGTCGTCGGCGACCAGGCCGCGGATGATCTCCCACATGGTGCGTCGGCTGCGCGGGTCCAGGCCGGTGGTCGGCTCGTCGAGGAAGATGATGCGTGGGTCGCCGACCAGGGTCATCGCGAGGTCGAGCTTGCGCCGCATACCGCCGGAGAAGGTGGCGACGGGCTTCTCGGCCGCCTCCGTCAACTCGAAGCGGCGCAGCAGCTCGGTGGCGCGCCGTCGGCCCTCGCGCCGGGGCAGATGGTGCAGGTCCGCCATCAGCATCAGGTTTTCGTGGGCGGTCAGCAGGTTGTCCACCGCCGAGAATTGGCCGGTGACGCCGATCGCGGCGCGTACGGCGTCGACGTCGCCGGTCAGATCGTGGCCCGCGATTCGCGCCTGGCCGGCGTTCGCGGAGATGAGGGTGGAGAGGATCTGGACGGTGGTGGTCTTGCCCGCACCGTTGGGCCCGAGCAGCGCGAAGACCGTGCCCTCGGGGATCTGCAGATCGATCCCGTCGAGCACCACCTTGTCGCCGTAGGACTTGGACAACCCGGTGACAGTGATCGCCGCGGTGGCCGCAGTCGCTGATGAGGTGTCGGTCGGTGTGGGCGTGGGACTGGTACCGGTCCTGGGCGTGGGACTGGGACTGGGACTGGGAGAAGTCATGGGCATGACAGTCCGCTCTCTATGCTGGGTGGGATGGTTGTTGGTCGTGAGCGGCGGCTCGCGTGGTCGAAACCCACCGCTCACGTGGGGTCAGGCGCGGCGGATGGCGACGTCACCGACGCTGGTGTTGGCCCTGACCTCGACCTTGTTGTCGGCGTCGCCGGGGCCCTCGGACGCGCCTAGGGAGTTGTGCACGCGGCCGACACGGGTGTGCACGTCGAGCCAGGCCGCGGTGGACTCGCGGATGCCGACGTCAAGATCGCCGACGGAAGCCTGGAGCGTGATCCGGCCACATGTCACTTCGCCGATCCGTACGGAACCGTTGGCGCTCTTGGCGTCGACCGAGGCGTGCGCGACGTCCACGGAGATGCGGCCGTTGGAAGAGTTCGCCTTCAGGCAGCCGGCGATCTCGCCGATCGAGGTCTCGCCGTTGCTGTTCTTCACCGTCGCCGAGCCCGCGATCTCGCCGATGTCGATCCGGCCCGCGCCGGTGATCTCGGCGTCTCCCGTCACTCGGTCCACGCTGATGCGGCCGTGGTCGGTCCTCAGGTGGGCGGCGGCCGCCTCTTCGACGCGAAGGGTGCCGAGCGAGGTCTTGAGCCTGCACTCGCCCAGACCGCCTTGGCAGATGAGGTCCGCCATGGGGGAGGTGGCGAGGACATCCGAGCCGGCCGGCAGTTCGACGGTCACGTCGAGCGAGCCGCTCTTGCCGAACAGGGAACGCTTCTTGGGGCCCTTGACCAGCAACTTGCCGCCCGAGCAGGTGACTTCGGTCTGCTGCGCGGCCCGTACGTCGGCGTCGTCCGCGCCGTTGCTCGGCAACACCTCGACGACCGTGTCGGTGCGCTTGCTTGCGATGATCCGCGCGGTCCCCAAGTCGAATTCGAGGGTGACGGAGATCGGCTGTGGAGTGTCGAAATATGGCATGGCTGTCCCGTCCTCTTGGCTGTGGTCCGCGTTCCCGCAGGTCAGGCGGGGCGCGGCAAGTGAGTGACTGAGTAAGTGAGGGAGAGGGGTCGGCTAACGGACCCAGCCCGTGAAGCCCTGCCCGCCCCGGGAGCGGCGACTGGCCGGGCGGGCTCGCTCGCCGGGCTGCTCCATGGCGGCGGCGACGGCCCGTACCAGCCAGGCGTTGACCGAGAGGCCCTCTCGTCCGGCGGCTTCCTCCACCCGGGTCTTGAGGTGGGCGGGCAGTCGGAAGTTGATGCGCGCGGTGCCGCCCTTGTCGTCGTCCGCAGAAAGGACGGGCGGCAGTGCGGAGACGTCCGTACGCTCGTCGGCCTCTTCGAACGCCTCCTGCCCCGGCGCCGGTGTCACCACGAACTCGGGGTCGAGCCCGCGCAGCCGCACATCGACGGAGCCCGGCGCCAGGTCACGGGTGACTTCCCCCATGGCAGCGGACAGTGCGCTCAGGAGGGTCAGCCGGGCGGCCGACTCCAGGGGTGCGGTGAGCCGCTCGGCCAGGGCGCGGGCTTCGTCTCCGCCGGCGTCCGCGGCGACCGCGAGCTCATGCCGGAGATTGTCGACGTAGGGCGTAAGGTCCATGACGCCACTATGGCACATCGGTGGTGCCATGGATAGTCGTGAGGTGTGGAGTCACCTGTCCACCCCCTCCCGGAGGGGTGGGTGTGAAGGGGTAAAGGGGTGCTGAACTCGATGGATGACCGTAAGTTAGGGCTCGATCGATGGTGCGCGACCGCGGCGAATTCGTCGTGGGATCTGGTGCAGGTGTTGCGCCATGGACCACGGAAGTGGCGCCGCTCCCGCCCCTGGTGTCTCCGGCGGTGGGCAGGTCTGGCGCCGGGGGGTGCCACCTTGGCTCATCGGTGCCATCGCGGCGTCAGAGCGGTGCCACGCGGTGGATCGTGCTTCCGGGAGAGGCTGTGGCGCCGGCGCACGCGCTCGTACGTAAAACGTAAGGCCCCGCCACGGTGCGGGCCGGGCATCGCCGCCGGACAGGGTGAACTGGCCGTGTAGCGGAGGCCCCGGAAAGGTGGTGTCCCGCCGGCGCCGAGCCGGCGGGACACCCTTCGCCTACCGGCGGAAGTTGATGATCACCTGGCTGCCTCGCACAGGATTTTCGATGAAGGCGGGCTCCTCAGCGGCCAGGACGGAGCGCTGAGCGGGCAGGCCAGGTCCCATGCAGCTCAGCTCGCGGCCGTCGATGGCGTTGGGGCGGGCCGGTCAACCCGGACCGGTGTTTTGCTGCCCTGCCCCAGCCCCTGCCCCAGCCCCCCTGCCCCTGTCGGCTTTCACGTCGACCGGCCGAAGAACTCCAGCTCGGCGATGGCCACTTGCTTTTTATCCGTGGCGCCGTACGCGGAGTGCAGCACCACCCGTACGGTCATCGCCTCCCGTACAGCCACATCGATCTTCTGCACCCCGCCGTCATTGATCCGACGGTGCGAGAGGTACTGCTTGCCCGCGGAGTCGGTCACGATCAGGTCGAACTCGCGCGGACGGGCCGGGTCGGTGGCCTGCGGGGTGCGTGCGGAGGATCCGGAGGTGATCAGAACGTTGAGCAGGTCGGTGGGCTGGCCGAATCCGGCCTCCAGGTACTGGCCGTCCGAGTTGCCTGAATAGCCCGTGCCCCACCAGGTGTTGGAGTAGCCGTCGAATGCCAGCTTCATGTCCTGCTTGGGGTCGGAGTGCGATGCCTTCCAGGTGGCGGGGGGTACGGGGACGCGCTTGGCGAAGTGATCCTGTATGGCCCGCGCGGCCGGCGGCCCCCCGAAGATTCCCCCGACCACTGCGGCTGCGATCGCCGTCGCCACCACGGCCCGGGTGATCCACCGGGTGCGGTCGCGTTGCAGCCGCGGCCGCTGCCCTGCGTACGGGCCTTCGGCGGCCTCTCGCGCGGTGTCGGCGAGGGGGTTGGCGCAGCTCCGGCAGAAGTGCCGGCGTGGCGCGTTGAGCGCGCCACAGCTCGGGCACGGTGCGCCGTGCTCGGGCTCGGGGGCCGCCTGCGGGGTGCGGACCCGGGGCCGGGGGGCATCGGGACGGCCCGGCAGCACACTGCCGGGTGCCTCGGGAGGCGGGGTGGGGGAGGCGCCCGGTACGGGGACCAGGAGGGCGCGGATGCCGGTGTCGGAGACGCCCCCTCCGCCGGCCGGACGGGGGGCGGCCGGGGCGTCCGGACCGGCAGGGCCGGACTGGGACCGGCCCGCGCCCGCGTCGTTCGCGGCGGTGGACGGGAGCGGGACGGTCGGGTCTGCGTCCGCGCCCTGCTGCGCGTCGGCGGCCGAGTGGCTGCCATCGCCAGTGGCGGGAGCGGGAGCAGCGGTGGGAGCGGTGGGGCCCGTTGCGGGCGTGGGGGCGCCGGACGGTCCAGGGTGGCCCGGGGCACCAGGGCCGGGAGCGGATTCCGGGACGTTTGCGGCCGGGGCCGGGGGAGTCGGATGCGCCCCAGGGGCCGGACGCTCCGGACCCGACGTGGGCGACTGCGGCGCCGGCCGGTCCCAGCGCAGGAAGGCACCGCAGGAGTCGCAGAAGGACTGGCCTGTCTGAGGGGTGGGGGTGCCGCAGTCGGGGCAGGTGGCGTGGTCTGTGGGCATGGGTCAGATCCCTTCAGGGGAGAGCAGGGGGGCCACCTCGGCCGTGAAGGGGAGGTGCGCGGGGCGGGCCGCCGCGACGACGGCGTGCAGACGGTGGGGGTCGGTGGCGGAGGGGTCGCGGACCCGCAACGTCACCCGCAGGCCGGGGCGCGACGCGCCAGGGAAGGGGCCCAGGGGGCGGGCGGACCAGGTCGCGCCGCCGCTCTCGGTGATCTCCGGGCGTACTCCGAAGGCCAGATGCACGGACTCCGACAGGCCACGCCGGGTGCCTCGTACGCGGTGCAGCGAGACGGCTGTGGCCACGGCGCGACGGCGGGTGGCCAGCGGTTCCGTGCCGTCGAGTTCGGTGCCGACCCACGTGGTCAGCCAGTCGACGAAGTCCTCCGGCGCGAGGGCGGGCGTGAAGTAGCTCTCCAGGCAGTCCAGGACGTTGAAGAGGGGGGCGAGTACGACATCGAGGCCCTCGACGAAGCGCTGGGCGAAGTCGTCGTCGGCGTAGACGGCGGGGAGTTGCCCGCCCAGCGGGTGCGGGGAGGGCATCCCCGCGGGTGTGCCTCTCATCGGGCCTCGATCACGCGGACGCGGTGGTCGAAGGGGAACAGGAGGGCGGACGGGGCGAGTTCGATGCGGTCGGTGGCGTCGCCGCGGCGACCGGTGAGCGGGTCCGCGGGGTGCAGGAGGACCTCGTCGACGAGCTCCACGCCGGGTACGCGCTGCAGGGCGGCGAAGATCTCGCCGGAGCGCAGCGGGCGGCCGAAGGGCCAGCCGTCGCCGAAGGCTCCGCCGGTCAGCGGATCGAGGTAGGTGTGGAGCGCGTCCAGGGCCTCGGCCCGTACGCGGTCGGCCCGCGCCGCCCGGAAGGAGTGCAGCGTCGCGACGACCGTGACGCCTTGGTAGAAGGGCGGGCCGACCGCGAGGCGGGTGCCCAGGGGGCGGCGCTCGTCGAGGAACTGCGTGACACGGCTCAGAAGTTCTTCCCCGGGCACCAGCTGTTCGAAGCGGAGCCGGCCGCCGCGGTCGGGGACGGCCTGGGGGACGACCAGGACCCGGACGGCGTTCTCGCCGGTTTGGCCGGGGTCGGTGGCCGACGCGCTCAAGGGGCTCGCGGCGCCCGTCGAGCGCTCGGCGGGATCGACCGCGAGGCAGGCGATGCGGGCGGCCTCGGGGGCCGCACGCCGCGCCAGCTCCTCGTAGTCGCGGGCAGTCACGGCCCGTTCCTGAGCGCGCAGCGCGATCGGCGCGCGGACCTTGGCCTCCTGTACCGTCTCGCCATCGACCCCGCCGCGCGCCGCCTCGCGGTTCTCCACACGCGCCACGTACGGGATCGAGCTGCGCAGCACCTGGATAGCGCCGCGCGCCACATTGCCCGACCTCCCGCCGCCGGTGCGGTAGTGCGCGGCCCGTATCACCGATCCCTTGACCGGTACGGCCCCGAACTGCCCTACAGAACCGTCCGGTTGGCGCACCGAAGGGCCGAATGCGATCTCGCCGGTCGCTTCCTCCAGTGTGATGTGCCGGTCGTGCGGGCCGGAGGCCGCGAAGTCGGGGACGACCTGCCACTCCTGCCAGCCGTCGCCGTCCGAGACCTCCAGCCGCAGCGGCGGGCGGTCGGCGACGACGGGTGCGTGCGCCAGGCGCAGGCGCTGGCCGGGCACGCCCGCGGACTCGCCGAGCTGTTCGTCCCGCACCACGTCGGCGTGCGCGACCTTCGTCGTGCCCCCGATGGTGAACGCGGAGGCAGACCGTACGGTCGGTGAGGCGCTGTAGAACGGCTGGCCGGGCGCGGCCTCGATGACGCGGCAGCGCAGCCACGCGGCATCCGTCCTGCCGACTCGGGAGACGGTGTGCCCGGCCGGGATGTGCAGCACGACCTCGCCGGGCCGGTTGAGGCCACCGGTGGAGTCCTCCTCGACCTCGCACTCCGTCCATCCGTCGGCGGTCCATGCCTCCCAGCGCAGCGGCGGCTGGCGCGGGTCGACGCCGACGCCGTCCACCCGGCTGTCCAGCCGCAGGACGGCCACGCACCGCGGCACCGCCGCCGACAGCCCGAACAGGAGGGTGTCGCCCGGCTGCGGGGCGGTCGCGAAGACGGCCACATCGCGGCCGCCGAAGACATCCTGACCGCAGTCCTCGGGAGTGGTCCCCGCCTCCTGCCGCAGTACGTCCGACAGTTCGCAGGGCACGACGGTCAGATCGTCCTCGGTGGCGAAGGCAACTGCCTCCTCGGTCTCGGTCCGGCCGGTGGCCACCTCCGTCCCGGCGGGCAGCACGACCGGCTCGGCCTGTGGGGCGGAGAGCCAGAAGGTGACGTCGGCGCGGGCGGCGGAGGGCGGGAACAGGGTGACGCCCAGCAGGTCGAGGAAGGCCAGATGGTTCTTCTCCGGCACACGGTTGAGCCGGTAGACGATCTGGTCGGCCATGTGCGCGACGGCCTCGATGAGGGTCACTCCCGGGTCCGAGACATTGTGATCGGTCCACTCGGGGCAGCGCTGCTGGATATAGCGTTTGGCGTCGTCGACGAACTGCTGAAAGCGACGGTCGTCGAGATGGGGTGCGGGCAGGGCCATCAGGCTTCGCTCTCCGGGCTCTCCGTGGACGGGATGACATAGAAGGGGAAGACGAGGCTGCGCGGGTTGTTGGTGCCGCGCACGCTGTAGCGCACGTCGATGAACAGCACGGACGGATCGTCGGGCGCCGGGCTGACCTCGACGTCCTGGACCTCGATACGCGGCTCCCAGCGGTCGAGCGAGGACCGCACCTCGTAGCGGATGCGCCCGGCCGTCGCCTCGTTGACCGGTGCGAAGACCATGTCGTGGACGGCGCAGCCGAACTCCGGCCGCATCGGGCGCTCGCCGGGCGCGGTCGCGAGGACAAGCCGGATCGACTCCTCGACCTCGCGCTCCCTGCGGGCCAGCGCGATGCCGCCGCCGGCGTCGATGCGCAGCGGAAACGTCCAGCCCGCGCCGACGAACTGCTCACTCACGTCCGGTGACCCCCTTGAGATGCATGTCCCTCAACTTCCTCAAGCCCCTTAGAAAGGAATGCCGTTGCGCAGGACGGCCGGTGCGTTCAGCGTGACCGTGGCGGGCGAGCTGATGGCTGCCGCGGCGCCCGCGTTGACGGCTACCGCGCCGACCGCGCTGACGGAGACCGCGCCGACCGAGTTGACGGCAACCGCGCCGGCCGACTTGAGGCTGACGGCGCCGGTCGCGTTGATGTCCGCCGCGGCGCCGGCCACGACTCCGAACTTCGCGCCCGCCTTGATGTCGACCGCCCCGCCGGCGCTCATCGTCAGTGAGCCGCCCGCGGTCAGCGACAGGTTGCCGCCCGCCTTGATGCTGACGTTGCGGGTCCCGGTGATGGAGACGGAGCCGTCGCTGCGAATGGTCACGCTGGTCCGCGTCTCATCCATGTGGACGGTGAGACGGCCGTTGCCGGTCTGCAGCCTGATGCCGCTCTTCATCCGGGACTTGGCGTCCACCAGCTCGACGGTGTGGCCGCTGCGCGAGGCGATGGAGCGCCAGTTGACCCGGCCGCTTGTCGGATCCACCGCGGGCAGCCCGTCCGGGTCGGGAGTCGGCTTGTCCTTGCCGTTGTACAGCCCGGCCAGGACGTAGGGATGCTCCAGCGAGCCCCGGTCGAAGGCGACAAGCACCTCGTCGCCCACCTCCGGCAGCATCAGACCGCCGCCCCGTACGCCGCCCAGCTGCGCGATCCGGCACCAGTCGCTCTCGTAGGTGTCCGAGAGCCACGGGAAACGCAGCTTGACCCGGCCCATCCTCAGCGGGTCCTTGCCGTTGCTGACCAGCGCCATGGCGACGCCCGGCATCGGCGGCGCCGCGTCCGCGCCACCGGAAGCCAGCCCGTACAGCGACCGGAACTGCCGCCCCGACACGGTCAGCCACGTGGTGAACTGCCGCCCGGACTCGAAGACATGGCGGACGCCGGTCGCGGTGTACTTCCCTTCGAAGGGGAAACCGGCGCCCTTCAGCGCGACGGGTTGGCCCGGCTTCAGCTGCGGATTCCCGGTGACCGCCACCTCCAGCTCCGCGAAGGAGCCCGCCACGTCGTCCGCGAGCGCCCGGGCGGCATGGGTGACCTGGGCCTGAGTGGTGAACGGCGTGTCCGTGGCGGTCAGTTCGGCCGCCCCGAAGGGTTTGCTGAGCGCCGCGGGTGCGATGTCGGCGACGATGTCCTTGCTCGCCGCGGCGGAGGACTGTGCGGACAGAGCCCGCTTTGCCCGCATGTCCCAGCCCCGCGCGCCCGCCTTGTCGACCTGCCCGGCGGCGGTGACGGCGATTCGGCTGTGCAGCGCGTTGTGGCCGAACTCCAGGACGTACGGGCTCTGCGCGGCCGGTGTGGTGTCGGCGGGCGCGGACGAGGCCGGGGCGAGCTTGCCGAACTGCAGCTTGCCCTTCGGGTCGAAGGAGAGATGGACGTCGTTCTCCTGGGCGAGGCGGGCCAGGAAGTCCCAGTCGGTGATATTGGGCTGGGTGGCCAGCTCGTAGACGGTGCGGGTGGCCTCCACCTTGCCGAGGGCGAGCTTGTTGAGGCCGGCGAGACGGCGCACGATGTCACTCGCGGTCATGTTGGGGTAGCCCGCGACCCGTCGATTGCGCAGTAGCCGGTGCCCCGGGTCGTATCCGCGTACGACCAGCGACTTGCCGCTCGCGTCCGCGTCCACTTCGAGAGCGGTGACCTCGCCGGTCAGCATGGGCGTGCCGCGCTGCCCGTCCGTGAAGGGCGACAGCACCGCCTTCGCGCCGACCTTGATCTGCGGGAAGGTCTTGAGGATGTCCGAACCCGTGTCACTGAAGGTGAGCTGGAAGGCGGACGGCACATTGACGCTCGCGTCCACCCAGCCTGCGGTGAGGAGGGCGGCGAGCTTGTCGGGCAGCGGCGTGCCGCCGATCTCGGCGTGCAGGACGCTGGTGTACGTCTTCTCACTCATCGCATGTTCTCGCTGGTCATCGGGCGGCCTCGTGGGTTGTGGGGTGGCCGGTGGGACTGTGCTCGGGACGGCTTCGGGGCCGGCCTTCGGGAGGGCCTTCGTCGGCGGCGGGCAGCAGCAGCTCCGTGCCCGGCCGGAGCCGCATCGGATCGTCGATCTCGTTCGCCTCCGCGATCAGCCGCCAGCGGGTCGCGTCCCCGTACTCCCGCCAGGCCAGCGAGGCGAGCGAGTCACCCGCGACCGTGCGGTGGATACGGCGTGCGGAGAGTGCGCCGGAGGTGGGGTTCTGCCCCTTGGTGGGCATGGCCACCTCGGTGAGGGACAGCGTGCAGGTGGCGCGGATCGGCTCGCCGGTGGGGTTGAAGAGGGTGTAGGTGGCGCTGACGTTCGTCACGTACGCCACGAACTGAACCGTGTTGAACGACCCCCAGGAGAACCGGACCCAAGGCGGCGAGGGCCGCTTGGAATTGACGCTCTGCGCCGTCACCTCGCAGCAGGACAGCAGCAGTTCGACCTGCTTCTGCACCTTCCCGGAATTCGGGGTGCCGGAGGCGTCCAGGAACACCTCCAGCTGGAGCGTGGCGGGCCGGGTGCCGGTGAACTTGGGTGGGGCACCTCGCATATAGGCGACTGCGGCCTGGGTGTGCCACTCCGCCTCCCGACCCAGTTGCAACTGGGTCGGATTGAACTGGAACTCCACCTCACCGATGCGGCCGCCGATGGAGCCGCCGAGGTCGGTGGGGGGCTGGTGGATGGCGAGAGCGGCCCGTACGAGGCTCGCGCCCGCCTTCCCGCCGGCCGGTGCGGCCACCTCAGGCACCTCCCGCGTCGGTGAATCCGTGGTGCGCGATCTCCAGCGTCTCGGTCGCCACGCCCGGACTGGCCGGGTCCAGACTCGGCCCCTGCCAGCGCACGGGCAGCACCTCCACCAGCCCCCACTGCGCGACGACCGAGCCGTCTGCGCGGAGGGCGGCGATCTGGGCGGTGGGCCGGCTGATGCCGGTGGCCAGGGACGAAATCCAGGCGGCCACACGGGAGGTGTCGGCGGTGAGGGGGCGGGTGAGACGGATCGTGGAGAACGTCACGCGGGTGGGCAATTGCCAGACGAAGCCGTTGTTGCCGCCCTCCTGGCGCTGCTCCACCTCCACCTCGGAGGCCAGTCCGTCGCAGCCGTTGAAGAGGCCGAGGTCCTGGCCGTCGATGGTCAGCTTGAAGAAGACGGTGGAGCCGGGATCCTGGGCCTGGGGCATGGTGGCTGGTCTTTCGGGTGGAGTGGTGGAGTGGGGCGGGGTTGGGTTGCGGGAGGGCGCGGGTCAGCGGCCGTGATCGCGTAGTCGGCCGATGCGCTCCCGGTCGCTACGCAACTCGGCGCGGAGCAGACGGGAGAGAGGGGCTATCAGCCGGTGGGCGAGAGCGTCCAGGGCGGCCGGGTCGGTTGGGGTGGTGGGGGCAGCCGCGGCAGCCGGGGTGGGCTGTGCGGGTGTCGGTGGTGTGGGGGCGGCTGTGGAGGAGCTGGGGGCACGCTGGATCGGCCGGGGGGCTCCTTGTGGTGTGGGGCCGGGCGATGTGGCTGACGGCGGCCGTCTGGGAGTGGCGGCCGGTGCGAGGGACTGCGGGGGCGGAGTTGGCGCCGTAGCCGGGGCATCGGGAGCGGTTCGCGCGCGCTGCACCACGGGCATGCCGGGAGCGGTTGGCGCACGCTGCACCATGGGCATTCCGGCGGCGGCGGTCGGTGCGGTGGGTGCGCCCGGTGCGGTTCGGACGGTACGAGACGGAGGGAGAGACTGGCTCGGTGGCCGTGTCGAAGCCTGTGCCTGTGCCTGTGCGTGTACCTGTGCTGACGAGTATGCCCGTGCCTGAGCCGATGCCGGTTTCCGTAGGGGGACGGCTGGGACACCCGCTCGTGCGGGAGTCGGTCCCGTTGTGCCTGCCGTGCCTGCCGTGCCTGCCGTGCCTGCCGTGCCTGCCGTGCTCGCCACGGGGCGCAGGGGGATGGCGGCTGCGGGCTGCACGCTTGATCGCTGCACCGCCTCGGGGCCGGCGGACTCCGCCCTTTGCCCGGTGGTCCGTTGCCGGGCGACGGGGTCCAGCGCACGCGTCGAAGCGAGCGGTGCTCGGCGGACGGCGAGGGGAACGGTGAGAGGAGCGGGGGCGCCGGTCGTCAGCACTCGGGTCGTCGGCGTCTTTCGGGATGCCCGGGGGTGGGGTTCCGAGGCGCTGGATGCGGACGTCTGACTCTGCGACGTCTGACTCTCCGGCGTACGGCCCTCCGGCGTACGGCCCTCCGGCGTACGGCCCTCCGGCGTACGGCCCTCCGACGTGTGTGTTGTCCCCAACGGGATTATGGGGATGGGGTGTTCGGTGGGACCCGCGGCACGCTGTACCGGGCTCGGTGCTGCAGGAGCCTGGCCCGGGGCCGGGGCCGGGACCGGGGGCGGAGCCAGAGCCGGGGCGGGGGCCGGGGTCGGTGTTTGGGTCGTTGCCTGCCTCGGTGTCCGCGTAGGTTCCGATATGGCTGTCGGCGTCGGTGCAGCATCCTGGCGAGGGATCGCTGTGGAGTCGACGGGGGCGCCGATCAGTGGCTTCCGTTGGACCGAGGGCTGTGCGGGCGGTGCGGGCTGTGAGGGCTGCGAGGGCTGTCCGGGTCCCCGCGTAAGGCCGTCGTCGGCCGGAGGCTGCACGGGCCGGCCGTCGGCGCGAACCGGCGCGTTCCGGACCGGGTTAGTGGTGCCCGCGCTCGGGGGCAGCGGAGCGCCAAATCCCAAGCGCTGACGACTGGTTCCTGCCGGGCGCCGCGCTGGCGGGTGGGCGGCTTGGCCCACTGCGCGCTGGACCGGGTTGCCTGCCAGGTCGTCGCTACTCGCGGCCGGGCTCGGGGCCGCGTGCTCGCCGGGTTCGGCGTTCGTGCGTGGGGGCGTGATCTCGGGCGAGGACGTGTACGAGACCGGTCGCGGGCTCGGGGGCGGGCTCACGCTTGATGCTGTGTCCCGGGTCGACGGGGTCGTGTCACCGCTCGGCGCCGGGCCGGCGGCGGGTGCCGCGTCCGCGCTCCGGGCGGCCTCTGTCGCGCCGCGCTCGTTCGGGGTGGCCGGTCGGTGTGGGCCAACCGCCCGCCGCTGTACGACCCGTTGGGGGATGTCGCGTCGTACAGCGGCGGGGGCCGCTGCCGCACCCTCGCTCGCCGGTTCGGCGGCAGGGGTGGGGAGTGAGGGGGGAAACGGAGGGGGCGCTGTCGCCCCTTCTGTGGTGGGCTTTGGTGCTGGTGCTGGTGCTGGTGCTGGTGCTGGTGCTGGTGCTTCGGTGCGTTGCAAGGGTGTGTCGGCGGGGGAGGGGGCGGTGCCGGTGCTCCCCGTACCCGGCGCGGTGGCTGTCCGCAGCCGGCGAGGCGGCATCGCGACCTTGCCCGCCGAGGTGAGCGGGGACCGTGCGCCGACGGCCTTCCGTACGGGCATGGCTACGGGAATTGCTGGGGGGAGGGCAGCAGACCTCCCCGCACGCGACGCGGAGCGAGCGGCCTCACCTCCGCCACTGGGCATGACCTTGCCGCCGGGCACGTTCTTGCCACCGGATACGGCCGTGGCTCCCGGCGCGACCTCGCGACCAGGCACGATCGCGTCGCCCCCTCCGGCCCCGCCAAGGCCCCCGGACGCCGGCTCGGCCATAGCCGACCCGGGCCGCTCACTCCGCAGGGCGCGCGACGGCATGACAGACGGCATGACAGAGGGAGTGGCGGAAGGAGTGAGGGACGGTGTGACGGATGGCCCGCCCGCCGAGGCCAACGGCCCGCCCGCCGAGGCGGTCGGCGGCATGCTCGGCGGCATGACCGATGCTGCGTTCGGCGCGTCGTTCAGAGGAGTCGCGGAAGGCATCTCGCTCCCCGAAGCCGATTGACGAGGAGTGCCTGGGGCAGCTGTCGGGATACGCGGCGCGCTCGACGACGCCGCGCGCTGAACGGCGGCCGCACCCCGGGTCTCCGTACCTGCCTCGCCCCGGGTCCCTTTACGCGCCGCCCCTGGGGCCTCCGTGCGTGCCCCATCCCGGGACCTCGCACGCGTCTCCCGGCCGACCCCGGCCTGAGGCACGGAACGCACCCCGACGCCCTGACCGGCACCCGCACCTCGTCCCACGTCAGCCCCCGGCAGGGCAGCGAACCCAGCGCCCGCGCCTCGCCCGGCGTTCGCCCCCTGCACGGCAGCGAACCCGGAGGCCGCCCCGGCGCTCCCGGCCGCCGCCTCATCGATCCGCCCCGCGACCGGAAGCTGCAGAACCGGCAGGCCGAGGTCGAGGGGGCGGCCCGCGACGGGCACCAGCGCATCGCGCACCACTCCGCCGGGTGCCGAAGCATGTACGTCATGCCCCAGCTCCCCTCCGAAGGAGGGATTGCGGTGCGCGCTCAACGACGCGGCGAAGCCGGCCTCCGCGACGGTGCGGGGCGCCCCCAGGACTCGCTGGATGGGGGGCATGGCGGACCAGCCGCCACCACCGCCACCGTCCGCGCTCCCGGCAAAAACTTCCGCAACCGCCCCGGCCTCAGGCCCGTGTGCACGGTGCGCACCCTCCGCACCCCGAGACCCTCGACGCCACCTGAACAACCCCATCCTCAGTCACTGCTTCCCTTCAGCCCGCTCCACCAGGGCGGCGATCTGTGACACGTACGCGCGCCGGTCGGCGTGCTCGAGGTCGAGGATGTCGTCGACGCCCCAGTGGAAGTGGTAGGCGAGATAGGCGACTTCCTCCTCGATACGCCCGGTCGCGTACGTCACGATTCCCCCAGGCGGCTCCCGGCCAGCTCCACTTCGAAGGGCTCCTCGCAGTGCGGGCAGGACACCGCGGCGCGCGTGTGTCCCTCCGCATTGATCTGCCGATAGAAGTCCTGGAGGAAGGCCAGGTCGGAGGCGAACATGTTCTCCACCGTCCCGTCGTGCACGGACGCGAGCGTCCCGAGCCGGGTGATGACCCGGCCCAGCAGCACGACCGACAGATACGCCGGGTTCTCGCGCACGCGCACGTCCCGCAGCGGGATCAGTTCGTCCCGTGCCGTGGCGAGCCGCATCGCGCCGTTTCGGTGGACGGCACCGGACTCGTCCACGAATCCGCGCGGCAACTCGAACTCGAATTCCGTACGCAATGGCTCGCGTTGTTGTTGCGCCCCCGCCGGGCCTTCGCGCCGCATTACTCGATGACCAGCTCTTCGAAGACGATGGTGACCTGCTCGGTCAGCGCGGCGGCGTCGCCGGCCTTGACCCCGCTGGTCTCCACCTTGCTGCACCAGGCGTTGCGCATGTTGTAGCGCTTCACGGGGTTGTTCTGGTAGTCCATCATCATGATCGTGGCGTTCTTGCGGGCCGAACCCATATCGCCCGCGATGGACTTGTTGATCCACTCACTGAACGCGCCGCTCTGCGTCATACCGCGGGTCACGGTGCATTCGCCGGCCTTCTTCGTGCCGGGCATCTTCTTCACGACGGGCTTTCCGTCCGCCGAGACCTGCTGGTATTCGATGACGTCCTGCTCCATGGTCAGACCGCTGACCTCCTGCAGATATTCGACCATCACGCCGTCGATCTGCAGGCCGAAATTGTGTGAGGTGAGGGCATCACCGGGCTGAAGGGACAAGGTGGTTCACTCCTGTTGTGAGAAGAGAAGATGGTGACGGGTGAGAGGGAGCGGAAGGGGGCGCTGGGCCCGGCTGTTACTCCTCCAGCTCCCCGCCACCGCCCGAGAACTGGGCCAGCCGGAAGACCACGAATTCGGCGGGCTTGACCGGCGCGATACCGATCTCGCACACGACCCGTCCCAGGTCGACGGACTCGACAGGGTTGGTCTCCGCGTCACACTTCACATAGAACGCGTCCTCGGGCCGCTGCCCGAACAATGCGCCCGAGCGCCACTCATTCACCAGGAACGCCGAGATGTTGCGCCGGATACGGGCCCAGAGTGCCTCGTCGTTCGGCTCGAACACCACCCACTGGGTGCCGATGAGAATCGACTCCTCCAGGTAGTTGAAGTAGCGCCGTACGTTCAGGTAGCGCCACGCCGGGTCGGAGGCCATGGTCCGCGCGCCCCACACCCGGATGCCGCGTCCGGGGAAGGCCCGGATGCAGTTCACGCCGACCGGGTTGAGCAGATCCTGCTCGCCACGGGTGATCTGCAGCTCCAAGTCGACCGCACCACGGACGATTTCATTGGCCGGGGCCTTGTGGACGCCACGCTCGGAGTCGTTACGGGCCCACACACCGGCCATGTGGCCGGACGGCGGAACGGTGCGGGTCTGGCCCGTGGCCGGGTCGAAGGCCTTGATCCACGGGTAGTAGAGCGCGGCGTAGCGGGAGTCGTAGCCCGCGACCTCCTGACGCCACTTGCGGATGTCGCGTGCGTTGAGCGCCGGCGGCGGGTCCAGGACCGCCATCCGGTCGCCCATCAGCTCGCAGTGGGCCACCAGGCCCAGCTGGACGGCCTTGACCTGTTCGAGGTCGATCAGGCCCTGCTGGTAGGCGGCCATGAGGTCGGGTACGGCCACCATGTTGATCTCGTCGAGCGCCTCCAGGCCGCCGAAGCCGGTGCGGTCGGCGGAGTCGCCGATGAACTGGCCGGAGGCGATCCGCTCGCCCGCGCGGTTCGCGGCGGGTGCGGCGGGCGCCGGGGTGGGCGGGGCGAGAGTGACGCTCTGCGCGTCCGGCTTCGCCAACTGCGCCGCCGGTACGGCCTCTTCGACGGCGATCGCCTTGGACCGCTGCTTCACCTGCGCGACGACGTAGTTCCGTGCGCTCTTCTTCGCGCTGACGTCGAAACTCTCGACGACCTTGTCGCCGTCCTTGACGAGCAGCGTGAACCGGTCGGCACTGCCCTCGCCCTCGACGTCCTGCACCTCGACGGTGAGCGCCCCGCCGCCTGCGGAACCGGCCGCGATCGCCGAGACCTTGAAGGTCCCGAGCGCGGTCGGCTCCCCGGCTGTCAGCGCCTTCGGCGCCTCAGGGGCCACGGCCGCCTGCGACTCTCCTTCGCCGGAACCGCCCACCCGCACGACGTACGCGGCCGTTCCGCCGTTGTTGAAGAATCCGTACACGGAGTGCGCGAGGTAGTACCCGTCCGTGAACTCACCGAAGGCGGCCACGTACTGGGACCAGTTCGTCACCAGCGTCGGGTCATTGAGCGGGCCGGTGGGCGCAAGGCCGACGAAGGCCGCAACCGACGTCCCGACGCCTTCGATGGGCCGCGATCCGCTGGCGACTTCCTCGACGTAGACGCCGGGGGACAGGTAGGTGGGCATGTTCTGTTACTCCCTGGATGTGTGAAGTGATCTGTTCGGTGTTTCTCGTGCTGTGCGAAGGCGAGGAAAAACGATGGCGATGAGGATCAGGGCATCGAGTACTCGAAGGTGGCGGCGAAGGAACTCATCGAGGTGGCCGCGATCTTGTCGCACCCCTTGTAGAACTCCTCCGCGTCGTGCGGATCGAATCCGTTGGCGGAGACCAGTTGAGCGAGTGCCTGGTACTCGTTGATCGCTCGCTCCTTGAAGTCCCCGTCTTCCTGGTCCACATCCGCATCACGATGGAATTGAGAGTCCTTGGAGCCGCCGGTAGCGGAGTTTCCCTTGGCCTTGGCGAAGACGGCGTACTTGGTGAGGGCCTCGTGCAATGTTCCGGCCGATCCGGAGACGACCTGGTTGAAGGCGGCGATCGCCACGGTCGGGTTGGCTGCGGCACGGCGGAATTCGGCGCCCTGGATGATGGCGACGATCTTCGTGCAGTACCTACGGCCGTCCTCGCTCATTCCGTCGAAGTCATATCCCGGCTCGGTCAGGGCCCGGATGAAGTGCTTGGCGAGTTCCTTGTCGGACAGGCCGGTGCTGTTCCCGGCGCGTTCGAAAAGTACGTCGTACTCGCCTTCCTGCGGGCCGCCCAGGACGAAGTTTCCGGTATGGCCGATGGAGTAGGCGTTGCCGGTCGGCTTGTGCGTGAACGGGTTCACCATCTTCTGGCGGTTGCGGAACCCGTCAAGATCTTGTTTCGTCCCGCGCGAGGAAAGCCGCCGGCGGACCTCGGCGAGGCGATGGATCTGCTCGGTTTGAGAGAGATCCACTTCCATGTGATCCGGATTCGAAGGACCGGTCGTGATGGCGGTGGGAACCACCGGCGGCAGGTTGGCCGCCCCTGCCTCTCGGACACGCCTTTCGGCGGAATCCAAGAGTTCCTCATACGACGGCCATCGACCGAGGTCCCGCTCATCGCTCGCCATCTTGATGATTTCGTCCCGGACCTTCGCCTTGAAATCTTCGTCCCACCGGGCATGGCGTGCCTTGCCCTTGGCGAAGAGGGTGTCGAGGGGGAGGACATCTTCAGCGGCTTCGATGCTCTTGTTTGCCATCTTGAACGTTCGCTGCACGGGACGATTCCCGTCCGCGGTGCCGTGGTCCGGGGCGTGCGCGGTACCGGCCGTACGCTGCACATCTGCGGAAAGCACCCGGCTCGCATGCGCCTCCGCCTCCCTCTCGAACCGATCGGAGGGATCGCTCACCTTCGTCCCGTCGCCGCGGTCCGTGCCCGAGACCGGGCCGCTGCGCTGCTGGATGACGTGGGTCAGTTCGTGAGCGAGCATGTGCCGGCCCGCCGCGGAGGACGTGTCGTAGCGGCCGCGCTGGAAGACGATGTGCGAACCGGAGGTGTACGCATGGGCATTGACGGACTCGGCGGATTCATGGGCGGAGGTGTCGGTGTGCACGCGTACGTCGGAGAAATCCGCGCCCATGCGGGTCTCCATGTCGGTGCGGACCGGCTCGTTGAGTGGACGGCCGGGCGTGCGCAGGACCTCTTGGACGGGCGAGCGCTGCACGGAGGGGGGCGCGGTGTGTCCGCAGCCCGCGCCGTGCCGGTGCTGCTGCGGTGAGGCCAGGGCGGCCGCGAACGCCGTGTTGCCCACGGCCCGTTGGAGTGCTGCGGCAGCCTCCGGGGTCAGGCGCTCCGCCTCGCCGGCCGCTGCCTGGCGGGCTGCGTCGGAAGCAGGGGAGGGCGTCGTGCGTGCGGCGCGCGTCGCCCCCGAGCGGTCGCTCCCCGAGCCGGGCTGCCGGTCCTGTGCCCGCATGACGTTCCTCCCCCATCACCACTGCTGATCACTGCTGTCGTTACTGCGCACTACGCTCTCGACCTTGGCCGACGGACGGGCCCGGCTGTAGAGACGAACGGGCGCCGTCGGGGGCAGAGCGCGCTGCCCGTTAGGTCACGCGGGGGGTGCTGTCCGTGCCGCGTAGGCCAGGTTCTGGGCGCGGATGACCGCGTCGAAGGACTCGTCGGTCCCGGCCCGGCCGTACAGCGCGAAGTAGCCGAGGGACTTGCCGTGCTGAATCGCGCTGGTGCGGTCGGCGGCCGTCTCGTACGTGAGGCTGTCGTGACCGTCGCGCAGGATGACGGCGGCGAAGTGGTTCGCCCAGCCGTCCGGGGCCGCTCCGGTCAGGTCGACGAAGTGGTTCTCGCCCACCGCGGGTGCGTCGCGTCGCACGCTGAGGCCGCCGTCCGCCGGCCTGCCGATGAGCTGCGCCGCCGCGCCCTGGCAATCGTTGGGGAGCGTGATGAGCAGCTCGTGCACCAGGCTTTCCTGGTTCTCGACGGCGGGGAGTCCGGCGAGGAAGTCGGCGGTCAGGCCCGGCATGAGGACGGCGAGGTCCTTCAGCCCCTCCCGGCCGGTGCGTTCCGGATAGGGGAACTTCGCGGCGGCCCAGCCACCGCCCATCGTGGCCACCGCCAGCTTCATGGCTTCGGCCCGCAGACCGTCGATGACGGGGTCCGGCGTTTTGGTCCGCGTCTGGAGCGCCGTCGTGATGCGCCGGGCGAGGGCGATGAGCTGCCCGAATTCCGGGGGGTCGGCCAGGGACCGCTGATATGCGGCACGTTTGTCGTCCCGCTGCGCCGCGCTGTCCCCGCTGACGGGCTCGTGACCCGCCCCTTCCGGGGACCGGCCTGCCGCCCGTACGGCGGCCTCGGCCCTCGCCGCATCCTTGTACACGGGCAGCACCCGATACAGGGTGCGCTCACCGACCTGCACCGCTGCCCCGCGCTCCAGAGTGATCGCCACCCGGTGCTGGGCGTCGAGGCCGCGCGCGGCGGCTGTGATCATGTCGGCGTCGGCGTACGCCTCGTAGCGGCCCCGGATGGCGATGCAGCCACTTGCGGAGACCTTGTCGAAGCCGAGGGCGGCCTCTCCCTCCGCGTACCGCTGTATGGGCTGGGCGTGCCGTGGGTCTCTTGCGTTCTCCGGCGTGGGGGCCAGGGCGCGGGCGACCGCGGCATTTCCCGCTGTCCGTTGGAGGGCGCGCAGTGCGTCCGGCTGATGGGTGGGCAGGGCTGAGGCAGGGGTGCGGGGGCGCTCGGTGCCGCGGGTCGCGGTGCGTGCCGCCGATTCCTCTCTCGTGGCCCGCCGTTCGTGTGCGTGCACGATGACTCCGTTCTGGCCGCCCGGTGGCTCGTCGGTCGGCGGTCGTTCTGAGCGGCCCCGCTGCCGATTTTCGGCCGCAGTGGGGTGCGCATCCAGAGGCGGAAGGGGGGCCGAAGGGGCAGGGCGGTTGCCCTGCCGAACACCGGTGAGCGTCGGCGAGGGCCGACGAGAAGCCCTGGTGGCGGGGGGAGGCGGGGAGCGAATAGTGGGCCGAAAACGGACGTTCTTGCGTCGGTCCTGATGAATCGGTGTCCGTACGCTGCGTTACCGTTTGGTACGACTGGTACACCAGTGCTGGTCCCAAGGGGTGGCGTCGCAGGACCGACATGGGCAGGGGAGCGAGCAGGCAGTGCGCGGCCACGCGGAGGAGGTGGAGGGCGCGGACGAGGCGAGCGGTCCGGACCGGGGGGACCGGTTACGGTTCCAGGTGCTCGGCCCGGTGGGCGCCTGGAGGGGTGACCGCCCGCTGAATCTCGGCTCACCGCAGCAGCGAGCCCTGCTGGCGGTGCTGATTCTGCACGCGGGCCGGCCCGTACCCGTACCGCAGTTGGTGGACGCGCTGTGGGGGGAGCGGCCGCCGCCGCGGGCGGTGGGAACCCTTCGTACGTACGTCTCGCGGCTGCGTGGCCTGTTGGAGCCGGACCGTGAGGCACGCCGGCCCGCGCGCCTGCTGGTGTCGTCGGGCGGCGGCTACGCACTACGGGTGCCGGGCGAGGCAGTGGATTCGACCCTGTTCGAGAAGCGGTTGGTCGCGGCGCGCCGGTTACGGGGCGTGGGCGACACCGCGGGCGCGTATGAGCAGCTGAGAGGTGCGCTGGCGCTCCCGGAGGGTGTGGCGCTGGCCGGGCTGCCCGGACCGTACGCCCAGCGGCAGCGCGACCGGCTCACCGAACTGTGTGTCGCCGCTCAGGAGGAACTCTACGACTGCGTAGTGAAGTTGGGTCGGCATAGCGCTCCGATGGGCGACTCGATCGCCGCCCTTCGCGCCTTCGCCACCGAGCATCCGCTGCGCGAACGCGCCCAGGCCCTGCTGATGCTGGCCCTGCACCGCGAGGGACGCCGGGCGGAGGCACTCGCGGTGTACGCGGCCACCCGCCGTACCCTCGACGCCGAACTCTGCACCGAGCCGGGCGACGAACTCCGTGCGCTCCATTCACAGTTGCGCGAGGGGTCGCTGCGCCCTGGGCCCGGTCGTTGGCCCGGGGGATCCGGCTTTGGCCATGCCGGTGATCGGGCCCGTTCTGACCGTGGCCGTACCGGTGACAGCCGCGCCCGCCGGCCCCACCCCACCCGGGGCACCTCGCGTATCGGCCCGCCACTGCGCGTACCGGCTCAGCTCCCGCCTGACATCGCCGATTTCTCGGGGCGCGCGGAGGCCGTCGCCCGCCTGGCGTCGGCGCTGCGGGGGGGCGTCCCTCGGACGGGCACCGGTGGTGGCCACGCTCAGTGGGCTCGGCGGGGTCGGCAAGACCGCGCTGGCCCTGCATGTCGCGCACACCGTACGGGCCCACTTCCCCGACGGGCAGCTGTATGTGGACCTGCAGGCCACCGGCCTGGCTCCGGCCGACAGCAGCGCCGTTCTGACGCATCTCCTGCGCGCCCTCGGCGTCGCGGAGAGCGCCGTGCCCGACGGGTTGGAGCAGAAGGCCGCCCTGTACCGCTCACTGCTCGCTGACCGTGAGGTCCTCGTACTCCTCGACAATGCCCGCGACAGTGCACAGGTGCGGCCGCTGCTGCCCGGGGCGCCGGGGTGCGCGGTGCTGGTCACCAGCCGTGCCCGGACGCTCGCGCTGCCCGCCGCGTTCCGCGTCGACGTGGAGGTGATGGACGAAGCAGAGGCGCTGGCGCTGCTCGACGCGATCGTGGGGGCGGAGCGGGTGGCCGCCGAGCCGGAAGCCGCACGCGAACTGATCGCCGCCTGCGGCGGGTTGCCGCTCGTCGTGCGGATCGCCGCCGCCCGCCTGGCGTCCCGGCCGGGCCGGACGATGGCCGACCTCGTGGCCCGGCTGAGCGATGAGCGACGGCGGCTGGACGAGCTGCGGGTGGGCGACCTGGGAGTGGAGGCGACCTTCCGGGGTGGCTACGACGCGCTCGGGCCGGGCCATGCCCACGCCTTCCGGGCCATCGCCCTGTGCGGCATGCCGACTTTCTGCCGGGGCGCCGCGGCCGCACTCCTGGACACCACCGACGACGAGGCGGAGGCGGCGGTCGAGACGCTGGTCGACGCCGGGCTCGTGGAGCTGCACGGCGACGACCGCTACCGCTATCACGAACTCGTCGGGCTCTTCGCGCGCCGGCTGGGCGAGGCATGCGACAGCCCACGGGAGCGGGAGGAGGCGCAGCGCCGCTTCTCGGACTACGTGCTGGCCACCGTCCTGACCGCGGAGCGGCTGATCAGGCCGCACGGTGCCCTGCCCGATCTGCTGCGCCGCCCGGAGTCCCCGGGCCGTACGCTCGCCGATGCCAACGCCGCGCACGAGTGGCTGCACCTCGCGCACACGCGGTTGTACGCGGCCGTGGAGCGGGCCTTGGACACGGCGCCCGGTCTGCTTCATTCCGCCGTGGATCTCCTCACCGCGTGGTCGCATGTGCTCAGCGGCACCGACCGCCACCGCACCCTCGAACCGCTCGTTCACCGCGCCGTGGACCGTGCCCGTCTGCACGGCGACGACGTGGCCACGGCGCGCGCCCTGCGCCTTCTCGGGGCTCCGTCCCACAGCACCGAGCCTCGCGGACGGGCTGAGCGCGCGCTGCTGGAGAGCTCGCGGCCGGCCAAGTCGTCCGGTGATCCATTGGTCAGCACCGACGCCGCACACGAACTGGTCCTCGTACGCGTGGCGATGGGCCGGGAGCGCGCGGCGCCGGCGTGCGCGCAGGCACTCACCGTGGCGGAGCCGCCGATCCCGGATCCGCACCGGGCTCCGTTCCCGGGCCGGATGCCGTATCTGCGCCCGCTGAACCGCCCGGCTGCGCGTGCGGAATACGGGGGACGCCGTGCGTGTCGAGGCGACCGAGCAGCACGAGGTCCGACTGTCGTAGGAGCCGGAAGGACATCTGGTTCTGCCCCCGGCTCTGCCCTTACGGCCCTGCCACGGGCCCGGCACGGCCGGTTGACTGACCTGGTGAGTATGTGGACTTCACTGGAACCGGCCGCGATCACCGTCGACCCCGGTTCCGTCGCGAGCGTAGGGCTGCGGGTACGCAACACGGGCGACACCGTTGAGGAGTACCGGCTGCGGCCGGCCGGTGCCGCCGCCGGCTGGACACGGGTGGAGCCGGACGTACTGCGGCTGTATCCCGGGGCCGAGGGCACGGCGCAGGTCTTCTTCGCGCCCCCGCGGACGTCGGACGCCGTGGCCGGTCCGACGCCCTTCGGGATACGCGTCGAGCCGGCCGAGCACCCCGAGATCCGCGATGTGGTCGAGGGACAGATCACGGTGGGGCCGTTCACCGAACTCCGCTGTGAGCTGGTGCCCTTGTCCGTACGCGGCCGATGGCGCGCCAAAGCGGCGGTCGCCGTCGACAACCTCGGCAACCAGCCGCTGACGGTTTCCCTCTCCGGCCGCGAGAACGGCGACGCCCTCACCGTCGAGCCGGAGCCGACATCGGTCCAGGTCGCGCCGGGCCGCGCCGGCTTCGTGCAGCTCAACATCCGTCCCGGAACGGTGAGCTGGATCGGCGGCACCGACAAGCACCCCTTCACCGTCGCCGTGCAGCGCGCCGGAGTCCCCGAGCCGATCGACCTGCGCGGCACCTACATCCAGCCGTCCGTGCTGCCGCGCTGGGTGATGGCGGTGTGCTCGCTGCTGGTCGTGGCGGCGCTGGCGTTCGTGGCGCTGTGGTTCAAAGCCGTGCCCAAGGTGCCCACGAGCGCGCGGGAGAAGCCGGCCCCGGCCGGGAGCAAACTCCCGCAGGAGGACAAGAAGCCCTCTCAGGAGCCGACCAAGGAGCCCTCCGAGAAGCCCCCGCCCCCGCCCGAGAAGGAGTCACCCGAGGACACCGGCGAGGAGGAGGGCCCGAAGGCGCAGACCATCCGGTCCAACGCCAACGGTGGCTGGTACCTCCAGGCCAACGGGGGCAACCAGGTCGACGGTACGCAGATCGGCCAGAACCCCGAGTGGACGGGTGACCAGTTCGGCCGCAACCAATGGTGGATCATCCACCACTACCCCGAGGACAACACGATCGCCCTGGAGCCGGCCAGTGCCCTGGGCAGCGTTGCCGAGCTGAAGGCGAACACCAACGAGGTCCAGCTCTGGGCGGCCGACCCGGAGCAACTGACGTCGGGCAAGCTGCCGCCCCAGCAGAAGTGGCGGCTGGTGGACGCGGGCGACGGCCGGACCCGCATCGTCAACATGCGCAACGAGGAGTGCCTGACCGATCTGCAGAACGACAAGGGCGCGTTGTCCTGGAAGTGCTCGGACGGGCCCAACGAGCGGCAGGACTGGAAGATCTCCGAAGGGCCGTGAGGAATGCCGGGGCCGGGGCATCGCCCGGCCCCGGCACCCGGAGGGTCAGTCCCACAACGGCGACGCGTCCGGCACCAGCCGCCCCATCTTGCGGTACTCGCGCTTGGCCCCGGCCCGTACGTCCTCGGCCGACACCGCCTCACCGCGCCCCGCCGCGAGATAGCCCGCGGTCACCGCGGCCGACCGGATCGCCCCGCCGGACAGCTCGAACTCCTTGGCGCAGACGTCGAGTTCAAGGTCATCCACGCAAGGGGTGGCCGCCAGACATGAACGCCACAAGGCGAACCGCTGCCCGGCGTCCGGGAACGGGAAGTCGACCACCAGATCCAGCCGCCGGGTGAACGCATCGTCGATGTTGGCCCGCAGATTTGTGGTCAGGACGGCGATCCCGTTGAACGCCTCCAGCCGCTGCAGCAGATACGCGCTCTCCAGGTTCGCGTACCGGTCGTGCGAGCTCTTGACCTCCGAGCGCTTGCCGAAGACGGCGTCGGCCTCGTCGAAGAGCAGCACGGCGTCCGTGCGGTCGGCCTCGGAAAAGATCCGCTCCAGGTTCTTCTCGGTCTCCCCGATGTATTTGTCCACCACCGCGGAGAGTTCCACCACATAGAGATTCAGGCCCAGCTCGCCGGCCACGACCTCTGCGGAGTGCGTCTTTCCGGTACCGGATTCCCCGGCGAACAGGGCCACCACGCCCCTGCCGCGCCCACCGCCGGCGCGCAGTCGCCACTCGCCCAGTACCTTCTCCCGATGCCGCGCCCGCTGCACCAATTCGCGCAACAGCGCCAGTGGTTCGGGCGGCAGGACGAGCTCGTCGAAGCCGACAGCCGGCCGCACGCGCCGGGCGTGCCGGTCCAGCAGTGGCGCGGACTGCAGGCGGGCGCTGTGCTGGACATGGGCGGCGGTCAGCGGCGTCCCGTCGAAGGCGGCGAGGGCGGTGGCCGCTCGGGCCGCCCGTCGGATCTGAGCGGCCCCCAGCCGGTACGGCGCCACGGCCGCTTCGAGGTCGAAGTCCCCGTCCACGGAGCCGAGTTCCGCGCTCCAGACCTCACCCACCGCCGCCCCCTCATCCGGCGCGTCCAGCGCGAACAGTCCCGAATCAGGGGCCCAGCCCGGGTCATACGGCTCGCTTCCGAAGAAGACCACCGGCACGCCCTTGCCCGCCAGCGCCCTGACGACCCCATCGGGCCGCTCCGGCAGTGGCCCCACGACGACCGCGGCCCGCCGCAGTCGCGCTTCGCGCAGTAGCGGGCCCGCGAGGCCGGCGCCGTCCCCGCGGGGACCGTCCCGGCCATCCGGCCGATACCGCAGCACGGGCATGCCGGCGCGCCGCAGCCCGTCGGTCACCGGTTCGGCTGCGGTACCGGGCCGGGGCTCCCGTAGATGTACGGCGAGCGGTCGCTCGTACGCGAGCACGGCGAGCCGCCCGGCAAACGCCCGGTCCTCGGTACCGGCATCGCTTCCCGTACGGCCGTCGGTACGTCGTCCCGTCGGCAGCAACTCCACCTCTTCACCGCTGAGTTCGGGATCCAGAGCGTCGTCTCCCAGCAGATGTGCCACCACCCGCTCCGGCACCCGCAGCGCCCGCCCCGGCAGTGGCCGGTCCTCGTCCTCGATGACGAGCAGCCCACCGGACAGCAGGGGCGCGGCGGGGTGGAAGCGCGCGCGGGCATCGGACTCGTACGGGCCGGTGCCCGCGAGGTCCAGCGCGAGCGCGACCGTGGCACGGCGACGACCGACATCGTCGTTGAGGTAGCCGTACAGCGGCTCGAAGCCCCGGTCCACATCGGGCGCGAGCGCGGCCAGGAGGATATCCATGTCCAAAGCCGACAGCCCGAACCGCTCGGCGAGCACGGCCGGTCGATCCGATGATGCCCATCGGTCCGATGCCTCGTCATCCAGCGCGCCCGTATACGCCTTAGCCGCAGACATCTCGCCTGTATACGCCCCGCCCGTTCCCTCTGTCGGCGATGGCGCGGCGGCCAGCCGTCTGGCCGTCTCCGGGGTCACATACAGCCCGCGCAGCGGGTCGGCAGCCGTCGGATCGTCGGCGCTGCGCCGCTCGACCAGCCCGGCCACCCGCTCGCGCAGCCCCGCCAGCAGGCCCAGCAGTGCGCCGCCGGCGTTCTCGCTCACTGTCGTGGCATTCACCGTTCCCCCTCGCTGTCCCTTGCGGACGGCGAGGCACCCGGGTGGGAGCGGAGCATCCGGGGCTGGGAGTCGCCGGGGACGCCGTCGAGTCCGGAGACGACCGCGACCGCGCCCTCTGTGACCGGCGGCGCCACCGCGTACGAAGGCGAGATCGGGAAGGGCACGGTGATTACCACGTCCAGGGACGGCTTGAGTTCGCCGCCGAGTGCCGACCAGATATCGGCGATCGAGCGGGACTCGGGGGGCGGCACCGCGACCGTGAGCGGGATGCTCACCTCCAGCGCCCGGAGCGCGTCCGGCAACGCGGCCGCCGGCAGGGCCTCGTGCGAGAGCAGGCACCCCAGCGCGGCCGACAGCAGCCGGTGCTCGTCCTCCGGGCGTGTGGTCCACGCCGTGACCAGGTACGACAGCCGGAACCAGCGCGGCGGCTGATGCCTGCGCACGACCACACCACTGGCGTCCCGCTCCGATATCGTCCCGCGCTCGCGGCGGGCGACCTCCTCGCGTATGTCGTAGAGATACGCATTGAGCGTGGGTGCGTTGCGCCGCGCCGCCCAGTCGCGGGTCGGCGCCTCGAACGCGACGTCCCCGGTGCCGTCCGGCAGAACCCCGCCTCGCAGCACGGACCGCATCGCCTCATCGACTTCGTGAATCACGCCCGCTCCTCCGCCCGGTGCTCCGGCGCCCGAACGTCCGCTGCCAACCCCGTCATCGCTCCACCCTCTGCTCTCGCACCCGGTCCCCTGACCGCTGCCGCACCTGCATTCGTGCCTGCTTCCGTCCGCATCAGATGTATCCCTCGCGCAGTGCGTACGCGACGGCGTGCGCGCGGTTGTGCAGTTGCAGCCGCGTCATCAGGGCGTGCAGGACGTTCTTGACGGTGCGTTCGGAGTAGGCGAGCTTTTCGGAGATCTGCCGGGTGTCCAGCCCCTCTGCGACCAGCCGCAGCACATCGACCTCGCGCGGCGCCATACCGAGCGTCGGCACGAACGCCACGGAAGCGGATGACACCGCCGACCGCCGCAGCCGCCCCACCTGTGTGAGCAGCCTGCTGACCAGGTCCGGCGGCAGGTCGCCCTCGCCGCGCGCCGCGCTCTGCACCGCCCGTAACAGCCGTTGTGGGGTGGCCTGATGACGCCAGAGTATGGCCCGTACGCCGTACTCCACGACCGTCAGCAGTTCCGGCTCGCGCAGATCCCGAGCAATCAGCACCACGCGCTGCTCACCACCCCGTACAAGCCGTCTCAGCTCGGTCGCGGCGATCTCGTCGAACCGCTCGATGAGCATGATCGCCACGGTCCCGACCGCCTTCCCGCCACCGTCGCTCTCTCTCCCGCCCTCCACCCCTTCCGCCCGCTCCCTTGCCGTCGTTCCGCCCTGGTTCTGGACGATCTCGACGGTGGGCTGGTGCCGTAAGTGGCTGACGACTCCGGCCCGACTGAGCGGGTCGGAGGCGTGCACCGTCACCGTGACCTGTGTATCCAGCACTTATATTCCTCGTCTCGCCCCCGTATACCGACTGCCGCAGAGTCCGTGAGGGCAATCAACAATCGCTTACCGGGAAATCAACGCCGGAAGCGAACGCTTCGGCGGCCTGGCGTTGCCCGCTTGATGGGGTGGCCAGTTGGTGGGATGTGTCCGTCCGCTTCAGGCCCAGGTCTGTCGCATGCGCGAGCACACGCCTGAGATGCGGCGACTACCCACTCACTGATGCTGGACCGGCGGGCAGTGGCCGGTCTTCTCGCCGATCGTGTTGATGTCGGCGTTGGACCTCGGGTCTCCGGCGTAGTTGACCTGATCGGTGCAGCTCACCCCGGACTTCTTGGGGGTGCCCGACGGCTCGGCGTTGGGGGAGCGCCGGGCGGTCTTGGCTGTGGAAGTGGGGGACTGCGTGGCGTGCGCAGAGGCGGAGGATGATGAGGCGTCGGTGCCGCTGTCCTGACAGGCGGTGAGTCCGAAGGCGGCGACAGCGATCACCGTGGCGGCGGCGGCCTTGCGGGCGTAGCGGATCGTGGTGTGGGACATGGTCTTCCCGTTCTCTCCAAGTAGCGTTTCGGGCTCGGGAGAACAAGACTGTCGGCCACTGCTGATGATCTACCGCCGTACGACTAACGCCCCACTAACGTCCGACATGGGCCGAGCAATCGGGCGCATGCGGGGGTGACGAGGGAACGAGGGCTCGCGGAGCAGAAGGCGGCCGGGCGCCGGCGGGCAGCGAGTCCGGCCGTGATCGACGACGTCGAGGCCATTGTGCGGCGGTTTCATCGCGCGTCGTAGCGGAATGCCGTCAGCGGAGGTCGGCACGGTGGCGGTTGCGACCATCTGGCCAGAGCCCGATCCGCCCTTGGTGGCTGCACAGGGCCGCATCCTCGCCGAGGCGTTGTGGGGCCGGAGGCCCGCCGTGTCCGGTCGCGACGCCGGGGCCTACGAGTCGCGCACCTGTTGCAGTGTGGTCCGCAGCCGGTTGCCGGCGCCCAGCAGGTGGCTGCTGAGGAGGCTGGTGGCCTCCGTGACGTCGCGGGAGCGGATGGCGCGCAGCAGGTCGGCGTGGGCTTCCGCGGCGGGCCGGAGGTCGCGGTCCTGGGTGTTGGTGACGTCCAGGATGACGGCGAACACGGGCCGGTACTGTTCCCAGACCGCGGTCAGCCGTCGGTGTCCGGCCAGTGCGTAGAACGTGGAGTGGAACTCCAGGTCGGCCTGGGCGAAGGCGGTCGGGTCCCCCTTGTCGGCCGCCTCCATCATGGCGGTGACCAGCGGTTCCAGCGCGTCGGTCTCGTTCTTCCCGGCGCGGTCGATGGCGCGGGTGATGGCCAGTCTCTCCAGGGACTCACGCAGGGTGAACAGCTCGTCGATGTCGTCCTCGTCGAGCCCGGTGACGTAGACGCCGCGGCGCCGGGACTCCACCAGGCCCTCCGCTTCCAGCAGCCGTAGGGCGTCGCGGATGGGGCCGCGGCTGACGTCGAAGCGGTCCGCCAGGGCCCCTTCCACCAGATGCGTTCCCGGGTCCAACTGCCCGCTGACGATCAGTACCCGCAGCTGGTGTGCCACGCGCTCTCCGAGCGGCAACTGCCGCACCTGCCTCACGGCCAGCTGGTCCACGCCGAGCCCTCCCTCGTTCTTCGCCTGTCGCCGTCAACGGTTGACGGGCACCTACTATCCCATCGTGCGCGACGGCTGCCGGTCCAGGCGCAGTGGCTCCACCGCCGGCAGGAGGAAGGCGTATGTGACCGCGCCCAGCAGCGCGACGCAGCCGGCCGTGATCAGTGGGACGAAGAAGGAGCCGGAGCTGCCCATCAGCACCCCCAGGAGCAGCGGGGAGACGATTCCCGCGATGTTGCCGGCGGTGTTCTGGATGCCCGCGATGGAGCCGACGTGGCCGGGGGTGGGGGCGATGTCGCCGGGCAGTGCCCACACGCTGGCGGCCGCGAAGGTGGAGCAGAAGTACGACGCGGACAGGGCGGTCAGGGCCATGCCGACGCTCGGGGAGACGACGGCGAGAGCGATGACGGAGGTGCCCAGCAGGCCACCGACGAGGCAGACCTTGCGGGCCTTGGTGACGGGGGTGCCGCGCCGCACGAGCCAGTCCGAGACGAGGCCGCCGCACCAGCCGCCGACCATGGAAGCGAGCCCGGGCACCATGCCCAGGAAGCCGAACTTCATCGTCGACAGGTGGTACGTCTCCACCAGGTACGACGGGAACCACGTGATGAAGAAGTAGGCGACGAAGTTGACGCAGAAGAAGCCGAGCATCATCGCCCACACCAGGCGGAACCGGAACAGGTCGCGCCAGCGGACCTCGGTCTGCTCGGGTGCGTCGGTGCTGTCCTGGCCGGCCTTGATGTACTCCAGTTCCGGCTTCGTCAGCTGCCCGTGCCGCTCCGGGTCGCGGTAGTACAGCCACCAGCCGAACGCCCACACCACGCCAAGTCCTCCGGCGATGGCGAAGGCGGCCCGCCAGCCGAAGGCGCCGACGACGATCGCGACGAGCGGGATGGACAGGGCGCCGCCGACGGCGTTGCCGTTGTTGAAGGTCGCCGACGCGAAGCTGCGCTCGGTCTTCGGGAACCACCGTGAGACGACCTTGGCGCTGGACGGGAAGGACGGAGCCTCGCCCAGACCGAGCACCATGCGCAGGGCGAGCAGCAGTCCCGTGCCGCGGGCGAGCCCCATCAGGGCGGTGGCCACGCCCCACCACAGGCTCGCGAAGAACAGCGTGACGCGCGGGCCGAACCGGTCGGCCAGCCAGCCACCCGGCATCTGTCCGAACGCGTAGGTCCAGAAGAACGCGGACATGATCGTGCCGGCGAGGGCGGGGGAGATGTGGAAGTCCTCACTGATGTGCGGCAGTGAGACGCTGAGGGCGGCGCGGTCGATGTAGTTGATCGTGATGCCGACGAACAGCAGGCCGAGCACGGCGAAGCGGACGCGGCCGACGCGCGGCGGGCCGGCTGCCGGGGTCTTGGCGTCGGCCGTCGGCGTTCCGTCGGCGGTCCGGGTTCCGGTCATGCTGGGCTCCCTGGGAATGCCGGCCATCAGGCGCGAGCCTGGTCGGGGGTGACGCCGTTGACGACGTTGCGGGGCTGCTTGCCGGAGAGCACCAGGTCGAGGCTCTCGATCACGTCGGCGCGCAGGTTTTGGTACGCCTCGTGGGTCACGCCCGCGGCATGCGGGTTCAACAGGACATCGGTGCGGCCGCGCAGGGGCGAGGCGGCGGGCAGCGGTTCCTCGGCGAAGACATCGAGCGCCGCGCCGGCCAGTTGCCCGGAATCGAGTGCCCGCACGACGGCCGCCTCGTCCAGCACGCCACCGCGCCCGGCGTTCACCACCCAGGAGCCGCGGGGCATGCGCCCCAGCGCGTCGTCGCCGATCAGGCCGCGGGTGGCGTCGTTCAGCGGCATGTGCAGGGTCAGAACATCGCTGCGGGCGGTGAGTTCGTGGAGGTCGACGTACTCCCGGCCGGGCTCGCTGGGTGCCGGGTCGTGGACGAGGACGCGGGCACCGAACGCGTCGAGGCGGCGGGCGACGGCACGCCCGATATTGCCGAAGCCGGCAATCCCGACGGTCAGCGACGACACGTCGCGGCCCCTGACCCCCTCGGGCCCCCATTCTCCGCGCTCGACCTTGGCGTGACCGAAGGCGTACGGCCGCAGCAGATACAGCAGTGCGCCCACGGCCCAGTCGGCCACCGCGTCGGTGTTGAAGCCGGGCAGGTTGGCGACGGGGATGCCGCGTTCGGCGGCGGCGCGGTGGTCGACGCCGTCGAAGCCGACGGCGACGGACTGAATCAGGCGGCATCGCGGCATGGCGTCCAGCAGTTCCGCGGTGATCCGGCGTTCCTTCTCCAGCGGGGCCAGCACGATCGTCGCGGTCGCCAGCGCGTCGAGGTGGTCGCGCGGGTCGTCGTCCGGGCCGATCTCGGTGATCCGCAGGTCGGGGTGGCCCGGGAGGAGGCGGCGCAGGTCGGCGGGGCGGAGGTCGTTCAAGTGGTAGCGGCTGACCAGATGTTCCGGCTGCTCCGGCATGTGAGTGCTCCGGTGTTCTGAAGGGGTGGCGGCGACCCCGGCGGCTCGTGACACCGCAGATCATCGGGCGTACGATGAAGTCTCGTCAACGGTTAACCGTAGACTGATTCTGGAGATTAACCGTGCCCCGGAAGGACCGCTCGCCCATGCCTGCGACGCAGACCACCGTCATCACCCCCCTGACCACCCCTTTCACCCCGGACGGCGACCTCGATCCGGGCGCTGCCCGCGAACTGTTCCGCTTCACCGCCGACACCACGGGGCAGCTGATGATCGCCGGGACAACCGGGGAGTTCCCCGCCCTGGACCGTGCGGAGAGGTGCGCTCTGATCGAACTCGCCCTGGAAGTCGCAGGCCCTGACGCCGTCATGGCCCATGTCGGTGCCCCCGATGCGCACACGGCCGTGGCGCTCACGCGTGACGCGGTCTCCGCGGGCGCAACCCGGCTCGCGGCGCTCACCCCGTACTACCTGGCCGCCGAACCGGACGAGCTGCGCGACTATTTCCTGCGCGTAGGGCAGGCGGCAGGGGATGCCGAGCTGTACGCGTACCTCTTCCCCGAGCGCAGTGGCATCACCGTCGCCCCCGAGCTGTTCGCGCAGCTGGCGGAGGAGTGCGCCCTGGACGGTGTGAAGCTGAGTGGCGGGCCGTCCACCGAGGTCGCGGCGTACCGTGCCGCCCTGCCTGCGGAGTTCACCGTCTATTCGGGCAACGACGCCTTGCTGACCACGGTCCTCGACGAGGGTGGCGCGGGTGTGATCTCCGGCTGCTCCGGCGCGCTCCCCGAACCCTTCCTGGAGCTGGCCACCGCCAAGCTGGCCGGTGCCGGAGCCGGCGAACTCGCGCCGCTGCAGGAGCGGGTGGACCGGGTGGTCGCCCTGCTCGGCCCGAGTGCCGGACGGATCAAGCACGCCCAGCGCGTACGCGGCCTGCCGGCCGGCTCCTCCCGTATGACCGTCGGCTACCCGGACCCGCAGACGGCGGCCGAGATCGAGAAGCTGGTGGCGGACCTGGCCGGCTGAGTTCCCGCGAGGGGCCACGGCGACTTCGACGACACGGCCTGGCGGCGGGTGCACGAAGGACCGCGCACCCGCCGCGTCGCGTGCCGCCCGACGGGGTCAGCTCTCGCGCTGGAACCGGGCCAGGGCGTGGGCCGTCGCCCGTGTCGCCGGATACAGCTCCCGGTACAGGCCGTGCAGCCGGTCGTACGCCACCACCGCGGCGGGGTCCGGCACGCGCTGTTCGCGTACCGGGTTCCAGACCGCGATGTCCGCCTCCGCGGTGCGCTGCGCGGCCAGCCGGGCGGCGCCGTAACTGGCGCCGACCGTGACGGTGGGGATGTCCTGCGGCAACCCGGTGACGTCGGAGACGATCTGTGTCCACAGCCCGCCCTGTGTGCCGCCGCCGACCGCGACGACACGTTTGATCCCGGCGCCCGCCTCGCCCATCGCCTCGATGTTGTGGCGCACGCCGTGCGCGGTGGCCTCCAGCGCTGCCCGGTACAGGTCCCCGCGGGTGTGCTCGACGGTGAGACCGGCGATCACGCCCCGTGCGTCGGGGTCGGCGACCGGAGTGCGCTCACCCGCGAAATACGGCAGCATCGCCAGACCGCGCGCACCGAGACCGCTGAGAGCGGCCTCCTTGAGCAGGTCCGCGTGACCGGGCGAACCGAACAGGCCGCGCAGCCACTCGGTGACCGCCCCCGAGGTGGCCATGCCGCCGGCTAGAGAGCGGGTGTCGGGGAAGGCGCCGACGGTGCTCCACAGCTCCGGCACCCGCAACTGCTCGGTGACGGTGGCGATCAGGAACATCGTCGTGCCGTACATGAGCATCAGATCGCCCGGTCGTGTCGCGCCGACGCTGACGGCCTCTGTCCAGGCATCGATGGTGCCGGTGATGACGGGGGTGCCCGTGGCGAGACCGGTCGCCGCTGCCGCCTTGGCGCTCACCGTGCCCGCCGGGTCGCCGGGCCAGCGCAGCTCGGGGAGTTCCGCATGCGGCCACACCGCCTCCACCCACGGCCGGTACCAGTCCCGCGCCCGGGTGTCGTAGAAGGGGGCGGACTGGCTGGCCGAGTGGTGGTCGAGAACGTAGGCCCCGGTGAGCCGGTGGGCGAGGAAGGACGCCGGCATGAACAGCCGCCGGGCGGCGGTGAACACCTCCGGCTCATGCTCGGCCACCCAGGCCACCTTCGGCCCGACCGCCTGTGTGGACAGCACGCTGCCGCACCGGTCGAGGACGGCTTCCCGGCCGAGTTCCGCATGGAGCCGGGTGATCTGCGCGCCGGCCCGGGTGTCCACGCCGTACAGGATCGCCGGTCGCAGTTGCCGGTTCGCGGCGTCCGCGAGGGCGACGCACGGGCCCATCCCGCTGACGCCGACCGCGTCCACCCGCTCGCCGCCGGCCAGGAGCTCGCGCGTGATGCCGCAGAACTCCGCCCACCACACTTCGGGGTCCATCTCGACATGCCCCGCCCTCGGGCGGGAGACCGAGTGCCGGCGCACCGCGGCCGCCAGGACCGTGCCGGAGGCATCCACCAGGACGCCCTTGCTGCTTGAGGTGCCGATGTCGACGCCGAGGAATCTCATATCCGGGTATCCCCGCACAGGTGGACGGTGACACCGAGTTCGTGGAACGCCGCTGCCTTGGCGACGAGTGCCGCGTCGGCGGTGGCGGCGTCGGCGGCGTACACGAGCTGGACGTGGTTGGCCTTGTGCCGTGCCATGAACTGGTCGCGGCTGACGCCGTGGGTGACCACATGGGCGATCGGCCACTCGGGGTTCGTCGCGGCCCAGCGGCGCTCGGTCTCCTCGGCGGGCAGTTCGACGACCGAGCCGCGGCCGATGTCCAGGTGGAGCCCGCCGTCGGCGATGTAGAGCCGGGACCAGACGATCTCGCCCGGTTTGCTCACGCCCTTGATGGTGCCGCCGCCGGCGGGGAAGTACACCGGGCTCTGCCGCAGGCTGACCGCGCCCGCGTAGCCGCCGGTGAGGTGGGAAGCCGGTACCGACCCGGAGATCTCGTAGACCCAGACGAACTGCCCCTCGTACTCCGCGCCCCAGCGCACATCGTGCAGCGTGGTCGCCGGGTCCAGGCCCATGGCGGTCCAGATCCGGTGGGTGAGGAGCGCGTCGACGGCCACGCCTTCGTCGGCCTCGTTGAAGTGCGGTAGCGGCTCGCCCTCGTACAGCACGCGTGAGCCGTCGCGGCTGGTCACCTGCGGGCGCTCCCGGTTGTTGAGCAGGCCCTCGGCCAGGTCGGATGCGGGGGTGAGGTCCTTCAGGCCCTGCTGGTACTGGATTCCGACCGCGTCCAGACCGAAGTCATCGGCGATCCGCAGCCCCGCGATGTACATCTTCAGCTGTTCGCTGATCTGGCGGTCCGTCAGCTCGGTGGCTTCGTCGGTCCCGGTCGCGAAGGTCATGCCCGCCCGGTCGAGCCAGGCGCGGGCGGCGTCGGCCTCCGCGTCCGGGACGCGCAGCATCTCGGCGTACAGGGCGCTCTGCGACAGCCGTTCCTTGTAGATGCCCAGTGGATTGAGCAGCTCGTCGTCGATGATCGCGTTGTACATGCCCATGCAGCCCTCGTCGAAGACACCGATCAGGGCCTTGTCTCGGCGCAGTTGATCGGCAATCGCGACGCCCAGCGTGCGCTCCGCGGATGGGGGCAGCTCGGGCAGCGGCCGCACGTGGGAGTCGTCGTGCGTGACGAGCCCCGTCTCCGTCCACTCGCGCAGCCCGTCCAGGAACATGGCGTCGGTGAAGTCGACGGACCAGAGGGTGGAGTACTCCCGGCCCATCTTCGTCAGACCTGCGTTAAGCCCGAGCAGGCCGACGAGGCCGGGCCAGGTGCCGTCGAAGTTGGCGACCGTCAGCACGGGGCCGTCATGGGTGCGCAGGCCGGCCAGCACATGGTGGCTGTACTGCCACACCGCCTCGGCGGCGATCAGCGGGGCCTGAGGCGGGATGGTCTTGAAGACCTCCAGTCCGGCACGCTGACTGTCGATGAAGCCGTGCCCCTTGTCCTTGTCGTACGCGTGCGCCCGCCGCACCGTCCAGCCGAGCCCGGCGAAGGCCTCGGTGACGCTCTTTTCCAGCGCTTCCTGGGCGGGCCAGCCCGCCGCGTTGGCGGCCGGGCGCAGATCGCCGCTGGAGATCAGGTACGCGGTGCGCGGCGGGACGCCGAGGTGTGGCCGGGGCGTGGGCAGCCGGTAGGTCACGATTTCTCCAGAAGGGTCAGGGGCAGCCGGGCGAGGACGATGCCGCGCCGCTGCCAGGTGTAGGTGATGAGCAGGTCGGATCCGTCGAGGACGGCGGTCGGGTACGAGAACTCCGCGACGCCGCTGGTCACCACGCCGGTGTCACCCGGCGCGAAGCCGGGCCGTGCCCGCGCGTCGAGCAGTTGCGGTACGGCGGGGTCCACGGCGGTGAGTCCGTCGTCGACGACTGCCGCCTGACGCCAGGTGACCCCGTCGTCGTCCGAGACGGACACGGCGAGGGGGCAGCGGCTGCCCCAGTCCTGCGACGAGGGGTTGTGCACGCAGGCGATGCGTCCGGAGGGCAGGGCGAGAGCGCACAGCCCGGAGTTGTTGTTCGGCAAGCCGGTCGGGGCGGCCGCGCCCCAGTGCCGTCCGCCGTCTCCGGAGACGGCGCGGTAGGCGCGGCCTTCGGTACTGCGCATCAGGGCCACCGGACCGTCCGGGCCCAGCCACAGGGACGGCTGGATGTGGCCCGCGCCGCGCAGCGCCGAACGGTCGACGGGGATCGGGGTGCGCAACCAGGTCGTGCCACCGTCCGCCGAGATGTCGACGAACGGTTCCCAGCAGGGCGGTTCGGACCAGTGCTCGACCGAGGCCGGCGCCAGCCACACACCTTCGGGGGTGACCAGCGGCGGGTTCTTCACCGGTCCGCGGCCGCCGGACCTGTCGCCCTGGACCAGCTCCCTCGGCGGTTCCCAGGTCGCACCGCCGTCTCGTGTCCGGGTCACGAGGGTGACCCACTGCGAGATCCGCGGTCCGGCCTTCGCGAACAGCCACACCACACCGGCCTCGGACGGGTCCGGCGCGAGCACCGGATTCCAGTGGGCGACGTCGCGTCCGGTGTCGAGCGGATGGATCCCGTTCGGGCCCGACAGCCAGATGCGGTTGTCCGGCGTGCCCTCGCGGGTCCCCGCGAACCAGGCGACCACCGGGGCGCCTTCGGCGACGGCAACGGTCGAAGCGTGGCACTGGCGCCGGCGCGGATCGTCGACGGTCACGAACGAACGGGTGGGCGCCGGAAGGGCGGTGGCCTCGGGGTGTGACATCTCGGTCTCCGGAAGGCCGGCGGAACAGGGGTGGTCACGACGCCCGGCGGCGCGCGGGCAGTTCGATGAGGGAGGCCCGCATCCGTTCCTGGGAGCCGGCCAGGTGTGCGTCGAGCGTCGCGAGGGCGGGCTCTGCCGCGCCGGTACGGATGAGCTCCGCGAGGTCGGCGTGGTCCTGCGCGGTGGGGTGAAGGTCACGGTCGCGGGTGTTCGTCACGTCGAGCATGGCCGCGAACAGTGGGCGGTGGGTGGCCCACGCGGCCGCGAGCCTGCGGTTCCCGCACAGCTCGTAGAAGGCGCTGTGGAAGTCCATGTCGGCGGCGGCGAACCGGGCCGGATCGCGGGCGTCCGCCGCCTGCCACATGGTCCGCAGCGCCGCGTCGAGAGCCGACCACTCCGCGTCCGCGCGCCGCGCGATGGTCTCCCGGATGGCAAGGCCCTCCAGGGCGCCGCGCAGTGCGTACAGCTCGCGGAGATCGTCGTCGTCCAGGCCGCGTACGGACACTCCGCGGCTGCGGGGTTCCACCAGCCCCTCGATCTCCAGTTGGCGCAGCGCGTCGCGCACCGGCCCGCGGCTGACGCTGAACTCCTCGGCGACCTTGCCCTCGACGAGGTGCGTGCCCGGCGCCAGGTCGCCGCGTACCACGAGCGCGCGCAGCTGATCGAGGACCTGAGCGCCGAGGGACGGCCGGCTGATGGGGCTGACGCGCATGGGCCTCCTTTTTCGTGGCTTCGCCTTGCACGATGGCGGGGCCCTGGGTGCCGTGTATGGGGCCCTGTTCGCCGGTGAACGGCACGCTACTTCGGCAAACGGTTAACCGTCAACGAAAACCGTTGACGGTTAACCAACTGCCATGCATAGTCATGGCCGGGCACGACGGCGTGCCTCCCCGGCCACGGCAGGGGGTGCAACGACATGAGAGGGACGTGCATGGCCGCGACCACTCCGCAGACAGACCGGCGCTACGCCTGGAAGGTCGCGGCATCCAGCTTTCTGGGCAACACGCTTGAGTACTACGACTTCCTGGTCTACGGCACCGCAGCGGCCGTGATCTTCCCGAAGGTCTTCTTCCCCGGCCAGGAAGGCTTCCTCGGCACCCTCGCCGCTTTTGGCACCTTCGCGGTCGGCTTCCTGGCCAGACCGCTCGGCGGCCTGTTCTTCGGGCGCCGCGGTGACGTCCGCGGCCGCAAGTCCACGCTCCTGTTCACCCTGTCCCTGATGGGCCTGTCCACCATCGCGATCGGACTGCTCCCCGGGTACGGCACGCTCGGCATCCTCGCGCCCGCACTGCTCGTCCTCCTGCGTCTCCTGCAGGGCTTCGCCGTCGGCGGCGAATGGGGCGGCTCGATGATCATCGTTCTTGAGTCGGCCCCGGCACACCGGCGCGGCTTCTTCACCGCCTGGCCCAATGTCGGCGGCTTCTCCGCCCAGATCCTCATCACCGCGCTCTTCGCCTGGGTGTACACCCTGCCGGACGCGGCGCTCTACGCCTGGGGCTGGCGGGTCCCGTTCCTGCTGTCCGCCGTCATCCTCGTCGTGACCTTCTGGCTGCGCCGCTCGCTGCACGAAAGCCCGGTCTTCACCGAGGCCGTTGACCAGCCAAAGACCTCGAAGCGCGAAAGCAGCCCCATCCGCGCCATCTTCGTCAAGGACTGGCGCAATCTGCTGCTGATCGTCGGCCTGCGCTTCGCCGAAGCCCTCCCGTACTTCCTGCTGACCGTGTTCGCCCTGTCATACGGCAGCGGTTCCCTCGGCCTCGACAAGTCCACCCTGAACACCGCGATCCTCGTCGTCTCGGTTCTCGCCTTCCCCGCGCACGGGCTGTACGCGGCGCTCTCGGACCGCAAGGGGCGGCGGCCGGTCTACATGTTCGGCGCCGTCGTCGTGGCCGCCGCCGCGTTCCCCTTCTTCTGGCTCCTGCAGTCCGGGAACTTCCTGCTGATCCTGCTCGGCTACGTCCTCGTCCTCAACCTCGGCCACAACGCCATCAACGCGGTCCAGCCGGCATTCTTCGCGGAGCTCTTCCCCGCCGACCGCCGCTACACGGGCGCCGCTGCGGGCCGCGAAATCGCCTCCATCCTGACCGGCGGCCTCACCCCGTTCATCGCCACCGCCCTGGCCGGCCCGGACGGAACCCGCTGGCCGCTGGTCGCCGGATACGTCGTACTGGGCGCCGTGATCACCATGGTCGCGGTGTGGAAGTCCCCCGAAACCTTCCGCCGCGACCTGCGCGACACGGGCGCGAGCGCGTCCACAGCTCCCGGCGACGCGGGTACGCCCCATACGAAGGTGACCACGGCAAGGTGACGAGCCACCGGCCTCCGCGCCAGGCAACGCCCGGTCCCGGCAACCCACGTGGTTGCCGGGGCCGCGCCGCGCGCCGGCCCCGGCAGACAACTACGCACGCCCCAGGCCGTGCAGGCGAGGCGAGCGCCGGCCTCGACGACGGCGCTTGACGGGAACGCCCGGTACCCGCAGCAGGCCGAGGTTGCTGTCCACGACGACGGTGCTTGATATGACTTGAACAACTTCCCGCTGGACAGAGGCACTTGCCAGGGCGGGGGCGACGAAGGGCGGGCACGGCGATGACGACGCAGGCGAGTACCACGAGGGTGAGCTTGGAGAAAGTACAGGCGACCGCGCCGGGACTGGTCGACCTCTACAAGAGCCGGCATCAGCCTCAAAAAGCATGGGCTGGCGGGGGAACGGGCTGCTGTCCACCTCGTCCTCGACCGTTCCGGTTCCATGCGCCCGTACTACAAGGACGGCACCGTCCAGCATCTGGCCGAGCAGGTCCTCGGGCTGTGCGCACACCTCGACGACGACGGCACCGTGCCGGTCGTCTTCTTCTCCACCGACGTCGACGGCACCGCGGACTTCGGGCTGGACAACTATGAGGGACGGATCGCCAAACTGCACCAGGGCCTCGGGCACATGGGACGCACCAACTACCACTGGGCCATGGACGCCGTCATCGACCATTACCTGGCCGCCGGGAGCACCGCTCCGGCGCTTGTCATCTTCCAGACGGACGGCGGCCCCACCAGCAAGGCCGCCGCTGAACGCTACCTGTGCAAGGCCGCGAAATTACCTCTGTTCTGGCAGTTCGTCGGTTTCGGCGACCCGGACGACAACGAGTTCCGGTTTCTGCACAGGCTCGATGACCTCGCCGTACCGGGCAAGCGCATCGTCGACAACGCCGGTTTCATCCACGCCGGCCAGAACCCACGCGCGCACACCGACGCCGCCCTGTACGACCACTTGCTGAGCGAGTTCCCCCAGTGGCTGGCCGCCGCCCAGACAGCGGGGGTCGTGGAGAAGCCGGTGCGGTGATCCGCCCGGCGTCCGCCCAGCGGCGCGCGGTGGACAGCGAGAAGTCGTTGCTCCGGATCGGACGGCGGCCGGAGTTGCCTCCGGCCGTTCTCAGGCGTCCCCGCGCGTGTCGGCGAGTTCGTCGGACAGGTGGCAGGCGCCGATCCAGATGCTGGTGACGGCGCTGATGTAGCGCGCGCCGCAGCGGTCGGAGGGTACGACCAGCTGGGTGCCCGCCGCGTCGAGGTCCTGGCCGTCCAGGCGGGTCGCCAGCAGCATGGGTGCGTTGCCGAAGTCGGCGTCGATCTCTGCCCACGACAGGACGGTGTGGTGGCCATCCCCGCTGCTGACGGCCAGCAGGAAGCGGGAGCGGTCCTTGCGTCGGCGGGGATCGAAGCCGGGGCGGGCGTCACCGACCACCTCTCGGAGCAGGGGCCCGTGGAAGGTGTGGTGCTGCGGGCCGTTGGTGGCGCAGTCGAAAACCACCTCGGCCCGATGCTGCTCCCAGCCCTGACGCAGGTCCGCGACGCTCAGTGTGGCCGGCTCCGCCACATCGCCGCACACGACGAAGGCCCCGGTCTGTGCGGCGCTTGTGCGCGGCGGAGCGCTGAGTCGACTCATCAGGTTCCCCTTTGAACGGTCGGTGCGGCGACTGCGCCCAGTGATACCCGACGACCGTCCAGAAGAATCGTGTTTGCGAGCCTGTTCCGCGAGTTTCCCTCGCGTTTGTGAGGTTGCTACGAATATCGGGGCAGCATCCTCCAGGTTCATGCACCAAGGGACGGGCTCCCGGCGGCGGACGTGGCGTGCCGGTGGAGAGCGAGCCAGACCCGGTCCCGGGTGGCAGGCAGTTCGGTGAACCGGATTCCGGTGGCATCACGCAGCGCGTTGGCGAACGCCGGAGCCACCGGGTTGAACGGGCTCTCGCTCATCGACTTGGCGCCCAGCGGGCCGATCGCGTCCGCCGTCTCCATGAAGTGGACCTCGGTGCGCGGGATGTCGGCGTACTGAGGGAGGCGGTAGCGGCGGAAAGCCGCCGTCGTGACCTCACCGCGCTCGTCCACCCGCACGGTCTCGAAGAGAGTCGCGCCCAGCGCCTGGGCGACACCGCCTTCGACCTGGCCGCGGCACTGCATCGGGTTCATCACCTTGCCCGCGTCGGCCGCGTGCACGCTGCGCAGGATGCGGATCTCCCCGGTGCCGGGGTCGACGGCGATCCGGAACCACTGGGCGTTGAAGGCCACCGAGCGCGGGGATCCGCCCCAGTGTCCGTCCGCGGCCAGTTCCTCCGCCGCCCCAGCCGCGTGGGCCGCCTCGAACAGCTCCTTCAGGGTTACCGTCCGGCCCGCGCAGTCGAAGGCTTCGGCGCCGAGCTTGCACAGATGCCGCGCCGCGCCCGTGTGCCGGGCCGCGAAGGTCTGCAGACGCTCGGCCAGTGCGGCCGCGGCCAGCAGGACGGCCTTGCCCGCGACGACGGTGCCGGCCGAGCCGAAGGCTCCCGTGTCGTGGCGCACGACGTCCGTGTCGGACTGCCGGATCGCGATGCGATCCTCGGTGGTGTTGAGGGCGCCGGCGGTGATCTGCTTGTGGACGGTGGTGGTGCCGTTTCCGAACTCGGCCGTGCCGACGGCGATGTCGTACGTGCCGTCCCGGAGGAGGGAGACACGCGCGTCCGCGTAGTGGCCGCCCGGCGGGCCGGTTGCGATCATCGCCATGCCCGTGCCCTGGCCGACCAGCCAGCCTTCCGGGGCCTGTTCGGTGCTGGTGTCCTCCGCGATCGCGGTGCGGACCACCGACAGGCACTGGTCGAGGCCGTAGGAGGCGATGTGGAGGTCCTCCTCCTCGCCGATCGGGCTGAGCATGTGCTCGCCGGGGCCGATGATGTTCTTCTCGCGGAAGACGAGGGGATCCAGGCCCAGGCGGCGGGCCAGTTCGTCCATCACCGACTCGACGGCGAACGTGACCTGGCCCAGGCCGTACCCGCGGAAGGCGCCCGCCGGCACGCAGTTGGTGTAGACGGAGTAGGCGTCGACCTTCTTGTGCGGGGCCCGGTAGACGGCCATCGACTCACCCACACTGTGGAACATCACGGCCGGGCCGTGGTTGCCGTAGGCGCCGGTGTTGGACACCACCCGGAAGTGAAAGGCGGTCAGGGTGCCGTCGTGGCGGGCGCCCATCTTGATGGCGACCTTGAACGGGTGGCGGGTGGTGGCCCCGTAGAACTGCTCGGCCCGGGTGTACTCCAGCTTCACCGGGCGGCGCAGCTTGAGTGCCGCAAGGGTGACGATGTCCTCGGTGAGCATCTCCTGCTTGCCGCCGAAGCCGCCGCCGACCCGGCCGGCGACGACCCGGACCTCGTCCTCGGGCAGGTCGTACAGCGCGCACAACGCGCGCCGGGTCAGGAACGGTGTCTGGGTGGAGGAGCGCACTGTCAGGCGCTCGCCCGTGCCGTCCTCCTTCGGCTCGAAGTACGCGACACAGCCGTGGGTTTCGAGGCTGGCGTGCTGGACCCGCTGGGTCCAAAAGGTCTCCTCGTGGACGATGTCCGCCTCGGCGAAACCTTCCTCGACGTCGCCGATCTCCCCGTGTACCTCGCCGGCGACGTTGTTCTCGGCGCGGGCGATGCGCGCGTCGGGGCCCTTGTCGCCGTGCAGTGCGGGTGCGCCCGGGAGCATCGCTGCTTCGGGGTCGGTGACGTGGGGGAGTTCCTCGTACGTGACCTCGATGCGCCGGCAGCCTTCCTCGGCGGCCTGCTCGCTGTCGGCGACGACGGCGGCGACGCGCTGGCCGACGTAGCGGACGGTGCTGTCGAGGACACGCGTGTCGTCGGGGTCCTCGGTGGGGTGCTCGTGGCGGGCGGAGGAGTACAGGCGCTCGGGGGCGTCCTCGTGCGTGAGGACGGCGTGCACGCCCGGGACCCGGAGGGCGGGGGAGGTGTCGATGCCGAGGATCCGGGCGTGCGGGTGCGGGGAGCGCAGGAGCTTCATGTGCAGCAGCCCCGGGACCTCGATGTCGAAGGTGTAGCGGGCGGTGCCGGTGACGACCTGCGGGCCGGCTGGTGCGCCGAGGCTCTTGCCGACCGCTTTGCCGGCGCACGGCCGCTCGGTGTGCTTGACGCCGCACACCGCGTCCTCGATGGCGCGGTAGCCCGTGCAGCGGCAGATGTTGCCCTTGAAGGCGCGGGGCAGGTCGGCGAGTTTGCCGTCGTCGTGTGCGGTCCCCTTCTCGGCTTCGAGGGCTGCCGTGGTCATCAGGAATCCGGCGGTGCAGAAGCCGCACTGGAAGCCCTGGGCGTCGAGGAACTTCTGCTGGACCGGGTGGAGTTCACCCTCAGGGGAGGCGAGGCCCTCCACGGTCGTGACACTGCGGCCCTCCGCACGTACCGCCGGATAAAGGCAACTGTGCACGGGCTCGCCGTCCACATGGACGGTGCAGGCACCGCAGTCCCCGGCGTCGCAGCCCTTCTTCACACCGAACCAGCCGCGCTCGCGCAAATAGGTGCGCAGGCACTGCCCGGCGCGGGGTTCGGTGTCGAAGGGCTGGTCGTTGACCTGGATGTGGAAGCTCATCGCGCACCGTCCGGGGGAAGCTGGGTGAGTTCGCGGCGGATCTCCTCGGCGAAGCGGATCGCCATGTGGTGCCGCCATTCGGGCAGGCCGTGGATGTCGTCGAACCACTCGTCGTCGGCGACGGCCGCCTCGATCGCGCGGCGCAGACCGCCCGCGTCGGGAGGCAGCGGGAACCAGAGCCGGAAGGGCCGTACGGTGGCAGCGGTGAGGGTCACCGCCAGCGAGCCGTCCAAGGGGTCGAGGGTGCCGATGACCAGCGCACCTGAACGGCCGAGACCGTACAACGACGCCTGGCGGAAGGCCGTCCGGCTTCCCATGCCCCGTGCGGGCAGAGCGACCGAGCGCAGCAGTTCCCCCTCCCCGAGGTCCTTGCGGCCCGCGCCGGTGATGAAGTCGGCGACCTTGACGCGACGCAGCGTGCCGCCTTGTGACTGGAGCAGGCACTCCCCGTCGAGCGCCGCCGTCAGCGAGATCATCGGCCCGGCCGGCAGCCCGTTGCAGAGATTGCCGCCGACGGTCGCCATGTTCCAGATCTTGAACGAGGCCAGAAAGGCCCGGCAGCACTGCTCGAACAGCGGCGAAGCCACCGCACGGCACGCTCGACCGAAGCGGGAGAGCTGGGCGATGGTGCAGGTCGCAGCGATCTCAAGCGCCCCGTCGGCCCCGTGCCTGATCGGGTCCCAGCCCATCCGGCTCAGGTCCACCAGGCGCCGCAGATGCGGCTGCGGCTCGGAGAAGAGGTACGTGCCCCCGCCGAGCCAGGCGTCCCCTGGCTGCCAGGGCTCACGACGACGCGCGTCGCGAACGTCCAGCACCGTGTTCAGATCCATGGTCCCCCACCCCTTTCGGCCATTGCTTCCCCGTCAGTGAAGCCCCTGACCGGGACCTGAAACGACTGGTTCAGAGCACGGAAAACCACCCTCCCGACCACCCGTGGACTGGATGATCAACCAAGAGGGTTTCTGCGCAAAGACTTGGGCATTTACGATGTGCTCACTCGCACTCGCCTGGTGAATGTGAGATGTGGGGTCGTCCCGCAGCCGCGCAAGGAGCCACCCGCATGCACGTCGAAAATCTCCTCCAGCTCGACAGCCTCGACATCGCTCTCGTCTGGGGCGACGCGTCCCTTCTCGGCCAGGAGATCAGCGGAGTCACCGCCACGGATCTGGAAGACCCGACCAGATTCCTTCAGCCGGGCGAGATCGTGCTCAGCGGGCTCGTGTGGTGGAACCCGGGCGACAGTCGGGCCAAGATCGATCGCTTTGTCTCCGCCTTGCGCACCGTTGGCGCGGCCGCGCTCCTCGCCGGCGAGGAGACGCACGGCACGGTCCCCGAGGATCTCGTCGACTCCTGTCGCCAACACCGGATCCCGTTGCTCGCCGTATCCGCGCAGACCAACTTCCGGGCCATCACCGAAGCCGTCTATCTACGGCAATGGGGAGATCTCAGCCGCCGCCCCGCACCCCACTACGCGCTCGCGGAGAACGTACGCAACGAACTCGGCCGGCTGCTCGAACTGGGCGCGGCCCCGGCCGAGCTGCTGGACCGCGCCTTCGCTCACCTCGGCACCCCGCCGTGCTACCTCTTGACCAGCAGCGGACGCACGGTCGCCCGCACCGCCTCCGCTTCGGTGCTCCCCGCCCAACAGGCCGCGAAGAGCCTGCGCGGTACGTCCGGGACCACGCTGCGCATCCAGGCCGATGGCACTGCCTACGACGCCTGGCACCTCCATCTGCCGGGAGTGGACGAGGCCCCACCGCGCGTCCTGCATGAGATCGCCGAGGTCTTTGCCCAACACCGTCACCATCACGACCGACGGCAGGCGGCCGGACGGCAAGCACAAGAAGATCTCATTGCACTGACCGGCACCGCGGCATCCGACACGACCGCCATCGAGAACGCGCTGCGCTCATGCGGTCTCGCCGGCCAAGGGCCCTACCGCGTGGTCATCGCAACCATGAGGGCGGCCGATGGGCGCCTCGGGGGCGGCGAGGCCCTCGCTGAGGCACTGAGCCATTTCCCCTCCGTATCCACCGCTATGGGGCAAGGCCCTGACGGCGAGGCCATCGCCATCGTCCACACCGAGTCCGACGACGACATCGCGACCCGACTGGGGGAGGTGTGGACCCTGCTCCATGACTGCCGGCCGGACACCGCACTGCATGCAGGCGTCAGTGCCCTCATGCCGACCCCGGCAGGTCTGGGAGCGGCTCTCGCCCAGGCGCGCTACGCCCTGGCCGCCGCCCGGTCCGCAGCTCCGCGGGGCGCCCATGTGACGGCTGTCGAGGACCTCTCCAACCTGGAGTCCCTCCTCGCGGGTGTCCCGGACGACGTGCGAGCGGCGTACCGCAGCAAAACGCTGGGACAGCTGCTCGGCGGACCGGCGTCGCACAACACGCTGTTGGAGACCCTCGAAGTCTTCCTCGCGCACAACTGCTCCTGGGCCCGGACCGCCGAGGCCCTGCATCTGCACGTGAACTCCGTCCACTACCGCATCCAGCGCGTGGAGTCCCTCACCGGACGGGACCTGTCCCGCCTCGACCACAAGCTCGACCTGCGCGCCGCGCTGCTCTGCCGCTGACACGTCTCACCGGTCACGAGACATCGACGTGGACGTTCGTCGACTTAGCCCTCGCCGTGACGGTGACCCCGACGACGATGCCGAGTTCCTCCACGGACTCCCGGGTCACCAGCGAGACCAGCCGGTGCGGACCGGACTGGATCTCCACCTGCGCGGCCACATCGTCGACGCGTACGGCGGTCACGATCCCGATGAACGAGTTGCGCACGGAGGTGGATACGGACTCCGGTACGGGATGCAGGCCCGCGGCCCGCTCCTTCGCGAACGCCGCCAGGCCCACCCCGTCGATCACCCGGTTGCCCGAGCCGTCCCGGTCCATGCGCAATCGACCGCCGTCCGCCCACCGGCGAACGGTCTCCGAACTCACACCCAGCAGCCCTGCTGCCTGCCCAATGCTGTACGACGGCACACGCGCACTCTAGGCCAGAGCCCGGTGCCGGCCTGACGGGACCCGCGGCCCGGCCGGCGGGTACGGGGGGCAGGACCTCGGCATGACCCGAGCCAAGGGCCGCACCGGCCGAATCACGGAAAGACCATTGCCGCTCCGGTGGTACGTTCCGAGCAGGGCCGAGCGAGGGCTGGACGGTAGCGCAGGAGACTTCGACCACGGCTCGGTGGGCGGAAGTTACAACGAATACCGCAGACCTGAACTCAGATGGTGAGCGAGAGTCCCCGGGTCACACGCTTCGCCGCAGGTATCAGCCGGTCGCGGACCTGGTTGATGTGCGAGAGCCGGTCCACCCGCAGGGACACTCCGAGCGAACCGGGCGTCTGCCCACGGAACACCGGTACCGCGACGCAGTACGTCCCGAGCGAGTACTCCTCCATGTCCGTGACGACCGGTGGACGAGGTGAGGTGTCGAGCCCCCGCATGAATTCGGAGCGAGCGGTGATGGTGCGCGGCGTGAGGTCGGCGAGCGGGTGCCGGGAGAGATAGTCGTTGCGCGCCTCGTCGCCGAGTTCGCGCAGGAGACACTTGCCCAGCGCCGTGGCGTGTCCCGCGTCCTCGAAGCCCACCCAAGTGTCGACCCGCGGTGCCAGGGGACTGTCGACGATCTCGGCCACCTGGATCTCGCCGTCCTCGTAGAAGGTCAGGTAGGCGGCGGCCGAGAGATCGTCCCGCAGCGATGTCAGAGCCGGGCGGACGTAGCTCAGCTGTTCCTGTTCACGGCCGCCGGAATGCAGGGTGTCCAGGCGGTCCCCGAGGACATAGCCATCGTCCTCCAGCCGGCGGAGGTACCCATCGTGAGTGAGCGTACGCAAAAGGTGATACGTGGTGGTCAGCGGCAGTCCCGCCTCCTGTGCCAGCTGCTGTGCCGGCGCGCCGCCCTCGTGCGCGCCCACGGCCTCCATCAGTCGGAAAGCCCGCTGAACGGAAGCGACCAGGTTGGGCCCGTCTGCCGCCATACCCCCAGCCTGCGCCCGCTGCTCGGCGTAGGCAAGGCGGTACTTCGCGAGGCTCACGCATCCGCACCGCGCCCTTACGGACCGCGTCCGCGGTCGGTACGCGATCTGGCTCCGCCGATGCCGTAGGCGTTGTGCGTCAAGAAGGCCGTCCGCATGGAGGGGGGCTCAGTGGGGAGTGCTCGGAGGCACGGTTCCGGATCGTGGGCGTGGCCGATTGGTTCCTTGATGACGACGAGGTCGACGCCCCGCTCCAGGAGCGGGGCGTGGCGCGACGCCTCTGCTGAAGTGAAGAGCCGGAGTTCAGCCCTATGCGGCCGCAACGAGGCTCGTAGCGGTGTCCCACCTGAGTTCGTATTTCTGTGAATCGTCCGATTCGTTGCCCCTCTCCCGCTTTCCGGTGGCTCACGCAGCGCCCGTTCTGTAGCGGCGCAGACGGAAATTGAGTCCCCGCGGCGCCGTGCCGGTAGCGTTTCCCCTTTGCGGCCGAGCGTCTTCCGGGTTCCGGCCCGCAACACCCTGATTGTTCAATCTGGGCGCTTTCCGGCGCCCTGACCGCTACCAACTGCCCACCCCCTCCGAAGGAAGCAGGCCGACGATGACGAACGACGCAGACATGCGGGCTTCCCGGAGAAGAGAACTGAAGCCGATCGGCGCTGTTGTGACGGCGGCGATTGCGTTGTCATTGCTTGCCGGCTGTTCGTCCGGGGCCGAGGAGGAGCAGCCGGACCCGACACCGTCGGCGCCCTCCCGTAGCGAGAGCCGGCCCCCCTCCAGCGCACCCCCCACCGAGGCGACCGAACCCCCGGCTCCGGAGCCCAACGCCTTCGCGCCGTACGTGGACACCTCGCTCAAGCCCTCTTACGACCTTCTCCGGAGCGCGCGGGAGACCGGCGTAAAGGAGTACAACCTGGCGTTCGTCTCCCCAGGAGGCGGTTGCACGCCCAAGTGGGGCGGCAGGCAGGAGCTGGGCGACAACCCGGTGGCGCGTCAGGCGGATGCGCTGCGCGCCAACGGTGGCGATGTGCGGATCTCCTTCGGCGGACAGAGTGGTCACGAACTGGCGCGGGTCTGCGGCTCGGTGGACCAGTTGGTGCGTGCGTACAACCAGGTCATCGACGCCTACGACCTGACGAAGGTCGACTTCGACATCGAGGGCCCCGCCCTGACGGACAAGAAAGCCAACACCCTCCGCGCCCAGGCGATCGGCCGGCTACAGAAGCAGCATCCGGACCTGGACGTGTCCTTCACTCTCCCGGTGCTCCCCTCGGGCCTGAACAAGCATGCCGTCGCGGTCCTGGAGAACGCGAAGAAGAGCGGCGCCCGGGTCTCCGCCGTGAACATCATGGCCATGGACTACGGCAGTTACTACGACGGCGACATGGGCGAATACGCCATCGCGGCCGCCACCGCCACCCAGAAGCAGATCAAGAAGACGCTCGGCATCCGGCGCGACGTCGCAGCCTGGAATGCCGTCGCCGTCACACCGATGATCGGCGTGAACGACGTCGAGGTCGAGGTCTTCACCCCCGCCGACGCGGTCGAGCTCAAGAGGTTCGCCGCCAGGAAGGGACTCGGTCGGCTGTCCATGTGGTCGGCCACCCGGGACAAGCCGTGCCCGGGAGGTGCCAACTCCAAGGCGATGGCGACCTGTTCAAGCACCGAAAGGAAGACGAGCGAGTTCATGCGGGCATTCACCGGCTGAGGGACGTCTCTGTGTCGGTGGCTACGGGTGGCAGGGTGCCCTGGTGGCCGCGGTGATTGGGTACGGGTTGCCTCAGCTCTCGGGGGCTGGTTCCTCTCTCCGCCGCCGAGTCGGTCGGTGAGCGGGGGAGGGGCTGGCCTCTTCGATGGTCTTGCCTGTCTTGCCTGCCTTGCTTCGGGCGAGGAGGTCATGGTCGTTCGAGCCGCTCTTCCGTGACGACATCGCCTCGATGGGGAGCCCGTCCAGGCACCTCGGAAACGGCTCGCGGTCCGCGGCGCGTCGCCGACGCAGGCGGTGCGATCAGCACCACAGCGCCGGGTCGAACTGTCACTTTGTGTTAGCCTCAAATGTTTGGCGGCCATGGCGGCCGGCGATTCGGCCCGTCCGGCTCGCATGATTCGTCGGCTGCTCGTTCCTGCCGGGCCTTCCTCGGTACGTTCCCCATGCGGAAGGCTCTTCATGAACCACTCAGACCGCCTCGGCACCTCGCACGGCGACCTCGCCCGGCCAGTGGCCCCCGCTCCGACGGTGCCCCCGGTCGCCTCCTTCGCCGACCTGGAACTGCCGGCCGAGGTGCTGCGAACGCTCACGGAGCTCGGCGTGCGAGAGCCCTTCCCGATCCAGGCAGCCACGCTGCCCAACGCCCTCGCTGGACGCGACGTCCTGGGGCGCGGGCGCACGGGATCGGGTAAGACGCTCGCCTTCGGTCTGCCGCTGCTCGCACGGACGGCCGGGCGGCGCGCGGAGCCGAAGCAGCCCCTCGCCCTGATCCTGACGCCTACCCGGGAGCTGGCCCAACAGGTGACCGAGGCGCTCGCGCCGTACGCCGACGCGCTCCGGCTGCGGATAGCCACGATCGTCGGCGGCATGTCCATCGGCCGACAGGCCGCTGCGCTGCGCGACGGGGCCGAGGTCGTCGTCGCCACCCCGGGCCGCCTGCATGACCTCATCGAGCGCGGGGCCTGCCGCCTGGGACGGGTACGGATCACCGTCCTCGACGAGGCCGACCAGATGTGCGACATGGGCTTCTTGCCGCAGGTCACCGAGGTACTCGACCAGGTGCACGCCGCCGGTCAGCGGATGCTGTTCTCTGCCACCTTGGACCACGACGTCGACCAGCTGATCCGCCGCTACCTCAACGACCCCGTCGTCCACTCGGTCGATCCGTCCGCGGGCGCGGTCACGACGATGGACCACCATGTGCTGGTCGTCCACGGCCCCGACCGGTACGCCGTCACCACGGAGATCGCCGCCCGCGACGGCCGCGTACTGCTGTTCCTGGACACCAAGCACGCCGTCGACCAGCTCACCCGGCACCTGCGGGCCAGTGGAGTGCGCGCCGAGGCCCTGCACAGTGGCAAGTCCCAACCACAGCGCACACGGACCCTTGCACAGTTCAAGAACGGCCAGGTCACCGTCCTGGTGGCGACCAATGTCGCGGCCCGTGGCCTGCACATCGACGACCTCGATCTCGTGGTGAACGTCGACCCGCCCACCGAACCCAAGGACTACTTGCACCGCGCGGGCCGCACTGCCCGGGCCGGTGAGTCCGGCAGCGTCGTCACGCTGGTGCTGTCGAGCCAGCGCCGCGAGATGACCCGACTGATGGCCGGAGCCGGCATCGAGCCGACGATCACCAAGGTGCGCTCGGGGGAGGCGGAGCTGAGCCGGATCACCGGGGCCAAGGCCCCCTCCGGCCCCCCGCTCGACGGTGGGCCCGCCGGGGCCCGGCCCAAGAACACCAACGCCCCTTTCCGCGGCCTGGGCACCAGCAAGGACGCCTCCCGCGGCACCGGCGGCAAGTCCCGCAAGGCCACCGAGGCCCGCAAGCTCGCCGAGGCCCGCAAGGCGGCCCGGGTCCGCCGCGGCGGCTGAGAGCCCGCTGCCCTGACCGCCGGACCCTTACAGGCTGCGGGCGGTGGCGTCGCCGTGGGCGGCAGCGTCCTCGACTCCGCGGAGCCGGGCGCCCGCCGAGTTTCGTCCGCCGCGTAGCGCGCCCCGAGCCCCGCGGCGTCCGTGTGGTGCCGCGTATCCTCACACCGGGCACGCTGAGCGAAGGACGGTGCACGTGGCGGGCAGCAGCAAGCAGCATGGCGGTGCGCCCGACAGCGGGAGCACCACCACCGGGGCCGCCGGGCGCACCTCGCTCAGCGCCTGCGCGCGCGACGCCGTACGGCAGCGGATCGTCGACCGGCGCTACCCCCAGGGCGCCCGCCTGGTGGAGCGGGAGGTCGCGGAGGAGCTGCGGATGTCTCGCGTACCGGTACGCGAGGCGCTGCGCGCGCTCGTGGCGGAGGGCCTGCTGGAACTGCTGCCGCACAGCGGCGTGCGCGTGCGCCGGCTTGAGCGCATCGATGTGCAGCACCTGTACGAGGTGTGGGAGCCCCTGGCCATACAGGCCTCGCGACTCGCTGCCCGCCGTGTGGCAGGGGCGGGAGCGGACGAGCCGTCGTTGCTCTCCGCTCTGCGGGCCTCCCTCGACAGGGCGGAGCAGGCGGCCGCCGACGGCGAGGGGGCGAGCGAGGTGGCGGCCCATACCGCGTTCCACGAGGACATCGTGACACTGAGCGACAATCCCCTGCTCGCCCGCATGATGGAGCAACTGGGCTGGCAGCTCCAGCTGTTGTTCGGTCTGCGCGAGGAGCCGGAGCACATGCGGGCCCAGCACGCGTTGATGTTTCGGCACATCGCCGCGGGCGACGAGGAGTCGGCGGCCGCGAGCACGCTGCTGCACGTACGCGACAGCCGTGCGGTGGCCCTGCGCTCCCTCTTCGGAGCCGGTTGAGCCGGTTGAGTCGGTCCGCTCACCGGTCCCAATCTTTGTATACCAAGAGGAATCATTCCGTGCTCTCCGCTGCCTGCCGGGCGCAACATCCCTCCGGTGAATGCCGCCCATTCCTGCTCTGATCAGGGCAATTGGCGCGTAGGCCGCGGGGTGGAATCGCATCTTCCCAGCCACCCTTCCCCGCTGGTATACAAAGTGCTCCCCGCATTCGCCGACCGCGATCAAGGAGCCCATCGATGTGCGTAGAGCCCGCCCCGCCACCCCCGAGCCGCCTGACCCGGCGCGGCGTTCTCGCGGGCGCCGCCGCCCTGGCCGGCACGTCGACGCTGCTGACCGCGGCCGCTCCCGGAGCCGCGGCCACCGGGCGCCGCCTCGCGAGCGGCCGCGGCGGTGACCTGGTCATCGAGGGCGGCACGCTGCTCGACCCGGCCACCGGCGAGGTCACCGAGAACGCACTCGTCATCATCACCGGCGGCCGCGTCCACGCCGCCGGCTCCAGGGCACGTACCGCCGCACACGTCCCCGACGGCGCACCGGTGCTGCGGGCCGACGGCAAGTGGATTCTGCCGGGACTCGTCGACGCACACATTCACCTCAACACGGCGGCCGAGGCGCGCGACGCGGTCCGCAAGGGCGCGACCAGCGCCCGCAGCGGATCGACCAACTTCTACCAGGACATCGCCGTACGGGAGTTGGCCCACCAGGCGCCGCAGCAGGCGCCGCGGCTCCGGGCCGCGGGCATCTTCGTCACGCCGGACCTGGGGGACACGATCCTCGCCGACCCGGATCTGGCCCCGCTCGCCCGGCTGCGGAACGGTGTCCGCTCGAAGGAGGCCCTGCGCCGCGTGGTCGACGTGAACCTCGCGCGCGGCGCCGACGTCATCAAGACGCGGGTGAACGAGCGCGCCGGGCTGCCGGAGCAGGATCCGCTCACCCAGGTGTACGACCACGACCAGCTGTCCGCGGTCGTCGCGGCCGCGCGGCGCGGCGGCAAGGGCGTGCTCTGTCACAGCTACAGCGAGAAGGGCTGCCACGACGCGGTCACGGCGGGTATCCGCTCCCTGGAACACGGGGTGTTCGTCGCCGAGCGCACCCTGCACCAAATGCGGCGCAGGGGAACGTACTTCACCCCCACACTCACCGCGATCGCCGGACTCATCGATTCCTCGGATCCGATTCTGGCGGAACGCGGGCGCAGCTACCTGCCGGTCCTCAAGCGCGCGGTGCTCGCCGCGCACGAGCTGGGCGTTCCGCTCGCCGCGGGCACCGACTCCTCCGGCGGAACGGTCCAACCCATCGGCGGCGAGGTGGAGTTGATGCATGCCGCCGGGCTCTCCGCCCTGGACGCGATCCGCACCGCGACGACCGAAGCGGCGAAACTGCTGGGGCTGGAAGGGACGGTGGGCCGTCTGGAGCGGGGCTGCACAGGCGACGTACTCATCGTGGACCGCGATCCGCTCGCCGACCTCGGCGTCCTCAAGAAGCCCTCGCACGTGGTCCGTTCCGGCCTCATCGTGTAGCGCCCGCCAACCATCGCCTCCTCATCGCCTCCCCATCCCCTCCCTCCTCCCCCCCGCCACACCGAAGGAGCCAACCGATGCGTGCCGAGTCGCCTCATTCCTCCACCGGCAGCCTCTCCCGTCGGGGCGTACTGGCCGGAGCCGCCGCCCTCGCGGGAACCGTGGCCGCGGACGAGACCGCTGCGGCCCAGAGCTCCGGATCGACGCCGTACGCCGCCGCGAGGATCACCGAGCACGCGGGCCACCACCCGAACGCCACGGTCTTCAGGAACGTCCGCCCTTACGGCGCCGGCGCCCCGGTCGATCTCACCGTCGTCGACGGCCTCGTCACGAACGGCCCGGCGCCCAAGGGCGCGGGGGTCATCGACTGCAAGGGCCGGATCGCCCTGCCCACGCTGGTGAACGCACACGTCCACCCTGACAAGACGGCATGGGGCGAGCCGTGGGTGACGCGCAACCCCGCGCACTCCATCGCCGAGTACGCGGCCGAGGACGTGAAGCTGTACCACGCATTGCGCACACCGCTGAAGGACCGCGCCCAACGCCTCATGGCGCACGCCGTCACCCAGGGCACGCGGGCCATGCGCGCACATGCCGATGTGGCGCCCGCCTTCGACCTGGAGGGCGTCGAAGGGATCGCTGCCGCCGGTAAGGAGCTGCGGCACGCCCTGGACGTGCAGATCGTGGCGTTTCCCCAGCACGGCGTCATCCGCACACCCGGCACCAAGGAACTCCTGGAGGAGGCGGCACGCACGGGGATCATCGACCAGGTCGGCGGTATCGACCCGATCGAATTCGATGAGGCGCTCGACGAACAGCTCGACGTGGTCTTCGGCATCGCCGACCGGCACGGCGTGGGCGTCGACATCCACCTCCACGAGCGAGCCAGCACCGGTGTGAAGTCGCTCCGCGCGATCATTGACCGCACCCGCGCGCTGTCGCTCCAGGGCAAGGTCACCGTCAGTCACGTCTTCTGCCTTCCGGGGCTGAACGGCCGTGAACTCGACGACATGGCGGTGAAGTTGGCGGACGCGGAAATCTCCCTCACGACGGTGGCGCCCTCCTCCGACCTGGTCCTGCCCATCGACCGACTGCGCGAGCACGGGGTCCATGTCAGCCTCGGCACCGACGGCGTACGCGACGCTTGGAGCCCCTTCGGCAACGCCGACATGCTGCATCGCTCCCACCTGCTGGCCTGGGTCCAGGACGTCCGCCTGGACGAGGACCTGGAGGCCGCCTTCCGCGCGGGCGCCGACGGCGGTGCTCAGCTCCTCGGCCTGCCCCGCGCCGATCTGAAGCCCGGCTCGCCTGCCGACTTCCTTCTCGTGCGCGGCGAGTGCCTGCCCCAGATCGTGGTGGATCTCCCCAGGCGGGAGATGGTGGTGCGCGGTGGACGCGTAGTCGCCAGGGACGGCGAACTCACCTGAAACAGAAGCTCGACAGTGAGGGCGACACCCTCACCCTGATCGATGATCCCTCGGTGAACCCTTGCGCCCAGGGCTGTGGACGGCCGTCCACAGCCCTGGGGGCGCCCTACGGCTGACCACATCGATGGCGCTTTCGCCGGACCGGCCGGTCCGGCTCTACCGGGGGCCACGAGCCAAGCCGAATGCCTCCTCGCAAGCTCCTCGCAAGGACAGAGCTTCGCCCCACGACTGCTGTGCCGCACCCCCCACGAGTAACCGCTGCCTGCCCTTCCGAGACGCCCGATTGATCGACTGGTGAGGGCCGGCACGCAGGCATAACGTGGGTGAAATGACCGGTCCGGTTCCCCGGAGCGGAAAGGCAACTCCTATGACGAGTCGCACGCCGACCCCCGAACCGACAGCCGGCTCCGGGCAGCGGCGGGGTGGAAGCAGCCGGATTGCTCTCCTCGTCATTTGCTCGTGCCAGCTGATGGTGGTCCTCGACATCACCATCGTGAATATCGCGCTTCCGCACATCCAAGAGGCGCTCGGCTTCTCGACCGAGAGCCTCTCCTGGGTGATCAATGCGTACACCCTCACCTTCGGCGGGCTGCTGTTGCTCGGCGGCAGGCTGGGTGACATCCTCGGCCGCCGCAGGGTATTCATCGCGGGAATCCTGCTGTTCGTTGTCGCCTCGCTGCTCGGCGGCTTGGCGCAGGAATCCTGGCAGTTGCTGGCCGCACGTTCACTGCAAGGCATCGGCGGTGCCGTCGCCTCGCCGACCGCACTCGCCCTCATCACCACCACTTTCCGCGAAGGCCCGGAACGCAACCGGGCCTTCGGGGTTTTCGCCGCCGTCTCGGCCGGCGGTGGCGCGATCGGTCTGCTCGTCGGCGGCATGCTCGTCGAGTGGCTGGACTGGCGGTGGGTGCTGTTCGTCAATGTGCCGATCGGCCTGGTCATCGCCGTCGCCGCGCCGCGCTTCATCCGTGAGTCCGAGCGCCACCCCGGTCATTTCGACGTCCTCGGCGCACTCACCTCCACGGCAGGCATGGTCGCGCTCGTCTACGGCTTCATCCGTGCCTCGGAGGACGGCTGGAGCGATCCGCTGACCGTCGGAGCCTTCGGCGCGGCGGTCGTGCTGCTCGCTGTGTTCCTCACCATCGAGCGCCGTTCGCGGCAGCCCATCACACCACTGCCGATGTTCCGTGACCGCAACCGCGCGGGTGCCTTCGGGATGATGCTCAGCCTGGCCGCGGCACTCTTCGGCATGTTCTTCTTCCTGACCCTGTTCGTCCAGAACGTGCTCCGCTTCAGCCCCCTGCAGGCAGGTCTGGCCTTCATTCCGGTCAGCGCCGTCATCGCGGTGGGGGCGGGCATCGCCTCCCAGCTGCTGCCCAAGTACGGTCCCAAGCCGTTCATGGTGGCCGGCGCACTGCTCGCGGCGGGTGGGCTGTCCTGGCTGACCCAGACGGATGTGCACAGTACGTATCTCGGCAGCCTGATCGGGCCGATGCTGGTGTTCGGCTTCGGTATGGGCTTCCAGTTCGTGTCCCTGACGCTGATGGCCGTCTCGGGAGTGGCGGCGCACGAGTCGGGGGCGGCTTCCGGGATTCTGAACGCCACCCAACAGGTGGGCGGCTCGCTGGGGTTGTCCATCCTGGTCACGACCTTCGGCACGGCGAGCCGCAACGAGGCCACCGACCAGATCCCGGCATTCTTGGCGCAGGCGTCGCCCGCCGAACAACTACAGTTCCAGCGGACCGGCCAACTGCCACCCCCCTGGGGCGACGAGGTCCTGTCAGCCGGGGTCTCCAGCGCCTTCCTCGTCGCGGCAGCCTTCGCGGTCGTCGCGGCGCTGATCGCCCTGCTGGTCATCCAGGTACGCGCGTCCGATCTGCAACGTCTCCAGGGCGGGACACCCGACCCTGCACCGTCGGCAGCCGCGTCGGACGACGACACGTCCTGACCTCGCGGGCACGGGGCCCGTCGCCCGTGCCGGTCTTGCCGCTGGCAGTCGTCCGCCCGCCGGTGTCAGGTCAGCGGCCGTACATCTGCCGGCGCAGGGCGAGCAGGTCCGGACGGACATGACCGGCGGTCATCCGGCACACCACCCTGGCGTAGGCCGTCATCCGTGTTCGTGGCCGCGGCGCGGCGGGCGCACGGTGTCTCGCCCGCTTCCCGGGCAGGGGCCTGCACCGGATCCAGCTGTCGCGACGGCTGGACCGGCGCCACTGCGCGCACCGGGGAAGGGGGGCGCGGACCCCGGAACGGGCCGGCGGAGGGCACGGAGACGCAGCCGGTGGTGAGCAGCAGCGTTGCCGTAGCGGCGGCGGTGGCGAGGAGGGGGACAGGAGGGCGCACGCTCTCACCGTGGCGAAGGGGTGGGGGCCGTCCAAGCGACGCGCCGGGCCACCACGCGGACGAACGACGGATATGGCCCGCTGTCCGACTCCCTGACACGGGGTCGGACAAATTGGCTGGGGTAGCGGTCGAAGCCGGCCACCAACCGCGGACAGCGTCGCTGATCCCGCAGCGGATGCGACCGGGGCACGGCTGCGGGGGCCGGCGGCATCTGGCGGCTGAGGACAAGGACCTCGGCGCTGACAGCCGAAGGTCCTGACGAATCGGGACACCACTGACCATGCGCGCTGCCTCCGCGTTCTCGATCGCCCGCGCGGCGGGCCGGCGGCGGCCGGGCATTCGGAAACAGCGGGTTCACCCGGGAAGTGTGCCGCGGTAACACGCGCTTCCTAACGTCCGGCCGTGAGCGACGCAGCACCGTCGCAGTTCCCACGGCACCCCAGGAGGCGCTGCATGACCCAGGCTGATGCGAAACCGGCTGTCGCGGCGGAGCCCGCCCGCGGACAGGCGGTATCGGAGACCCTGGAGGACTACACCCTCCGGTTCGCGCCGCGCAGTTACCGCCGTTGGACTCCGATGGTGGTGGCGACCACCGCGCTGGGTGGCATCGCCTACATGGCCGACTTCTCCATCGGCGCGGGCATCGGCCTCACGCACGGCACCGGGAACGCGCTGGCCGCGATCCTCGTCGCGGCCGTGGTCATCTTCGTCACCGGCTTCCCGCTCGCCTACTACGCGGCGCGGTACAACATCGACCTGGACCTGATCACTCGCGGCTCCGGCTTCGGGTACTACGGCTCGGTGCTCACCAGCGTCATCTTCGCCAGCTTCACCTTCATCTTCTTCGCGCTCGAAGGCTCGATCATGGCGCAGGGGCTGAAGCTGGGCCTCGGGCTGCCGCTGTGGCTGGGCTACCTGGTCTCCACCGTGATGGTGATCCCGCTGGTCATCTACGGGATGAAGGCGCTCAGCAAGCTCCAGGTCTGGACGACCCCGGTCTGGCTGCTGTTGATGGCGGGCCCGCTGCTCTATCTGGTCGCCACCGACCCGGGATCGGTGCACCGCTTCGTGTCGTACGCGGGTTCCGACGGCGGCGGTGGCGTCAACACCGCATCGGTGCTGCTGGGCGCGGGCGTCTGCCTGTCGCTGATCGCACAGATCGGTGAGCAGATCGACTATCTGCGCTTCATGCCGCCCAAGACCGAGGCGAACAAGCGCAGTTGGTGGACAGCCGTGGTGATGGCCGGCCCCGGGTGGGTGGTGCTGGGCGCGCTGAAGCAGGCCATCGGGCTCTTCCTGGCCGTCTATGTCCTCGCCGAGGTGGGCCCGGCCGCGGCCACCGAGCCGATCCAGCAGTTCACGGGCGCCTTCGCCGCGATGCTGCCCTCGTGGCTGGTGGTGCCGCTGGCCGTGATCCTCGTCGTGATCAGCCAGATCAAGATCAACGTGACGAACGCCTACTCCGGTTCGCTGGCATGGACCAACTCCTTCACCCGCGTCACCAAGCGCTACCCCGGCCGGATGGTCTTCGTCCTGGCCAACCTGGCGTTACCCCTGATCCTGATGGAGGCGGACATGTTCAGCTTCCTCAACGCCATCCTGGGCTTCTACTCCAACTGCGCCATCTCCTGGGTCGTCACCGTCGCCACCGACATCATCGTCAACAAGTACCTGCTGAAGCTGTCCCCGCACGCTCCCGAGTTCCGCCGGGGCATGCTCTATCCGGTCAACCCCGTGGGCGTGGTGGCCTTCGTCGCCGCCTCCGGGCTGTCGATCGCGATGTACTTCCATGTGCTGGGCGACGTCCTCCAGCCGTACTCACCGGTCGCGGCGGCCCTGATCGCGTTCGTCCTCACGCCGCTGATGGCGCTGGCCACCAAGGGCCGTTACTACCTGCGGCGCACCGATGACGGAATCGACGAACCGCTGCTGGACGCGGACGGCAACCCCAGCGCGACCACCTCCACCTGCCATGTCTGCCGACAGGACTTCGAACGCCCGGACCTGGCCGCCTGCCACACCCACGACGCGGTGGTCTGCTCACTGTGCCTGAGCACCGACCGGGCCGGCGACCATGTGCTGCCCGCCGCTTACTAGGCCGTGTTCGAGATGTGCGCACCGCGTCAGCGCACGCTTCACTGCCAGGTGAGCGCGCCGCGTACGGCGTTGTATACCGACCGGGCAAGGCGGGCACCCCACAGCGAGCGTGGACCCGCGAAGGCGTGGACGTCGTCTCCCGGTCGTGCAGTGCGAGCGGCGATGCACACAGCATCGGTCGGCGTGCCCGAGCAGTCGTACCCCACGTCGAGCAGCGCTTGGACCTTGGCCTCGGTGGCGGTGGCGACCGCGTTGACCAGCGCCGAGTCGGAAAGCGGCACGGGCAAGGCGGCGATGATGTTGATCGTGCCCGGCTCCACGGGCACGGGCTTCTCCTCAGCCGGCGAGGCAGCCCAGCCGCGGATCCTGACTCCTGCGGTCACAACGGCCTCGGTACCGCCGTCTTCCGCGTGGACGTACGCCCGGACGTCCGCAGCAGTCATCAGCCCGACACCGATGCCGTGCGCTCCTGCCTCGTCCGCCAACTGCTTCAGGTGCCGGCCGGGGTCGGTACGCCGGTAGCCGTGAGCGACTTGGGCGTTGAGGACCCAGGCCCGTTCCCCGATGCCACCGCCGAGCACCGCGCTGCTGATCATCCGCCAGCCGGGCCCGGCGTACCACATCAGTGCCGGTAGCTGCTCGCCGTCCTCGGTCCGACTCAGCTGCCGCACAGGCAGGAGATTGGCAGTACGAGGCGGCGGGATGGTGGCGGTCACCGGGCTGAACTCCTCGGGTGCGAAGACTGCCTGATCGTACTTGGCGGACTCCACGGCACCCGCCGCCGTCACCGCTCGGGAAGTCCCGTCCAGTTGCCTTGTCACGGGCCTCGTCGTCCGGCACCGCACCCGCCTGGCCGGTCAGCCCCTGGCCACCATGGGCCAGGCGGCCGGCGGTCCGGTCATCGAAGGAGGCGTCTTTGCAGGGGCGGATTCGTCGCTTCCTGCCCATCACCGGCAGCTCCGGCAACACCGCCGGCAGACAAGCCAACTGCCGGCAGGGGATAGACGCGCAGGCCGCTGTGCCGGGGGTCGGCGGACCCGGATTCAGCGGCAGGAAGTCTCGGCATCGAGCCGTGCCCGCTCCTCCGCGTCCGCGTCGAAGCCGACGGGTTCCCAGCGCTTCACGAGCAGCGCGATCAGGCCGAGGACGGGCGCGATGAGGATGACCCAGTACAGATCCGTGCCGAGGCCGCTGCTGAGGACGGGGAAGAAGAAGAGGGTCAGCGTCGAGCCGAGTCGCAGCACGGCCTGGTTGAAGCCGATGCTGACGCCGCGCATCGACGTCGGGAAGCCCAGTGAGGCGTAGCTCATGATGTGCGCGCCGGGGCCGAAGCCCTGGGCGAACATGAAGGTGCCGAGCATCAGGATCCCCGCCGTCACGACGGCCGTCCCCGAAGGCTCGCCGATGAGGCCGAGCACCGCGATGGCGACGAGCTGGATCGCGAATCCCAGCGTCATCATCGGCCAGGCGCCCCGGGTCGCCGCCCAGCGGATGCCGAGCAGCCCGCCGGTCAGGGCGAAGACGAGGTTCAGGATGAAGGAGGAGGCGATCGTGGTCAGCGGGCCCTGGGTCATCAGCGTGGCGATGATGATCGGCAGCCCGAATGCGACCGCGTTGTAGCCGAAGGTCTCGGCCACGCCGACCGTCACCGACTGGATGGTGCGCGCACGGTACGGCGGGCTGAAGAGCCGCGCGTACGAGGCCAGGCCGGGCCGGGGCGGGCGGGGCGCCTTCGGGGGCACATCGTCGGCGACGCGTGCGTCCACGCCGTACGACTCCCGCAGGATCCGCGCCGCGCTCTCCAGGTCACCCTGGTCGGCGGCCCAGGTCGGGGACTCGTTCATGTAGCGCCGGCGCAGCAGCAGCACGACCAGTGCGGGCACCGCGCCGAAGCCGACGGTGAACCGCCACAGCCAGCCCAACTGGGCTTCCGGCAGGAAGAAGTACAACAGCATGATCACGAGGTAGCAGCCGCTGGTCGCGGCGTACCAGGCGGGCGACCAAGCGGCCGTCCGCGAGCCCTTGCTTCCCTTGCCCCGCAGCCGGGAGAACTCGGCGAGGAACGCGATGGCGACCGGAATGTCCATGCCGACGCCGATGCCCATCACGAAGCGGGCAAGGGTCAGCGTCCAAAAATCTTGCGCCACCGCGCACACCAGCGCGGTGACGACGAAGAACAGCATGTTGGCCATGAAGACCCGGTAACGGCCGATGCGGTCCACCAGCCAGCCGCCGAGGAGGGCACCCACCAGCGAACCGACGCTGATCGAGGCGGTGAGCAGCCCGGCCGCGGTAGAGCTGAGGCCGAACTGTCTCGTGATGTCGGGCAGTCCGTACGCGAGGGAGCTCAGGTCGTACGCGTCGAGGAAGATGCCGCCGAGCGCGATGATCACGATCATCTTTGCGTGACGGCCGCGTGCCGTGCCCGAGTTGACCAGATCGGAGACGTCGGCCGCCGTACGGATCAGCACCGTGCCGGACGCCGTCTCCTGCGGCGAGCTGACTGGCAGGGGAGAGGTGGAGCTCACAGGGGCCTTCCGGTGTGGTGCAGGGACGTACCGCGGAATCGTATGCACCGTCCGGGTCCCGCCTGCGCGGGTGTCCGCATTACGGTCACCTGTGCGGAGGCTGCGCTCGGCGGTCCTTCTGCTGCGGCGGGACTTCCTGCGCCGGCCCGCCGCAGCCGACGGCGCGGATCTGATGGAGGCTCGGGCGGGGACGGCCGGTTCGCCGGTCCGGCGGTGGCGGCGAGCGCACCGCGGATCATTCTGCGTCTGGACCCTGTGCTCGCTCTCACCTCGTGGTAACTTCCGTATACAAGGTGTATACGATGGGGGTAATGGTGGCGTCCGGTCGGGAGAAGGCGTACGCGTACCTCAAAGAGACGGTACTGACGGATCCGGCGATGCAGGGAGAGTTCCTCTCCGAGCAGGACATCGCCGACCGGATCGGGGTCTCGCGCACCCCGATCCGGGAGGCACTGCTGCTGCTCGCCGCGGAGGACCTGGTGGAGCTGGTGCCCAAGCGCGGTGCGCGGGTGGCGCCGCTGTCGGGCCGGGAGATCTCGGAGCTGATGGAGCTGCGCGGGATCGTCGAGCGGTACGCGGCGGAGCAGGTCCTGACCTCGGGGCGGACCCCGGTACGTGAGCTCACCGAGCTGCTGGACCGGCAGGTCGGACTGAGCGGTCCCGAACAGGCCAAAGAGTTCATCGAGGTGGACCACCTCTTTCACTCGACGCTGGTGTCGGCCGTGGGCAACGCGCTGCTCGACCGGCACTACGACGGCCTGCGCAGTCGGCAGGTCCGAGCCGGTGTGGTCGCGCTGTACAACCAGCAGGGCCGCCAGGAAGCCGTGCTTCACGAACATCAGGCGATTGTGGACGCGCTCGCAGCCGGTGACGCGGCAGCCGCGTGTCGGGCGATCGACGACCACCTGGGGTCCACGCTCAAGGTGCTGCTCACCGGTTAGCGGTTCACCGGGTGAACGAAGGTCGCAGCAAAAGGGGCGGGCCCCACGGCCCGCCCCTTCTGCGTCATCCCGGTCAGTTCATCCGGGTCGTGCTTTACCCCGACGCGTTCTCCGGATAAGTGATCACGAGCATGGTGACGCCCTCTGCCGCGGTCCACGGGCCGTGCGGCATACCCGGCGGGCGGCACGCATACGCACCCCGGACGAAGACCTCGTCGAGGGTCAGGTCGTGCAGAGCACCTTCGAGGATGTACACCTCTTCCCAGAACTCGTGCCGTGCGACGCCCTGTTCGGAGGTGTCGGTGCCCGGATCCCAGCGCTGGAGGACCGTGCGGCGCTCGCCGCTCGCGTCCTCGGCCAGTACGCGTTCGGCCACCCCGGGCGCGGCGCCCTCCGGCACCGCCCACGGCCCGGCAGGAAGGTGGAACTCCAACTCCGGTTTGCTCACCTCGGCGACTCCACCCGGCGGTTGGCCAGCACCGGGATCTTCTCCCGGATCGACGCCACTTCGTCCACGTCCAGATCGGCCACGAGAAGCCCCGGCTCCGCATCCAGACGATGCCGTACGGTCCCGTCCGGGCCCACCACCCTGCTGTGTCCGATTCCGGTGGGCGCGGTCCCACGGACCTCGGCTCCCGCGGCGGTGGGGTCGGCCTGGTCGACGGCTGCGACCCAGACCGTCGCGTCCAGGGCCCGGGCCCGCACCAGCAGCTCCCACTGATCGAGTTTGCCCGGACCGGCGCCCCAGGAGGCAGCCAGCAGCGTCGCCACCGCCCCCGCGTCGGCATGGGCCCGGAAGAGCTCCGGGAAGCGGACGTCGTAACAGGTGGCCAGCCCGAGGCGTACGCCGTCAACGTCGATGGTGGCGATCCGCGACCCCGCGGCGACCGTCTCGGACTCGGCGTAGCCGAAGGCGTCATAGAGGTGGATCTTGTCGTACGCGGCCTCGACGCCGGGTCCCGTCGCCAGCAGGGTGTTGGTGACCCGGCCGCCGGGGGCTGGCGTGAACATGCCCGCCACCACGACGATGCCCGCCGTAGCGGCGATGTCTCGCACCGCGTCGGCCCAGGGGCCGTCCAGGGGTTCGGCGACATCGGCCAAGGGGGTACCGAAGCAGGCCATGGACGCCTCAGGGAACACCACGACGCGGGCACCGGCTTCCGCCGCGCGCGACGTCCACTCCTCGATGAGACGGAGGTTCTTCTCGGGGTCGGATCCGGTGGTCAACTGACTCAGCGCGATACGCACGAGGTACGGCCTTTCTGTGGCGGAGTTTTGTGTGCCGGAGATCCTGTGGCGGGCTGTCCGTGCCGAGGTTTCTCAGGTGGGGAGCCACTACAGAGCATGAGCAGCCGGTTCGTTCTGCTGAGCGGCGGCGAGCTGCGCGTCCTCCTTCTCTGCCTTGGCGGAGTCCCTGCCCAGGCAGAGACCACCAATGGTCACCGCCGCTGTCACCGCGATGTAGAGCGCCAGCGGAACCCAGCTGTCGTAGGAGCTCAGGAGCGCGGTGAACAGGAGCGGAGCGATCGCGCCGCCGAGGAGGCCGGCCAGCGTGTAGGCGAGTGACGAGCCCGTGTAGCGCAGCTGGGGCGAGAACTGCTCTGCGACGAATGCCGCCTGCGGGCCGTACATGAAGGAGTGGATGGCCAGTCCCACGATCACGCCGAACACGAGCAGGAGCCAGCTGCCGCCGTCGATCAGCAGGAAGAACGCGAAGGGCCATATGCCTGCCGCGATGGCCGAACCGCCGTACAGCAGACGCCGGTTGACTCTGTCGGAGACGGCCCCGGCCAGTGGGATGAGAAAGATCTGGAGCGTGGAGCCGACCAGGACGGCCGTCAGTGCGGAGCCGCGCGACATCCCCAGCCTGTCGGTGGCGTAGGTGAGCACGAAGACGGTGAACATCGCGTACAGCACGTCGGGGGCCACCCGGCACAGGATCGCGGCGAACAGGGCGCGTGGCTGGGTCGTGAACACCTCGCGGATCGGCGCCTCGGGCCGGGACTGCTCGGCCTCCATGGCCTTGAAGACCGGCGTCTCCTCCAGCTTCACCCGGATCCACAGGCCGAAGCCGACCAGCACCCCGGACAGCAGGAACGCCACCCGCCAGCCCCAGGACAGGAACTCGTCCTCGGTCAGCAGTACCCCGAGCGCGGCCAGCACGCCGTTCGCCAGGAGGTTTCCGGCAGGCGGTCCGACCTGGGCGGCGGAAGCGTAGAAGCCGCGTCGGCGCGGGTCGCCGAACTCGCTCGACAGCAGGACGGCCCCGCCCCACTCGCCGCCGACCCCGACACCCTGGGCGAATCGCAGCACGACCAGGGCGATCGAAGCGGCGATGCCGACGGTGCCGTACGCCGGCAGGAGCCCGATGAGGAACGTGGCCGCGCCGATGAGGACCAGGGTGGCGATGAGGACCTTCTTGCGGCCCATCACATCGCCGAGCCGGCCGAAGACGAAGCCGCCGAGCGGGCGTGACACATAACCGACCGCGTAGGTGGAGAAGGCCAGCAGGGTGCCGGTCAGAGGGTCCTGGGTGGGGAAGAAGAGATCACCGAAGACCAGCGCCGCGGCTGCGGAGTAGACGGCGAAGTCGTACCACTCCAGTGCGGTTCCGGTGAGGCTGGCGAAGAAGGCCCGGCGCATGGCGGAGCGGCCAGGGCGGGCCCCGTTGTCGTCCTGCTGGGTGTGTCGCATACGTCCCAATCCTTGCATCGAGTGGACATCGACCTTTCGGCATACTTCTTGTATACAGGTCGTATGCGCAAGCCCTGCGCCCAAAGTTAATCGCTTCGAAACCGCCCCCATGAGGAGACCCCGTGGCCGTGCTGACCTTCGAACTGCCTGATGGCACCACCCGCGATGTCGATGTCCGGCGGGTGCTGAACGCCGGCTACGCCGGGCGCAGCCAGGACGACGTCGCCGCGCATGTCGCCGAGCTCGCCGAGCTCGGCGTACCCGCGCCGTCCGAGACCCCGGCCCTCTACCCCGTCTCGCCCTACCTGGCCCAGCAGACCGACCGGGTTGCCGCGCAGCACCCCCGCACGTCCGGCGAGGCCGAGTGGGCCCTGATCGTGGCGGCGGAAGGCGAGCTGCTCCTGACCGCCGCCTGTGACCACACCGACCGTGATCTGGAAGTCCACGGCGTGGCCTGGAGCAAGAACGCCGGTCCGGATGTGCTGGCCCGACGCGCATGGCGCCTGGCCGACGTCGAGCCGCGCCTCGACGCGCTCACCCTGCGTGCCTGGGTCAGCCACGACGGCAAGGAGAGTGAGATCCAGCACGGCACGCTCGCCGAGCTGCTCACTCCCGGCTACTGGGCGGACGTGCTGCGCTCCCGGGGCGACCTGGTCCCCGGCACGGTCCTCATTTCCGGGACCATCCCCATGGCCGGGGGCGTGGACCAGTTCGCCGACGGCTGGCGCGTGGAGCTGGGCGATCCGGCCACCGGGGATGTCATCCAGCTCGCCTACGACGTGGTGCCCATGCCCGAGCCGATCGGCTGACTCCTGCCCTGACACCGGGCTCCGCGCCGGACGGCGCAGCCCGGTGAACGGCCTCCTGGACGTCGCGCCGCCAGGAGCACGGGGCAGCTCCCGCCGGGAATCCCGGTGCGGGGCTGCGAGTGTGCGTTCGACGATGACGCCGCCGTCCTCGTTGCCGAGGCTGCCGCCCGCCCTCGCTGAGCTGGCTGACGGGGATCTGCTCGCGACGTCGGCGGGCATTGGCCGCCCGGTCTGCGCCGACCGGGCGGCCGACACGGCAGTTCCCCTGCGGGGCGGGTCAGGTTTCGTGCGGGGAGGTGTTCGATGCCATCCCCATTCGGGTGATCAGCGCATGTTCATATCTTGGCTTGGGCAATTAATCGGGCGACTCGCACCAGCCGCTGAGTCACCGCCAATTGCCGTGCCTCGAAAGGGAATTAGCATGCGCCGTATCGCCGCTGTCGCTCTCGGAACCACCGCTCTTCTCGGCGTCCTTGCCGCGCCCGCCTTCGCCGACTCCGGGGCGCTGGGCGCCGCCGTTAACTCACCGGGCGTCGTGTCCGGCAACGTGATCCAGGCCCCGATCCACATTCCTGTCAACGCGTGCGGAAACAGCATCAATGTCGTAGGCCTGCTGAACCCGACGTTCGGAAACACCTGCGTCAACTACTAGCGGGCTGACCGTGCTGTGGTGCTTTCCCGTTCCTCCGCCGGCACCACAGCACACCGTCCGGATGGGCCCAGGAGGGTGGCCGGGTTCGCGACTCACCAATGCCCCGATGGACCGTTTATCCCGGAGCCTGGGCGGCCGCAGGGATGCGGGCTTCGCGCTCAATCCGTGGAGACGAAGCGGGGGGCGAGCAGACTCAAGCCGAAGTCCGCGGCGGGTGCCTTCACTGCTACCGCAGCGGCATGGACGGCGTCAGTGGAGAAGTTGATGACGGTCCATCCCTCGGGGGTGGGCCTGATCCTCCTCGTGCCGAGGTAGTCGGCGTTCAGTTCGCGGCCCAGACCGGCGCCGATGCCTTTGAGGTATGCCTCCTTACGGGTCCAGATTCGAGCGAACGTCTCGGGACGGTAGTTGCCCGAGACGATTTCGTCCTCTTCGGCTGGATGCAGCTCGGGGGCCAGGTTTCTGACGGTCGCTGCTTCAGGAAGCGTTTCGACGTCCACCCCGACCGGCTCGGCCGCAATCGCGATCAACACCAGATTGCGGTTGTAGGAGAGCGAGAAGTGAGTGGGCACCATCGGCTCCGTCACCGCTGGTCGCCCGTGCGGCTCTTCGCAGCATGGGCAGCGTTCCCGGAAGAATTCGAGGCCCGCAGGCGGGGAATTCAGCCGTCGGCCCAACAAGCGACGCAGCGCGATGTGGGCGGCGCCGTAGCTCACGCGATCCGGCGCGTGGTCGAAGCGGCCGAGCCTCTCGCGCTCTCCTTCGTTCAAATCGGCCAGATCGAGCGCAGACTCCTCGACCCCACGGGTGGGCAGCTGCCACAACTCGGCCCTGACGGGCATGACAGGGGCTGGAGCGGTCGGTTGCATGCGACGGACAGTAGTAGCGCAAGTTGGGTGCAGAGCAACGACACGGTGAGGGTGGAACAGGACGGCGTACCGGTGGGCGACGCTGTGATGCGGACCGGCCGTGTCCTGGCGTTCCAGGAACTCGTCGTCCGTTCGCCTGTGTCAGGATGCTCGGCCCCCTTCGCGTTCGTGCGCCGGCTCCCCGCGTTTGGCGGCAGACCGCGTGTCAGCATGCCGCCGATTCAGCTACCAGGGCGTTTCTCATCCGCCGGGTGGCCGCGACTGCCACTTCACGCGGGGATCGGGATAAGCCCCAGGGGGCTGGTGGTGGGCTGTTCGGATCCACCTGCCGGCTCCACGGTGATGCCCACGGCGGTCGCGCCGTCCAGTTGTCCTGCCAGCAGATGGGTCTGCCGGCCGCCGCTGCCGGGTAGCAGGCCCGCGGGGCGCATCTTGCCGGCTTCGGCGTACCAGATTTCGTAGACCTGACTGTTCGTGAGGGGCGGCAGGCCGACGGCGATCAAGGCCGCTTGGCGCTGAGTGCGCGAGGCGACGACGCCGGCGGTGGCGCCGTCGGGGAGCTGCTGGGTTCGGATCGTTGCGTCCGGCGCGGACAGTACGTCCGTGAGCCCTGAGGCCTGGGACTCGACCTCGGCCATGCGGGCTCGGGCGTCACCGGCCTCCTGCGTCTGCCAGACCGTGATGCCGCCGAGGGCGGCCGCTGCGGCCAGGCAGGCCGCGAGCACCAGCTTCATCCCCCTGTGGCGCGACGGGGCGGCGCGCCGGGAGTGGTGCTCCTGACGGGTGGTCGCGATCGTTTCGAGAACTCGCTGACGCAGTGCTGCAGGAGGGGCAACCGGTTCCGCAGCGGCCAAGCGTGCGGCGGTGGCCGCCAGGTCGGCTCGCTCCTGGGCGCAGGCTTCGCAACCGGCCAGATGGTTCTCGAAGGCGGCCTCTTCGCTGGGCGGAAGGGCGTGCAGGACGTATGCGCCGACCGCCAGGTGTGGATCCTCGGTGGGAATCATCGGTCGGTCTCCAGACAGGCGCGCAGTTTCCGCAGTCCGGTGCGCATCCTCGACTTCACCGTGCCGGAGGGAGTGGACAGGGCCGCGGCGACCTCCGCACAGGTCAGCCCCTGGTAGTAGGCCAGCACCAGTGGAATGCGCTGGATACTCCCCAGGCCGGCCAGACAGCGATGCACCCGCGCCTGCTCCTCCTTCCCCTCGACGGCTTCAATCACTTCGTCGAATGGGGCCGGGGAGTCCAGCAGCGCGGCTTTTCGTTCGCGCTCCGCACTGGCCTGTGCGGACCTCACCCGGTCCACCGCCCTCCGATGGGCCAGCGTGAGAACCCACGTCTTGGCGGCGCCGTACTCAGGGCGGAACCGGTCGGCTGTCCGCCACACTTCGATCATCACGTCCTGAGTCACCTCCTCGGCCTGCGCCTCGTCGAGCAAGATCCTGCACGCCAGGCCCATCACGGGCGGAGCGAGCGCGTCGTACACGCCGGCGAATGAATCCTGGTCCCCTTGGGCGACCTGCATCAGCAGGTTGTCCACGCTTCGGTCAGAGGCGGTGCGTTCCGTCGGCTGGTGCCTCTCGGTTCCAGTGTGCGGTATCCGCCTCATGACGTGTCGAACCGTCCCATCTGTCTGTGGTATTGCTCCACAGACCCAGTAAGGCAGGCGCCGGGATGTCAGACCGTGCGCCGGCAGGCTCTCTCACGCTGATGCCCATCCACGTAGGCCGCAGCTCGTCGGGGCCCGTTCGGCTGAGCCGTCCGCCTCGGTACGTGCATGCAGACCGCGCAGGACTGCTGTGCTCTGCTACCGCCTCAGCCACGGCAGGGCGCTCAGGTATCGCCCCCGCCGGGTCGCCAACGGCGGAAATGACAAGCTCTCGGACGTCCGCAGGATCTGTGGGTGAGGTTCGTCGTGGCGGTCGGTGCCTCGTCAGGCGATGCCCTTCCGTGGTGCCGTTACCCGCCGCCTCGGGCGATCCACCTGAAGCAGGCGACAGAAGGATGGAGCGGCGAGATCGCCGCCATTTCTGTAGCGCACGCGGAAGCGCGTCTTCGAATCGAATGTGTCACCCGGCGGTGATCAGGCACTCCAACCGCAAGGTGAGGTGGCCTTCACCCGCCTGCGCAGGCGCGGCTACTCCTCGCCGGCGTGGCGGTCTCCTGGCTGTCCAGTCGTCGATCCAACCAGAAATACCTGAAGAAATATCCACACAAACCCATCCACGCCCTCGCGAGATTCGAATACACAGTAGGACCGCCCGCATGGCGCGAACCGAGCGCCCGTGGGGCTGGGGGTGACAGCCGCAGCGCAGAGACGGTGGTCGGATCGTCGCCGAGGAGCTCACATGATCGGAAAGCCGGTCGAAGAACTCGCCGCATATCCAGGAGAGTCCTCCATCAGCCTTTGCGAGCGTGATGCTCCATCCGCCGATATCGAGGTGGTGCTCGCCTCCACACTGGCTGAGGTCATGCGCGCGGAAGATGTGTCGCTTGACAGTCACTTCTTCGATGACCTGGGCGCCGACTCCTTGGTGATGGCACATTTCTGTGCACGGGTCAGGAAGCACGCTGACCTGCCGACGGTGTCGATGAAGGACGTCTACCGACACCCGACGATCAGGATGTTGGCGACAGCCGTGACAGCCTCCGCGCCGTCTGCCCCCGCCGAGGCGACCACAGCCGACGCGAACAGCCCATCGGCGGCTCCTGCTCCGGCCTCATCTTCGACGGACATGCCGCAGTACATCCTGTGCGGAGTGCTGCAGCTCCTGGCGTTCCTCGGGTACTCGTATCTCCTCGCCCTCATCACCACCCGGGGCTACGAATGGATCTCAGCGGGGACCGGCGTCTTCGACGTGTACCTGCGGTCGGTCCTCTTCGGAGCCGCCGGCCTTCTGGTGCTGTGCGCCCTCCCCATCCTGGCGAAGTGGGTCCTCATCGGCCGGTGGAAGCCCCAGCAGATCCGCGTCTGGAGCATGTCCTACGTCCGCTTCTGGGCCGTCAAGACACTTATCCGCTCGGACCCGCTGGTCCTGTTCGTCGGTTCGCCGCTCTACACGCTCTATCTCAGGGCCCTGGGCGCGAAGGTCGGGCGAGGTGTCACGGTCTTCTCACGCCATGTCCCCGTGTGCACCGACCTGCTCACCATCGGCGACGACACCATCATCCGCAAGGACTCGTTCTTCAACTGCTACAGGGCCTACGCCGGGCTGATCCAGACGGGCACGGTCTCTCTCGGGAAAGACGTGATCGTCAGCGAGGCCACCGTGCTCGACATCGAGAGCTCGCTGGGCGACGGTGCCCAGCTCGGCCACGCATCCTCCCTGCACAGCGGGCAGGTGGTATCCGACGGCGAGCACTGGCACGGGTCGCCCGCACAGCGCACTGATGTGGACTACCAGGCGGTGGGACCGGCCGGCTGCGGTGTCCTGAGAAGAGCAGTTCACAGTGTCCTGCAACTGCTGACCGCACTGCTTCTTTACGTGCCGTTGGCGGTCGGCGGAGTCGGCATACTGTTGGCCGAGGCCCCGCAGCTCTCCGCGGCATTGCAACCAGGCCCTACGGCCCTCACGAGCTGGACCTTCTACGGGGAGGCTCTGGCGGCGTCCTTCGTGCTCTTCTTCGGTGCCGTACTCCTCGGACTCCTCTTCCTGGCCACCGTCCCCCGGCTGCTCAGCCGGACCATCACCCCGGGCAAGGTGTATCCGCTTTACGGATTCCACTACGCGGTGCACCGGATAATCGCACTCACGACCAACCGCAAGTTCCTGATGCGCCTGTTCGGCGACAGCTCCGGAATAGTCCACTACCTGCGCTGCCTCGGCTATGACCTCTCCCGAATAGAGCAGACCGGTTCAAACTTCGGTATGGAGGTCAAGCACGAGACCCCCTACCTGAGTTCCGTCGGGAGCGGAACCATGGTCGCCGACGGCCTGTCGATCATCAATGCCGACTTCTCCCACACGTCCTTCCGGGTGTCACGGGCGTCGATCGGGTCTCGTAACTTCCTCGGGAACAGGATTGCCTACCCCTCCCGGGGAAAGACGGGCGACAATTGCCTGCTTGCGACGAAGGTGATGGTCCCCGTCGACGGGGAGGTCCGGGAAGGTGTCGGGCTCCTCGGCTCGCCCAGCTTCGAGATTCCGCGTTCGGTCCAGCGGGACAGCACATTTGACCGGCTCAAGAGCGGTGAGGAGCTGAGCCGCGGCCTTGCCGCCAAGAACAGGCACAACGCCGCCACCATGGGGCTCTACCTGCTGGTGCGGTGGGTCTACTTCTTCTGGGTCACCCTGCTCGTCGCCGTCGCCGCGGAACTTTACGCCCCGCTCGGCGCCGGTGCGATCGCGCTGGGCAACGTCCTGGTCGTCCTGTCGGGCGCCGCGTACTTCATTCTGGTCGAGCGCGCCGTAACGGCCCTCCATCCCCTCGTGCCGCTGTTCTGCTCGATCTACGACCGGCGCTTCTGGCGACGGGAACGCTTTTGGAAGGTTCCCTCGGAGGCGTATCTGCGGATCTTCAACGGCACCCCGTTCAAGAACGTGATCTGGCGCCTGCTGGGAGCCCGTATCGGCACCAGGGTCTTCGACGACGGAGGCCACCTGACCGAGCGGACGCTGGTCACCATCGGCGACCGCTGCACCCTCAATGCGGGAAGTGTCGTCCAGAGCCACTCGCAGGAGGACGGCACCTTCAAGTCCGACCGGAGCGCGATCGCGTCCGGCTGCACGCTCGGAGTCGGTGCCCTGGTCCATTACGGAGTGGCGATGGGCGAAGGAGCGACTCTCGCGCCCGACTCCTTCCTCATGAAAGGCGAGGTCGTCCCGCCGCACGCACGGTGGGGCGGGAATCCGGCCCGGGAGACCAACCGCCGTGACACAGGGGCGGAGTGGAGGTAAGAGCTGATGAGTACGTCCTCGCAGACCCATGCCGAATTCTGGTGCGACGTGTTGACCTCCGGCGCGTACACCAGGGTCCCGCCATGGACCCGCTCCTCCGCGCGGGGCACCGCCAAGCACGAGACGGATGTCCCCGACCACCTTGTGGCGTCGCTGCGCCGGCTGGCGGACGGTCAACACATCACGCTGAGTGCGGTGCTGCTGGCCGCCCACGCCAAAGTGCTTGCCGCACTGTCCGGTGAGCGCGAGGTCATGACTGGCTACCTCGGCGAGCGCGGAGGCGCCCCGCTGCCGTGCAGGCTGACGACCGCGTCCAAGTCGTGGCGAACCCTGCTTCTGGACACTCACCGGGCTGAGGCGGAGCTGCTCGCGCACCAGGAATTCGAGGTCGACGCCCTCAGGAGGGACTTGGGCCTGGCCGAGGAGCCTCCGGAGACCGTGTTCGACCTGGCCGATGACGACGGCAGCCCCGCCGACGACACCCTGTTGCGCGTTTCCCTCTCCCGCCACGGCAGCCGACACGTACTTCGTCTGCGGTACCGAACCGACGTACTCGACGCGGAATGTGCCGCCAGAATCAGCGGGTACTACATCACTGCGCTCACACGGATCGCCGCCGATCCCGATGCCACGCACGGGCGACAGACCCTGCTGTCCACCGATGAACTCCATTTCCAACTCGAAGGACTGGCCGGGCCCCGTCGGGAACTTCCGGACCGCCGGTTCCACGAGCTGTTCGAGCAGCGGGTGCAGGCGCACCCCGATGCCCTTGCGGCCGTGCACGCGGATCGGCAGTGGACCTACCGGGAACTCAACACGCGTGCCAACCAGCTGGCACATGCCCTTCTTGCGCGCGGACTGCGCCGCCAAGATGTGGTCGCAGTGGTCACCGAGCGCAACCTGGAGTGGATGGCGGCCGTCATCGCCATCTTCAAGGCCGGCGGCGCGTATCTGCCCATCGAGCCGCACTTCCCGGCCGACCGTATCGCCACCATGCTCTCGCGCGCCGGGTGCCGACTCGTGCTGACCGAACCCGGCAGCACCGCCTCCCTCGACCAGGCTCTCGCCTCGGCGTCCGGCGTCCGGACCCTCTTCATCGACGCCGCCTTCGAAGCGACCGCCGCAGACAGCGATCCGGGCCTCGACGTGGCCCCGGACCAGCTCGCCTACATCTACTTCACCTCCGGCTCCACCGGCGAGCCCAAGGGCGCGATGTGCGAGCACGCGGGCATGCTCAACCATCTCTTCGCCAAGGTCGACGACCTGGAGGTAGGCGAAGGGCAAGTGGTCGCCCAAACCGCACCCCAGTGCTTCGACATCTCCCTGTGGCAGCTGCTCTCAGCGCTGCTGGTGGGCGGTCGGACCCTGCTGGTCGAGCAGACGGCGGTACTGGATGCCGGTCGCTTCCTCGACACGATCGCCGACGGTCGGGTCGGGGTACTGCAGGTGGTCCCGTCGTACCTCGATGTGGTTCTGGCCTGTCTTGAGCAGCACCCCCGTGAACTGCCCGACCTGCGGTGCGTTTCGGTCACCGGCGAGGCATTGAAGAAGGAGCTGGTGCAACGCTGGTTCGCGGCACAGCCCGGAATCAGGCTGGTCAACGCCTACGGACTTACCGAGACCTCGGACGACACCAATCACGAGGTCATGGACCAGGTGCCGGACACCGATCGGATCCCTCTCGGCCGGCCCGTCAACAACGCCCATGTGTACGTCGTCGACGAGAACCTGGCTCCGGTGCCACTCGGCGCCCCGGGAGCGATCGTCTTCTCCGGAGTCTGCGTCGGCCGCGGCTACATCAACGATCCCGAGCGCACCCGACCGGCCTTCATGGCGGACCCGCACCACCCTGGGCGACGGCTCTTCCGCGGAGGTGATTACGGACGCTGGTCCGCCGACGGGAAACTGGAGTTCTTCGGCCGTCGCGACAGCCAGATCAAGATCCGCGGATTCCGCATCGAGATCGGCGAGATCGAGAACGCCCTGCTGCGCATGCCCGGGGTCCGTGACGCCGCGGTGGTCGTCGCCCAAGAGGGCACCAACAAACGGCTGGTGGCCTTCTACTCGGGCCGGCAGCCGCTGGAGACCGATGCCCTCAGGGAACGGCTGGGTCAGTCGCTGCCGGAGTACATGGTCCCGCCGGCCTTCGTCTGGCAGGAGAGCCTTCCGCTGACCGCCAACGGCAAGATCGACAAGAAGGCACTCGGGAAACTCGCGGGAGACCTCGACCCGTCCGAGGACGACTACCACGCACCGCGCACACCAACGGAGCGGAAGCTGGCCACGGCCTGGGCCAAGGTGCTGGGAATCCCGCAGGACCGAATAGGCCGTCAGGACCACTTCTTCGACCGCGGCGGCACCTCACTGTCCGCCGTGAAACTCGCGATCGCTCTGGGCCGCGTGGTCTCCGTCAAGGAGGTCGCCCGCCACCCCGTCCTCGCCGATCTCGCAGAGCTGGTTGACGGTCGGTCGGAGGGCCACTCCAAGGTGCTTCACCCCCTGACGGAATCGGAGAGCGCACCGGCAAGTTCCCTCGTGTGTTTCCCCTCGCGCAGGGGAAACACAACCGAGTTCCATGCCCTGGCCGAGGCGCTGGACGGCACCGGAACGGCGCCCTACGCCGTCACACTCCCCGTGCCCGACACGGCCGGCACGGGAGAAACATCCGCACCGACCGCGCAGGTGGCCGACCAGGTTGCCGACGAGATCATCCGCCTCGGCCTGACCAAGGTCCGTCTCTGGGGCCAATCGTCGGGCACCGAGTTCGCCGTGGCGACAGCCATGGGCCTTGAGGAACGCGGCGTGGACGTCCAGCGGGTCTTCCTCGGCGCGCCGCCGGTCGATGACGCCCTGAACGCCCCACCAATGGTGAAGCTCTCCGCACCCATCACCGTGATCGTTGCCGCCGACGACCCGCACACAGCCGAATCTCCGCACCGGAACCGGGACTGGCAACTCCTGGCCGAGTGCGTGGACCTGCACGAGCTGCCCGACGGCGGCCACTTCTTCTTGCGAACCCGTGCGAAAGACGCTGCACAAGTCGTGCTGCGCGACATCTAACGGCCGGTTTCTTCCCGCGCCCCACTCAGAGGAGAAAAACGATGCTGTCCTCACTTCCCCACCTTCTACCCGACCTCGAAAGGGAAGTTGGCAAACCTCCGATGCTACGTGTCGGCGCCACCGTCGACCCTGGGAGCTGGGCGGCGGAGCAGCGCGAAACGCTGCGGGCCATCGTCACCGGGCACGGTTCGGTGCTGATCCGGGGTCTGGAGGTGCACGACGCGGAGGAGGTCGCGGCCGTTCTCCAAGGTCTGGGCCTCGCTCCGATGGCGGAGAAGGAAGCCTTCGCCCAGCGGCAGACCTACTTCGACGGCATCTACTCCTCGTCGAAATGGCCCTCGAACCAACCGATGTGCATGCACCACGAGCTCAGCTACACCCTTGAGTTCCCCGGCCTGATGCTGTTCGCGTGTCTCGCCGCGCCCGCTCAGGGCGGGGCGACCGCGGTGGCCGACTCGGCGGCAGTGCTCGACGCGCTTCCGGCTGCTCTGACCGACCGGTTCGAGCGGGAGGGCTGGCTGCTGACCCGCAGCTACAACGACGAGATCGGGGCTTCCCTGGACCAGGCGTTCGGTACCGAGGACCGAGAGGCCATCGAGCGCTACTGCCGTGCCAACGCAATCGACTTCGCGTGGCAGCCCGACGGTGGGCTGCACACCGGACAGCGCCGCAGCGCCGTGGTACGCCACCCGTCCAGCGGCCGGCACTGCTGGTTCAACCAGATCGCCTTCCTCAACGAGTGGACGATGGCGCCCGAGGTGCGGGAGTTCCTGATCGACGAATACGGCCCCGACGGGCTGCCGTTCAACACCCGCTACGGAAACGGCGACCCCATCACCGAGGACGTCGTGCAGCTGCTCAACGAGGTCTACGAGGCCCACACCGCACGCCGCCCGTGGCAGGCCGGCGATCTTCTGATCGTCGACAACGTCCGTACCGCGCACAGCCGGGAGCCGTTCAAGGGGACGCGGGACGTCGTCGTGGCCTTGGCCGAGCCGATACGCCTGGCCGCATGCTCACCGACTGTCGAGGTGACTCTCCCATGACCACCACAGCCCGCCCCACCACAACCCCTGCCACGCTGCCGGATCCTCACGCCGTCCCGTCCTTCGCGGTGATTCCCGGAACCCAGGTCCAAAAGGCGCTGGAGGGACGCGAAAAGCAGATCGTGGAGGTAGTCGAAGACACCTACCGGCTGCACGGCGCAGGCGAGTCGGTGAACCCGCCGTCGTCCTTCCTGCGCTTCACCGACCGGCCCACCTCCCGGATCATCGCCCTGCCCGCCTCGATCCGCGGCGAGGCGCGGGTGGACGGACTGAAGTGGATCTCCAGCTTCCCGCCGAACGTGGCGTCAGGCATCCCCAGGGCCTCGGCCGTGCTGATCCTCAACGACTACGTCACCGGCTATCCCTTCGCCTGCCTGGAGAGCTCGATCATCAGCGCCACCAGGACCGCCGCATCAGCCGCGTCCGCCGCCGACTGGCTCAGCCGCGAACGCCAGCGCCCGACGCGTATCGGGTTCTTCGGGGCGGGCCTCATCGCCCGCTACATCCACACCTTCCTTCAAGGGACCGGCTGGTCATTCGAGGAAACCGGCGTACACGACCTGTCGCCCGAGAGCGCGGCCGGCTTCCGGCTGTACCTGGAGCAGTCCGGCGCCGGCGGTCGGATCACTGTGCACGACAGTGCCGAGGAACTGATCCGCGTCAGCGACCTGGTGGTCTTCGCCACGATCGCCGGGCAGCCACACGTCAGTGACGTGGCGTGGTTCGATCACAACCCGGTGGTGCTGCATGTGTCACTGCGTGACCTCGCGCCGGAGATTCTGCTGGCGTCGACCAACATCGTCGACGATATCGAGCACTGCCTGAGAGCCTCCACCTCCCCTCATTTGACCGAACAGGCCACAGGAAACCGGAATTTCCTGCACGGCACGCTTGACGACGTGATGGCTCGCCAAGTGGCAGTGCCGCCGAACAGGCCCGCCGTGTTCTCCCCGTTCGGCCTCGGGGTGCTCGACCTGGCGGTCGGCAAATTCGTCTACGACGAGGTGGTCCGATCCGGAGAACTACAGATCGTCGACAGCTTCTTCCATGAACTGCGCCGGTACGGATGAGCAGCCGAGCACTCGGTCTCCCATGACATGGAGGTCATAGGGAGCTATTCGCCACAAGAGATCAGCGGCTGAACGCCGCAGGCAAGTACGCACCACACCGCGGCACTGCCGCGACTTCCCGCCTTCCTCGGTTGGACACCGGTCCCGCCCTGAAGAGCGCGAAGCTCGCCGCCACGGTCGGATGGATGGACATTCCGAAGGTGCTCTGCCGCGAAGGAGGAGACCATCGTGCCAGTCATAACCGTGCCCCAGGCATTCAACGAGGAAGAGCTCTACGTCGACCTCCGGCCGATTTTCGAGCACTCGCTCTTCCTCAAATGTGAGGGCTTCAACTTCGCCGGCTCGATCAAGCTGAAGGCAGCGACCGAGATGGTGGAGGCCGCCGAACGGGACGGAGACCTGACGCCGGCATCGGTCCTGATCGAGTCCTCGTCCGGAAATCTCGGCGTGGCGCTGAGCATCATCGCGGCGAGCAAGGGCTACCAGTTTCTGTGCGTCACTGATTCCCGCTGCAATCTGACAACCAGGCTGATGATGGAGGCACTGGGCAGCCAGGTGCACGTGGTCTCCGACGAGGAGGGCAACGGCGGATTCCTCGGCGCACGACTCGCGTACGTCCGCGACATGTGCGCCTCTGACCAACGGTGCATATGGCTCAGTCAGTACACAAACCCGAGCAACTGGAAGGCGCACTACCGCCGGACGGCTCCCGCCATCGCCCACTCTTTCCCGCAGCTGGACCTGCTGTTCGTCGGCGCGGGAACCACGGGCACCCTGATGGGCTGCGCGCGCTACTTCCGGAATTGGCACCGGCCGGTGCAGATCATCGCCGTGGACAGTGTCGGGTCGGTGACCTTTGGCGGGCCACCAGGACGCAGGATGATTCCCGGCCTGGGCATGAGCGTCCGGCCGCCGCTGCTCGAGGACTCCTACGTGGATGATGTCGTGCGCGTGGAGGAAGCGGACACCATCCGGGCGTGCCATCGACTGGCCAGACGCGGCTTCCTGTTCGGCGGATCGACCGGCACGGTGGTCAGCGGTGCCACCGACTGGCTGGCCCGGCACGACACACGAGGACGCACGGCGGTGGCCATCGCCCCGGACCTCGGTGAGCGCTACCTCGACACCATCTACCAGGCCAACTGGGTGCAGGACCTGTACGGCGACGAGGTGCTCGACACCGACCTGCCGCCCAACGCCGAAGCCGCGACGGCCCGCACCGCACCACCGGTCCGGTCACTGGACACTCAGCCGCACCGACGGCATCACCGGCACGAAGCCTGACTGCCGAACGCCCTTGTCCCGTGCGGCGGCGCCTCCCCGGCGATAACTCAACTGGCCGTGAACTCCTCTGACGTGGGCTTCGGCGGATGCCGCCGTAGCCCACCAGCAAGCTCGCCGGCACAATGCCGAAACCGCGGTGAGGTACGCAGGCAGCCAGGAGGCCGGGCAACCGTCCAGCGCGAAGATCGGTTGTCGGGCCTGGACCGCGCGCACAGCGCGCAACGTATCCCGGGGCGAGTGCCGGTGCGTTCGGCGGCCTCAGCGGGAGTGGTCGGGAAGGGTAAGCGGATTTTGGTACGCCCGGGTATGGGTCCTCAGCGATGAACGACCAGGGTGTGGCCACCCGCGTGGGCCGCTCATCAGCCTCTCCGAGCGAAGAGCCGTGGACTGGCGTGGCCCGGCGCGTCCGCCCAACTCCCTCAAGCCACAGGAGCAGTCAGGCTGCCGCCCTCTGACGGAGTGTCGTGATCCAGCTCTTCAGCCCAGACCTCTCACCGACTGGCACGCTTTCCGTCATCGCTGGTGACGACGACCCGACAATGCTCGCCACGCGAGCGTGGCCCTGGTCGCAGGCGGCCTCAATTCCACGTCTGCGTATCCTCATGCGGACGCGCCGACCCGACAGGGCTCCTCCGCCCAGGGGAGGTGGGCGTGGACAGTTTTGCCGCCGCCGGGATTCGGGGCGGCATCGAGTTGATCGCATACCGCGGTGATGAGGTACCAGCCCAAGCCACCGGTGCCGTTCTCGGTATCGGGGCGGCGTGCGTGCGGGAGCTCGGGGTTGGGGTCGGTGACGGTGATGTCGAGCCCGTCAGGGTGTGCGGTGAGGGTGAGGGTGCCGGGCCCATGACCGTGCCGGATCGCGTTGGTGACGAGTTCGGACACGACAAGGGCCGCGGCTTCGACGTCGGCCGAGTTGCCTGGGTGCACCTGGTCGAAAAAGCCGCGGGTGGCATCGCGGGCGGCCGCGACCTCCTCCGGCCTCTCGGCGAAACAGCATGCGCATCGCAACTCGCCGCCTGGGTGCCTGGTGCCCAATGGGGCGGGTGCGCTGGTTGAGAGGGTGGCAGTCATGACGGGACCTTTGTCGCGGTGTCCGCATGGCGGTTGGGTGGCGCCGATGCGTTCTGAGGGGAGCGCGGCTTCCAGAAGACCGAGAACCGCTGTCGCTCCTCCAACTGTCGGGATGATGATGGTGGTGCTCTCGGCTACTGAGGTCGAGCCCTTGGGGCATCGCCGATGTGAGCTCGCGTGCGGCCCGCGCGCGGGTCCTGGTTTCGCACTCTGGTCGGTACAGGAATTGGCGTCATGCCCCTTATTCGGAGCCCACTCCGTCCCCGGATGGGTTCACAGCGCATAAATAGCTGTTTCTTTGCGTATGGCATCCATGGCGCACCGTGACACCCTTGCGCACCTGCCGACGCCGGAGTCCACCAGCGGCCAGCACATGGGCAGCGGGGCCTCAGGACTCCTGTTCCAACGCCTCGCCCCAAGTGCCTTACAGGGAAGTCGACTTCGACGGGCTGGGGTGAGGTGCGGGGCGGGCGGACACCGGCGGGCACGGACGCCATGCGCTGTGCGCTGCGCTCCGCGGTGACGCGTCTCAAGGGAGTGCCGGCCGCATCGGGCTCCGTAGGGGCTTCAGGCTCTTCGCCGGCGCCCTGCCGGCGGGATCGGCATGAGCAGGGGGCCCGCCCGCTTGGTGCGGCGCTGTACGAGGGCGGTCTCCGTGCGGCCGATGCCTGGCAGACCGCTCAGTTCGCGAGCGAGGTAGTCGTAGAGGGCGCCGGTGTCGCGGCATTGAACCATGGCGAAGACGGACGCCGGACCGGTGGTGACGGCAGCGAAGGCGACCGGCGCGTGGTGGGACAACGCGTCCGCCACCGCGCCGAGCGCCGCGGGCGCCACCTCCAGCCACAGCAGCGCCTCGATGGGGGAGCCGAAGTGGGCCGGGTCCACGTCCACCTCGAAGTGCAGTACCCCGGTGGCGCGCAGCCGTGCGATGCGGCGGCGCACGGTCGAAGCCGACCACCCGGTGGTGGCTGCCAGCTGCCGCACGTCCGCCCGGCCGTCCCTGGCCAGCTCGCCCACCAGCCAAAAGTCAGCCTCGTCCCAGTCGACCGGCCCGCCGCCTTCGACCGGCCTGCCCCCGTCCTCCGGCTCGCCGACACCCTCCTGCCGTACCTCCCGGTCGTCCGATGCCGCCAGCCGGCGCAGCTGTGCTTCCTCGGCCTTGCCCAGGGCGCTCGTCCGGCCCGCCCAGCCGCCGACCCCGGCAACCGGCCGCAGGACGCAGCTCGCCTCCATGTCCCGCACCCCTGGGGTTCGGGCGAGGTGCTCGAAGAACGGACGGCCACCGTCCGCGCCTGTCCCCGGAGTGCGGACCATGCAGGCCAGACGGTTTCCACCGGCGAGCGCGGCGACCCACGAGGTGTCATCCCGATGGGCGAGGACGGCGATCAGCGCGTCCACCGCGTCGGGTGCGCAGTCGACGCGGACGAGCCAGTCGAGCATGCCGATGCGCGAGCTGTCGACAAGCCCCGCGACCCGGACGACCAGGGCGGACCGCAGCCGGTGGTAGCGGCGTGCCACGGTGCGCTCCGGCACCCCGAGCACGGCGGCGATCCTGCTGAACGGCGCCCGGCCGTCCAGCTGAAGCGCGTGGACCAGGCGACGGTCCAACTCGTCGAGCGTGACGGATTGCGTCACCTTGCCCCCTCCGGACTGCGGATCGCGTCGTTCCCGGCGAATGTACAGCGCCCACCGGGGCGCCCGGCGGGACGCTGTCCGCACCACTTGGAGACACCGGAGCGAGGTACACCATGCTGACCGTTCTTCCCATCAGGTATGTGGCCGACGTCGAGGCGTCGCGGCACTTCTACGCCGGGCTGGGGCTCGCCGTGCGGCAGGAGCCGGGCGCGGCCGTCTGGGTCCGGCTGACCGCCGCCGCGGGCGCCGTCGGCATCCACGACGCGGCAGTGTCGAAGGGCCGCCCGCCCGGCACCGCCGAACTCGGCTTCACGACGGACGAGCCACTGGAGGAGGTCGCGCTGCGGCTCGAACGGACCGGCTACGCCTACGAAATCGTCGACGAGGACTTCGGCCGCAGCATCCGTGTCACCGACCCGGACGGCGTCGTCGTCCAGATCCAGCAGATCGATCCGGAGACCGTCGGCAGGTCGGCCGCTGCGGTGACCGGCGAGTCCGGCTGAGACGGAAGGCCACCTGTGGAACCCCTCCTCACCCTCGCCGCCGTCACCGGCCTGCTGTTGCTCGTCGGGGCGCTCGGAGCAGCACGGCTCCGTCGCCCGGCCGTCGCCCTGCGCGGCGGACTGGCCGCCATGTTCGCCCTCACCGGCGGCGCGCACTTCATCGGGATGCGCGAGGAGCTCATCGCGATGGTGCCGCCGGCGCTTCCCTTCCCGGGGCTGCTCGTCACCCTGAGCGGCATCGCCGAACTCGCATGCGCCATCGGGCTGCTGTGGTCGAAGACGGTCCGGGTCTCGGCCGCCGCGCTCGGCCTGCTGTTGGTCGTGATGTTTCCTGCCAACGTGTACGCGGCCGGGCCGGACGTCCCTTGGTGGGACCAGCTCGGGCCACGAACGGCAATCCAGCTCCTCTTCCTGGCGGCGACCGTCACCGTCCTGGTCCGGCACGGCCGGCCGGCGCGGCGCTACGGCCGGTCGTGAGCCGGCTGGGCGGCGGCCCCTGAAAGGCCCCTTGTCGGATGGCGTCGGATTGCCTTGGGCGACATCACCGCCCTGGTCCCACCGCGAACCTCACCACGGCGGCTACCAAGTGGGCGCGGCGCTGCGAGACCTGAGCCAGGGCGGGCACTCGCGAGTGTGGGCGCCGGGGGGCGAGGAAGGCGAGCCGGCCGGGCGGGTGCGGGCCGGCGGGGCGGACGGAGGGGGGAACCGGCTCGGAACCGCGGCCGTTGGACGGTACGGACTTTCGTCCCACCGGAAGTTCAGCAGGATGCCGACGCTGTTCCTACGCCCTACTCGCCCACGCCTTCGCCCGGCCTCCGCACGACGCCCGTACGCGCCCCGCACACCACGCGGCCGCGTGCCGCGTGCGAGGAGACAGGAGAACCCGATGGACACCACCCCCGTCCCGCCTTCCGCCGCCCGCCCGGTCGACGCCGTCGTCGTCGGGGCGGGGCTCTCCGGCCTCTACCAGCTCCACCGGCTGCGTGAACTCGGCCTGACGACGGTGGTCTTCGAAGCCGGTGAGGACGTCGGCGGCACCTGGTACTGGAACCGGTACCCAGGCGCCCGCTGCGACGTCGAGAGCATGTCGTACTCCTACTCCTTCTCCCCGGAACTGGACCAGGAATGGGAGTGGAGCGAGCGCTATGCGTCCCAGCCGGAGATCCTGCGCTACATCCACCACGTCGCCGACCGGTTCGACCTGCGCAGGGACGTGATGCTGCGCACCCGGGTCACCCGCGCCGTGTACGACGAGGCGGGCCACGTCTGGCAGGTCTCCACGGACACCGGACGGACCGTCACCGCCCGGTTCATCGTGCTGGCGTCGGGCTGTATGTCCGTGCCCAAGGACCCCGGGATCCCCGGCAGTGACGATTTCGCAGGCGCCACCTACCACACCGCCCGCTGGCCGCGCGAGGACGTCTCCTTCGCCGGCAAGCGGGTCGCCGTGATCGGCACCGGATGCTCAGGCGTCCAGGCCATCCCCGTCATAGCCGAGGAGGCGGCCTCCCTCACCGTCTTCCAACGCACCCCGGCCTACGCGCTGCCGGCCCACAACCGCCCGCTCCGAGCCACCGAAATCGCGGAACTCAAGGCCCGATACCCGGAGTTCCGGCAGGCCCAGCGGCTGTCCCGGGGCGGGACCGTCTTCGAGCCGCCGACCGGTTCGGCCCTGGAGGCGGACGAGGCGGAGCGCACGGCCGCCTACGAGGCTGCCTGGGGTTCGGGCCTGTTGAGCGGACTGCTGCGCACCTACACCGACATCCTGACCGACGAGACGGCCAACGAGACCGTGGCCGAGTTCGTCCGGTCCAAGATCCGGTCTATCGTCTCCGATCCGGCGACAGCGGAACGGCTCTCCCCCCGCACGTTCCCCTTCGCGACCAAGCGTCCCTGCCTGGACACCGGCTACTACGCCACCTACAACCGGCCGCACGTCACGCTGGTGGACTTGCGTACCACCCCGATCGAGACGATCACGTCCCGGGGCATCCGGACCTCGGACGGGGAGCACGACTTCGACGCGATTGTGTTCGCCACCGGATTCGACGCCCTGACCGGCTCCCAGCTCGCCATCGACATCGTCGGCAAGGGCGGCGCGACGCTCCGGGACAAATGGGCGGACGGCCCACGGAACTACCTGGGGCTCGTCTCGGCCGGCTTCCCCAACCTCTTCACCGTCCTCGGGCCTCTCAGCCCGTCCGTACTCAGCAACATCGCGGTGTCCCTGGAACAGCAGGTGGAGTGGATCACTGACTGCATCGACCATCTTCGGAGTAACCGCCTCACGGAGATCGACGCCATTCCAGGGGCCGAGGCGGACTGGGGTGTCCGGGTGGCGGAGTTCGCCGCCCGGACGCTCTATCCGGCCGCGGCATCTTGGTACAGGGGAGCGAACGTACCGGGCAAACCCCACGTCTTCCTGGCCTACGCGGGCGGGCTGGACCGGTACCGGGAGGAGTGCGACGCCGTGGCCCGAAGCGGCTACAGGGGGTTCGCCCTCTCCGCTGCCTCCTCTTCATAGAACGACAGCGGGGCTTCCTCGTTCCCGGAACGAGGAAGCCCTCTTGACCGATGGCCACGAGAACACCCCCGTCACCATTTCACCTGCCAGGTTCGACCATCGGCAGGTCACGCCAGGCCAGGCTCAGGCACAGGCCCTGAGGAATTCGATGAGCGCCGTGTTCACCTCTTCCGGGCGTTCCTGCTGAGTCCAGTGCCCGCAGCCGGCGAGTTTGAGGGGCTTGCGCCAGAGGTTGGGCATGAGGTCGGGGAGGCGCTCGATGAGTTCGGGTGTGCCGGGGAAGGCGGGGACGAGGTCGCGGTCGCCGTAGATGTACAGGGCGGGCCGGGTGACGACGGCGCCGTGCCATGGAGCGGTCAGTTCCCAGTTGCGGTCGAGGTTGCGGTACCAGTTGAGGGCCCCGGTGAACCCCTGGGAGAAACTCTCGGTGAGGGCGTCGAGATCGTCCTCGGTGAACCAGTCCGGCAGTACCTCGGGGTCCGGCATGGCATCGAGCCAGCCCTGCCCGGGCTCGATCAGCGGCTGCTTGACCTCGCCGGTGTGCGGAGCGGAGCCGGAAGCCGCGTAGAAGAACTTCCGCAGGGTGGTGCGTACGTCCCTCGCGAACTCGGCGTCGGCGACACCGGGGCGGTTGAAGTAGTTCCAGTAGAAGCGGCCGCCGAACTTCTTGTCCATGGCGGCCAGCGGAGGCTGCGTCCCCCGGAAGGGGGGTGGCACGCTCAGGCCGGCCACCCCGAGCACCATGTCCGGTCGCAGCAGCGCGGTGTGCCAGGCGACCGGGGCGCCCCAGTCGTGTCCGACGACATACGCCTTCTCCTCGCCAAGGGCCTGGATCAGTCCGACGACATCGCCGACCAGGTGGAGGATGCTGTAGGCGTCGACGTCTTCGGGATGGTCGCTGCGTCCGTATCCACGCTGGTCGGGGGCGACCACTCGGAAGCCCGCATCGGCCAGGGGACCGATCTGGTGGTGCCAGGAGTGCCATGACTCGGGGAAGCCGTGCAGCAGCACCACCAGGGGGCCGTCGCCCTGCTCGGCGATGTGCAGCCGAACGCCGTTCACGTCAACCATTCGATGCTCAACCATGATGATGAGCGTACGCCCCGTGATCTTCGGGTGGCGGTGCCGGTTTCACCGGTCGGCCCTCGGCGAGCGCGTCGACGATGCAGGCGGCGGTAGCCGGCCGGCAAGGACGCTGTGCGAGGTCAGCCTCTTGACCCCTGTGGCCCCAGCAACTAATTTGCGGTAGTCGTCGACCCACCACGACCGAAAGGAGGCGACCAGCGGATGTACACCAGCTCTGATCTTGGTCGCCTCGCCCAGTGCACGGTCTGGGTTCCGGGTCGCATCGCGCACGGCTGCTGAGCACGCCGTTCTGATGTGCCCGTTCGTGGCACTTCCGGGTTTCCCGTCACCACCTTCCCGCACGTCGCTGTTACGTGCCTTTCTGCGCCCATTCCTCTCACGTGGCGCGTCTGAACACAGAAAGCTGCCTGAAATTGGCGAACATGATGAATCGACCGATCGCGCACCGAAATGAAGGCCTGTCATGGTAGAGGCGCGGATCACGGTCAACGGGAAAGAAGCACCGATTTCACCGGCTGCGCCCCACACCACAGCGCTGGATTTTCTGCGGGAGCGCGGCCTCACCGGCACCAAGGAGGGCTGCGCCGAGGGTGAATGCGGCGCCTGTTCGGTCCTGGTGGCCCGACCCGGGGTGAACAAGCCCACCGACTGGGTGGCGGTCAACGCCTGCCTGGTCCCGGTCGCGGCGCTCGACGGTCAGGAGATCATTACCTCCGAAGGTCTCGCCACTGCCGGCGAACCCGGCAGGCCGCCCACCCTGCACCCGGTGCAGGAGGAGATGGCGGTCCGCGGCGGTTCCCAATGCGGCTACTGCACGCCGGGGTTCATCTGCAGCATGGCCGCCGAGTACTACCGGCCCAACCGCTGCGCGCACGCGGACTCGGCCGACAGCACCGACGCCGAGCACGGTCCGAACGGTTTCGATCTGCACGCGCTGAGCGGAAACCTGTGCCGCTGCACCGGCTATCGCCCGATCCGCGACGCCGCGTTCGCCGTTGGTACGCCCACCGACGAGGACCCGCTGGCGCAGCGTCGCGAGCAGTCCCCGCCCGCACCGGTCGCCACCGAATACACCCAGGAGGGCAGCGCGTTCCTGCGGAAGAGCACCCTGGCCGAAACAGTGCAGTTGCTGCGCGAGCGGCCCGACGCCGTGGTGCTCGCCGGCTCCACCGACTGGGGCGTCGAGGTGAACATCCGTTCCCGGCGGGCGGATTGCGTGGTCGCCATCGACCGGCTGCCCGAATTGCGGGAGCTGCGCGTCGAATCCGACTACATCGAGATCGGGGCGGCGCTGACGCTCACCGAGATCGAACGCCGCCTCGACGGCGGCGTCCCGCTGCTGGCAGAGCTGTTCCCGCAGTTCGCATCCCGACTCATCCGCAACGGTGCGACCCTCGGGGGCAACCTGGGAACCGGCTCGCCCATCGGTGACAGCCCGCCGGCGCTGCTCGCGCTGGAGGCGTCGGTGGTGCTCGCCGACGCCGACGGTGAGCGCGAGGTCCCGCTGGCGGAATACTTCACCGGCTACCGGCAGAGCGTGCTCCGTCCCGGCGAGCTGATCCGCACGGTGCGCGTCCCGCTGCCGCTGTCGCCGGTCGTGGCCTTCCACAAGATCGCCAAGCGGCGCTTCGACGACATCTCCAGCGTGGCAGTCGCTTTCGCGCTCGACATCGAGGACGGGATCGTCCGCAAGGCACGGATCGGCCTGGGCGGCGTGGCCGCCACCCCGATCCGCTCCCTCGCCACCGAGGCGGCCCTGGAGGGCAAGCCGTGGGCGGCGGAGACGATCGAGGCCGCTGCCCGGGTGCTGCAGGTCGAGGGCACACCGATGAACGACCATCGCGCCAGCGCCGAATACCGCTCCGCGATGCTCGGCCAGAGCCTGCTGAAGCTGTACGCGCAAACCAATGAGGCGGTGTCGTCATGAGTCATTTGTCCGAGCGCCCCGAAAAGCCTGTCGTCGGCGTCTCGATGCCGCACGAGAGTGCCACCCTGCACGTCACCGGCACCGCGCTCTACACCGACGACCTGGTCCATCGCACCAAGGACGTGCTGCACGCCCACCCGGTCCAGGTCATGAAGGCCCACGGCAGGATCACCGCGCTGCGCACCGAGCCCGCGCTCGCCGTGCCGGGCGTGGTCCGCGTGCTGACCGGTGCCGACGTGCCCGGCGTCAACGATGCCGGGATGAAGCACGACGAGCCGCTGTTCCCCGACGAGGTCATGTTCCACGGCCACGCGGTCGCCTGGGTGCTCGGCGAGACCCTGGAGGCGGCCCGGCTCGGTGCGGCGGCCGTCGAGGTGGAACTCGACGAACAGCCCTCCTTGGTCACGCTGCAGGACGCGATCGCGGCCGACAGCTTTCACGGCGCTCGGCCCGTGATGCTGACCGGCGACGTCGACGCCGGCCTCGCCGACTCCGCGCACGTGTTCACCGGCGAGTTCCAGTTCTCCGACCAGGAACACTTCTACCTCGAGACGCACGCGGCGCTGGCCCATCTCGACGAGGCCGAGCAGGTGTTCGTCCAGAGCAGCACCCAGCATCCTTCGGAGACCCAGGAAATCGTCGCGCATGTGCTCGGTCTGCACAGCCACGAAGTGACCGTGCAGTGTCTGCGGATGGGCGGTGGCTTCGGCGGCAAGGAGATGCAGCCGCACGGATTCGCGGCCATCGCCGCGCTCGGCGCCAAGCTGACCGGTCGGCCGGTCCGGCTGCGGCTCAACCGGACGCAGGATCTGACCATGTCCGGCAAGCGGCACGGTTTCCACGCCACCTGGAAGATCGGCTTCGACGCCGACGGCCGGATCCGGGCCCTGGACGCCACCCTGACCGCGGACGGCGGCTGGAGCCTGGACCTCTCCGAGCCGGTGGTGGCCCGCGCGCTGTGCCACATCGACAACACCTACTGGATCCCCAACGCGCGCATCGCCGGTCGTATCGCCAAGACCAACAAGGTCTCCAACACCGCCTTCCGCGGCTTCGGCGGACCGCAGGGCATGCTGGTGATCGAGGACATCATGGGCCGGTGCGCGCCGCTGCTCGGCCTGGATCCGATGGAGCTGCGGGAGCGCAACTTCTATCAGCAGGGTCAGTCGACGCCGTACGGACAGCCGGTCGCCCAGCACGAGCGGATCTCCGCCGTCTGGCAGAAGGTTCAGGACAACGCCGGCATCGCCGATCGCAAGTGCGAGATCGCCGCCTTCAACGCCGCGCACCCGCACACCAAGCGGGCGCTCGCGATCACCGGCATCAAGTTCGGCATCTCGTTCAACCTCACCGCCTTCAACCAGGGCGGCGCGCTGGTGCTGATCTACAAGGACGGCTCCGTCCTGATCAACCACGGCGGCACCGAGATGGGCCAGGGCTTGCACACCAAGATGCTGCAGGTGGCCGCGACCAGCTTGGGCATCCCGCTGCACAAGGTGCGGCTGGCCCCGACGCGAACCGACAAGGTCCCCAACACCTCTGCCACCGCAGCCAGCGCCGGGGCGGATCTCAACGGTGCGGCGGTGAAGAACGCCTGCGAGCAGTTGCGCGAGCGGCTGCTGGGGGTGGCCGCCACCCAACTGGGTTCGCATGCCTCGGACGTGCGCATCGTCGAGGGCGTCGCGCGCACCCTGGGCAGCGAAAAGGAGCTGGCCTGGGACGACCTTGTGCGCACCGCGTACTTCCAGCGAGTTCAGTTGTCGGCGGCCGGTTTCTACCGGACCGAGGGTCTGCACTGGGACGCGAAGACGTTCAGGGGTTCGCCGTTCAAGTACTTCTCCCACGGCGCCGCCGCGGCAGAGGTGGAGGTGGACGGCTTCACCGGCGCGTACCGCATCCGGCGGGTGGACATCGTGCACGATGTCGGCGACAGCCTGTCCCCGATGATCGACATCGGTCAGGTGGAGGGCGGTTTCGTGCAGGGCGCGGGCTGGCTGACGCTTGAGGACATGCGCTGGGACGCCACGGACGGCCCGAACCGTGGCCGGCTGCTGACCCAGGCCGCCAGCACCTACAAGCTGCCGAGCTTTTCGGAGATGCCCGAGGAATTCAACGTCACGCTGCTGGAGAACGCCACCGAGGCGGGCGCGGTGTACGGGTCCAAGGCGGTGGGTGAGCCTCCTCTGATGCTGGCGTTCTCGGTGCGAGAAGCGTTGCGGCAGGCGGCCGCCGCGTTCGGGCCGAGCGGGGTCAGCGTCGAGTTGGCCTCGCCCGCAACGCCGGAGGCGGTGTACTGGGCGATCCAGGCGGTTCGCCAGGGCGATGCCTCCCCGAACGGTCACGCCGGTAACGGGTCTGCCACCACCGGCCACACCGGAAACGGGCACGCCGCCAACGGCAGGATCCGAACCGACGCAGAAGCGTTGAGCGGTGCCTGACATGGCGTGGATCGCCGCGGTCGCACGGTTGCGAGCACGCCGGGAGTCCGGCGTGCTGGTGACCGTCGCGACCGTGCGCGGTCATGCCCCGCGCGACGCCGGAGCGAAACTGGTGGTGGGGCAGACCGAGACGTGGGGCTCGATCGGTGGCGGCAATGTCGAGGCCGTCGCGATCGATCGGGCCCGGGAGATGATCGCCGTGTCAAAGCCGGAGCCGGAGCTGATTGATTTCACCCTGAACGACAAGGTGACCAACCAGCATGGTGTGCAGTGCTGCGGCGGCACGGTCTCGGTACTGCTCGAACCGCTGCCGGTGGTACGGGCGGTGGCGATTTTCGGCGTCGGGCACGTCGGGCTGGAACTGGCGCGCATCCTGGCACGTCAGGACCTCGACCTCCATCTGATCGACACCCGCTCCGACGTCCTCACCGAGGAGCGGCTCGACGTGCTGGCGGACGCGGTGGCGCAGGTGCACGTGCATCACACGCCGCTGCTGCCCGAGGAGGTGCTGGAGAAGTTGCCGCCCGGCACCCACATCCTGATCATGACCCATGATCACGCCGAGGACGCCGCGCTGTGCGACGCCGCCTTGCGCACAACCCACCTCGGCTCCCTCGGGCTGATCGGGTCGGCGGCCAAGTGGGTGCGGTTCCGCAAACGCCTCGCCACCGAGGGCGGTCACGGCGACGCCACCATCGATCGGATCAAGACCCCGATCGGGCTGGTCGACATCGCCGGCAAGGAACCCGCGACAATTGCGGTGAGCGTCGCTGCCGATTTGCTGCGTACCTTCGAAACCGAGGGGAACTGACTCTCCAACCGGATCGACAGGGTGCCTCGCCGCCCGCCTACGTGCGGGGCACCCTTTCGGCGCGACAGCGCCCGTCCCTTCGACAGGCATGGGCCTCACCAGCGCAGTCACCAGCTGGGATCGCTGCCTGGAGGTCGGCCGGCGCCGCGTCCGACCTACGGGCGGGCCTGGATGCAGGCTAAGCGGGCTGATCCCTCCGACCGGCAAGCGGCTCCGTAGGGGCGTCCAAGCGCACGGCGAGGGCGGCGATGTCGTCGTCGAGGCGCCCTTTGCTGTAGCGGAGCAGGTCATGGTGCAGAGCGTTGAGCAGTTCGCCGGGGTGCCCCTGGGGCTGTCGACGCAACCAGGCCGGCACCGAGAAGAACTCGCCGTCGCGGTCGCGGGCCTCGGCGACACCGTCGGTATAGAAGAGCAGCAGGTCGCCGGCGGCGAAGTCGAAGGTGTCGATGCTGTAGTGATCACCGATCAGCTCCGCGAGGTTGAGAAGCGGTGAGGGAACGGTGGGCTCCAGGGCGCGGATTTCACCGCGGTTCAGGAGCAGCGGCGGAGGATGTCCGCAGTTGAGGATTCCGATGCTGCCGCCGCCGTGGGGGATCTCGGCGAGAAGGGCGGTGGCGAAGCGCTCCATCACGCCCTCGGTGGGAAAGGCGGCGTTGTAACGGGTACTGCTGGCTTCCAGGCGACGGGCGATTTTGACCAGGTCCGCCTCGTCGTAGGCTGCCTCCCGAAAGGCGTTGACCATCGCCGCGGCCGTGCCCACAGCCGGCAGCCCCTTGCCCCGGACATCGCCGATGAGCAGGCGGACCCCGTACTTCGTGTCGACCACCTCGTAGAAGTCGCCGCCGATACTGGCCTCCGCCGCGGCCGCGAGATACAGCGCCTCGATCTCGACGCCCCCGAAGCGGCGCGGCATCGGGCTCAGGACCACCTGCTGCGCCGCGTCGGCGACGAGCCGGACCTGGAGCAGGGTCTGCTCCCGCTGGAGCCGGATATGACTTCCGTACGCGGCGGCCACGGTGACCGCGACGATCCCCGCCGCAGTCCACCATGTCCCCAGGCCGGGGAACACGAGGCTGAGGCCGATCATGAGAAGAAGGCACACCGTCCCCAGCAGGACGGTGGGGAGCACGGGCCACATGGCGGCGGCGAGGGCCGGCGCCGCGGGCAGGAGCCGGCTGAACGCCACTTCTGGGGGAGTGACGTACGCCAGGCTGGCGATGACAACGGTCAGGATCACCGGAGACAGCAGAATGAGTGGCCTCCGGCCGAGGCGACGACGGAGGCGTAGCCGTCCAGGCTTGATCACACTTCGCAGGATATCCACGCAGAGCGGACATGGCGCTCTTGTGGGTCGGAGTCGGCAGTCTGTGTTCGAACGAAGCACCCTGCTGGGCGATGGTGCCGAGGCTGAGCAGAGCCGGGCTCCTCACGAACCGAGTGTGACCCGGACGGCTGTGCCGGTGAAGGGCTCACCGGCCTTTCTCGGCCGACGGGGTTCCGGATGGCTCGCACTGTGGCTGCTCGCTCCTGCCCGCCTATCACGTCCGGAGCCAGCTCTTCCGGCAAGCCGCCGACTGGCAGATGCGTCAGATCCGTCGGCGGGGCTCACCACCTCTGAACGCTCCGGGCACGCGACGTGGCGGCAAGTCCACCGCAGTGAGTTGCCCACCCGGAGCGATGCGTGGGGAGGCACGCCGGTGACCCGTCACTCGCTCGTGGTCACACGTCCCAGGTGACCGGGAGGCTCTTCACCCCGTAGATGTCCGCGACCTCCGGGCGCAGGGCGACCTCTTCAGCCGGTACGGCAAGGCGCAGCGTGGGGAAGCGGTTGACCAGTGCGGGGAACGCGACCCGCATCTCGACGCGGGCCAGCTGCTGCCCCAGGCACTGGTGGATGCCGTGGCCGAAGGCCAGGTGCCCGCCGCCCTGCCTCTGAAGGTTGAGCGCGTGGGGATCGGCGAAGCGTTCGGGGTCACGGTTGGCGGTGTTGTACGACAGGATCACCGGCGAGCCGGCCTTGATGGTCCGGCCGCCGAGTTCGACGTCTTCCAGCGCCGTCCTCATGAACGTCTTGGCGACGCTCAGATACCGCAGCAGCTCCTCCACGGCCCGGTCGGCGAGCGCGGGATCGGCGCGCAGCGCGGCCAGTTGCTCCGGATGCCGCAGTAGCGCGAAGGTGCCGAGAGCCAGCATGTTCGCGGTGGTGTCGAGACCGGCCGCGAGCAGAATCAGGCTGATCCCCTTCAGTTCCTCGTCGGTCAGATCGCTGCCGGTGAGGTCGCTGAGCACGTCATCGGTGGGGTTCGCACGCTTGGCGGCCACCAGCTGCGCGAGGTAGTCCTGGGTCCCGGTGTAGGCCGCCATCAGGTCCTCGTCGCTTGTCTCCCCGTTCATGAACGAGTCGACCTGCTCCTGGAAGGAGCCCCGGTCCTGGTACGGCACCCCCAGCAGCTCGCAGATCATGATGGCGGGGATGGGCTTGGCGAACGCGGTCACCAGGTCCGCCGGCGGCCCGGCCTCCTCCATGGCGTCCAGGTGGTCGGCGGTGATCTGCTCGATGCGTTCGGTGAGCAGTCGCATCCGCCGTACGGTGAACTTGCCCATCAGCGGTTTTCGATAGCGGCTGTGCTGGGGCTCGTCCATGAGGAGGAACTCGCCGGGCGGCGCCGGAGGGGACTGGATGTCGCCATAGTCGATGGTCGGGTGGAGCATGAGCTCCTTGCGTGAGCTGAACCGCGAGTCGGCCAGGACCGAGCGGACCAGGTCATATCCGGTGATCAGCCAGCCCGGTTTTCCGCCGGGGAAGGTGTAGCGGCTGAGGGGGGCGTGCCGGCGGGCGTCGATCAGCTCTGTCGGCGGGTCGAAGGGGCAGCCGGGCTGACGCGCCGTCGGCATCGTCGTGACGGTGTGAAGGGATTCCCCCATGGCCATTCCTCTTCTCGCGATATTACGTGTTTGGGAATGCTCGAAAGCTACGTTGCATTCAGAATGACTGTCAATCAGTTGAAAGTCATATGCCCAGGTGGATAGCCACAAATTGATGCAATGACGCTGGGCTCGAATGCAATGCTGCGTTGCAATGAATGGCGGCGAAGGCAATACTGACGACATGCCAGGAGGACGGTTGACCCAGCAGGACCGCCGGCGCATCGCGGCCGGACTCGCCGGCGCGCTCTCCTACGCCGAGATCGCGAGGCGACTCGACCGTCCGACCTCGACGATCAGCCGGGAGGTCGGACGCAACGGCGGCCCCGGCGGTTACCAGCCTCAGCAGGCGCAGCAGGCGACCGGCCGGCGGGCGCGGCGTGGCACACCGGCACCCCCGCGCGCGGCCGGACCACCGGGAGGCGCGACGGGAGAGGAGATCATCGAGATGGCGGTCGGGTCGGGGATGCCGAGAATGACAGCGCGCGTGCACGTCGACCTGCTGCTGTCCGAGCACGGCAGGCGCACCGCGGCCGAGCTGACCCGGAGGCTGAAGGTCAGCCCCGCCTCCGTCTCCGTGGCCACGAACTACCTGGTCCAGCACGGCTATGTCCGGCGCGAGCGCGATCCGCAGCGACGGCGCGACATCTACGTGATCGATGACGAGGCCTGGTACCACTCGATCGTGATCAGCTCGCGGCAGACGCTTGCGGCGGTGCGGGCCTCGATGGCGGCGGCGGAGGCGTTCGGGATCGACAGCCCCGTGGGCCGGCGGCTGGCCAGGGGAGGGACGTTCTTGGAGCGGGTCGTCCTGGACATGACGGAGTCGGCCGACCGCTGGCGCGCCCTCCTGAAGTGATGGGTCTCGTGGTTCTCCTCCGCCCTGCAGCCGGGCCGCTGCGGAGGTGCCTCGTCGTGGGCTTGACCGCGTGTCCGCTGCGAAGCGTTGTTCGGGGATCGGTGGCGCGATACTGCAGTCGGTCGGTGTGGACGTGCCGACGGCGGATCAGTCCGCTCGTGATGAGCGCGCCGGGTTCCCCCGCACACGAGTGGGCCACACGACGACGAGAAGGACGAAGGCGAGGCCGGTCAGGGCCTCATCTCTTTCAAGCGCCAGTCAAGTCGTGTCGCGCGTCTCCAAGGTGTCGGGGCCTCACATCGTGAGGCTGCTCAGTTGGCGTGGTCGGGTGGGCCTGGTGGTTGGTCGAGAACAGTTCGTCCCGGTCACGCAGGACTCCGATGATCGCCTGGGCCGCCACGGCGAGCGCGCCGACCAGTCCGGCCATCCGGGGGCCGGCCAACCCGGGAGTGATTGCGGGGGCGACGATCAGCAGGGGCCCTAGATGGATGTCGCCTGGGGCCAGCACGTCGACAACCGAATTCACAACGATCAGTCCGAGAGGGATCGCCAACAGCGCGTGACCTGGTTGCCATGGCTGCCACAGATCCGCGAGGCGTCGCCGGAAGGTCATACCCCCACTCTGCACCGGCCACGGCCACGGCCACGTCGCAGAGCGTAGCCCGGCCCTCGCGTACAGACGTTCCGAGCGGTGCGCGTGGCCAACGTGCTTGTCGTCCGCTCGCCGGCTGCGGCCGGCCGCTACTCGTATCTGTCCTACGTCAGCAGTGCCTTGCGCAGCACGGGCGCGGCCAGCCCGCGCACCACACGGCGGATGCCGAGCAGTCCCGCGACCTGGATGGCGCGGCCGCAGGTCGGCGGCGTGCGCTGGACCGGCCACCGGGTCGCCGTTGACGTCGATCCCGGTGAGCTCGATGCCGGACTCGGCGAACGGCTTCAGATATGCCTTGGGGGACAGTGCACCGGACAGCAGCTATTCGACCGGCAGGTGCGGGATCGGCAGGAAGCCGCCCGCATTGATCTCGGCGCCGGTCAGCCTGGGCGAGGCGATGGCCGACAGTGCCCCTTCGAGGGGAGGTCGTGCAGAACGGCGGTCCAGACGCTCAGTTTCATCGCGCCAATTCCTTGGTGATCCGGTCGAGCATGAAGGCGGAGGACTCGCGGGCGCGTTCCTCCCAGGCGAAGACGCAGGCCGTCGCGACGCCGTCGAAGTCCAGCTCGCGCAGCGTGCCGAAGAAGGCGTCCCAGTCGACCTCGCCCTGTCCGATGTCCAGGTGCTGATGGATACGGGCGGCCGTGCCGGGAGGGTTGAGGATGTAGCGCAGGCCGGACGAGCCCTTGTGGTTGAAGGAGTCCGCGATGTGTACGTGTTGGAGCTTGTCCCCGGCGTAGCGCATCATCGCCGCGATGTCCGCCGCCGGGTCCGCACCCGAGAGATGGAAGGAGTGCGGGGCGCAGTAGAGGTAGTTCACCCAGGGCTTGTTGATCGCGCGGACCAGGTCGACCGCCGGGCGGTTCTCCTCGCAGAAGTCGTCCGGGTGCGCTTCGAGGTTGAGGGCGATGCCCTCGCGTTCGAAGAGCGGCAACAGCTCCTCCAGGGACCGCCAGAACGCGGCCTCGCTCGCCGCCGCCTGCTCCGGGCGCCCGTTGAACTCCGAGTTCATCAGCGGGCAGCCGAGGTCCGCGGCGATCTCGATCATCCGCTTCCAGTACCGGACGGCGGCCTGCCGCTCGGTCTCGTCGGGCGAGGACCACTTGTAGAGGGGCAGCACGCTCGCCAGCTGCACACCGTGCGTCCGCAGTGCCGTCTTCAGCTCCCCGATCCGAGCGTCGTCCGCGCGCGGGTGCAGGAAGAAGGGCATGAAGTCGTCGCGCGGCGACAACTCGATGTAGGAGTAGCCCAGTTCGGCGACGGTGCGCACCATCTCGTCGATCGGCAGCGCACGGAACATGTACGGGTCGAGGGCGATCTTCATCGGGCGTCTCCGGTGGTGTGAAAGGCGGGCCGGTCCTTCAGGTGGACATCGACGATCCGGCCCGATTCCAGCGCCTCGACGGTCGTGTTGGTGATGACGGTCGCGGCGTAGCCGTCCCACGCGGACGGGCCGGTGGGCCCGGTTCCCGCCTGCACGGCGGCGATCCACTCCCGGAACTCCTCGTCGAAGGCGTCCGTGAAGCGGCCCTGCCAGTCCTGGAGTACCGCCGTGCTGTGCCGGGCGGCGCTGCGCACACCGACCGCGGCCGGGTCGGGCAGCCGCACCACGCCGGTCTCGCCGACGGCCTCGCACTGGATGTCGTAGCCGTACCGGCAGTTGACGAAGACCTCCAGGTCGATACGCACACCGGCCGCGGTCTCGAAGAGCATGATCTGCGGGTCCTTCAGGTGCGGGTGCCGGTTGCCGGTGGCACGCGGGGTGAGCACCTGGACCGAGACGATCTCGTCGTCCAGCAGCCAGCGCAGCACGTCGATCTCGTGCACCGCGGTGTCCAGCGCGGCCATCCGGGAGGTGTAGGACTCGGGGACGGTCGGGTTGCGGTGGGCGCAGTGCACCATGAGCGGGGCGCCGATCTCCCCGGTGCCGAGGACCTCCTTCATCTGGCGGTAGCCCGCGTCGTAGCGGCGCATGAAGCCGACCTGGACGAGCCGACGGCCGTGCGCCATCTCGGCCTCGACGATCTCCAGACAGTCCTCGGCGCTGGTGGCCAGCGGCTTCTCGCAGAAGACGGGCTTGCCCGCGGCGACGGCGCCCAGCACGTGCTCGGCGTGCGTCGGCCCCCACGAGGTGACCACGACCGCGTCGACCTCGGGCAACGCGATCAGCTCGGCTCCGGTGGGCACGGCGCGGGCGCCGGCAGCGGCCGCCGCCTCCTCGGCGCGGGCGGTGTCGATGTCGGTGACCGCGACGACCTCGGCGCCCGTGATGACGTGGGTGAGGCGGCGGATGTGGTCCTGTCCGATCCAGCCGGCGCCTATGACCCCTACGCGCACAGTCATGGGATTCCTTTCTGCGGTTCTTCGAGCCCGTGGGCCCGGGAGGAAATTCAGGAAAAGCGGTCGCGGAGTTCCGTTTCGAGGGCTTCCAGGGAGCGGCCCCTGGTCTCGGGCACGTACCGCTTCACGAAGGCGATGGCCAGGAGGCCGAGCGCCACGAAGACGAAGAAGGTGTTGGAGATGCCGACTCCGGAGACCAGCGAGGGGAAGGCGAGGCCGATCGCGAAGTTGGTCAGCCAGAGCACCACGGCTGCGATGCCCATGCCGAGGGCCCGCATCCGCGTCGGGAAGATCTCCGAGAGCATGAGCCAGGTGACCGGCGAGATCGCGCCCTGCTGGAAGGCGAGGAAGGTGACGGTCATGGCGAGCACGGCGAAGGCGCGTCCGTCGCCGGCCGGCATCACGTACGAGAAGACGCCGATCAGCAACAGGGCGCAGGTCGTGCCGATCTGGCCGGTCATCAGCATCGGGCGGCGGTTGACGCGGCCGAGCAGCCAGATGCCGGCGAAGGTGGCCAGCACGGAGATCACGCCGTTGGCGATGTTCGCGGTCAGCGCGCCTTCCGAAGCGAAACCGGCGTCGGTGAGGATCTGGGTGCCGTAATACATGATCGTGTTGACGCCGGTGATCTGCTGTACGACGGCGATACCGAAGCCCACCCACATCAGCCGGCGGAGCCACGGGGTGGCCCTGAGGTCCTTCCAGCCCCCCAGCTTCTCCTGCTCGTCCCTGACGGCGAGCGCGGAGACCTCGCTCAGTTCGGCCTCGGCCCGCTGCGTGGACCTGACCTGCTTCAGCACCTCGAAGGCGTCGTTGAAGCGGCCCTGTGCGGCCAGCCAGCGGGGGCTCTCCGGCATCACCAGCATGCCGAACCAGAGCACCACGGCGGGCACCGTCGCGATCACCAGCATCCAGCGCCAGACGCCGCCGGACTCGCCGCCGAGATGGGCGATGACCGCGTTCGACGTGAACGCCAGCAACTGCCCGCTGACGATCATGAGTTCGTTGCGGGTGACGAGTGCGCCTCGGCGCTCCGCCGGTGAGATCTCGGCGAGATACACCGGCACGGTCACCGACGCGCCGCCCACCGCGAGGCCGAGCACGAAGCGCGCCGCGATCATCACCGCGGTGCCGGGCGCGAGCGTGGCGCCCAGCGCACCCAGGAAGAACAGCACGGCGAGGAGCAGGATGTTCCGGCGCCGGCCGCGGGCGTCCGAGAGCTTTCCGCCGACGACCGCCCCCAGGGCGGCCCCCAGCAGGAGGGAGCTGGTGACCAGGCCCTCCGTGAGGGGGCTGAGGCCGAGGTCATCCCTCATGTACGGCAGTGCGCCGTTGATGACCCCGGTGTCGTAGCCGAAGAGCAGTCCGCCGAAGGTGGCGATGACGGTGATGACCCGCAGGCGGCGCGTCACGTGGCGCGGTGTGTCTCCCGTGCGGGCGGGTGGTGCGGTGTGTGCCATCTCGTCGTCCCTGACGTCCATGGCCAGCTCCTACCGGTTGTTCGGGTGTCGGGTGCCGGAGAGGCCGCGTTCGGCCGGGTGGGTGCGGGTACGGACCGACATCTATGTCCCTTCGCTCCTCGGACACCCGTGGCCTCGGCCAGGGCATCCATGGGGGCTGACAGTGACTGTCGCGCTCTACTAGCGCGCTCTAGTGGCTGTATGATTGCCGTCGTCCAAATGTCATGTCAATAGGTTGTTGCGCGGCGATTTCCTGCGTGTCGCAGCTCGGGAGGATGGGGGCACAGGTGGATGCAGCGGGCGAACGGCGCCCCACGATGTCCGACGTCGCGGAGAAGGCAGGGGTGTCCAGGGCCCTGGTCTCCATCGTCTTCCGCGACCGGCCGGGCGCGAGCCAGGAAACCCGCGAGCGCGTGCTGCGCATCGCGGACGAGCTCGGCTACCGCCCCGACAACGCTGCCCGGCTGCTCGCCCGCGGCCGCAGCCGGACACTCGGCGTGCTGCTCACCGTGCACCAGCCCTTCGATGCCGACCTCGTCGAGGCCATCTACCCGGAAGCCGAACGGCTCGGCTATGACGTGCTGTTGTCCGCCAACGCGCCCGGCCGCTCCGAGCAGAAGGCAGTCGAGGCGCTGCTCAGCCACCGCTGCGAGGCACTGATCCTGCTCGGCCCGGCCTCGGACCCCGCCTACCTCGACGCACTAGGGCAACGCACGGTCGCCGCGTCCATCGGCCGTCGTATCGAGGGCGCCCGCATCGACAATGTGCACACCGCAGAGGGCAAAGGGGTGCGCGAGGCCATGGCTCACCTCGTCGGACTCGGCCATCGCCGGATCGTCCATGTCGACGGCGGCCGCGACCCGGGCTCGGCCGAACGCCGCCGCGCCTACCGCGCCGCGATGCGCCGACACGGCCTCGCCGACGAAACCCGCGTCCTTCCCGGTCGGCACACCGAGGATGCGGGCATCGCGGCAGCCCGTCTGCTACTGGCGGAGAGTAGCCTGCCGACGGCGGTCCTGGCGAGCAACGACCGTTGCGCGTTGGGCCTGTTGATGACATTCACCCGGGCCGGAATCGAGGTACCGGGCGACATCTCGATCGTCGGCTACGACGACAGCCACCTGTCCCACCTCATGCCCGTCGGCCTCACGACGGTCCGTCAGGACCCGGCTCTGCTCGCCGAACGCGCGGTGCGCTTCGTCGTCGAACGGCTGGAAGGGCAGGGGGTGGAGCCGCAGGAGGCGGTGCTGGACCCGAAGTTGGTGGTACGCGCCTCCACGGCGGTGCCGCGGGACGGCGAACCGTCGACCGGCGCGGCCGCACCCCGCAGCCGCGTCGAGTTGCCGCAGGGGCATCGATAGGTGCTGCTTCTGGATCACGAAACCCGGTGACGGAGCGACGGACAACTGCGCACGGCCGAGCCGTCGCTCTCCGGCGTCATGGATGCCTACGCGCACGCCCTGCTGCAGTCCTTCGCCGACAGCAGCAACCTCTTCCCCGAGCTGCTGCGCGCACGGGGGACCACGTCTCTGGACCGCGGGGCTCGCACCATCACTGAAATCCACCGCCTCGTGCTCGAAGCCGCAAACCCCTACACCGACCAGATCCGGCGCTCCAACCCGGAAGCTGCGCTGGACACCGCGGCCCGCGCCGTCCTGGGCGCCTGTTTCCACAACTCCGTGCGCCCCGACCCCGCCACCGGCGAAGCAGCCAGGCGGCAGTACGCGGACGAACTCAGCGACATGGCGATCGCTTATCTCCTCACTCCCGACCGCCGCACCGCCCACACCTGAGCCGCCCGCACTGCCGGGTCCCGCCGGCTGACGCCGCCTACTCGGGCGAGTTGCTTGCGGCGTCTTGCCCAGCATCGCGGGCGCGGCCTCACATTGAGGCGTGCTTACGCTCATGCATGACCGCGATGTGATCGGCGAAGGTGTCACCCCTCAGAGGAGCGCCTGCTGCCCAAGACAGGGGGATGCAGGGCGCGTTCTGCCCGGCGCCGGTCATGCGCTTACGGCGCCAAACCCGCCCGCCCGGCCAGCCGGCCTACGGAGTTGATCACCGGTCTCGTCGATGCCGACGCCGACGCCAAGGTGTGTGCGGGCAGGGCATTCGAGGCCCCGCCACAACCGCGGACCAGCGGCGTCGGCGATCACTTGCGTGGCCGACTGGTCGCCGGCATAGGAGCTTCCCCTGATGGTCGGCAAGAATGCAGCCGCCGTGCCCCATGTCCTCGGGGCACGGCGGCGTAGTCGCGGCGGTCACGGCCTGGGAGTCGCTGCAGGCGCCACCAACGTGCCAGTGTTCTCCGTGAGTTGCCTCAGAAACACCCCTCGCCTACGGGCTTGCGCGATCAGCCCTTGCGGGTCTTGACCTCTTCGGTGAGGGTCGGGACGACCTCGAAGAGGTCGCCGACGATGCCGTAGTCGACGAGGTCGAAGATCGGGG